>CANPJW010000046.1 GCA_947574505.1 uncultured Bacteroides sp. | reverse complement strand
GTCGGGGCTTTGTTTATACAAAAAAGAGGATGCATCGTTTCGACACACCCTCATATTATTGTTGGAGCAGGATTATTTCTTATCCTTTTTCTCTTCCGTTTTTGTTGTAGGCTTTTCCTCCGTTTTGCTTTCCGGATTGATAATACCTTTCACTGTTTCACCGATAGGAAGCTTGTCTAATACGCCAAGGCTCGGAGCTACTGTTTTTACTAATGTATTCAGGAAATTACTTGTACTGCCGTTTCCGCCGTCGAATACAGTGATATTTCCTAAGTTCATGTGTTCGAACGCCTTCACCTGTTCGCCGGCGATTTCCTTCCATTGGTCTACCATCTTATATTGGATAGCGATAGCCGGATTCGATTCGGCTGCTCTTACCATTGCTTCGAAACCTTCCGCTTCAGCAAGCAATGACCGTTTCTTACCTTCCGCTTCGGCTTCCAGTTTCATTTGGATAGCTTTTGCTTCCGCTTCGGCTTGTGCTAAAGTAGCCTTTGCGCGTGCTTCCGCTTCGCGGGTAATCTTTTCAGCGATGGCATTTGCTTGCAGGATAGCTTCCTGTCTGGCGATTTCTGCCGGAACAATCTTTTCAGCCTTCAATGAAGATTCTACTTTCCGTGCCTTAGCTTCTTCCACTTCCTTTTGTGCAATTTCGCGTGCAGTTTGTATGGCAGCCTCTGATTTTGCGGCAGCTTCACCTGCTTGCTTATCGGCATTGGCTTGTGTTACCGCCAGTTCTGCATTGGAAAGTGCTACCTCTTTCTGTGCGTCATTTCGTCCGATGGCAGCTTTCTTGGCAGCTTCCGCCTGTTTGATTTCCATATCCGAGTTTAATTCGGCAACGCGGCTTTCTTTTTCTGTATTTGCCTGCTCGATACGGATACTCTTTTCAGCCTCAGCCTTTGCTACTTGTGATTCTTTTTCTGCATTGGCAATGGCTACTTGTGAGATTCTGTCTTTATCTGCATTTGCAACGGAAATTTCCTGTAGTTTTTTAGTTTCCGCAATAGCAATATCCTGGTCTTTGCGGGTTTCCGCTACTTTCGTTTCGCGTTCCTTTATCTGGTTGGCAATTTTGATAGCACCCAGCTTTTCCTGTTCTTCGATGTTAGCCTGTGCTTCGTTCAGTGCTTTACTTTCAGCTTCCTTACCTAAGTTGACAATGTAGTTGGCAGCGTCGCGAATGTCACTGATGTTGATGTTCATCAGATACAAACCGAATTTGCGAAGTTCGGTATCGATGTTGTCTTTCACTTTGGCCAGGAACTTATCTCGGTCTGAATTCAATTCTTCGATAGTCATATCGGCAATCACCATACGCATCTGACCATATACAACATCGGTAATTAAGTTCTGCTTGTCATCCATCGTTAATCCCAGCATACGTTCAGCAGCGTTTTGCATCACTTCGGGATCGGTGCTGATAGCTACAGTGATGGTAGTCGGCACATCTACACGAATGTTTTGAGCGGATAGTGCACCGGTCAGTTTACATTCGATCTGCATTGGTTTCATGGACAGGAATTCGTATCCCTGAATAATCGGCCATACAAAAGCCGCACCACCATGATATAGCTTTGCCGACTTTTTATCTCCTCCTGTTTTACCATATACAACGAGGACTTCATCACTCTTACATTTGCGGTAGCGCGAAAGGATACCAATAAAAGTAAGTAGGATGACTGCCACTAATATAGCAGCCATGGTTAACATTTCTTGTGTCATAAAATTGTGTATTTGAATAGTTATTGAATGAATAGTGTTCCGTCTTTGTAGCTGGTGATCATTGTTCTGTCGCCAGTCTGGTATGCTTTTCCGGATTCGGAGATGACGTCTACTTCGCGCATGGCTCCGTCCCGGGTGGTCTGTACAGTATATTTGCTGTCACTTTGTTTGAAATAGATTACACATTCCCGTCCCACAAGCTGGTCGGTCTGCTCGGAGCGGTTTACTTGTTGCAGTTGATAAGCTTTTTTATAAAGGAACCACACGGCGAAAACAAAGAAGAGTCCAATCAGGATGGCGATGATATAGCTTTGGATTTCCGTGTTGCCTGCCAAGTACATGTACCAGCCGAAACCGATACCAAAATGGGTGAGCCCTTTAAAAGAAACTACGCTACTGATGTCGGCATCTACGTCCACATCTGCATCCATGTCTCCAAAAAAGATTGATAGAATAAATTGAATTACAAAAATGCCTGTTGTGACAAGGGCAATAATGAGAAAAGTAGTATTGCTCATAATTTTGTACTGTTAGTGAATTATATGTATTGTTCCCCAAATATACAGGTTTGTGCGGATTATACAAAGATAAATGGGATAAAATGACTACTTTTGCACGCAAAAAACCTAAAAAAAGGAATTAGCGTGCAAAAGTATTTTATTTATTTGGCTTATGACGGAACCAACTATCACGGTTGGCAGATTCAACCGAACGGAATTAGTGTGCAGGAATGTTTGATGAAAGCATTGTCCACTTTCCTGCGTCATGAAATAGAGGTGATAGGGGCTGGGCGGACAGATGCGGGAGTGCATGCTTCTTTGATGGTCGCCCATTTTGAATTTGAAGAGTTGCTGGATACGGATTCCGTCACAGATAAGTTGAATCGTCTGCTCCCTCCGGATATTTCCGTTTATCGGGTTTGCCGGGTCCGGCCGGATGCACATGCGCGTTTTGACGCAACTGCCAGAACGTATAAGTATTATGTGACAACGGCGAAATATCCTTTTAACCGGCAATACCGTTGCCGTGTTTACAATCAATTGGATTATGAGCGGATGAATGAGGCGGCACGTACCCTTTTGGAATATACCGACTTTACGAGTTTCAGCAAATTGCATACGGATGTAAAAACGAATATTTGTCATATCACTCATGCCGAATGGACACAGGAAGATGATTCCACCTGGGTATTTACTATCCGTGCCGACCGTTTTTTACGGAATATGGTACGTGCTATAGTGGGCACTCTTCTTGAAGTGGGGCGTGGTAAACTTTCTATCGAAGGGTTCCGTAAGGTCATTGAACAGCAGGATCGTGGCAAAGCGGGTACTTCTGCACCAGGAAATGCTCTTTTCCTGGTAAATGTGGAATACCCCGAAAGTATATTTGAAAGTAATAAATAGTAAACCCTAAAATAGTAAATATCCTCATGTGGTTATTATTAGCATTTCTCTCAGCTACTTTGCTGGGATTTTATGATGTATTCAAAAAAAAATCGCTGAAAGACAATGCGGTACTGCCCGTTCTGTTTTTGAACACTTTCTTTTCCAGTCTCATCTTTCTGCCGTTTATTCTGCTTTCTGTATTTCAACCTGCCGTATTGGAAGGAACGGTATTCAATGTCCCGGTTGCGGGATGGGAACAGCATAAATATATTATTATCAAGTCGTTCATCGTGTTGTCCTCATGGATATTCGGTTATTTCGGGATGAAGCATTTGCCTATTACCATCGTAGGGCCGATTAATGCCACCCGCCCGGTAATGGTACTTGTCGGAGCTATGCTTGTGTTTGGCGAACGGTTGAATCTTTATCAATGGATTGGTGTGATGCTGGCTATTGTCTCCTTTTTCATGCTGAGTCGTTCGGGAAAGAAAGAGGGGATTGATTTTAAACATAACAGATGGATATTTTTTATTGTATTGGCTGCGATAACAGGGGCTATCAGCGGATTGTACGATAAGTATCTGATGAAGTCGTTGAATCCGATGCTGGTGCAGTCCTGGTATAATGTTTATCAGGTTTTTATCATGTGTCCTATTTTGTTGCTGCTTTGGTGGCCGAAGAGAAAGTACACCACTGCGTTTCGTTGGGACTGGACGATTATTCTGATTTCTGTTTTCCTTTCGTCAGCAGACTTTGCCTACTTTTATGCGCTGAGTTATGAGGATTCTATGATTTCTATCGTTTCGATGGTTCGCCGCGGAAGTGTCATCGTTTCTTTCGTTTTCGGGGCTCTTTTCTTCCGTGAAAAGAATTTAAAAAGCAAGGCGATTGACCTTATACTGGTGTTAATCGGAATGATATTCTTATATTTGGGGACTAAATAAGATTGATATGAAAATAAATAAACTTTGTATTGCTATATTTTTTTCGGTTGTCGGGTTATTTTCCCTGACTTCCCTGCACGCACAAGAGGCTAAAACTTTGTTTGTGAATATGCCAGACTCTTTGAGTCCCTTGCTGACTAAAGTGAATCGTGCCGATTGTGTCGATTTTCTGGAAAGCAAAATGAAAGCACTAGTGGAAAATCGTTTTGGAAAGAAATCCGAAATGACGGAGCTTGGCAAGGACTATATCCGTATGCAAATCTCTCCGCAAACTACGTGGCAGATGAAAGTGCTTGTGTTGAACGATACAACGAATATTATCTGTACAATATCTACAGCTTGTGCTCCTGCCTGTGATAGCAGTATCCGTTTTTATACGACGGACTGGAAACCGCTTGCTGAGTCTCAGTTCATCACTTTGCCCACAATGAATGATTTCCTGAACACGCCGGATTCCACAAGTACAAGTATATATGCCTTTGACGAAGCACGCCGTCCGGCAGACATACTCTTGATGAAAGCCGATTTCAACAAGGAGAATACAGACCTGACCGTTACACTTACTACGCCCGACTATATGTCAAAAGAAACGGCGGAAAAACTGAAAACGTTTCTCTGCCGTCCTATTGTTTATCGTTGGGAGCATGGAGCTTTTATTAAATAAACTCTCCACTCTCTCTGTTTTTTATTCTTAGCTCTTTAAGCATTCATTGATGAATGCCACCATCTCCGGTGTGTGTGCTTCTACGCTTTGAAGTAGTTTGAATTGTGCCTTGGTGCGAACCAGATTATGTTCCGGATATTTAATCTTGTAGTAAGTATCTCCGTTGATATAATCGGCAAGGAAGCGTACGCATTGCATATATGGGAATAAAGCCGCAGCATAAGGAAGATTTTCTATCTCAATCGGTGTCAGGAATGACTTGGCACCTTTCAGATAGCCTTTCGTAAATGCTTTGAATATTTCCATATTGAAGTTTACGCGGTCAAGGTCTTTGTCATCTTCATCACCGGTGTTGGCTCCCGTACGAAGGAAGTCACCGTAATCTGAGAATATAAAGCTGGGCATAACCGTATCCAGGTCGATGACACAAAGCACCTTGCCATCTTCATCGAACATCATATTATTCACTTTTGTGTCACAATGGCATACTCGTTTGGGCAGTTTGCCTTCGCGGTATAAGCGTTCAGCTTTGCACATTTCGTCTGCACGTTTTTCTATTTCGTCCAGGAAATATTGCACTTCAGCCACTCGTCCGGCAGCATTGGCGGCAACGGCGTCACGCAGTTGTTTCAGACGGAATTCCATATTGTGGAAGTCGGGGATAGTCTCACCCAAAGTCTCAGGTATATCTGCCAGCATAGCCTGGAAGTTACCGAAAGCTTCTCCGGCATAGTTTGAATATTCGGGATTTACGGTTTCATAAGTCTTGGCACGTGGGATGAATACCATAACACGCCAGTAGTTGTCACCGTCAAACCAATAAGTCTTACCTTCTTCTGTTTCAACGAAAGACAAGACTTTACGGTCGATATCCGACTCTCCCGCTTCTGTCAGTTTCTTACGGATATGTCCTGTGACAGCAGCAATATTGGATTGAAGCATTTCTACATTCTGGAAGATAGCATGGTTGATGCGTTGCAAAACGTAGTCGGGAGCGTCTGATTCTTTTGTGTTTACTTTGTAGGTGTCATTGATAAGTCCTGCTCCTAACGGCTTGATTTCTTCTACTGTGCCTTGGACTTTGAATTTAGCTACAATGCTAGATAAATCTTTCATGGGTCTTTTCTTTAAAATTTATACTAAGGTTATTGATACTCATATTTGGCAGCTTCATTAGCTTGACCGGCCGAGCGAACAGGAACCAGGGTGAATCCCCAGTTGTATTCGCGGTTGGCAGGAATCTGATGGAAAGGTTCCGGGTGTGCTCCCCAACTGTCATAACCACCGACTCCTTGTTGTTTCATATCCACGCAAACTTCCACAAAATCTCTTGGAGTGATGTCATTGACGTGGTGCATTCTTCGCAATACGTTGCGGGCAGCTTGCTCATCATGGTTGGCAACCTCTTCCGGACTGAAGTTATTCCATTGGTAAGGGTGGGGCAGTGCTTCTTCCGAGTCGAAATCCTCAATAGAATTGCGCAAAGCATTGAATCCGACAAGACTGTCGGCCACAATAGCCAGTCCGCTGCCTTTGTCGGGTGACAAGGCAATCCAGCGAGTATCCGTATGATGTCCGTTTTCCTGTGGGCGAACGTAGTTGAAATACATCTTGTCAGCCGTAGTTTTGTAGACTCCGACAAGTGTACCATGATTGCGGTCAATGTAGTTTTCTTCCGGGCCACGGCCGAAGTACTGTACGTTATTCATCTTGGCAGGCAAGCGGAAACGCACACCGATACGGGGAACTTCCAGTTTGGAAGCAGCTTTGCGGGCAGCACCACTTCCTGGGGTGAAGGTAGCCATGCGGGTGGCTTCGGACACTTCTGTTTCGGCAGCTTGCATATCCGTAGAGGTAAACGTAGCGTTTACATTCACCGCTCCACTCGGATAAATCTTATAAGTCACGACATATAGATTGCCGGCAGCCAATAAATAAGTCACTTTCAATGAAACGACTTTATTTTCCGTAGTCATGCTGGCATCTGTCACATGGAAATTCTTGCTCGATTGTTTCCAGACCTGCAAACGTTTGGGAGCACCGTTTCCGTAATCATTGTCATTGGGAGCACGCCAGAAGTTAGGTTGAATACCAAATCCATCTTTGAAATACTCTGTTCCGTCTACTTTGTAAGAAGTAACCAATCCGCTTTTCTTGTTAAATACAAAGTTCACTTTTGAGGATGAGGCTATCAATTCATCTCCTTGTGTAGATGTATTCAATGCGGGGCCACTCACCTTATACGTTCCTTTCTCAGCATGGATAGGAAGTTGGAACTGGTCGTATGCAATTTCATATCCGACAGGAATCAGAGGTTCCGGTTCTGTCGTTGTCACACTGAAGTTGACAAAATATTCAGTTCCCGGTTGGGCTTTCAATCCATTTACCGGTACTGCAAACTCTTTGGATGCTTGCGGAGCAATATCCAAAGATACTTTTCCACCTCTTATATTCTTGCCATTAGCAACGACATTATAATGAATCTGGTACTTTTTCAGGTTTGTAAAGTAGAAGCGGTTGGTAATCTTAAATTTGCCGGATGCGGCGTCTGTCGCTTCAAACCCTACATTCTGATGTACATACTTCACCTCGGCCATTGCCGGATGCGGACCGCGGTCGGGGTTTACAAGACCGTTGCAAAGGAAGTTGCCATCACTAGGCATATTTACACCAAAGTCGCCACCATAAGCCCAATACTCTCTTCCGTTCTTATCTTTCTGAAGGATACCTTGATCTACCCAGTCCCAGATGTATCCGCCCTGAAGATTCGGATATTTATAGATTGCCTGCCATTGTCCCCACAGGTTTCCGGTGGAGTTACCCATAGCGTGCGCATATTCGGAAGGAGCTATAGGACGGTCGCTGCCGTTCTTGCCTATATTCTCCAACCAGTCAGCACCCGGATATTGGGGAACGTACATATCAGTGTTCCATTCCCATTGGGCACGCTCATAGTTTACAGGACGAGCCATAATATTCTTATCCGCTTCTTTCAGCCACAGATATGTTTGATAGAAGTTATATCCGTTTCCGGCTTCGTTACCTAACGACCAGAATGTGACACTGGGATAATTCTTATTGCGTTCGAACATATTGATGGTACGATCCATATGAAGTTTCAGCCATTCCGGGTTGTTGCCCAACGAGCCGCCTTTACGGAGATCGTAATACATACCATGGCTTTCGATGTTCGCTTCATCATATACATACAGTCCATATTCATCACAGAGTTCGTAGAAACGGCGATCTTGCGGATAGTGGCAAAGACGTACACTGTTTAAGTTGTGCTGTTTCATTAACTCAAAGTCACGGCGCATCAGTTCTTCTGTTACATAGTGTCCTGTCGCAGGATTATGCTCATGGATATTTACGCCTTTCAGTTTTAATGGCTGTCCGTTGATAAACAGGCAGACATATGGTTTACCGTTGGCGGCTTTCTGTTCGATCGGTTTAATCTCAATACGGCGGAAACCGACATTGAAAGGAATAATTTCTTTTACTTTTCCATTCTCTTTTACTGTCATCAGTAATTTATACAGGTTCGGATGTTCGGATGTCCATGTATTTACATCTGCCAGTTTTTTATCGAAAGAGAGTGTACGTACTTCATCGGTAGGGATATAGGCTGTTTTCTCTTCGGTAGCGATGACTTTTCCTTGAGCGTCCAATAATTCATAAACTAATGTTAGATTGGCTGCTTCTTTTTTATGGTTTCTCAAGTCTACGTTCAAGTCAAAAATACCATTCTTGTAACTGTCATCCAAGGTTGATGTTACTCTGAAGTCTTTAAGGGCAGCTTTGGGTTGTGAATAGACAAACACGTCACGTTCAATACCGCTGATACGCCAGAAGTCCTGACATTCGAGATAAGAACCTGTACTCCAACGGAAAATCTTCAACGTAAGCACGTTCTTGCCCGGTTTTACATACGGATTGATTAAGAACTCGGCAGGATTCTTTGAATCTTCGCTATATCCTACTTCCTTGCCGTTGATATATACATATACGCCTGATTTGGCTCCTGCCAGATGCAGATAAATATCCCGTCCGTCCCAATCGGCAGGAATGTCGATGTCGCGGCGATATACACCAACGGGATTAGCTTCCGGTAAGATGGGCGGCTGCGGGTTACGAGCCTTGAATTCGTAGCCGTGGTTTGTATAGATGGCTACTCCATGTCCCTGTACTTCCCAGTTGCCGGGTACCTGAATATCATACCATGAGTCCGTACTGGTATTCGGGTCGGTAATGTTGTCGGGAAGATCCTTGTAAGAATCTGCAAAGTAAAACTTCCATGTTCCGTTTAGTAACCGGTAGTATTTGCTCCGTTCAAATTTGCCGCTCATGGCATCGTTCCGGTTATCATACGTCATAAACGAAGAACGGGGATATTCTTTGTTGACTGCTACCACCTGCATGTCTTGCCAATATGGCTTCTGGGCATTATCAGCTATGGTATTGGTTGTCACCAGGGAAAATATTCCCATAAAAATGTTAGTTAATAGGAGGGGGTACGATCGAAATTTCATGTTTTTCAATATTGGTTTCTCATTCTTTTTTATTTCACTTTAATATGGTCAAATCCTTCTCCGTAAACTCCGATGACAGCACTTTGTGAAACAAAGGCTTTCGGGTCGATGTCTTTTATCAGCCGGAAGATAATGGTAGATTCCCGCTTCTTGGCCAATACAAACATCATTTTCTGTTCTCGTCCGGTGTAGAACCCCGTTGCATTGATAATTGTAACTCCCCGGTGCGGATATTCATTGATTCGTTTTCCTATTTCCTGATATTTATTGGATATAATGAAAAACTGTACGGACTGCCGGGCGCTATTCACTACCTGATCGAGTACAAAACTGCAAATATAGAGAGTTGCAAATCCATACACTACTTTTTCCCAGTCTTTTAAGACAAAATAACTGGATACTATAATAATCATATCACAAATTAATACAACTCTCCCTAATGTGACATCCCGGTATTTGTTAATAATGGCCGCTATAATGTCAGTGCCGCCGGTACTTCCGTTGGCCGAAAAGGCCACCCCGATACCACCGCCACAGAAGGATGCTCCGATAACGCATGCCATAAAAGGCTGGTCGTGAAGAAGGCTGATACCTGCTGCCAATTTCTGTATGACAGATAAGAAAAAGGTCAGGGTGAATACTCCAAAAATAGTTTTGATGCAGAATTTCAAACCGAGCAGTTTGAGCGCCAGTAGCAGCAGGAAGAAATTGATAGTAAAATACGTATATTGCACAGGGAAGCCGGTAGCCCAATATACGATAGAAGCAATGCCCGGTACTCCCCCGGTAGTGATATCATTAGGAAGCAGGAAAACTGTCCAGCCGATGCCGTATAAAATCATGCCGATGGCAATCATTACATAATCTTTAGCTTCGCGGATAATGCTTTGCTTGGAAGGCCTTGGAATAGCTGTTTTCATAAATGCGATTATGATGTTCTATAAAATGTTCGAACACGAACCTATGAATAATCCGGCTTTGGGAGAAAGCCGGATTGGTTCGTAGTGTTCGTGTAAAAAAAGGAAAATTCTATTCTATTATTTTGCAAAAGCGTGACGGTAGCCTTTTACCTTGTTCCATCCGCCGCGGGTGAAATCGGGAACTTCAACCGGAGCTGAATTGTTTTCGATAGAAAGGCGGGTAAGTTCGGCCATACAGCACCATTCTGCAAGGTCATAAACGTCCATATCCAACGGCAGACCATTCTGCAGGCAGTATGCTAGGCGATAATCCATGATAAAGTCCATACCACCGTGACCACCTACTTTCTTGGCAGTCTCTTCCAGTTCTACGTGGATGGGGTGTTTGTATTTATCCATTAGGGCTTTTCTTACATCGGCAGGTACGGAACCGTGTGCGTTCAGGTTTTCGTGGTTGGGCACATCGTCCGATTTCACTTGTGACGGTCTCAGACAGTATTCCTGAGTCGGATATTTGCTTGCGTAACCGTCTGCACCTACTATCTGATACATACGGCTGTAGGGGCGGGGAGTCATTACGTTGTGTTGAATCAACATGGTCTTGCCGTTTTCGGTGCGGATCAAAGTTGAAGTCTGGTCACCGTTCTGGAAATCGGTCACCTCTTCGCCTGTCTGTTTCTTGATATAAGCCGGACCGTTAACAGCTTTTGTATCCATTGCCACTAAAGTCTTCATGCGGTCGCCACGGTGGATGTCAAGTAATTGGCAAGCCGGACCCATACCGTGAGTAGCGTAAACGTCGCCACGGAATTTGTGGTTGTAGTCCATACGCCAATTGTTCCAGTATGTACCCCAGAAGTCTTCCAGGTTGTGGATATAAGCACCTTCTACATGGAGCACTTCACCGAATACACCTTGTTGTGCCATGTTCAGAGAAGTCAGTTCGAAGAAGTCATATACACAGTTTTCCAACTGCATACAGTGCTTACGGGTCTTTTCAGACGTATTGATTAATTGCCAGATTTCGTCCAGTGTCATTGCAGCAGGCACTTCGATAGCCACGTGCTTGCCGTGTTCCATAGCATACACGCCCATTTCCGCATGATGTTTCCAGTCTGTTGCGATATATACGAGGTCGATGTCTTCACGTTCGCAAAGTTGTTTCCATGCATCTTCCGAACCGCTGTAAGATGCAGCTTCGGGCAGTCCGGCATTTTTCAGAATTTCCTGTGATTTCTCTACACGCTCGGGAGCAAGATCGCATAAAGCTATGATTTTAGTTCCCGGGATGTGTGTCCAGCGTGCTACGGCACCGGGACCACGCATTCCCAGTCCGATGAAACCGACACGTACGGTATCAATTTTGGGAGCAACAAGTTGGATTACATCCTCTTGACCGGCTGGGCGGGCAGGGGTTTCTACTTTGATTGGTGCAAAAGCTTCCTGAGTTTTTTGCTGTGAGGTGCAGCTAATGTGGCAAGTTAATAAAAGGCCAAGTGCTGCGACTGTGAATAACTTTTTCATCATGTTTTTTAAAATTAAAATTTTGAAATAGGGGGTTATTTGTCGTTTCTCATTTGATGGGTCAAAAATAGTAATTAATTAGACAATAACGTGTATCTGTAGACAATAATTTTACTTTTATTCGTGTTGCAGGCCGAATATCCATATATAACAAGGTTTGCAAAATTACTTGTTGTTGCATATGGGGGGCAACAACAAGTAATTTGCAGTGTTAAGTTTATATTTCTTAGTTGAGGGGCACTCGTTTTCCGTCTGCCTGCACGGCAAATACTTTCGCATTTGTCATGGAGATGGATGCCGGAACATCGAATGTGAAGGAGTTGGAGAAATAGAGGATTTTTCCGTTCTCGCTTCTTTCGCGTACTTCAAACGCAACAGCTTCTTCTCCGTTTTGAATGCTGACCGCATTGCCGGAGATGGTGGCGCTTATTGCTTTCGTGATTTTTACATTGTTTTGGAATTGTGTGTAGTACCCTACATCTCCGACTTCGTTGTAACGGTAATCGTTGGTGGGGAACTCACTTTTCTTTCTGTCCTCGATGTATTGGAAAGCGTGTTTCGGCTGTGGGTATTGCGCCATGAATCTTTTTGCTTCGTCAATCATGGGTTGGGTGACGGTGTATTGGAAGTCTCCATATTGGGAGATATTGGTGCTGACCGTTCCGAAGAATCCCCACATCTCGAAGAAGTCCGTCAGATTTTCGTTGGCAGCTTTACTTGCCATCTTGGCGAATTCCAGTTGTTTGCGTCCGGGGTCGTTCTCATAACTTGCTCCCACCTCTTCGCGCATAAGTTTGAAGAGTGTTTGCCAGAAGTCGGTTTTATATCCGCAGCGGTGGTAATAATTCCACAATTGCCAATTCATGCGCATATGTACTTCGGTATCTTCGCCCTGGTGGGTGGCGTCGCCCATGTTATACCACAGTTGTTTGTCGCGATATCTGGCGTTGGCAACCTCTACCAGTCCGTTACCGCGTGATTTGTATTTGCCTAATTTGTAGATGATGAAGTTTGAGAACAAATTGTTGGACGATTCCGTGCATCCTGCCCAGTCGATGGCTTTTTGATGAATGTGTCCGATTTCGTGGGCGGGGCCCCATGCATTGTCTTCGGCGGCCATTACGTTGTCGTATAGCAGGATATTGCCTAAGTAAGTGTAGACGAATGCGATTCGGTAATCGGAGGCCCACATATAACTACCTTCCGGCGAGATGGCAAAGAGATGGTTGTTGAACTGGCTCGGACGTACGTCGTCGATACCCATAAGTTCTTGTTCCCATCCGATGATGTTGTCCCACAATTCGATGGCGGAAAGGATGTTGTTGCGCACGTGTTCCAGCATTTTTGTCCGGTGGAAGTAGAAGATGATGTTATTTCCTTTTACTCCGAAATATTTGTCAGTGGCTTTCGACAGTAGTTCCGCATATTTGGCGTCCGTTTTGTGCGTTTTCAAGTCGAAGAAACCCGATACTTTTCCACTACCCAACGGAATGTGTATCTTTATGGGAGCAGGCTTGGAAGTCAGGTCGCAGTTGTACATAACGAACAGTTGTCCACGGTTGCGTATGGTGATTTTGTTGACACCTTGTTTCAGGTAGTAGATATCACCTGATGCGGCGGTCTGTACATAGGGAGCATCTTCCAGGAAATTGGTTCTTTCTTCTCCTACGCATTGAAGAGATACGTCTTGTCCGTGTGTGTCGCCTACAAGAACGATGATTTCATCGTTTTGTTCAACGGAGATTCCTGTCAGATTGTCCAGGCAACTGTAATGCTTGGTCATTAATTTGTTTGCCCATATATTGACATCGCTGTATGCTTCGTAGTTGCGTATGCGGAATTCCTTTTCCCATTCATCGTAGGTATTATTCTTTAAGGCTTCGGCAATGCGGATAAAATAACTATTGGGCAATGCTTGTATATCTTCATTGGTTATTCCGTTTTTCAATTCTGTACAGGTTATGTCTGTAAATACGGTCAATAGCTTATTTTCGAGGGTTTTATCGGTGTTTGTTTTAAAGAACTGCATTTCGTCGCAACTCACAAAGTTGCCCAATCCGCTTTTTACAACAAATTTGATTCCGGTAGCTTTTATGCTGTTTTTGAAAGAAACTTTGGATGGATTATTTTGCATTTTGAAGTCGTAGCTACCTTGCAGGGTATAGTTTTTTCTTCCTTCATCTGTAGAAGTATAAACTTCTACCTCTCCGAAATTTCCATTTCCAGAGCGTGTGTAATAGATGAAATAGTCTATTTCTGTATCACCTCTGAAATAGTATTCCAATGTTACGGGAAGTTGGGTATTGTTCCATAGACTGTGATAGTGTGACTCTGTTCCGTCAATCGTGAATTTTCCGTCATAGGATTTTTCGATACCGTATCCCGGTTGGTATTCGCTTGCTTTTCCGCCATAAGGTTTTATTTGAATATCTGCATCTACAACTACGTCGTTAGAGCCATATTGGGTAATAGTAATTGTATATTTACGAATGGGAGAAATCACATTGATGGTTGCTGTTCTTTTATCTCCGGTATTTTCTTGTATTGATACATTTATGTGGTCAGCAGATGGAAATGCAGTCAGCCACTTATCTGTATATACCACTTCCCATTCTTTGACGGAAAGCGTGGTGGTGACTGGTATGCTGAAACTTGTAGCTGATTTGTCTAATTCTTTGTTTAATGTTTCACTGGCTATTTCAAAGATATTTGTTGCATTGGCTTTATTATCGTCTTTGCAAGCTATCAGGATGACAAGTGACAGGCAGAATATGGTTTTGGATATAATGTGTATTAGTTTCATTCCGTTTCATTTTAAAAGGAAATGAATAGTATTTCCTGTATAGAATAACTATTCATTTCGCATATGTTTATTTAAAGATTAGAAAGAACTTACAGAGCGTATAAACTGAATTCACTCCATACGAAAAATGCACCACCTGTAAAGTTTTGTTTGCAGATAAAACGTATGCTCTTAAACGGAGACGTACTTTCCAGTTTGGTAGAGTTGAACACTTCCGCACCTCCGCCGGGAAGTGAATCGGCATCCCAGGCATATGACTTAAGTGGAGTGAATGTTTGTCCGTCATTGCTTGTTTCGACATCAAACCATGCTAATGCGGCGTTTCCATTAGAATCTCTGTTGGTATAAGAGAACATAAATGACGATATGGTGTTCGGTAAGTTGACTTGTACATAATGTTTTCCTTCTACCGCAACACTCCATGCACTATGGAAGAATGTTCCTATCTTTCCATCTAATACATTGGCCAATGGACCTTCGGAGGGCTCTTGAGCATTGGTAGATAGCATACTTGCTTCCAACGGGAATTTTGAATTTACTCCTAACAGGTAAGCATCGTTGTCTTTTTGGAATGTTTCAAGGCTGATGCTTTGCAAAACCAAAGGAAGTACGTAAGTATTCATATCTAATTCAGTAGTCTCCGTTCTGTTGACAGTGACGGTCAGATTAGCGGTTTTGTTACCTTTGCTGAAAGTTACTACACCATTGTTTTCCAATGTATATCCATTTTGTAATAAAGGATGATTTCCAGCCTTAGTCTCATCAACTTCGACTGTACAAGTGAAATCCCACTTATTCTCTATTTGCAGTTCTAACGGAATGGTCAGAGTGGTCGTACCTTTACCGCAATATTGAGCTTGTAATCCTTTTTTTGTAAAGGTAACAGACGGTATAATCACATTAGGTCTGACAATCAGTATATTCTGTGCACTGCTTACCGAATCTGTCTCACTTTTTAGAATTAACGGAATCACATAATCTTTTTCTGTATCAGCCAATTCATCAATGTTGTTTGTATGTAATGTCAGATTGACTTTTTTATATCTTTCGTTAGCATTGAAAAACATATCCTGTCCGGCTAATTCATAGCAATTTTCCGGTAATGCTTCAAGCGATAGACCGCGTGTTTCATTGTAAACCTTCAGTTCTTCTTTATTCATTGGACAAATGACAGCTTCCGCAGTTTTTTCCGGTGAAGTACCGTTTTTCATAATTGAAAGTTCGTAAGTAGAGTTTTCGCCCGTTTTGTAAATGGTTAAATCTACTATTCCATTTGTTTTCAGCATAAGTATTTTCTGAAAATCAGCTTGGAAGATAGCACTTTCATCAATATCTTCGCAAGCGGTGTTGATGGCTAATAATCCCAATAATAAGGATGATAAATATATTTTTTTCATGTTTGTAGACGTTTTATGAATTAATAACCGGGTGACTGTACCATTTGAGGATTTTTGTACACTTCATTGTAGAATACAGGAGCAATGTACATTCTGTTTTCCCATACATACGGTTGCGGAACCTTCACGCGTTGGTTATATTCCTCAAAAGTGGGGTTCACCTTTGCTTCTGCATTCAGACCTTCGCGTTTTCCGGCAGCAAGATATTTAGGACCCTCTACCCAACGACGGATATCGAAGTAACGATGGCCTTCTCCCCATAATTCGATGAAGCGTTCATTGCGTACCCAATCCATCAATGTCATATCTTTGCTGATGTCCTCTTTGGTCAGTGCGGGTACTCCTGCACGTTCGCGTATGATATTCAGGTTGTCTAATGCATCATCATTACCCAGTGCAGCTTGGCATTCGGCCAGGTTAAGGTATAATTCAGCCATTCTGATGAGTGGTTTGGGTTTATGTTGCAGGTTCCAACTGTTGTTTGCCGACAGATTCAGGTTCGGTTGGATATACTTTTGGCACAAGAAACCTGTTACGCAATGGTCTCTGTTGAATAATTCAGGATTGTATCCTTGCTTTTCTCCATTTCTTAACTCTAATTTTAAAGGTTGGCCGGCACATAGTGTAGACGAAAAATCACCGCCGTTGAATGCAATCCATGCATAATAGCGTGGTTCGCGTGCTATATTAATATTTATGATATCTTCACGGTCGGAAATACCTGCACTTTTTAACCAGTCTTCTTTTGCGTAGAATGTTTCGTCTTTTTCGGGAAGTTTTCCGTTCTTCGTATAGAAATGTTCTATTGTATAGAGGAAAGGTGAAATTCCACTATATCCGCTATACCAGTTACCACCGTTCAACTTCAATACACGTGTCGGAATGGAAGCTATATAATTATCGTCGGTGGCGTTCAATCCCCATATTATTTCTTTATTTCCTTCGCTGGGTCTCATTTGGGTGACATATCGCATCAGAAGTACTTTTTTGGCAAATGCTTCCCCTTCCGGTGTGGATGTATTAATACCGGGAATGTAAGGTAGAGGTACATTCTGTTCGGCATATTTTTCTTCATTCCTATAAAGGTCGTTTCCGTTGCTTAGAGCAGCATCTATTGCCTCTTCACAGGCTTTTTGGGCACGTACCCATTTTTCTCTGCTATAGGTTTTGCTGACTAATTCTTTTCCATAACCGGGAGTCTCAAAATTTTTATTTTGCCATTCGGGGTAAGGGAAACTACCGTTCCATAGCGGGGAGGCTGCATACATTAATACACGTGCTTTCAGGGCTTTTGCTATGACAGTTGTAGCACGTCCCCATTCGCTGACATCTTTTGTACGGGTATCGGGAAGTCCGCTTCGGATAGCATCCTCCAACATATTTACAATCCACTCTGTTACATAGTCGTAGTGTGAACGGCCGTTGTAACTTGCATTTGGTGTGTCTTGCGGTATGTAGGAGTCGGTGATTGGGCAAGGGCCATAGAAACGGAGCACTTCAAAATGATAATAAGCAAGCAGGAATTTAGCTTCGGCGCTCCATTCGGTGCGTTGCTGTTCTGAAATACCTCGTGCGTTTTCTAATTCTTGCAAGAACAGGTGCGTTTGTCCGACAAACCGATAGAACGATCCCCAACGATGGTCTATCAAGTTTTGTGGTGTATTTAGATTGTATGCTATTTTATGAGCCGCGTGTCCCCATAATTCGGGCAAAGCATATTCGTCTGTACTGGCTTCCGAGTCAGTATAAGACATCGGACTTCTCACTCCTGCATAGCATGAATAGAGGAAACCGAGAGTAGATTCGGCATCTTGAGTCGCATCCGAAAGTCCGGGTTGCTCAACAGGAACTACATCCAGAAAATCGCATGAACTGACTATTCCGCACATTGCCATAGCAAATGCGCTGCTCCATAATTTTATGTTTTTAAGTAGTCTCATAATTCTAATAAATGTTTTTCAGGTTAAAAATTCAGTTGTAATCCAATATTAAACGTTCTTTGTAACGGATATTTGTACCATTCCAATTCCGGGTCCCAATCTTTGAATGGTGAGAATACTGCCAGGTTGTCGCCTGTGAGATAAACACGACCGTGTTTGAAACGGTAACCTAATTCCAAAGTCTTGAACCGTAGGAAATTTCCATTGCGCATCCAGTATGTGCTGGTTTGCTGGTTGTTTGCTACGCTACTGTTGGTTAATCCTAAACGGGGATATTTGGCATTCGGGTTCGGATTGGCTTCCGTCCAATAGTCATCGGCGATGAATTGGAAAATATTGCGGTCTGTTTCACCGAAAGGATGGATACCGGATACAAATATTTTACGCATGGCAGAACCGTTGAAGAATACGCCAAAGTCGAATTTTTTATAAGTGAGGTTAAGACCGAAACCATATTGGATACGTGGAGTTTTTCCATATTCGGAAATCAATGCTTTATCGTAGGAGTCGATAACACCGTCGCCGTTCAAATCGCGGTATTTGATATCTCCGGGTTGAGGAGTACTACCGAGGTTTTGTGCAGGGCTGTTGTCAATTTCTTCCTGGCTTTGGAACAATCCTTCTGCTATGTATCCGTAGGAAGCAGCGAGGGAGTGTCCTGTACTGGTTTGCCATTTGTACGGATAAATCGGTTCATCCAGATTTTCATATCTGTTTTGAGTATATGTGAAGTTTGTGCGTACATCCATTGACAAATCTTTTGTGATTTGCTGGTGGTAATTGCTGCTGAATTCAAATCCCCAGTTGCTCACTTCTCCCATGTTTTTCCACGGTTTGGCTGTGTAATATCCCAGTGATTCGGGCCATGCTTCACGGTGAATTAAGATGTTGTAGCGGCGTTCGTGGAAATAGTCGGCAGTAATGTTCCAGTTTCTGAATAAATTCAAATCAAGACCGATGTCAAATTTCCGTGAACGTTCCCATCCGCCGTTGACAACACCGTATTGATTGACGAAAGGTCCTTTTTTAGTTGTATTCCAATCTTCTCCGGTAGTGAAGCCTACGCTTCCCAAACTGAATGAGTCGATATACAAGAAGTGAGGAGAGTTGGCAATCAGACCTGTTTCATCACTACCTACAAGACCCAAAGAAGCTCTTATCTTCATGTTGTCGACTGTATTCTTGAGGGGTTCGAAAAATGGTTCATTGCTGATAACCCATCCTAAAGAAGCAGCAGGGAAGAATTCAAAGCGATTACCTTTTGCCAGACGTTCTGTTCCGTTGTATCCGAAATTGAATTCAAACAGATACCGTTGTCCGTAGTCATAGGTGAAGCGTCCGGAGAAGCCCTGGTTGCGCTTGGGAAGCGGGTTGTTGTAATAGGTCTCTTTATAATCACGTTGCATATACATCAACATTCCGCCTACGTTATGCAAACCGAATTGACGCTGATAGTTTAATTGGAACTGGAGCGTGATGGTACGGTCGCTGTTCTTGGCTATGTCACCTTGTGAGATATAATCTGTTCCGGAAGTGCCTAATCGTTCCAAGTCGTAAGTTGTGGGATTGAGGGGGTCGTAACTTCCGCTTGCCACTCTGTAGTAATAAGGTTCTATGCTACGTGCATATGCGGTTACCGAGTAATTTTTGAAGTTTACCAATGCATTGGCACTTAAACCTTTTGTGATGAAATCGAATTTCTGGTTGATTTTCAAGGTTGTGTTCAATGTGTTTTCGTCCGACTGTTTGAACGAAGTTGACATATAAGCATACGGATTGCTACGGTAGTTATTACCACTGATGTAACTGTTACCGAATCTCATGTGGCTGTCGCCTTCTTGTTGCGGATAATAAGCCGGGAAGTTGATAGGATTGGCAGCCAATGTCATTGCAAACAAATCGGAAGTGCTGAAATTCGGTCCTTTGAGATTGCCGATTTGTGCATTCATGTTCAAGTCGATTTTAGTACTTGATGTCACCTTGTAGGAAATGTTGTTCTGGAAATTATATCTCAGGTTATTGATATTGTTGTTCCATGAATAAAGTTTGGGTGAATCTAACAATCCTGTATCGTGGTTGACATTCAAACTCATATAATAGGTTACTTTTGAACCACCACCCGACAAGTTGACGTTGGCACGTTGATTGATTGCCATATTTCTGAAAATTAAACTTCCCCAGTCAACATCAGGGTACACGTATGGATTGATGTGGCTACGTGTGCCGTCGATTTGTTCTTGTGAGTATTTGGGAGTGATTCCCGGAGTACGGGTTAACTGAGCTTCGTTGTACATTTCCATCCATGTGGCACCGTCTGCGAATTTGGGGAATCTCATCGGACTGTTGAATGAGTTTTCTACAGTGATGTTGATTTTTGCTTTCGAGTTTTCCTGTCCTCTTTTGGTGGTAATCAACATTACACCATTTGCACCACGTGCACCATAAATAGCTGTGGCCGAAGCATCTTTCAAGATAGAGAAACTTTCGATGGTTTCTGCAGGGATGTTATTTAAGTCTGTTGTAGAGATTTCCACATCGTCCAACATGATAAGCGGGGTTGCACGTCCGCCGAATGTGGCGATACCACGAATATAGAATTCGGATGCTGCTCCCGGTTCACCACTGGAGGTTGTTGCGATGACACCTGCCAGTTTACCGGCAAACGAATTGGTGAGTGAAGAACTCGGAGCTTTCAACTCCAAACCTTTTACACTTGTGATTGAACCTGTTACACTGACTTTTTTCTGCGTTCCCGAACCGACGATTACCACTTCGTCCAATACTTCGTTGTCAGATTCCAGTTTGATATTAATAACTCCTAAGTCTTCTACTGGAATTTCGCGCTTTTTGTAGCCGATGTAAGTAATTTCAAGTGTAATTCCTTTTTTGGTTGGTACGGAAATGCTGAAGTTACCATCCATGTCGCTAATGACACCTGTATTTTCACCTTTTACAACGATGTTTGCGCCAATGATTGGCGTGCCGTCGGATGCATCTGTAACTGTACCGCTGATGGTACGCTTTTTAGTCTGTTGTGTAGTTGTTGTTTTTTCTACTTTAAGGATGACTTCTTTTCCTTTGACAACATAGCTTATTCCGCTACTGCTGAAAACTTCGTGCAGAACTTTTTCGATAGAACCGTTGCAACTGATGTCTTTTTTAGGGACATTTTCCAAATCTAATCCATTATAAAAAAAGGAATAGTCACTGCTTTTCTCAATAATCTGAATAATTTGTTTGATTGTTAGAGATTGTCCATTAACAGTAATGTTTCCCTGTGAAGCAAGGGATGATAATGGACAAAAAAGCAATGCTAATGCGATATATTTGACATATCGCTTGCAACCGAAAATGGTAAAGTTTCTCATGCTTTTTAAATTTAAAATTAAAAAAAAATAATAATATAATATTCTCATTAATAAACGATTATTTTACTACCTTCTTCTTTCTTGTTCAGGTTCAGACTGTAGCATATTTTGTAAAGCACTTCATCAATTTTTTCATCATGCCGGATATTTCCACTGAATGAAGATTGTTGTATATGTGTTGCTTTTAAAACGATGTCACTATCATATTTCTGGTTTATGAATTCGATGAGTTGGTTTAATGGAATATCTTTAAAGGTATATTTGCCATTTTCCCAGTTGATATTTGTAATGCTTTCTATTTGAGTTTGTGAGTTGGCTGAATTATAAATGAGTTTTTGTGAGGGAAACATTTCCTTTGTTTGTTGGGTCGATTGTATGTTGAACTCAACCTTTCCTTTAAATAAGGTTACTTCGCAGAGATCGGTGTTTTCTTGCTTTACAAGAAAACAGGTTCCTTTTACCTCAATAAAAGCATCATTGATATGTACTTGAAAGGGGCTTTCTTTGCGTTTGAAAACTTCAAATAAAGAGTTACCGCTTAACCATACTTTTCTGTCTTTATTGAAATCTTTGTAATATTCAATAGAGCTTCCGGGTTCCATCCATACTTTACTGCTATCTGGAAGTATATGTAATGTGTTGTACTGTGTTGTAATCTTGACTAATTCATTTTCTGAAAATTTGTAGTTTAATGAGTGTTTCCACAATCCGGCTATACCTAATAATAGGGCAAGAGAGGCGGCAACGTAAATCCACCTAAGTTCTACAGGAACTTGGTTTTCTTTCTTGCCTTCACATTGGCTTCTTACCTTTTTCCA
>CANPJW010000045.1 GCA_947574505.1 uncultured Bacteroides sp. | reverse complement strand
ATGTATCTGTCTTAACATGCAACTAATCGCTATTTTATCCCGAATTGGGGTAATATTATTAACATCATTATTATATTTCCAAGCAAAAAATCCTCCCAAGTCAGTGTTCCAGTAAGGAATACCACACAAAGAATAATTCAGGCCAGCTGCCAGTTGCTTGCGCATCACTTCCCAAGTAGAAACGACATCTCCACTCCATGAATGTGAAGCATAACGCTGCTGTCCCAAGAATGAAGAACGGGTAAGTAAGAATACCCGCTTGTCGGAAGTGGTAGCACGCTGGTGCTCATAAACACCTTTATTGGACATCAAAGGAAAAGCATTGTGAACTCTTCGGAAAGAACCTAAATAAGTTTTTGTATCAAAATCTTTATCTTGAATCTCCAGATGATCGGGTTCGGTAGAATCCAACCACCAGCCGTCCATACCTAGATCAAAGATATTCTTTTTCATTTCATTCCAATAAATACTTCTTGCTACAGGATTGAACGGATCGTAAGGTTTCACTCCGGCTTTAGGCGGCCAAGTCTCAAAATGAAGCAAAGCATTCAGACTGTCCATCTTATGATACATCTCTGTCCACGGACCAAAAGAGGCCCATACAGAAATCATGATATGCGCATTCCGCTTGTGTATATAGTCAATCATTTCTTGAGGGCTTTTTATTCTTGGAGTACCATAACGTGCATCCGGATTCTCACCATTCGGAAGATATTTCATGTATTCTTTGTCGCCCATCTTATTAATATAGCGAGGATTCTGGAACTTCATGGAGTTCCAGTTAGAATCACATCCCCAATACTGCCAATCCTGAATGATTCCATCCAAAGGAACTTTCCGATCACGGTATTCATCAACCACTTCGCACAGTTCATCCGGACTCTTATAACGCTCGCGGCACTGCCAGAATCCAAGTGTCCACAGCGGATAAAGAGGAGCCTGCCCGGTCAAATCACGGACTCCGGCTATCACGCCGTCCGCATTGCTACCATAAATGAAATAATAGTCGGCACAATCGCCCACTTCAGAATCGAATGACATTTCTTGCGGATTGTCCGTAAAGGTAGTCGGAGAATAATTATCCCAATAAAGTCCGTAACCTTTCACTGAATGAATAAAAGGAATACAGATACTCATATTCTTGTTACGAAGAAAAAGTTTTTGATTGCGCTGATTCACTTTTCCAGTCTGTTGTTGCCCCAATCCATAAATCACTTCATCCTTATCTAATAAAAAAGCCTGCCGGACATTGTAAGAAAAAGTACCCGCATCATCAAACGGGGTGAACTGTGTTCCATAATCCTTGTCTTTTAACAACACCCTTCCGGTTGCATCATAGAAATTGATTCCACCTGTAGATGAATTGACCTCCACCTGTAATGCATCCGACTTTAAACGAATATACTCTTTATTCATTGCAAACTCCACAAAGGTCTCCTCAGGCTCTTTCATTACTACAAGGCTCTTCTTGTCATACGAACTTCCCTCCGGTGTCTTATAAACCCGGACAATGGATGGAGAATAAAATGCCACTTCAACATCTATACCTTGTACAGTAGTCTTAACTCCTTGCGGCATTTTCTGATAGCTCTGTGCCTGGGAAAATAATCCCAGACAGAGGAGCAACAAACTTATTGAAATCTTTTTACTCATAATTCTTTCTAATTTAATGTAGAAAAGAAAAAACAACCTTTTCATCCTTAAAAAAACATCCAATAAATACTATTTAGAATATCCCGGATTCTGTTTCAGATTACTATTGGTCAACAATACTTTATTTGGAATAGGATACAGATTTTTGGTTTCATCACTCTTATCATGAGAGAACCAAGCTTTTGTAGTGAAGATGCCAAAACGAATCATGTCCTGACGGCGGCGTCCTTCCTGACAAAACTCCCAACCAAGCTCATCAAGGAAACGACCATATTTAATATCCGTTCCTCCATCATGTTCTGTCTTATAACTATCTCTCCGACCATAATCATATACACTTCCTCCCATCAGTTCCGCGTCTGTAACTTGCGCTTTTTCAGGTTCATTCTTGAAGGCGCGTTCACGTACCTGAGTCACCAAAGCACCTGCTCCCGATTTGCCCAAACGCATCAATGACTCCGCTTTCATCATCAATACATCCGCATATCGTAACAACGGCCAGTCATTGCTCAAACGGTTGGTTATACCGGTGGCATATTCAAATTTACCCCAACGGAACCCATCATCCACATCCGACTGATCAATAGAGGGGACATCTACCGTATAAATCAATGGTTTTCCATCAATACTACGCTTCAAGATTTCACCAGAATAGGTATATTGCTGACCTTGAATATAGTTATCCTCTAAACGTGCATCATCCTCATCAAAAGAATTAATAAACTGAGGCACTGCGCACACGCCTCCCCAAGGACGTGCAGTCAATTGGTAAGTATCTTGATTCTCAGGTGCTAAAGTGTACATATGAAAATCAAAATCATTCCATCCTGTCACATAAATTTCATCAAACGGCAATGCAAAGATAATTTCTTTAGAATTCTCATTATGCGTTACAAAAACATCCTTCTGATTATTCTCCAATGCATATTCTCCGGACTTCTCGGCATAATTAATCACGATATCACACTCGTCAATACATTTCTGCCATTGAGCAGTACCCGACCAAACTTCAGCATTCAAATACATTTTGGCCAGCAATGTATGAGCCGCCCACTTATTGAAACGTCCATAATAATAACCTCTCGGCGTTTCGGACAACAAATCCATATTCTCCGTTATTTCTTTCACAATAAAGTCAAAGACCTCTTTACGAGTAGACTGTTGCGGCAAAGAAGTATCTTTAAAATCTGTCACAATGGGCACATTACCATACAAATCAATCAAAATATAATAATATGAAGCCCTCAGTACTTTCAATTCGGCAATCAACTTTTCTTTCGTTTCTCCATCCACACTGATCACACCTTCTTCTATCTGAGATAAAATACGGTTACAGGTATTCACACCATTGTACGTACGTTCCCATCCTTGAAGCACACCGTCATCCTCGGTAGTCCAAGTATGCTGATGCCATCTTTTATAGATATAACCGTCTACCCATCCAATACCATCACGGGCAGGAAGAACATCTTGATCCGCACACAATTCCTGTGCACGAACCACTCCGTTCCATTGCAGCAACGTTTCACGCCAAGGTATATAAGCGGCATTTACCAGATAACTGACATCTTCCTCCGTTTTCGGTACGTAATCCTCAGACACTACCTGTCCATAGCTCTCATGCAGTAAATCAGTACAAGCTGTATTTCCCAACAATGCGGCTGTCATCAGTCCCATTGTCCATAATTTTATATTTGTTTTCATCTTCAATTCCTTTTTAGTTCATTAAAATTTCACATTAACGCCGAAAGTAAATGAGCGCACACTCGGATATCTGTCACGTGTATCATACCCCGGAGTCAAACCATCTGTTGATACTTCCGGATCAATACCTTTATATCCGGTTATAGTCAAAGCATTCAATACCGAACCATAAATACGGAGTGACTTTATATATTTACCTACCTGACCGAAGCTATATCCCAAAGTGATATTGTCAATCTTCCAGTAGTCACCATCTTCTACATAATAGCTATTGAATTCCGGTTCTACTTCCGGACTCAACGTATGCTTGCCAAATACCAAGTCATTCACAGACTTCAAACGATTTTCAAAACGGCTGTTTTTTACATTCTCATAATTCATACGTCCACCATTGATTATCTGGAAACCAAACGCGCCACGCATCGTCACATTCAAGTCGAAGTTTTTATAACGAAGAGTATTGTTCCATCCCGCATACCATTTAGGAAGACCGTTACCAATAACATGCTTATCTTCGGGAGCATGAGTAAAATCTTTATAGTTCACCAACTCACCATTCCTGTCTTCGTAGATCCAACGACCTTCACTGTCCACATCTACTACTTTAAAGCCATAAAAATTACCGATGCTTTCACCTACCTGTACTCTGTGAGAATCGGCTACCTGACCGGAGTATTCCACAGTACCCGTATTAAAATAGTCATAATCCGACTTAAAGATGCTGCCAGACAAACTGATTAGCTTATTAGAGTTCAAAGAGAATGTTCCGGTAGTGCTCCATTCAAAATCTTTATTCTGAACAGGAACCACAGTTACCAACACTTCCACACCACGGTTTCTCATTGTACCCCCATTGGCCATCGTCTTATTATACAAGTTCGGAGGAGTCGGTACTCCATATTCGTATATCAAGCCATCCACATCACGGTTATAATAATCAATAGAACCGGACAAACGGCCACCCCATGAAACGAAGTCCAAACCAATATTGGTTTCTTTCTTTTCCTCCCATTTCAAATCAGGATTCGGATTGGATGCCGGAACAATGGTCTGTACCCAATTCCCATTTACAAAAGCATACGAGCCGTATTTCAACATAGCCACCCCCAGGAAAGGATCTTTAGGCTGTGAACCCGTCACACCATATCCCACACGAAGTTTCAAATCATCAAATATCTTCTGATTCTTCATAAATGCTTCTTCGGTAATTCTCCATCCTACAGATATAGATGGGAAAAGCCCCCATGCATTATCAGTACCCCATAACTGGCTGGCTCCTTCATAACGAAGAGCTCCCATCAACAAATAACGATTCTTGAACGAATAGGTAGCCCGCCCAAAAAAACCGATCAAATTTGTAGGAGTTTTCTTTGAGCCGATATT
Organism: uncultured Bacteroides sp.; assembly: GCA_947574505.1. Taxonomy (GTDB): domain Bacteria; phylum Bacteroidota; class Bacteroidia; order Bacteroidales; family Bacteroidaceae; genus Phocaeicola. The sequence continues at coordinate 18,436 of CANPJW010000045.1, read as the reverse complement.
CGCTTTACCGTCTTTCAAAGCAGAACCAATGCCAATATTATGCCATCCGCCAAAATAATCATCCTGAAAACCATAGTTATCAATCCAAAGCTCTTCAAAGTCTGTTTCATTGTAGCTATAACCACCCAAGACACTAAATTTATGCGCACCGATTTCTTTGTTATATTGTGCAGTAAGTTCCATCAACTTCTCCATCTTGGTATAAGCACCTACCGAAGACCAACCAGCCAATCCATCACGCAAAGCAGAAATATGGTTCAAAGTTTCACCGTAGCCACGGTTCATATTGTCACGAATATAAGAGAATACGGCAGAAAGAGTCAAATCTTTGATAGGATTATAAACAATATTTCCATTGTAACGCAACTGCGTCTTTTTTACATTTCCTTCAGCCTCATACAACAAAGCCAACGGATTCTCGTATTCGAATTTGCTCACATTCTCATTCCATGTACCATCCTCATTTCTTACCGGATCAGTCGGGTTTCTACGAGTTGCCTGGCCATATACCCAACCTCTGAAACTACCCCCACTAGTTGTAGATTCCATCTGGTTTTTCTTACCAAACAAACCGAATTTCAACTTCAACTTATCATCAAACATACGGTGGGTTACCTCAATACGTCCTTGAAAACTTTCGAAATCCGATTTTTTCATGATCCCTTGACGAGAGGCATAGTTCAAGTTGGCAATATAATTAGTCTTTGAATTGCCACCCATCAATGACAAGTTATGAACATGGCTAACCGGTGTACGGCTAATCTCATCAATCCAATCCGTATCAGCCCCATGGTCCTGGTCAGGATAAAGGGTACGGAACTCATCTGCATTCAGCATATCCAACTTTTTGGCTATAAGAGAAGTACTGACGTAGCCATTATACTCCACCTGGTTAATATCCACTCCTTTAGCCTGTTTGGTAGTAATTAAAATCACACCATTCGTACCGCGCGTACCATAAATAGCGGCAGCAGAACCATCCTTCAGCACGTCCACGCTCTCCACATCTTCGGGAGCCACTGTACCGAGTTCTCCCGGAATTCCGTCAATCAATACCAAAGGAGCTGTATTAGCTCCACCAATGGTATTTGTACCACGAAGACGTATCTGAGTACTTCCCGTCGGGTCACCGTTAGGATTGGTAATGGCCAGACCGGCTACTTTTCCTTGAATCAGCTGTCCCACATCTTTCACGGCTCCTTTTACAAAGTTGTCGGCTTTCACACTAGCTACAGAACTGGTCACATCACCTTTACGCTGTGTACCGTAACCAATCACCACCACTTCATCCAAGGTTTTGGTATCCTCCTTTAAAACAATCTCTAATGAATTCTTTCCTGCTGTCGGGACTTCCTGAGTGACATAGCCAATATAAGAAATAACCAACACACTCTTTGCCGGAACATCCAACATAAAGTTTCCATCAAAATCGGTAATGGTTCCCATGGTATTATTGCCTTTTACAACAACACTGGCTCCTATGACAGGCTCGCCGGAAGAATCTTTCACCTTACCCGTCACTTTTTGCTGGGCTAAGGCCGTTAATGAAAAGCTTAGCAGAGTAAGCAACAAAAACAAATGTTTCATTCTATATTAAATTTAAAGTTATACATACCTTTACTGCGGGAATGAATGAAGAAGATGTGTTTTTCTCCCCGTAAAAGGTTGTGGCAAAAGAATGAAATAGGAAATAGAAATACAGGTGAAGAACCATGCTAACAGGGGATACAAATAGCTCTAGCTATAACTTGACGCATTTGTACCCCCTATTTGCAACAATTAAAGGACAGGAAGATGTTTATTCTTCGTGTTGTGATTTCTGGAACTCACTGGGAGTCATTCCAAATTCCTCCTTAAAGCAAGTGGTGAAATACTTCCGATTAAAATACCCCAACGTAGCGGCAACCTCTGTTACACTTTTGTCTTTATCTTCCAACATGTGTCTGGCATGCTTCATCTTGATGTTCCGGATAAAATCCAATGGAGTTCGGCCTGTTATGGCTTTCAATTTACGGGTCAAAGTAGAACGGGACATATTCATGGCATCAGCTAGAGCTGTCACATCAAAATCAGGCTCAGTAAGGTTATCTTCCACGGCTTTTACCGCTTTCTCCAATAGAAGTTTGTCCAGTTGTGCAAACTCAGGTTCAGGCAAATTCACCTTACTATCCAAATAAATACGCATTTTAATCATCTCCTTGCTGTCCGCCCACATTTCATTATTCTTACGGTCCACGCGTTTCAGATAAAGATACAGACTATAACCGGATACACCCATCACTATCAATACATAGAACAAATACGCCCACCAAGTTTCATAAAAAGCAGGAAGGCGTCGGATAGTCAGTTCAGTTACCTCTTTACTCCAAAGACCATTTTCATCCGTCGCTTTCACCTGAAAAGTATAAGTGCCCTTACTCAGATGATTATAAAAAGCCGAGTTTTTTCCACCTTCCACATATACCCACGCTTTGTCCACTCCTATCAACCGATAAGCATAGCGTATTTTTGAAGCATAACGGTGGTTAAGAGAAGAAAAACTAATTTCCAAATTCTGATCATCGGGATGCAATTCTATCCGGTTAATGGAATTGCTACTCTTTCTATCTCCGAATATCAATGATTCTCCTTGCAACTTTATATCAGTTATCTTGGTCTTCACTGCACTAGCCTTTCTTTCCAACCCGTTTGATGGAGTAACCATGCAAATACCCGGAATGCCGCCCCAATAAATATTGCCATCTTTTGCTTGACAAACAGCAGTGGGAAGAAAGCGACGCAACAAGATAGAACCATCCGTGGTAAGATAGGTGCGGAACGAACCGTTACGAGGATTAAATTCTATCAGTTTCTGGTTTGTATCAATCCAAATATGATTATATGCATCAGCCACTATTTGATTCACCTGATTACCGTTCATACCACAAGCCTCATTATAACTGACCAACTTATTCTCTGAAGGATCATAAGAATAGACTCCTCCGTCACAAGTTCCCAACCACAAAATCCAATCGGGAGCAATAGACAGACAAGAGAAATTCTTGTCCAATTTGAAAGAACGAAGTTTTTCATCCGCCGTTGTCTGAAACAAACCGTTGTCTTGAGTACAAATCCATATCAACCCTTCCTTATTCTCCACGATTCCCATCACATGCCCCACATCGGGATAAACCTGTTTAATTCTTTTCTGACGGACATCATAACTGCAAAGTCCTTTGTTCAAGCCTATCCACAAGATTCCGTGCGAGTCTTCATACAATTTGGTCACCGTAGCGTTCGATTCCACCTGCCCGTTCAAATCAATAAGATCCACCAGATACATCTCCATACCCTTACGGATCATACCATAAACCAATCTATTCAAATCTTTTGCCACCCAAATACCGTTATTAATACGTGCTCGAGTCATCTCTCGTCCGTTATCCAAAGACAACGAAACAAGCTCGGGAAAATCCGAATAGATTTTCACTTTATCCTGCTTCAAGTCATATAACACCAACCCGGTTCTTTCTTGCATCATCCACATCATACCGTCTCCGTCATCACACAAAGCCATTACAGCCGGACTGCGGTTTACTCTGTCCGCCAAAGCGGGTAAGGCATAATCCTTGGTCATATTATCCATCAGATGTACAATGAAACTAGGACGGTCAAAGGCCGACACCCATAGACATCCCCTCCCTTTCAGAACTTCTACCAACATATGATTAACAGGCAGAAGCCCTGTCTGGAATTTCAATTGTTTTAACGTCTTATCCGGTTGTATTTGTAAGGACATGAAATCGTGCCCGGTGGTTAACCAGATATACCCCAGTTTATCATCCTGTACCAGACTAAGGATGACCCCATCCTCCTCACCGGCAGCATTGACCGGTATTTCAGAATATACAAACATAGAATCTTCAGGAGCCGAAGGGTCAAAACGCACCACACCATCCCCCCAGGTTGCCAACCAGAAGTAGTCCTGTTCATTATCCTGAACCATCACCGTAGGATTTTGTCTTCTCATCTTATCAGGATAAGGAACGAACTCGTCTTTTTCTTTGTCCAAATGATATACCCGGCCATTCCACACAGAAATAATAATCTCATGGTTGCGGCTCTCACAAAATCCGGAAATAGTAGTTCTTCCGTACTTATTCCGGAGGGGATACTCTTTGACCAACTGTCCGTTGATGTCATATTTGGCCAATATAGAACGATAGCTCAGCCACATATAGCCGTCACTGGTAGCATATAGATACATCACCGGAATATTCTTCAAACGCTCCCGGTCCATAGGATGTACACTGTAGTCCGATTTATCAAGAATATACACCCCTTTGTCTGTACCGAACCATATATTCCCCTTCTTATCCTCAGCGATACACTCCACCAAATTGTCCTCTAATAATCCCGGAGTTTCAATGTCCGAACGAAACACTTTCACATGATAACCGTCATCACGACATAATCCGTTCACCGTGCCATACCACATATATCCTTCGCTGTCTCTGAAGACGCGATGAATGGCATTTACCGGCAGCTGGTCAATGGTAGGGATATCTGTAATAGTTATGTTCTGAGAACACACCAAGAAGGAGAGAAAAGATAGTATAAAGGTCAATATATATTTCATTGTGCTTTCGGTTAGAATCATAGACTGCCACAAAGTTATAAAAAAGAAACCGGATACTCTAGCAAATTTTAAAATTTGCTAAAGTATCCGATAATTGCTCCACTCGCAGGTTTCCTTCTTTTGAAGCTTCCTCCTTACATCTGTGTCTTTAATTCTTTTTGGTAGCTTCTTCAGCAGTCTGTGTTTCCACCCCTACGGGAAAAGTATATCAATAACCGAAACCGGTTGCTTTTACATACACCTTATAATCTTTAATCATGCCGGGAGCTCCCTGTTCCGCACGTGGCAGAATACGGAAACCGGTCACGTTATATTCTTTGCCGAGATCTATCACCACCTGATGAGGATAAGCCGTATTATCCACCGTCTGCCAGAAAGTACTTTCTTGCAAGTCATAAATCTTGTCGGCTGTGCGGTTACCGCTACGGGGTTCCTCGCTGTCGGCATAAACAATCTTCCAGTTTTCACGAGAGATTTTCTGTCCTTTCTCATCCAGCACATCAAACTCCGCAATGGCGGCAATGTTGGTATTATCAAAAGAAGACAGCCCTTCCAGACAGAAGTAACGTCCTTTCGTAACAGGAACTTTCACTTCTTGCCAACCGTTACCTGGTTTGAAAGTACCGGCAGATACCGGTGTTTCCTTCTCCAGTTTGATGGTCTGCCCCTGTTTACGATGCGTTTCAGGAACAGCCACACGAAGCATATCCAGGATAGGTTTGTTCAATCCGACGATGGTTGCCTCTTTCGGGCCTTTCAAGTCAAGAACGATGATTTCATTCACTCCTTTTTTCAGCCAGCAGCCCGGCATGAACAGGGTTTGTTGAGGACCGATTTCCCAGAAACGTCCCATGGCATGACCGTTCACCCATACCATACCTTTTCCCCAAGACTCCATGTTCAGGAACGTATCAGCCACCTTATCCAAGGTAAAAGCAGCGCGATAGTAGGCCGGAACACTTTCATCATTTTTCTCTATGCCACAGGCGGCAGACGAGTTCATATCCTGAAAGTTCCGGGAAGATACAAATTCATAATCTACGGGAAGATTATAAACAGTCCAGCCTTTCAACGTTTCGGCATTCTTACCGTTCACCAGTTCCACTTTCTCGGTAATTCCCTTGCGGTCGTGAATGGACTTGTCAAAGTTCACACGCCCCATGGCTTCCACCAATAAATCAAGCTGTGTACCGGCTTTTAATGCAGGCAGTGTAAGTTCCTGTTCTCCACCACGGCGATCCAGACGCCCCAACAGTTTCCCGTCGGCAAAAACCTGTGTCCAGTCATGCTGTTCGGTGATTTTCAGAACGGTTCCCGCTTTCACATCTTCCGGCAAATGGGTACGGTACAGGATACTTCCCCAGCCTTGGTCAAATTTCTCCATCGGCTGGATTTCCTCTGTCTGCTTCGGTTCGGACAGATTGTCAACCAACGGAGCTATTTGAGTGAATTTAATGGCAGGGATTTCCATAACCGGTAAAGCTTCAGGAACTTCAGGCAATGTCTGTCCTTCGTCCAAGTAGTCCTTCAACATATCACGTAAAGCAAAATACTTGTCGGTGGTCCAGCCTGCTTCGCTGATAGGAGCGTCATAGTCATAGCTGCTGCACATAGCCGAGTAAGCCGGATTATTGGCACCGCCCCACCAGCCAAAGGTCGTTCCTCCGTGGGTCATGTACAAACTGAAAGAAATACCTTTGTCCATCATCTCTTTCAGGCCATCCACCATGATTTGTCCGTCACGGGTTTCGTGCTTGCGCCCCCAGTGATCAAACCATCCGCTCCAGAACTCGCTGCACATCAACGGAGCGTCGGGGCGTACTTCTTTCAGTTTGGCAAACTGCTTGTCGATATCAGCTCCCGTACCAAAATTTATAGTCCAAAGCAAATCATCCAAACCATTATTCAGGAAATTAGAACTCCAGTCACATTGGAACAAAGGCACTTCAGTAAAGCCTGCGGCACGTACCGTATCACGGATGGCAGACACATAGGGCTTGTCCGTGCCATACGAACCATATTCGTTTTCCACCTGCACCATGATGATGTTACCACCACGGGTAATCTGTAAATCCTGCAACTGCTTGCCCACTTCATGCATAAAGGCTCCCACGTGCTGCATATAGAAAGGATCGAGAGTACGAAGCTGCACGCTGTCGTTCTTCAGCAGCCACCAAGGCAGCCCACCCATTTCCCATTCCGCACATACATACGGACCGGGACGCACAATGACGTACATACCATGCTTCTGAGCCAATTTACAGAAAGCTGCAATATCTTTATTACCTGTAAAATCATACTTACCGGGAGTTTCCTCATGCAAATTCCAAAAGACATACAGACAAAGCGTATTCATGCCCAATGCTTTACACATTTCAATACGATGTTCCCAGTATTCACGGGGAATACGCGGATAATGCACCTCTGCCGCTTTGACCACGAACGGTTTCCCATTCAGCAGAAAGGTATTCTTACCCGCTTCGAATGTCCCAAGCTTATTGCCGGCACATCCTGCCAGCAGCAGGACCGCCAGCAACAAAGTCAGTAATTTCTTCATGTTTATTTATCTATTGTTATTTTTCATTCTTGTTTATCCGGATTACCGTAAATGAATAAGCCGGCAATTCATACCCGAATTTCTCGCTTACCTCCATTGTACCGGATACAGGACGAACCTGTTGGTCTGTCGGTTTTCCTGCCAAAACCGTCTTTACGGCAGTGGTGTTCATTCCTTCCAAAGACGGGAGCTCCACTTGCGCATTCACCGCTACCGGCAGCAGATTCACCAGTTTCACGATCATATCTCCTGTCTTTCCGTCGCGGACTACCGACACACCTATCCGTTTCTTCACCGCATCTTGTGCATTATCCAAAGTCACGGAAGAAGCGATGTATTCACTGCCCGCATTTTGTCCGTACATCTGCTGCGCATAGTAACCTACGGTGGGTTTTACCTCCGTATTATTGAAATAAATCAAATCCGGATTCCACTGGGTATGTCCCTCCTTAGCCAGTAACGGAGCGTAAGAAGTCATGGTCACCACATCGGCATTACGCTCCACGGAAGTCAGGTACAAGGCCTCGGCCAAAGCTGTTTCTATATTGTTGGGACGTCCCGGCAAATGAGCCGCATACTCTCCCAAATACACTTTCGCCTTGTTACGGTCATAACGGTCATAGAAATCCTGATTGTTGATAAACCATCCCGGGGTGTTATAATAATGTTCATCCACCATCGGAATACCCATCTTAGTGGCGAATTTCCAGCCTTCCTCATAATCACTGCCCTCATAGAACGGGCCTACCGTTCCGATAACGGTCACTTCGGGATATTTCTCCTTCACCGCATTGAAAATCATGGTGAAACGTTCTTCAAAGATATCGGTAATCAAATCCTCGTTACCAATACCGATGTACTTCAGATTGAAAGGTTTGGGATGTCCGGCTTGCGCACGCTTCTTTCCCCACACGGTCTTCTTCGCATCTCCATTCGCATATTCTATCAAATCCAGTACATCCTGCACGTACTGCGGCATTTCCTCCATCGGGATTCCGCCTTGCTGACCGCCGCAACCCAGTTCGCCTACCGAGTGATGACTGCAAGTACCCGAATTCTGACAAGGCACTCCGGCTGCCACTACAGGAACAGGTTCGGCCCCCATATCCTCGCAGAACAAAAAATATTCATGATATCCCAGACCGCGGGTCTGATGATACCCCCACAAATTGCGCAGAGGCTTGCGTTCCTCCAACGCTCCTATAGAGCCTTTCCAATCATAAATATTGTCCACACCATCTCCGTGAGCCACACATCCGCCGGGGAAACGGACAAAACGGGGATGAAGGTCCGCCAAAGTCTGTGCCAAATCGGCGCGCAGCCCGTTCTTCCTGCCTTTAAATGTATTCTGTGGGAAAAGAGAAACCATATCCAAGGCATACTTCCCAGCCATCTGCGGACAAACGGACAACACGGCATCCGCAGCATCCGCCGTTGCCGTCAGTACAGCCTTTTGTTTTTTCCACTCTGTAGATGAAACCCGAATAGCAGCCTGCGCAATTTCCTTGCCATCTTTGGTAGTCAGCCTCACAAGCACTTTTCCACCTTTCGTATCATCCAGCACTTTGGAAAACACAGAGAAGTCATACTTCTCACCTTTTTTCACGGCAATACCGTCAAAACCGTTATTCACCAAGGCAGCACCCGGGCGGTGTACCTCTAACACTGCATAGTGAGCATTGTTAGCATGGATGGGACTGTCCTCACTGACAGACAGTTCCGCATCAGTACCCTGTATACTCCACGCATACGTGCTGTTCCAGTTCTTATCTCTTGCACCGTCTTTGGCAGAATATTCAAAATCACGGTTCTGAACCAGCTCCGCATAAAGTCCACCATCGGCTCCATAATTGATATCCTCAAAGAAAATACCTATCAGATGCTCGCTAATGGGCTTCACCCGTCCGGTATCCACCCGGATGGTGGCAGCGACCGGTTTTAGTCCGGCAAAGCGGACGGCATCCTGTTCGGTACGCTCATTATTCTGTATATCGCGGAATTTCTTATGCTCAGCAAAACGAATCAACTGTTCTATATCCGCATAAGGTACTTTCTGCATATAACCGTTCAAGGTATCTTTATCAAGGACAATCTGCCGGGCAGTGACCAGTCGGGGCACGGCAGGCTTCTCCGCATTGACATATTGTTGGGGAGCCCACTTCAACAAGTCGGAAGAATGGGAAGTACCCCATACTTTTCCGCTGGGGGTAAGCTGCCACCGGCAATACCAACGTCCATCTTCCGCTTTTTCCAGAAGAGGTTTAATCATTCTCTTTTCCGCCCCCCAACGCCCGAAATCACATTTCAGATAGGCAAAGCCGTCGGATACACTCAGCCACTTGTCGCCATCGGGGCTCCATGCGAATTTCAGTCCGCTGCTTCCCTCGTCTTCCGGATGGGCGTAAGAGAAGATGTAGACCGAATCGGGCTCATTATATACTTTTTCCACGGCAGCACAGACGGATTGGCCTGCTGCCAATGAGGCGATTGCCAGAGATAATAAGGTCTTTTTCATGGTATATGCTTTATTGTCATGTTTCTTTTATAACGTGGGAACAACCTTCCTGATGGTTCCGTCCGGATTAAATTCCATACGGTCTATACATACTTCACGATGCACGCCAGGACCCTTCTCACGATCTATAAAGTTCTTATTAATACGATGATATACAATGTACCACTCATCCGTACCCGGAATTTGTAGGACTGCATTGTGCGCAGGTCCATAGATTTCCTTTGCAGGATCCTGAATCAGTACCACCGGTTTCTTAGCAACCTTTATAGGACCTAGCGGAGATTTCGACGTACCGTATGCCACATGATAGTTGGGCGAACCGGTATCATCCACCGACCACATAAAGTAGTAAAGACCATTACGATAGAACACATATGCCGCTTCACGGAAAGCGTAATCTTTCAGACTTCCTCCTTTCGGTGTCAATACGGTCAAGGTATTCTTTTTGATGGAAACCATATCCTCATTCAGTTCGGCGCCCGCCATATAACCATTGCCCCAGTACAGATAGGATTTTCCCGAAACCGGATCGGTAAACACATCCACATCAATCTGCTGTCCGTGGCCCACGGGAGATTCAGTAATAATGGGATGTCCCAAGTCTTTGAACGGACCAATGGGTGAATCGGCTACCGCCACCCCAATCTGCTTGCCGCCTCCGGCTACAGGATTACCACTGAAATAGAAGAAATATTTATACTTTCCATCCACCATTTTCTCTTCAATGCACGGAGCCCATGCGTTTCCATCCGCCCATGCCACCTGATCGGATTTCAAATCAAGCATCACCCCTTCATCTTTCCAGTCCTTCAGATTATCCGAAGAGAAGACACTGAAATACCATCCGCCCCATCCGGGCTGTCCGTCGGTGGTGGAATAGATATAATATTTTTTAGTCTGATGAGAATACAATATCTCGGGGTCAGCATGGAAACCTTGCAGCACGGGATTGTTGGGAATCGTTATATTGCCCATTTCCTTTGAAGGCCATTTGTCGGTGATGCGCTTCAACTCGGCACGGGTAATGGGGATGATAGTTCCGTGACGCGGATGAAAATTCATCTTCACCTCACTGTCTATCACTTTAAAGTTTTTCAAATCGGTCGTTTCGGTAAACTGGTATTTACCTTTCATATAGACATCATACATCAAAATGTATTTATTCTGGCCTATCAGTTTGAAAGTTCCCGCACCTTCCACCGCTTCCGGGGTCTGCTGCTTGTAGTCGGGTTCTTCCTCCCATTGTCCCGAAGTCAGTGAACGGGTAGTTGCTACCCGGATGCCGTTTCCATGTCCTTCAGTTTTATAAAACAGGTGGTAGATTCCATCTTTATATACGATATCACCGTCTATGCAAGATTTCTTGTTTTCAGAGATGAAAAGCGGTTTCGGTTCACCTTCCAGGTCGGTAAATTCTTTATTGGCATAAGCATAATAAATCACATCTGCCCCATCACCATATTTCATTGACCAATAGACCAAGTATTTTCCGGCTTCCGCATCGAAGATAGTCTGAGGAGCCCATACCCGTTTCAGTTTTTCCTGTCCAGCATAACGTTTCTGCATATTGATGACAGAATGGTTCCAGTTCACCAAGTCTGTAGATTTCAGCAACACCATGGCACGATTGGAATCCCATCCATTGTCAGAAACCATATCGGTAACCACCATATAGAATGTCTTTCCGTCTTCGCAACGCAGGATATGCGGATCGCGCACACCACCGGTAGAACTGATGATTTTGGAATCAATGACAGGTTTGTTGTCATTCAGTGCCCAATAGGTATATCCGTCCGTACTTACCGCATAGCATACGGCTTCCTCGCTGATGTGGTTACCTGTAAAATAGGTAAAGAGATAAGCTATGTAATCTTTTTCGGCTACATTGTTTTGACTATTGGCAGATTGCTGTGCTCCTGCCAGCCAGGGCACAAGACAAGCCAAAAAGAAAGTAAGGATTTTGTGTTTCATAATAATTAGTTCAAAAATTGTTTGATGCAAAGATAGAAAATACAATCCTAACGATGGGTATATAAATCTTTCAAAAGAGGGACTTTATTCGGTCAAATGGGGGAAAATAGAAGTTTTACATCTTTTTTATCCATTGTAAGAATCCACCGATCCCTACAATGGATATCAATTTAACGAGGATTATTCCTTGTGATCATTTTGTATAAAATGTATTTAGAGAATGGGGCTGCAACGTCACCTCCAAATATTTTCCCGCCAGTTTTACACTCAAATTTTGTTGTTTGCCATTAAAATTCCCCGCCACTACCAAATACTGATTCTCAGGAGTCAGGAATATAATGACTGGTTGGTTATCCTCCCCCTTTGCCTTGTATTGTAAGATTTTTGATCCTGGAGCCACCATTTTGCTATAATGCTTTACGCATAATACTCCGGGGTATAAACAAACGTACGTTTTTCCGAATCCACACGAATCAACGCATTCTGTTTCCATCCCCACGGACTTTCACCTTTATCGGTCAAAATACAATTCCAAAAATTATATTCACAACATCCATTCCCTAAATAATGATTTATCAACTCAAATGTATGTTCTGCTGCCTTCCAATCAAAACTACCCCAACCGCATTCGCTTTCCGAACAGATATATTCCCATTCGGGATGCTGTTTTCTTATGGAAGGAAGTATTTCACGTCCTTCCCATTGAAATCCCATACCACGAATACAATTACATAAAGCCGTATCAGCAAGAATTGTTTCTACATGATCTTGGCGATTCGTATTAAAAGTACCTAAATAAAGCTTCACCTCAGGATGCATTTGCCTCAAAGTAGGAGCTAAATATTCTTTATTGAAACGAATCGTACCGGTGGCAGTCCAGGCACAACCAGGATAAGGAGTGTAACTGTACGCTTCATTCTGATACATTACCATATCAATGGGAATTCCTTGTTCTTTATAGGCATCTATAAACCGACAAAAATAATCTGCATAAGTCTGCAAATAACGTGGATCTTGAATCATAAAGTCAGTTGTCGCAAGTTGGCGAGGAAAAACTCCATCACGGGCACCGGTCAACTTCATTTCATTCTCATCAACCTGACCGCCTGTAGCACCATATAATAAATAATTCTGTTTCTCTGACAAACTATTAAACGGACTACTTAAAACCGGATAATCTCCATTTATTTTCATCCAGCTTGGAGGACACCAAGGTGATATCCAAAATGTAAGATTCGGATTATATTTTTGTGCAGCACGTATGAAAGGAATAATAGTCTGTTTATCACGATTAATATTAAAATATCTCAATTCAAAGTCACCCTCCACTTCGTCACAACTATACCAAGAACGAGCGTAATCATTGGCTCCCATCGAAATTCGTCCACGCGTAATCCGTAAATCACCTTGCGGAGAAAATATATTATACAATATTTCATCTTGTTCAGTACGAGTTAATAACCCAAGAGCATCCCAACAAAGTTCATTGAAAGTAGTTCCCCAATTCTTGAAAGCAACACCGTTCTCTGTTCCATCTACCTGTAAAACAGGATTTTGTTCTGATTTTGACTGCAACTTCACTTTTGATTTTTGCCATACATTGCCTTCGGTACTACTAATCCAAGTCACAGACTGTGCATTTACAATCGTCGCAACAGTCAGTAACAGACCGATACAAAATAAGAATTTATTTTTTTTCATACTATTAATGTTCTAATTATTTAAATACAAAAATTATTCAACAATCCGACAACAAGATGTAGATATACATACAAGTTATCGGATAAAAATGAGATTATCAATTTTTTAATTAACAGATGGATAACCTGGATTCTGCTTCAAGTTTGGATTCGTATTCAATGTAGTACGTGAAAGAGGTATCCACATCGTATGATTATCTGGATCCGGTTCTTTATCCCACCAAGTTCCCGAATTAAAAATCCCGAACCTGCATAAAGTCTGTCTACGTAAACCTTCTCCTAAAAATTCCCGTCCCCATTCATCCAATAATTCCTGTTCTGTCAATGCACTCCCATTCTCAGGATACAAACTAGAAGAACCTGCTGGATAATAACGCTTCCGTACATAATTCAGTAATTTTTCCGCTTCTGCCTTTCTACCCTGATAAAAACGAATTTCTGCCAAATAATAATAAATTTCCGCTAAACGGATCAAAGCATAATCCGATTCTATTTTACCTGCATCATCCGAACGATAAATAGGATATTTTATCAAACACCAACCTGAATTCTGATCTCCGTAAGCCATAGCCGATTTTGGAGTTTGGGTTCCACTAGAAGGATTGGGAGAGAAACTAGCAGGATCTGTATCGCGGAAAATACCTACTTGATCACGAATGTAAAGTTTGTAAGCTCCATTGTCCGAAGTAACATATTCCGTTCCATTTGCCGTTTCATAAGGTAGGTCGCCATACAAAAACATTCCTTCGCGTTTGCTATTTCCTAAATTTTTATACTTTTTCAGACGCACATCATCAGGATATTTCATAAACTTACGGACCGGTTTTCCATTTTCAAAGGAATATTCATTTCCATTTAAATCTAATCCTGGCTGTAATGCATATTTGGGGTTACAATTCCCCCAATCTGTAAAACCGAAATATTTCGAAGAGAGGAACGGAGCAACCTGCCAAAACATTTCATAATCATAAAGCCAATGCATACCACCAAACGAGGATGGATAACCAAACAATAATTCATTAGACTTATCGTTATCCCAATCAAACGGCGCATCCCACCTATTATCTATATCATAGAAACCGTATTCACCATCTATAATTTTTTCACAGTATTTTTCAGCTTCGACCGTCTTGTCCTCATCAATCCACCAACTAGCGTTCATATACAACCTTACCAATAAGGCAGCACAAGCTCCCTGGGTCCATTGACCCTGCTTTAAGCCATTTCCATTATTACTTTCTTTTTTTTGTAACGCAGGCAATGATTCCAACAGCTCTTGTTCAATAAAAGCAAAAGTTTCTTTTGGCTCTGATTGTGCCGGCAACTCTGTAGTTGGATAATCCGTAACAATTGGTATATTATGTACTAAATCGAATATAGACATATACATCCACGCACGTAAAACACGTGTTTGAGAAATAAAATCATCAAACTCTTGCTGTGAAAAGCCAAACTTTGCAGGATTCAGCTTACTTATATCAGAAATACTGGCATTACACTGAATGATCCCTCTGTAAGTATCTTCCCAAATTGCATTAACATACCAATCATCAACAGTCCAAGTATGATAATGATAACGGAAATATTCACCGCCATTATACCAATGTTCCTCTCTTTGCACAGTCATATAATGGTCGGCAGAAAGTTCGCCAAACCAATACATCGCCCTACAACACAACCAATATCCGTGTCCGAAAGGACGTACAAACGCCTGAAGAACATTCTCCTTGGTTTGATAGAATCCATCCTGAGGTACAATATCATAAGTAGTTTCCGACAAATCCGTACATCCCACTGATGCCAACATTCCTAATCCCAGAAATATATTTTTTAATTTAAACGTTTTCATAAAGTAATAAATTTAGAAGTTAAGTTGAATACCAAACAAGAATTGACGTGAAGACGGATAATATCCATTCTTACTGTAAGGTAGACCGGGTTCCATACCATTTACACAATATGCATCCTTATCTAGTCCTCTGTGATATCCGCTAATAGTGAACAAATTACGTCCTGTAATATAGAAACGTGCCTTTTCAACCCACTTATTATTTATATTCCAAGTATACCCCAATGTAGCGACATCCAACTTCATAAAATCACCATTATGTACAAAATAACTGCTATGCACATTTTTTCCTGTAGTAATTTTCCTATTTTCCTTGTAAGCGGACTCCAGCACATTCGTATTCGGAGCTGCATCCTGCAAGCCATAATACAAATCATGGACATCATAGATCTGATAACCCAAATTACCTCGGAAATACAAATTCAAATCTAAATTTTTGCATCGGGAAATAAGGACTGAAAAACGATGAAAAACGCCAGCAAACAATAACAAATAAAAGTCTAATAATCAATATATTAAACAATGTTAGCAATCTACGCTAACATTGTTTATTTTCACGGTTTTGCATATTTTTGTACCCCGAAAGTACCTGTTGACTCATTAGAGTAATTTTTCACTAACAACGTGTGCGAAGTACAAAAGGTATTTACACATCATTACACACCTTTACACACTATTTCGCAGCGAGTTTTGGAGAGTAAAATATGGGTAACAAGGTAAGAATTGAAAGAATCTGTGAATTTTGCAGGAAAACTTTCATAGCAAAGACCTGCAAGACACGTTTCTGTTGTAAGGCTTGTAACGACAAGTATTACAAGGAGTTAATTAGAAGTGACCGCTATAATGCAGTCACAAAAGAAGTGAAAGAGGAAAAGAAGAAAAGAATCCGTCTGGCTGTAGATGAACTGGAAGTTATACAGGCGAGAGAATTTATCAGCCTGAAACAACTCGCCATTTATCTGGGGGTAAACAGAAAAAGTATTTATACTTACATGCGGATTTATGAAATTCCTTTTTCACAAATTGGTAGTAGAATTATTGTTAAACGCAAAGAGGTTGAAATGGTTATGATGAATTTAAAAAGCGTAAAAACAATGCAAGAGAGACCTATTAAGTCTACAAAAACAATTACTGATTTCTACTCTGCAAAAGAGATAGAAGAAAAGTACCAGATTTCTTATAGCAGACTTTATGTGATTGCTAAAGAAAACAACATTCCTTCAGCCACTCTTTCAGGAAAGAGGCTGTTCAGTATGGAACATATTGACCGCTATTTCAGGAAGTTGGGATATAAGGAGGCTGAAGAAATAACGGAGTGGTACACAATCGAACAGATCCAGAAAATCTACAAGATGACGGTAAAGGCTGTACACAGCTTTACCTCAAGGTATAAAATTCCCAAGAAAAAGGAAAAGACCGGGAATACTACCTTGTATTCCAAGAAACATGTTGATGAAATCAAAAATTCCCGGATTGGAGAGGACGGATATATAACCGTCCCCGAAGCTTGTGCATTGTTCAATGTAGATCGTGACACTATCTACAACAGATGCAAATGGTACAACATTCCCAAGAAGACAAAGGGAAAGAATGTCATTATAAGCATTGAAGGACTCAGAAAGGTGTTTGGTACAGGAAACATTGCCATAAACAATGTTAATGAGCCTGCCATAGCCGCACATGAGTAAACGGCAATCTATGACAAACAACGCTAATGTATCACCTATCAAATCCGAATTATCATGATTTCAAAAGTATATCTTAGAAAAAAGAAAATAAGTAAGGGAAGAGTTTCATTATATCTTGACTTCTACCCTCCTATTCTCATTCCTGGAACTAACAGAACAACACGCCGCTATTTTCTCAATGTACATCTTCCGGAAAAGCCCAAATCATTTGCGGAACGTGAACATGTAAAAAGTATTATGCAGAAGATGGAAATATTCCGTCTGAGAGTACTGGAGCAGATAATAAACGAGAAATTCGATTTTTACGATAAGATTGTTGAGAAAACAGATTTTCTTGATTATTTCAAAAATGAATCACTCAAGCACAATAAGAAGTGGATTTATGTGTATCAACACTTTGCTGCCTTCACAAACAACAAATGTACTTTTGCAGATATCAATGTCGCTCTCTGCCAGAGATTCCGCTCCTATCTGCTGAATACGGCCAAACTGAGAGACGACAGTAAAAAGCTGAAACAGAACTCTGCTGCCGGATATTTTTCCACATTCAGAGGAATGTTGAAAGAGGCCTATAAGAAACGAATGCTCAAAGAGAATATCAATGATTTTCTTGACAGGATTCCGGAAGAGGAAACAGAAATCAATTATCTGACAGAACATGAATTAGGACTGATCATAAATAATGAGTGCCCTATTCCGGTTTTGCGAAAGGCTATCATTTTCGCCTGTATAACAGGATTCAGAAGAAGTGACATACTTGCCTTGAAGTGGGAGGACATCAAGGAATTGCCCAAAGGCGGATGGTGTGTATTCAAACGTATGCAGAAAACAAAGAACATGGCAAACGTTCCTATTGGGGACGATCTCATGGAAGTTATCGGGCCACGTGGTGAAGGACTCGTATTTAACGGGCTGACCACATATATGCTAACCTATCCGATGAAAAGATGGTTCAACAGCATAGGTATAAAGAAAGACTTGCACTTCCATTGTACACGTCATACATACGCTACCCCTGTCACTGGCCCTCGGTACAGATATCATTACTATCAAGAATGTACTCGGACATAAACAGGAAAGTACCACAATGCGATATACCAAAGTCGTGAACCCATTAAAGGAACAAGCTGCAAAACGATTAAGCATTAATACTATCAGTCAAAACACGGAACAATATGAAAAAGGCAATTTCTAAAATCAATCCATCCAGATATGCAAAAAAGTTGCATATCAGTTATATCTGGCTAATAGCAGTACTTCTGCTATTAGCCGTTGGTGTTATCTGCTCAGGAGCAAAAGTGTATAAATACAGCCCCATACTTTCGGTCGTCTCCTACTCTTTGGCTGCAATCAGTCTTATAGCGATAATTATTATGATAGTGCAGAAAATCTCCGATATGAAGATTCAAAGTGAACTGGACAAATATATTCTTGTGCTGAATGAGCATAAGGATGATCAGGAATGGTTACATAAAGAACTTACTTAACGTGAGTTCGAAATAAAATCAAAAAATAGCAAGTTGTCCGTCATTGACAAA
>CANPJW010000044.1 GCA_947574505.1 uncultured Bacteroides sp. | reverse complement strand
GCGAGTTTTGATTTATATTGAGGGCGTTTTTGAGCTTTTGACACACCCTCATTTTTTTATGTAAACTAAAACTGTATATTTTATAAAAAACTAACTAAAAAGTTGTTTTATCAAGAAAAGGGTTATACTTTTGTACCTTGGAAAATGGATCCAATGGGGTCTAATGGTATAATTTAAAAAAAAAGAAGATGAAAAAGAGTTTATTATTGGTAGTTGTCATGTTGGTAACTATCGCCGTAAAGGCACAAGACATTTACGTAGGCGGATCTTTGAACGTTTGGCGTAACAGTACAGACAACACTACATCATTTAAAGTGGCTCCGGAAATCGGATATAACTTTAATGAAACATGGGCATTGGGTGCCGAGTTGAATTATTCACATGAATATGATGAAGGTTTAACAGCAAATGCTGTATCGGTTGCTCCGTATATCCGTTGGTCTTATTATCAAAATAATGCCGTTCGTTTGTTCTTGGACGGAACTGCTGCTATTGGCTTTACTAAGATTAAAGATGGTGATACTAACAAAGCAGGGCAGATCGGTATCAGACCGGGTATTGCTGTTAAACTGAACAAGCATTTCTCTTTCGTTGCCAAATATGGTTTCTTGGGCTATCGTAGAAACATAAATACTTCCGGAGATTCTTTCGGCCTTGAACTTAGTAGCGAAGACTTGTCTTTTGGCTTTCACTACGAATTCTGATAAAAAACGAACAAGAAATAGGAAAGGGAGTTCTCTAAAATAGGGAATTCCCTTTTTTTATGTATAAACTCTATAATTTACGCATTTGTTAACGAAAAAGTTGTTTAATACGAATTACAATTATACATTTGTGCAATAAACAATAAGGAAGTATAGTCCTTGAGTATTAATTTAAAACTTTAAAATTATGAAGAAGAGTGTTTTATTTGTACTATTTGCACTGATTTCAGTAGCAGGTTTTTCTCAGATTACAGGTTGGAATGCTAAGGTTGGTATGAATTTTAGTAATTATACAGGTGATCTTGATTTGAATGCAAAAGTTGGTTTCAAACTTGGTGGTGGTTTTGAATACGCTTTTGATGACACATGGTCATTGCAACCTTCTTTGTTTCTGACTGGTAAAGGTGCTAAGAAAGATGAAGTTACAATCAATGCTTATTATCTGGAATTACCAGTAATGGCGGCGGCTCGTTTCAATGTAGCTGATAATACGAATCTTGTGGTTAATGCAGGACCTTATTTTGCATGTGGTGTTGCAGGAAAAGTGAAAGCTGATATGGGTAATGTGGAATATAAGGAAGATACTTTCGGTGATGATGCTTTGAAGCGCTTTGATGCAGGCCTTGGTGTTGGAGTAGCATTGGAATTTGGCAGAATCATTGCAGGCTTGGATGGTCAGTTTGGTTTGGTAGATGTACAGAAAGTGGGTAATCCTAAAAACATGAACTTCTCTATTGTTGTAGGATATAAGTTCTGATAACAGTATATAGCAAAGAAAGCCGTTGCAGAAGATGATTCGCAACGGCTTTTTTATTATTGAGTGAATAAGATTAATAAATGTAAGTTTTTCTCTTTAATCCGACAACTTCTTCAACTTCTTGAAATGTTCAATCACAGCTAGGTAATTCTGGTCCGAGCAAGCATCAAATTTATTCCAAAGGTTACCCAGTACGGCAGCTCCGCCAAAACCGAAATCTTTGATTTCAAGTAGGTTATCTTCATTGATACCGCCCAATGCCATTACTTTAGAATCAATGATTTTAGCTTTCTGGGCCTCACGCAATTCTTCGGCAGTATATGTGGAATAGTGGTTCACTTTAGAGATACTGTCATAGATAGGACTCATGAAAACATAATCATAGAAATGCTTTTTATTTTTTACTTCTTCGACAGAGTGACAGGAGCAACTGACGTGTCCCGCATAGTCATGCGGCTCTTTCGGGTTACGTGCATTCAGATGGATTCCCATCAGGTTGAATTCCTCTTTCAGGTAAAAGTGCTCGTGTGTGACAATGCGACGGTGATATTTTTCCGGGATAAGTGTCAGTAATCGTTCTGAATACATAGCCGGAGTTTCCGGTTTTCTAAGATGTAGAATATCCAGACCCTCTTCGAAAAGAGCGGTAATAATTTTATCTTCTTCAACGAAGAAAGTGGGGGTGGTGACTACAATTAATTTCATTTCCTTTGTTAACTTGGATTGTTTAGCAAAGTTAGCAATTAACTATATCACAAACCAATGTTTATAGTGAAAATTTGTTAGATTGCAATGTCCGCAAGTCAATAGTCCATAGTTCATCCGCTAAAACGTTGCCAAAACCACAAATTATTTTCAGGACTTCCGTAGCTTCAATGCTTCCTACGACGGCGGGAGTTATTCCCATCACCCCTTTAGGGGGTGGCGGCATCCGTTTCATTTCCTCTTCGTCAGGATAAAGGTCACGGTAGCTTTTCTTCCGGCTGCCGTAATTGAATACTGAAACTTGTCCTTCGAAACCACAGATAGCACCATATATGTACGGCTTTCCCTGCTCGATACAAATATCATTAATCAGGTAACGTGTGGTGAAGTTGTCGCAGCCATCCACAACCATGTCATATTCCCGGATAATGTCACGGGCATTATTTTCTGTCAGTCGGGTAGGGTAATGTGCTACCTTGATTTCACTGTTGAGGGCAGAGAGCCGTTCCGCTGCGCAAACTGCCTTAGGCTTGCCCAACTCTTTCTCGGAATAAAGCACTTGCCGCTGCAGATTACTGATACCTACCACGTCATCATCTGCCAGTCCGATGTACCCCACACCGGCACCCGCCAGGTAAAGGGCGATGGGAGAGCCCAGCCCTCCCACACCTACAATAAGAACTTTTGCTTTCTGTAGTTTTCTCTGACCTTCCTCTCCGATTTCGGGAAGAATTATTTGCCTGTCGTATCGCATCCGCTTATCTTTTAAAATCGAAAGACTGGTCCCAATCCTTCCAAATCGGTTCACGCCCCAACTTCTTCAAATCGCGTTCCACTTCAACCGCTTTCCGTTCATCGCTGACATGGAACTGCTCCAATGTCTGGGGATAACTGTAATATCCCCCCGGTTCTGTCTTACTTTCCGCACTCATGGTTGTTACGCCCAGTGTTGCCATGTTATTCCGGATTTCTGCGCTTTCACGGGTAGAATAGGAGATGTCCACATCATGGTCGAAGATACGCATGGCGAATGTCAGTTGCGCCAGTTCATGGTCGTTCATGATAACGTTCGGCTGGAAACCTCCATTTTCCGACGGGCGCATACGTGGGAAGTTTACGCTGTATTTGGTTTTCCAATAATGTTTTTGCAGATAGCGCAGATGATATGCCATCATCGTTACATCTGTCCGCCATTCTTCCAGACCGATAAGGACACCCATGCCAATCTTATGTACACCTGCCTGTCCCATGCGGTCAAAACCGTTGACTCGCCATTCAAATTTAGACTTCATGCCTCTTGGATGATACGTCTTGTAGTTTGCCTTGTTGTAAGTTTCCTGGAAACAGATTACACCGTTCAGTCCATGTTTTGTCAGTTCCTTATACTCTTCCGCTTTAAGCGGCATTACCTCAATTTGCAGATTGCTGAAATAAGGCTTTGCCAAATCCAGCGCACGGGCGATATACGGAACTCCGGCTGCCGCAGGGTTCTCACCCGTCACGAGCAGGAGATTCTCAAAAGGAGCCAACCGCTTGATTGCTTTGTATTCATTGATAATCTCTTCCTCTGTCAGTATCGTCCTCTTCATCGGATTGCTGATGTGGAAGCCGCAATAGACACAGGAGTTAGTACATGAATTAGTCAGATAGAGCGGGACAAACATGGAGATTGTTTTGCCGAACCGTTCCATCGTGTATTTTTGGCTGAGATGTGCCATCACTTCCAGATAAGGAGTGGCGGCGGGTGAAATCAGCGCCATAAAGTCGTTGACATCCAAATGCTCTTTCTTACTTAGCGCACGGCGTACATCGGCATCTGTTTTGGAATAGATGGCTTTTGTCGTCTCTTCCCAGGATATTTTTTCTAATTCGTCTGAGAACATTTTATTAATCATTTCTTTTACTCTTTTTTAAGTCACGTGATAACCGCATCGCACAGAAGTTCGGACCGCACATCGTGCAATATTCTCCGTCAATATGATGTCCTGTACGGAAATATGTCTGTGCCCGTTCCGGGTCGAGAGACAAGTCGAACTGGTCTTTCCAGCGGAATTCATAACGAGCTTTGCTCAATGCATTGTCCCGTACTTGTGCGCCCGGATGCCCTTTGGCAAGGTCTGCGGCGTGAGCGGCAATTTTATAGGTGATGACTCCTACGCGTACATCCTCTTTATCCGGCAAGGCAAGGTGTTCTTTCGGAGTTACATAACAAAGCATTGCCGTACCCAACCAGCCTATCTGTGCTGCACCGATGGCGGAAGTGATATGGTCGTATCCCGGAGCAATATCCGTCACCAACGGGCCGAGCGTATAGAATGGCGCATCGTGGCACTTCTCAATCTGGCGTTCCATATTCTCCTTAATCTTGTGCATCGGCACATGGCCGGGGCCTTCGATAAATGCCTGTACATTTTTGTCCCAAGCGCGGAGCACGAGTTCTCCCATCGTGTCCAGTTCTGCAAATTGGGCTTCATCGTTGGCATCATAGATGGAACCCGGACGTAGTCCGTCACCTAAGGATACCGCTACATCATATTTTGCCAGAATATCACAAATATCGTCAAAATGCTCGTACAAGAAACTTTCCCGGTCGTGCACCAGGCACCATTTGCTCATAATACTTCCCCCACGGCTGACAATGCCGCACAACCGCTTGTCGGCAAGGTGCACATTATGGCGACGGATACCCGCATGAATCGTAAAATAATCTACTCCCTGCTCACATTGCTCAATCAAAGTATCCCGATAGATTTCCCAAGTCAGGTCTTCCACCACACCGTTTACTTTTTCGAGTGCCTGATAGATAGGAACCGTACCGACCGGAACGGGGCAGTTGCGGATAATCCACTCGCGTGTCTCGTGGATGTTCTCTCCTGTGGAGAGGTCCATCAGAGTGTCACCGCCCCATTTGCAGCTCCACAATGCTTTTTCCACCTCTTCATCAATGCTCGAAGTTGTAGCCGAGTTTCCGATATTCGTATTGATTTTTACCAGGAAGTTACGTCCGATAATCATCGGTTCCGCTTCCGGATGGTTGATGTTGGCAGGCAGTACAGCACGGCCTTCAGCTATTTCCTTGCGGACAAATTCTGGAGTGATATGCGTCTTGATTCCCAACTCCTCGCAATTCATATTTTCGCGGATGGCTACGTATTCCATTTCGGGGGTGATGATGCCTCTTTTCGCATATGCCATTTGGGTGATGGCTTCTCCCTTTTTCGCACGATAGGGCAGGGAGATATGTTCAAAACGCAGGTGGTCAAGACTTTTATCATCCCGTCTCATCCGTCCGTATTCAGAGGTGATTTCAGGAAGCTGCTCCACATCACCGCGACCGACAATCCATTCTTCGCGCATTCGCGGCAATCCTTTTTTAAGGTCGATATTCATCTCTGTATCACTGAACGGCCCGCTGGTGTCATATACATATACTTCGGGGTTTGGTGTCGCTATCTTTTCTTCGCCTTCAAAACTGACACTGGGCACTTGTTCCACTTTCCGCATAGCCACGCGGATATTCGGAAAAAGTTTGCCGGGTAAATATACTTTTTGAGAGCGGGGGAATTTTATTCTTTGTTCCATAATTGTTGTTTTATTATCAACTACTTATTCATAATTATTTATTCAGAAAAGCAGTTAAAGGTGAACTTGCTTCCGCTATGAAATTATCGGCTTGTAACCCTAATCCCGCTTCGTAAGCTTGTCTTCCGGCTTCGGTGGCGGCTTTGAAAGCCCTTGCCATCTCTACCGGGTTTCCGGCAACGGCGATTGCTGTGTTCACCAATACGGCAGAAGCTCCCAGCTCCATCGCCTCGGCAGCATGGCTTGGCGCGCCGATACCGGCATCCACTACAACGGGGATACCTGCTTGCTCGATAATGATTTGCAGGAATTCTTTGGTTTGCAGACCTTTATTTGTGCCAATCGGAGCACCGAGCGGCATAACGGTCGCTGCGCCGGCTTCTTCCAGACGCTTGCAGAGTACAGGATCGGCCTGGCAATAAGGCAATACGACAAAGCCTAGTTTCACCAGCTCTTCCGTAGCTTTCAATGTTTCGATAGAGTCGGGAAGCAGATAACGGGGGTCGGGATGGATTTCCAGTTTCAGCCAGTTTGTTCCAAAGGCTTCACGGGCCAGTTGTGCGGCGAATACAGCTTCTTCCGCATCGCGCACGCCGGAAGTATTGGGCAATAACTGGATATTCGGATGGATAATATGTTTCAGCATGTCGTCCTCTTTGTTGTCCATGTCGATACGTTTCATGGCAACCGTAACCATCTCTGTGCCCGAAGCCAGGATGGACTGTTCCATTACTTCATTGGAATTGAATTTTCCTGTTCCCAAGAAAAGGCGGGAGTTAAACTCGCGTCCTGCAATTACTAACTTTTCCATTTTGTGTATATTTAAGTGTATAGCTAAATTCCCATTTATCATCTGACAAATTATTAATCACTATCAATGATTCTCCGTGTTTCCTCTACCGGATTCTCCGCGCGTAGAATCGTGCCGGACATAGCAATCCCGTTGACTCCTGTACGGAGAATGGCGGGAATATCCTCAGCGGTAATTCCGCCGATAGCTACGACAGGCAGTTCGATGTTCGCTTCTTTCATTTGTGACATGATAGCGACATATCCTTCCAAACCCAGTACAGGGCTCAGATTCTTTTTGGTAGTAGTAAACCGGAAGGGACCGATGCCGAGATAATCGGCTCCGGCACGGTAATGCTGTACGACATCTTCGAATGTATTCGCCGTACCACCGATGATAAAGGCTTCTCCGAGTATCTGTCGTGCCTGGTCGATAGGCATATCTTTCTTACCCAGATGCACACCGTCTACTTCGAGCTTTTTGGCCAGTTCGACGTGGTCGTCGAGAATTAACATAGCTTCATGTTCTTTGCAAAGCGGTTTCAGTTGCAGAGCTACTGCTTCCACCTCTTCGAGAGAAACCTCCTTCATGCGTAGTTGAATCCATTTGCATCCGCCTTCGAGAGCCATGCGTGCCGATTCGAGGTACGAATACCGTTCGGTCTGATGCGTGATAAATTGTAGACTGACCATTCCGTTATCCTCCGCAAGCCGCTTTGATAATAACCAGGTTGTCGTTCTCATGAAGCGTGAAACGTTCCCACTCGGTGCGTGGAATCATTTTGTTGTTTACGGCGATAGCGATGCCCTGAACCGGAAGTTCGAGTTGCGCTGTCAGTTGTGTAAGGGTAGAGTCGGGAATCATTTCCACCTCTTTGTTGTTCACTTGTACTTTCATTGTCCTATCAGAATAAATAAGTTGAAAGTAAATACAAAGAGCGTGCTTTTATAGAAAGGCGATAAGAAGAAACACAATCCCTACGTCAGTACTAACTGCATCAGGTTCCTAGGGTATAATCTCAGCCCCTCATGGGGCACCCCTTTGTCTTTACGGGGGCAAAGTAAGCGAAAAAGAAACAGAAAAACACTAAATCGGCAGATTTTTTTTTCATTATTGTCGTAAAAAAGGCCGCTGTGATTTTCACAACGACCTTTTCATTAATATAGTTTAGTTAATAAATCCGGTTACATTCTTTTTTCGACTACCTCCCAGTCGATAATGTCCCACAAGGCGTTGATGTGGTCGGCACGGCGGTTTTGGTAATCCAGATAATAAGAGTGTTCCCACACATCGAATCCGAGAAGCGGCTTCAATCCGGCACGTACAGGGTTGCTTCCGTTTCCTTCTTTGGTGATGTGTAATTTGCCGTTCTTGTCAACAGACAACCACGCCCATCCCGAGCCGAACAATCCTACTGCTGCTGCATTGAATTCTTTTTTGAAGTTTTCAAAGCTGCCGAAGTCTCTTTTGATAGCTTCTCCCAGTTTGCCTGCCGGTTCCTTCCTTGTTGGTTTCGGGGCAAACTGCAGGAAATACAGGTTGTGGTTCAATACTTGTCCGGCGTTATTGAATATAGCTCCGTCCGGTGCTGTGGCAACGATTTCTTCCACCGTTTTACCTTCATATTCTGTTCCCGGAACGAGGCTGTTCAGATTATTTACATACGTTTGTAGATGTTTCCCGTAATGGAAATCTATTGTTTGCTGACTGATTACAGGTTCCAACGCATTGTTTGCGTAAGGAAGTTTAGGCATTTCGTAAGTCATGGTCATTATAATTAAAGACATTAATATACTATTCATAATGTTACAAGTTTTAATTGGCTTGATATACTATAATAACAGAAGCCTTCCGCAAAATGTTCACAGTATCTTGTTTTATTTATAAATATACTGTATCCGTTCCACTTCTTTCGGGTTTTCCCGGTTCGTACGGCAAATCCATTGTCCCGCATTATAATATTTCACGGTTCATTGCTTTTGGGGGTTAGGTTAAAATAGTTAGTGATGAAAAATCGTAAAAATACCTTCATTCTCGCATGAATGTTATACTTTTGTATTGAGAACAAAATTGAACGTCAAGAGTTTGTTAAAAAACTCATTGTTTTTATAATGCTGTTATGAATACCAATTATATAGATGAATTGAACGAGAGTCAGTGTGCAGCAGTGACTTATAATGACGGTCCTTCGCTGGTGATAGCCGGTGCGGGTTCGGGAAAGACGCGCGTGTTGACTTATAAAATCGCTTACTTGCTGGAGCAGGAGAACGGGTATAATCCGTGGAATATCCTTGCGCTTACCTTTACTAATAAGGCTGCGCGCGAGATGAAAGAGCGTATTGCCCGGCAGGTAGGTACGGAACGGGCACGTTATTTGTGGATGGGGACTTTCCATTCCATTTTCTTCCGCATCCTTCGTGCCGAAGCGCAGTATATCGGATTTACTTCCCAGTTTACCATTTATGATACTGCCGATAGTAAGAGCCTGCTCCGTTCCATTATCAAAGAGATGGGGTTGGACGAGAAAACTTATAAGCCGGGAGTAGTGCAGGCACGCATCTCCAATGCCAAGAATCATCTGGTCACTCCTACGGGATATGCTGCCAATAAAGAGGCTTACGAAGGAGATATGGCTGCCAAGATGCCTGCTATCCGTGATATATATACCCGTTATTGGGACAGATGTCGTCAGGCAGGTGCAATGGATTTTGATGATTTATTGATATATACCTATATCCTGTTTCGTGACTTTCCGGAAGTGCTGGCACGTTATCGCGATCAGTTCCGTTATGTGTTGGTGGATGAGTATCAGGATACGAATTATGCGCAGCATAGTATTGTGCTGCAACTAACAAAGGAGAATCAGCGTGTCTGTGTGGTGGGAGATGATGCGCAAAGTATCTATTCTTTCCGTGGGGCGGATATTGATAATATTCTCTATTTTACGAAAATCTACCCCAATACGAAAGTCTTCAAACTGGAGCAGAATTACCGCTCCACACAGACCATTGTCTGTGCTGCCAACAGCCTGATTGAGAAGAATGAGCGTCAGATACGGAAAGCCGTATTCTCCAAGAAAGAGAAAGGAGAAGCTATCGGTGTGTTCCAGGCATACAGCGATGTGGAAGAGGGTGATATTGTGGCGAATAAGATAGCCGAACTGCGTCGCGAACATTCCTATGGCTATGCGGATTTTGCTATCCTGTATCGTACGAATGCGCAAAGCCGTATTTTTGAAGAAGCTCTTCGGAAGCGAACGATGCCTTATAAGATTTACGGTGGACTTTCGTTCTACCAACGAAAGGAGATAAAAGACGTTATTGCTTATTTTCGTCTGGTGGTGAATCCGAATGACGAAGAAGCGTTCAAGCGTATCATCAATTATCCTGCCCGTGGCATTGGAGATACTACCGTCGGCAAAATAATATCGGCAGCCACTGATAATGGAGTCAGCCTGTGGGCAACGCTTTGCGAGCCGTTGAGCTATGGCTTGAATATCAACAAAGGGACACATACGAAACTTCAAGGTTTCCGTGAGTTGATAGAAGGCTTTATTACCGACCAGGCAGATAAGAATGCATACGAGATTGGAACGGATATTATCCGTCAATCCGGTATTATCAATGATGTCTGCCAAGATACTTCTCCTGAGAATCTGAGCCGCAAGGAAAACATAGAAGAGTTGGTAAACGGTATGAATGACTTCTGTGCTTTACGGCAGGAAGAAGGCAATCCGAATATATTCCTTACCGATTTCCTTTCGGAGATTTCGTTACTTACCGACCAGGATTCCGATAAGGCGGATGACGGGGAGAAGATAACTTTGATGACCGTCCATTCCGCCAAGGGATTGGAATTTAAGAACGTGTTTGTGGTCGGTCTGGAAGAAAATCTGTTCCCTAGCGGTATGGTAGGAGATTCAGCCCGGGCATTGGAAGAAGAGCGGCGTTTGTTCTATGTAGCCATTACCCGTGCCGAAGAGCATTGTTATCTGTCGTTTGCCAAAACCCGTTTCCGTTACGGAAAGATGGAATTTGGAAGTCCCAGCCGTTTTTTGCGGGACATTGATGTTGATTATTTACGGATGCCGCATGAAGCAGGAGTCAGCCGCTTGGTTGATGAAGGTGCGGGACGCTTCCGCAGAGAGATAGAAGGCGGATTTACCCGTTCTGCTTCTCCGGTGCGTGCACCTTTCGGAAGTACCTCTTCTTTTGGGCAGCGTGAACGGCCGAAGGTGCAGATAATAGCTCCCAGTGTGCCGAGAAACTTGAAGAAGGTAAGTGCGGTAGGCAGCAGTGGGGGAGCTCAGGCATCGTCTTCCGGTTCTGCGTTGGCGGCAGGAGTGCAAGCCGGACAAATGATAGAGCACGAACGTTTCGGATTGGGAGAAGTGATGAAAGTAGAAGGAACGGGAGATAACGCAAAAGCTACCATTCATTTTAAAAATGCGGGTGACAAGCAACTATTATTGCGTTTCGCCCGTTTTAAGGTGATAGAATAAGATAAAAAATAGAGAGGCTCATGAAGAAACAACTAACAGTAATTTTGCTTTCCGCTTTGCTTTTGAGCGGATGTGCGTCGGGGCGTATGGGGAATCCGGGAGCTATCGTGACAGGTGCTTCTATCGGTGGTAGTCTGGGAAGTTCGATAGGCGGGCTTATCGGAGATAATAATCGTGGCTGGCGCGGCGGTTACCGTGGTTCTGCCATCGGAAATATTGTAGGAACTATTGCCGGAGCAGCTATCGGAGGCGTGTTGACTGCACCTAAACAAGCCCCGATAGAAGATGACGCTTATGTTCCTGAAGTGCGTGAAGTCCGTGCTCAGAAATACAAGAAGCAGCCGCAGCAGGTTCAGCGCCCGCTTGCCCAACTGAAATTGCGCAGGATTCGTTTTATTGATGATCACCGCAGTCATGTGATTGATGCAGGGGAGAACAGTAAGATAATCTTTGAAATTATGAACGAAGGCCGGAAGCCCGTATATAATGTGGTTCCTGTCGTAGAAACGGTCGGAAAGGTGAAACATCTCGGCATCTCTCCTTCGGTGATGATAGAGGAAATCCTTCCGGGCGAAGGCATCCGTTACACTGCCTCGATTCATGCGGGCGAGAAGCTGAAAGACGGTGAAGTGACTTTCCGTGTAGCAGTGGCGGACGAGAACGGAATGATTTGCGATTCTCAGGAGTTTACTTTGCCTACACAACGTTGATTTTAAAGGGAAAATAGTCCGGAAATATCTGGCATAAATATAGTGACGGTATGTGCCTGGGATAGTGACGCTATCCTGAGCACATACCGTCACTATGTTGGTGGGATAGCGTCACCATTTTAATAGCCATCTCCATATAGGAATTACATGTGTTTTTTTGTTGTCGATAGTTATTATTGATAGTACATTACATTCTTATTATTGATAGGATATTGTTTTTCTTTTTTATTGGAATTGGCTACTCATCCTACTGCTGAGGAGGTGAAAGCTTGGTTGGAGAAGTTACTTTCATATTAAAACACGACCATACATAAAAAAGGAGCACTTTATTTGAAATCAAACATTATTCTGCTTACCTTTGTCAGCATGAAAAAAGAAAACGGTAAAGGAGACGAACTTATGGCAAGTAATTATATTCGTTTCGATTGGGCAATGAAACGCTTGTTGCGTAATAAAGCCAATTTTGCAGTTCTCGAGGGTTTTCTTACCACTCTTCTAAATGAAAAGATAGTCATTCAGAAACTGTTGGAAAGTGAGAGCAATCAAGAGGACGAGTTTGACAAGTATAATCGGGTGGATATGCTTGCGGAAAACTCAAAGGGTGAACTCATTTTGATTGAAGTTCAAAACAATAATGAGTATGCGTATTTCCAACGTATGTTATTCGGCACTTCTAAATTGGTGACCGAATACATAAACCGCGGGGAAGGGTATGACAAAGTAAGGAAAGTATATAGTGTCAATATTGTATATTTCTCTTTAGGGAGTGGAAAGGATATCGTATATCATGGAAAAACTGAATTCCG
Source organism: uncultured Bacteroides sp. (assembly GCA_947574505.1). Taxonomy (GTDB): domain Bacteria; phylum Bacteroidota; class Bacteroidia; order Bacteroidales; family Bacteroidaceae; genus Phocaeicola. The sequence goes on along the minus strand of CANPJW010000044.1, from coordinate 10,735 downwards.
CGGAATCCATCAGGGAGATGTTCTGGAATTGACTCCTTTCCAGAAACAGACATTCAAAGTAGATAGTGTCAGTCAGCTTTATCCCGAATATTATATTCTGAAGGTCAATGATTTCAATCAAGTGGCCCGTAGTCCGTTGGAAGAATGGATTTATTATATGAATACAGGTGATATACCCGATAGTGCGACAGCGCCGGGGTTGGATGAGGCTCGTCAACGCTTGAAACTGGATAAGATGACTAAAGAAGAATTAAATGCTTATTATCGTCATTTGGATAATATAGTGATTCTACGCGATAATATATATACCGAGCGTGCTGAAGGTCGTGCGGAAGGTCGTGCTGAGGGCCGTGCCGAGGGTCGTGCTGAAGGTCGTGCTGAGGGTCATGCTGAGGGCCGTGCCGAGGGACTTATGGAAGGTCGTATGGAAGAAAAAAGAGAAATGGTACATAATATGAAATCTTTGAATATTCCACTTGATACCATTTCGCAAGTTACAGGACTATCCATTGAAGAAATAAAAAGCTTGTAGTAGGATTACCACAGAAAATTGTGAATTTTAAAATGATAAAGACAACGCTTCCATTTATACAGGGAGCGTTTTTTTATTCCTCATTTATGCAGTTTTTAGCTCATGAATAGCAGAATCTCTTATTCAGAGAGACACGGTTGACGTTCCATTCTCTGTTGAAACTGAAAGAATCTTGTTTCTCATGATATGGTTATCGCTTGATTTATTCGTTTGTTAGTTTGAATAATGTTACCTTTGTGGTTGAAAAGGAACTAAAATGAAATATGATGAGAACTTATAATATTATTTTGTTGTTCATTGCTACTTGTATCAGTGGAGTTATATTTTTCTTTGCTTGTACATATACTTATGAGTCCAAGCTATCTGTTCTTAAACAGAAGGCAAAAAGTACTTTTATTGAGGCTGTTGATCAGGAAGTGAAAAGACGGAATGTGGAAGGTCCTTTAGTATCATATTTTGAACCAAAATATGTAGCTGCTGATGTACCGGATTCTGTTTGTATTAGAGACTCTTTGGGGATACATGAGTATCCTTTAGATCGGAATAAGCATTATATGAATATAACAAGCAATAGAGATTTACGTGCTTTGCATAGTTACACCTTTGGGAAGCACCCTATTATTGCAGATTCATTAAATATTATTTGGAGAGAATATTTGTTGGAAGCTCATCTTCCTATTGAATCTGCTTTGTCTGTTTCAGTAACGGATGAAAAGGGAAAAGTAAAATCTTGTAATAAAACTCAATGTGAATGGTGTAATTTCTCAAATATAGTATTTATAGTTTATATTGGTTATGCTTGTGAAATAGAAGTGAAAGGGTATATCTATTATTCCATATGGAGTATAATACATTTTGAACTATTACTCTATTTATTACTGTGTATTTTTATTGTTTATGGAATGTATAAAACTTGGATCTTAGTTCGGAAAAAGCTCGTTTTAATGCAACAAAAGAATACTATAGAAGTCTTGAAAATAGTAAAAGAGGTAGATAGTACTCCTGTACGTTCCTATATGTTAAAAGAGGATATGATATTTTATGCGGAGAAAAAGACTATAGAACTCAGAGGGATAAAAACAAGACTTTCCCCTCAGGCTAATGAATTGTTGGAGTTGTTTTTGAATAATAAAGAAAAGCATTATATTTTAAAAGATGATGAAATAATGAGTAAATTGTGGCCTAATAGGAAGGAGCGTGTGGAAAATGTTCATAAAGCGGTAGGTCGTTTACGTAATATACTTCATAAACTAGACTCTGATATTGACATAAAGAGAGGAGTTGAAAGTTATCAATTGATTCTTTAGTCATTTTAGCGAATAAATTAGAAGATTATAAGTGCCGATGAAATCGGTGTTTTTTTGAAAAAATGCAGTTGGTCCGAAATGGTCCGCTGCTTTTTTTGTCTATATCCTGCCAATCTCCTACTTTTGCTCACATAATTAATCCTATAAAAAAAGTACAATGAAAAAGTTATCTGTTTTTTTATTTTTATTATGTATAGTGGCTATTGGAGCCATTAAAAAGCAAAGTTCTCATCAAGATAAAGTGAGTTCATTACTTTTATATAATATTGAAGCATTAGCTGCTGGTGAAACTATGCGACCGGTTAGATGTTTGGGTAGAGGATCCATAGATTGTCCTGCATCGCATGATAAAGTTGATTATGTTGCCGAAGGATACAGCCTTGAAAAGTGGCGTTAGCTTCCTGTTTCTTTGTCTTTTATTTCTGTTTTCTTGTAATAATAGCCATAAGGAATATGGAAAAAATGTATTTTCCTATTCTGGATTCCTGCAAGAAAAAGAATTGAGAGGAGAAGTAATAGAACTTGATACAGCCTTGTTCCGCTATCCTTTTCGGATACGGATAGAAGGAGATAAAGCCGTTGTGATGGATTTACATGGTTCCGAACATTATGGGCACTTATTCCAATACCCAAGTTTCCGGTATCTATCTTCTTTTGGCAGACGAGGCGATTCTCCAACGGAAATGTTGTCAATGGAAAACTTCCGTTTTCATAACCATAAAGTATGGACGTTGGATGCCAACAAAAGCGAATTAACCAGGTTAGATTTTTCTTCATCCGGTGATTCACTGCTTCGTGAGGAAACGGTAACATTGGATGAAGATATACTTCGACCGCTTGATTTTGCCATATATAATGATACGACATTTGTCATTCCTGACTATTCAGGTGAGAGCCGTTTTTTGAAGGTTAATTGTAAAGGTAAACTTATAGAGAAGATAGGCGCTATACCTACAGCGAATGAGAAAGCTTTGCAGCAAGCCCGTCCGGCATTAGCACAGGCATGGCGTAGCTTTTTAGATTATAATCCCCATAATGGCGTTTTAGCTGCTGTCACTCAGTTGGGAGAGGTGGTTGAAGTTTATAATTTGAAAGACAGTACTCATGTTGTTCGTATCGGTGAGCATGACGAACCTGAATTCAAAGTATCCGATGGATATGGTATACCAACAGGCATCATGGGATTCAGCGATGTTCAAGTAACGGATAGTGCCATTTATGCGGTGTTTCATGGGACGTCCTTTAAAGAGATAGCAAGGCAAAGTGGAAAACTTCCTGACGGCGGAAAGTACATTTATGTATTTAGCTTGAAAGGAGAACCGCTGTATAAGTATGTGCTCGATCATTATATATATGGTATTTGGGTAGATGAAGCTACTAAAACGATAATGGCGACAGATGTAAATAGCGATCAGCCAATACTAAAGTTTTGTTTTGGTAGCGTATGAGAGAATTAACATGATTAAAGGAGCAGAATGATGCGTTTGTTCATCTTGGCGGATTTGCTTACATATCATCTGCTCCTTAACCCCTAAAAAGAAAGGAGGTTATTTAGATACAAACATAAGAATAAAAAATTAATGTAGCAAACTATTGCTATTCTGTTGAAATGATAGATACAGAAGAAAAACGAAAAGTACAATTTAAAAAACTACAAAATGAAAAAGAAAGTAATGGGCATTATTGCCGTTGTTGCTATTGCCGCTATTGCGGGATACAATATGTTTACTTCACCAAATGATGTGAAGCTGTCTAGTTTATTTATGGTAAATATGGAGGCGTTGGCTCAAGGTGAATCCTCAGGAGGAAATTGTGAGCCCTCATCTAGTAGAGAATGTTGTGTATGTAATGGCATTCACTACACTTATCAGGCTTCTGTTAATAGAAGTTGTGATACAAAAAGTGGCTGTAGTCACTGGTAATAATTGAGTTGAATTAAGCTACCTTAAAAGAAAATCATCAGAATTTATCTGTTAAGGTGGCTTTTATAAATAATACTATGTATAAAAATATAATTATAATAGCTAGTATTGTGGTCTTTATATTTTGTTCTTGTTCTTCTAATAGAACAGATGTGCAAAGACTATCTTTGAAATCGCAAGTCTTAAATGATGAAATATTTACCATGATGCCGGGCGATTTACTTTTGACTGATGACTATTTGGTTTGGTCCGATCCATTTGCTCGAGACTGTTTTTTGCATGTGCATAGTGCATTAACTGGTGAAGAATTAGGAGTAATGGGAAAAGTAGGAGAAGGTCCTAAAGAATTTATTACGCCTATGACTAATAGATATTGTGTAGATAATAAACTTTTTGCTATAGATGCAAATGGGAAGACAGTTGGTTATTTATCTATTGATAGTCTGATAAATGGACAGGAACCATTTTGCGAATTGTCGGATAAAGAGAAAGAAATGAAGATGGAAAAAGTAGATAAGGACCTATATATAAAATATACAGAAAATGGTTCAGAAAATTATTTTCGAACAATAATAAATGGGCAAGAATCATCGTGGGGTGTTTATCCTATCCCTGAAATTAAGGAACATATTGGTATTTATGAATCTTATGATCCAATTGAAGGATTGTTTCTGATTTCGTCTTTCAAGTTTCCATATTTGGCTTTGTATAAAAAAGAAAATTCTACTTTTGTTTTACAATGGGAACGGAAAGTTAATAAAGAAAAGAATTATACTATTGCAGATGATAGAGTTATATTTGATAGAAAAATAGTTGGAGCGTATGATGTATGTATGAGTAAGGATTATATAATTACTTTAGAACGGGATCGTGAGAAAGAGCCCGTAGATGAATCTACGGTTGGTCGCAATATAAGTAAGTGTCCTCATACACTGTTTTTGTATGATTACAATGGTAACTTGTTGAAAATAGTGGATATAGGAATGCCTGCAATTAGAATAGTAGCTAATAGAAAAAGTAATACTTTATATGCAATAGGAGTTGATCCTGATTATGTGTTGGCTAAATATGAATTATGAGAATTATATTGTTGACCATAGTGATTTGGGGAGGGATTTGTTTGGTGGGCTGTGTTCCATCTTCATCTACAGTGCCACTTGTATACAGTAGCATCTTTTTAAAAGATACTACTGTCATTTTAGAAAAAGTGCCGATGTATCCTGCTCAATTTAATCCTCGGTGTATCTTGTTGAGTAATGAGAGAATTTTAGTGCGTACTTCAACTTTGGATAATGCAGTCTATTCTGTATTCTCTTATCCAGAAATGAAACATTTATCATATTTTGGTGAACAATCTGAATTTATTGTGCCTTTGGAGCAATTTAATGATGAACTTTATTTGGTTCGTAATGATTCATTATATTTTTATAAATGGATTGAAGGTGACTCATTGAAGTTATTTTCAACTTCTTTTTTTGATAATATAATGGGACAACAAATGTTAGGAGTAACTAAACTAAATGATAATTTGTATGCTTATACTAACAATTGTTTAGATAAAGGAATGAACGAATTTTTTATCATAAATTTATCTCAAAAACAAAAGGAATCTAAAGGCGTATATCCAGATACACATGTAAATTTTAGTTCTATCAGTGATTTTAAATCAGCTTATGCTCACGAAATTATAGCAAAGCCTGATGGAAGCCGTTTATTGGTGTTTTACTATAGGACACGGCGTTGTCGTATTTATAACCAAAACGGTATATTACTTCGTGACATTTTGTTGAATTACGAACCTTGCCAGACTATTATAGATACTGACATAAAGAGACGATTCTTGCATATAAAAGATGCATATGTTACTAATAATATGATTTATTTGTTGTGTCCGGATACAAAAGAAGTAAACTCACCTTCCAGTTTACTTGTTGCAAATTGGGATGGAGAATTTAAAGCTATATATCATTTAGGGCAAACTATATCTTATTTTTTTATAGATGAGTTATTGAATTGCTTTTATGGTGTAAACTCTAATGATCCCTATCATTTTTATAAGTTAAAATTAAGCAAGAATTGATTATGAAATATATTGTGTATATAATTTTTTTTTCCATTTGTATATTCTCTTGTCAAAATGAGAAGAGTATACAAGCTGAGAAAATATTAAAGAAATGGATAGATAAAGAGATTATTTTTCCTGAAAATCTTAATTTTAGTATTCAAGGAAGTGAAAGGGCTTCGAATTTTGCTATACGTGATAGTGAATTTAAGATAGTAGCATATGTAGACTCTATGGGATGTACCAGTTGTAAGTTGCATTTATCTGAATGGGCCAATTATATTAACAATATTGATTCTATTTATCCTAATAAAGTTCAGTTTTTATTTTTCTTTTTTCCCAAAAATGGACGTGATATATACCTTACCTTAAGAGTGGAAAGATTCATATATCCAATTTGTATTGATACATTGGATATCTTAAATAAAATAAATCACTTTCCATCTGATATGCAATACCAGACTTTCTTATTAGATAAAAATAATAAAGTTATGGCAATTGGTAATCCGATACAGAATCCTCGTATAAAAGAACTTTATTGGAATATAATTTCAGGTAGACAAGATTCATCTTTGTTGGATAATCAACCGCTAACTACTGTTTCACTTTCTTCGTCTCAAATAGAAATGGGTAATTTTTCTTGGGAAAAGGAGCAAGAGGCAGAATTCGAAATCTGCAATACTGGAGAAATCCCATTAGTAATTAATGATGTGATTACGTCTTGTGGTTGTATTACTGCAAAATACCCTAAGAAACCACTTAACCCTCATGAAACAGCAAAGGTGAAAATAATTTATAAATCAGAGCGCCCGGAACGTTTTGATAAGACTATTGCAGTTTATTGTAATGTATCTAATGCACCATTACGAGTGAAAGTTACTGGAAATGCTCATTAAAAGTGTATGAACAGGAATTTTAAATATACTTTAGTTATTGTACTTGTTATCATGTTAATTGGAAAAGTAATAATAAACTCTCTTAGAAAAGAGAATGTTACTTCTTTGGAAACAGTATTACAAGTGGCTGGTGAAAATAGACAAGAGTTGGAAAAGGTGCTTCATTATTATCGAATAAATTTGGCGGACAGTCTAAAATATAAAGCTGTTTGTTTTCTAATAGAAAATATTCCTTTTTATACTTATTCTGATGGAGAACAATTAGAAAATTATAAATCCTACTATACATGGTTGAAAAAGAGCAAAAGTAAAACACCGCAACAAGTAGTTGATTCTATAAAGAAAATATATGGTCCTATGAAAGAGCCCAGTAAGAAGCGGGATATTATGGAGATAGATTCCGCTTATCTATGCCATAACATTGATTGGGCATTCAAAGTCTGGCAGGAACAACCTTGGGGAAAGAATATCTCATTTGAAACATTTTGTGAGTACTTACTACCTTACCGGATAGGGGATGAACCATTAACTTATTGGCGTGAAACGTACTATGAAAAATATAATTCGTTGTTGGATTCATTGCGTATGTCTGATTCACTAGATATTGAAGACCCTGTGGTTGCCGCTAATTATCTAATAAGTAAATTGCCTGATAAAAGCTATTATTATACTTCTGTAACGCCCTATCCATTTGGGCATATAGGGCCGGAATATGTACAATACTTATCCGGTACATGTAGGGAAGTGACCGATTTTGCTGTGTATCTATTCCGTGCTTTGGGTATTCCTTGTGCCATAGATTTTGTTCCTGCACGAAGTTACATAAATGCCGGGCATTTTTGGTTGACAACATGGAATAAGGATGGAGAGGAGTATATGACCGATTTCCCGCAAAAATTAAGACCTGTACGTAAGAATTGGTGGTATCGGTGGGATGATAGTTCCAAAGTGTATAGATATACTTTCAGTGTGAATAGAGGCCTGTATGAACAAATGGCAAAGTATGGTGAAGAAGTATATCCTTTTTGGCGTTTGCCAAAATTTACAGACGTAACTTATGGATATGGCTATAATTTTAAGAAAGAATTGGTTATTCCTTTAGACAAACAGTATAAAACAAAACGAAACGGAAAAATTGCTTATCTATGTGTCAGCGCGAGGGATCGTTGGACACCCGTTGATTGGACTGTATATGATGCCGGTCACTTAGCGTTTCAGTATGTACGGAAAGGTTCGTTTATGAGAGTTGCTACCTATGAGAATGGGGAATTATGTTTTTTGACTGATCCTTTTTATGCTGATAAACAGAATGATGAAATTCATTATTACCCTGTAGGAAAAGAGAGGCAAGATGTGGTATTATATGCAAAATGTAATATTGAAATAGAAAACAGGTTCAGAAATAAAATGATAGGGGGAGTTTTTGAAGGGAGCAACCATCCTGACTTTCTGGAAAAAGATACTTTGTTTATTATACAAGGCAAACCTAATCGTTTGAATACGACTGTCAAGAGTTGGTCTGATAAAGAATATCGTTATCTTAGGTATTTTGGTCCGGCTAAAGGCTTTTGCAATATTTCGGAAGTCGCTTTTTATGAGAAGAATGATACCATTGCTTTGTCAGGTAAGATTATAGGAACTCCCGGATGTAGTCAACATGACGGAACGCATGAATATACCAATGTCTTTGACGGGAAAACATGGACTTCTTTTGATTATCATCAGCCTACTGGTGGATGGGCGGGGCTTGACTTGGGCAGAAAAGTTCGTGTAGACCGTATTGTATATACTCCGCGCAACAGAGATAATTATGTTCGTCCTGATGATGTGTATGAGTTATTCTATTGCGACAGGGATTGGAAGTCTGCCGGAAAAATCAAGGCGGCTGCCGATTCATTGGTATTTCGGGATATTCCCGTAAATACGCTGTTACTTCTGAGAAATCATACACGCGGACTGGACGAGAGAATCTTTATTTATGAAAACGGTAGTCAACTATGGAAATAAGAACGTATATCAGTTTGGTTGCAACATGGAGAATGATTATAATCTTAGGTATCATTTCTTTGGTATATGCTTGCTCTTGTCCGGATGAGAAGATTTCGCATTTGTCCGCTATTGCTCCTTCCAGACATACACTGTTGGCTGTTACCCCTAGTTTAAGTCTCCAATTAACGGGGGATACATTAAATAAAAGTTATCCGCAGTTGAGAACCGGGAAAGTATTCCCGATAACAGGTCTTTTGCGTGTAGACGGCATACTTTATCGTTTCATGGGAGGTGACTCTTTACGTATATCTCCTTTAGCCTCTCTTTCGGAGGATACTGTCGGGTGGACGGGAAAATATTCTTTCTTGTTTCCGGGAAAAGGATGGGAACAGAGGATATATGACGATTCTTGGTGGAGTGAAGGAAAAGGGGCTTTTGGCCCGGTAAAAGGGTATTATTATCCGGCTCATACGCTGTGGGGAGCGGAAAATATTTACGTCCGCAGGCATATCAAGGTGGACAATAAAGAGGTTTTTAAAAACCATAAAGTGTATGCCCGTTATGTATGTGACGATCAAATAAAGCTTTTTTGTAATGGGGGATTTCTGTTAGAGAATGGATTTACGCATCTAACGAAATGTCAACGCTTGACTGATGAAGCTGTTAGTCAAATAGTTGATGGAGATAATGTCCTGGCTGCATATTGCCGTAATACGGGAGGTGCCGGCTTATTGGATTTTGGTTTGTATATCGAAAATAAAACGTATGCCGATGCGAAACCTGCAACTTTGAAAAAGATAGATGTGCAAGCTACGCAGACTCAATTTATTTTCCAATGTGGAGAGGTGGATCTTCAGATTGACTTTGTCTCACCTTCCTTGTCGGAAAAGTGGGATCTGACAGACTGGCCTGTCGGTTTTCTTTCCTATCAGGTCTGTACGGAAAGCGGAAAGGAACATGCGGTGGAAGTTTTGTTCGATGTGGATACGGAGTGGATGTTTGACAAGAGGGAAATTGATAGTTGGATTGAACAGGATTGGCGTTTTGTGAAGTCCGACAGCTTGTATTTGGCTATGGCAGCGGATGAAACAACCTTTTCATGTATGGATGGTCATGCCATCTTGTCTCAAAAGCTGTACGTGGGAAATGAAAGGGATAAGGATAGTAGTGGGGTATTACTTGTCGGATATGAAGAAGGACAGGTGCTACAATATGATGGCGAGGCTCTGTCTCCTCTTTGGAATAGTGATGGGACAAGGGAGGTAAAAGAATTAATGAAATCTGTAGGGAATAGATATAAGGAACTTAAGGCGGAATGTGATATTTTGGATAACCGATGGAATACCAAAGCACTTCAGGCGGGGGATAAGACATTGGCGGAACAAATGCTTCCTGCTTATCGTAATTTTATATCTTCTCACAGATTTATATCATCTTCGGATAATAAGCTTTTTTGTTTTGGTGATACTTTGGGTAATGTCAGAGAAGCTTATGAAAATTTTCCAACGTTGTTGTTTTTTAACCGTACTGACTGGATGAAAGGTTTGTTGAATCCTGTATTTGCATATTGTGAAGATATTCATTGGGTAAAGAAGTATCCACCTTACGATATAGGTTTGTATCCTATTGCCAGCAAACAAGTGAAACTGGAAGACTGTGCCGTAGAAGCGGCTGTCAATATGCTGATGATGACAACTGCTATTGTAGAAGCAGAACAGGACTTTGATTATGCTGGTATGCATTGGGAGCAATTGGAGGTGTGGGCGGATTATCTGCAACAGAAGATGAAGAAAGAGACATATCCTATCATCGGGTTGTTGGATGAAAATGACGAACGTGTGAAATGTGTGTTGGGGTTGGCAGCTTATTATAAATTGATTCAATTAAAGGGAAACTTATGAGCATGATAAAGAGAATTCGGGCGATATTGGAGAATTTTGCTTTCTTCATATTCTGTATGGTGGTTATTCTTTTCTTGATGCAACTGTTCTGCTTTACTTCATTCAGGATACCTTCGGACTCTATGG
>CANPJW010000043.1 GCA_947574505.1 uncultured Bacteroides sp. | reverse complement strand
CGGGGCTTTGTTTATACAAAAAAGAGGATGCATCGTTTCGACACACCCTCTTTTTGTTCTTTAACGCAATAAAATGTTTAATGGCACATCTGTTAATGTAGGTTCTTATATGATGACAGAGTATGTCGGACAGTAAGTTTATATTGCTTTCAGTTACTTGGAAGATAAGTCTAAGAATGAGATATCTACTGTACTGCTTGGTAATATTTATGTAGGAGAATAAATATAAATAAATAATATGAAGAATTCATTGGTGAGTATGGTGGACAAGATTTTATTGCGCAAACGTGCATTGATTGCAACGGTTAATGATGAATTGAAGAATATTGCGCAGATTGAACATTCAAGACACCGGTCATTCAGCAGCTTTATAGCAAATGTTCTTTCAGCTATTGCTGCGTACTGTTTCTTTGAAAAGAAGCCTGCCATTGATGTGAATCTTATCAAGGACAGGCAATTTACGCTGTTTTAAGTTATATCGAATTCACGTTATTTGTTATACTTCCATCGCTCCCGAAACGGAACGGTTGTGCACCCAATCGGAATATTTATAGTTGAACTAAAAATCTTTCCATAAGCCTGCATCAGAACGCTTCCGTCATATTAAAATAGAACAGATTCTGTTTGTTCACCATATCTCTTCCGAGGTCGAGACGTATATTCATACGGGGCTGTACTTCAATGCGCAAGCCTACGCCGAGATTGGGAAGAACGCCTTCTATCTTGCCCGGAGTAGGGCCCATGAAGCCGCATCCGCCCCAAGCAACATAACCTACATGATTGAGCATCTTCTTCACCCATGTGCTTTTGTCCGTATTTATCATCTGACGGTATTCTGCCATCACCACATGTGATGACTTGTCGCGAAACTGTCCCATGTAATATCCGCGGAGGTCGAAAGGCGTTCCGCTAAGCGCGTATTTCGTCAGTGGCACGTCTCCGAATACGTTTTTCGTCTGCACCGTCCAAGCGATTACCTTGCGTTTTCCGACAGTCTTGTATTGGCGGTAATCAATCTCCAGACGGTAAAAATTATCATCACCACCGAATGCTTTGCTATACATCATCCCGCGGAAATCGAGATACATACCACGGTATGCATTGGCGGGAATGTCACGTGTGTCATAGGTGAGCAGAAAGCCGAGCCCCGAACTGAAATTCTTATACCCATGCTCTGTTCCGCCTGCTGCGATATAGGATGGCTGATGAACCATTCCCTCTGCCGGTTTGGTGATTTTATCATAATTCAAATCTACCTGTGGCCCTGCGAAGAAGTCACTTTTGCCTAGACGGAAAAGGAACCAGGGATTCACTTGGATGCCGCTGTATCGATATTCACTGGTGTTTTCTCCACGGGGATAGTCTTTATTGGTTCTGTATCCGATACCATAGAAATTCTCAATCGTATTTTTATAGGAGAATGTCCCGAAAATACGGAAACGATCGCCTTTGAAAAACAGTTGCGGTTTTGTCATCAGATTCAACCCGCCTTTAAACATTAGCGCGATAGCCATCGGCACCACTGAACGTCGCTGGGTGGTGTCGCTCGGATTCATTCGGAACGTCATCAACGCGCTACCGCCCACTAGCAGACCGAAGTCCGGCGTATAGCTGGGACCACCTAATATATTATAGTGAAGATTTCGCTTCGCCACGCGTTGGCGGCGTATCTCACGTTTGGAGAGGGCGGGGATAGAATCCGACAAAGAGATTACTGTGCTGTCGGCTGTAGCCGACATAATATTGATGGATGCAAACATCATCAATACACCTATTATATATTTCTTCATAATTTCTTTCTGAGGAATTTGACTGCAAAGAAAACTCTTTTATTTTGATTAGTTTTAATACTCTTAGATAATAATTCTAAAAAAGAATCGTAAATTTGCAATTTTCTATTATTATATCCGAGGTGTAATTGATTAATAAACTATTTATACTTATGAATAAACGAATATTATCAGTTTTTGTTTTCTGTGCTTTTTATTATTCTGCACAAGCGCAAAACGCAAAAGGAGGCATCAGCGACGACATGATGCAACAAATCAAACAGAGTTACCAGAATACTTCAAGTGACAAGGCTATCCGCAACGCCATCGGCAGCAACGACATCCGTAAACTAGCCCTCAACCAGGACAACCTGCAAGGAATGGACACGCACTTCTCCATTAAAGTGAATTCCAAAGGTGTCACCAACCAGAAATCTTCTGGACGTTGCTGGCTCTTCACCGGTCTGAACGTGATGCGTGCTAAGGCCATTGCCCGCCATAACCTCAGTTCATTCGAGTTTTCGCAAACTTACCCTTTCTTCTTTGACCAACTGGAAAAGGCGAACCTTTTCCTGCAAGGCATCATCGACACCAGCGACAAACCGATGGATGACAAAATGGTGGAATGGCTCTTCCGTCATCCTTTGAGTGATGGTGGAACGTTCACTGGTGTAGCTGATATTGTAAGCAAATACGGGCTTGTCCCCAAAGATGTGATGCCCGAAACGAACAGTAGCGAAAACACGTCCCGCATGGCGAACCTAATCTCTCTGAAACTCCGCGAACAGGGGCTTCAACTCCGTGACTTCGCCACCAAAGGTGCGAAACCGGCAGCTCTCGAAAAAACGAAAACCGAAATGCTCGGAACCATCTACCGCATGCTGGTCTTGAATCTGGGTATCCCCCCCACCGAATTCACTTGGACGGAGTACAACGCCCAAGGTAAACCTGTATCCACCGAAACTTACACCCCGCTTTCTTTCCTGAAAAAGTACGGCGATGAAAACCTGCTCGATAATTACGTCATGCTCATGAATGACCCCAGCCGTGACTACTACAAATCTTATGAGATAGATTATGATCGCCACCGCTACGACGGCAAGAATTGGACTTATGTAAATCTTCCCATCGAGGACATCAAAGAAATGGCAATAGCTTCTCTCAAAGACAGCACCATGATGTACTTCTCTTGCGATGTAGGTAAATTCCTCAATTCCGACCGTGGTCTGCTGGATGTTAAGAACTACGATTACGAATCCCTTATGGGGACAACCTTCGGCATGAACAAGAAGCAACGTATCCAAAGCTTCGCCAGCGGCTCAAGCCACGCCATGACGCTCATGGCAGTAGACCTTGACAAAAACGGAAACCCAACCAAATGGATGGTTGAAAACAGTTGGGGAGCCGGCTCCGGTTATCAAGGGCATCTCATCATGACTGACGAGTGGTTCAACGAATACATGTTCCGCCTAGTGATAGAAACCAAGTATGCAACGAAAAAAGTATCTGAAGTCTTAAAACAGAAGCCTGTCCGGCTTCCTGCTTGGGATCCTATGTTTGCTGAATGATGTTCTTTCTTTTCTTTTAAGACAAAAGAAAGATGTAATGTGTGCGACCACGAAAGGAATTACGGATATTTTTCCGTAATTCCTTTCTTTTTTCCTCTTTAATCACATTATTATTTATTACTTTTGCGGCAAATTTATGAAACCATTATTTTATTTATAGCATGGCAAATGTAATAAAGTTACGCAAAGGCCTTGACATAAACCTGAAAGGTACAGCTGCAGAGACGTACACGACAGTGAAAGAACCGGGATTTTACGCACTCGTACCCGATGATTTTCCTGGAGTGACACCGAAGGTAGTCGTAAAAGAGCAGGAGTATGTGATGGCTGGTGGACCCTTGTTTATTGACAAGTATCATCCTGAAGTAAAATTTGTTTCGCCCGTAAGCGGCGTAGTGACAAGTGTAGAGCGTGGAGCCCGTCGTAAGGTTTTGAACATTGTAGTGGAAGCTGCTGCAAAGCAGGACTACGAAGAGTTCGGAAAAATGGATGTTAACGTGATGGATGGCAATTCAGTGAAAGCTGCTTTGCTGAATGCCGGACTGTTTGCATTCATCAGACAGCGTCCTTATGACATCATCGCAGACCCGTCGGGTTTCCCGAAAGGCATCTTCGTTTCTGCGTTCGACAGCAATCCGCTGGCACCAGACTTCCAATTCGCTCTGAAAGGTGAAGAAACAAATTTCCAGACAGGACTTGATGCTCTTGCCAAGATGGCAAAAACATACCTGAACATAAGTGTGAAGCAGAATGCTGCCGCACTGACTCAGGCTAAGAACGTTACAATCACTGCATTCGACGGACCGAACCCAGCGGGTAATGTAGGTGTTCAAATCAACCATATTGCTCCCATATCCAAAGGCGAGACAGTATGGACAATCGACCCGCAAGTCGTCATCTTTATCGGCCGTCTTTTCAATACAGGGCGTGTGGATTTCACTCGCACAGTGGCCGTGACAGGTTCCGAAGTATTGAATCCCGTTTACTGCAAACTTCAGGTAGGCGCACTGCTGACTAACGTATTCGCCGGCAACGTGACGACAGGCAAAGACCTGCGCTACATCAGCGGCAACGTGCTGACAGGAAAGCAGGTATCTCCGAACGGCTTCTTAGGCGCATTCCACAGCCAGGTGACCGTTATTCCCGAAGGTGACGATATCCACGAAATGCTCGGATGGATTATGCCGCGTTTCAACCAGTTTAGTACCAACCGTTCCTATTTCAGTTGGTTGATGGGAAAGAAAGAATACACACTGGATGCACGTGTCAAAGGTGGCGAACGCCATATGATTATGTCCGGTGAGTACGACAAAGTGCTTCCAATGGACATTTTGCCCGAGTTCTTGATTAAAGCCATCATCGCCGGCGACATCGACCGTATGGAAGCGCTTGGCATCTATGAAGTAGCTCCCGAAGACTTCGCTCTCTGCGAATTCGTCTGCTCCTCAAAGATGGAACTGCAACGCATCGTTCGTGTCGGACTTGACATGCTCCGTTCGGAAATGGTATAAGAGAATTAAAATAAAAGATTAAAAATTAAAAAATGATAGTTGGGACTTTATGAAATCGTCTTCTGGTAAACACAGCGTAGCTATTTCTCAATTCTCAATTCTCAATTCTCAATTTAATAAATGAAAGCGTTAAGAAATTATCTCGATAAGATAAAGCCGAACTTTGAAGAAGGCGGCAAATTCCACGCATTCCAGTCGGTGTTCGACGGCTTCGAAACATTCCTGTTCGTGCCCAGCAAGACTGCGAAAACGGGAACGCATATACACGACGCGATTGACAGCAAACGCATCATGTCGATTGTGGTTATTTCGTTAGTACCGGCATTGCTGTTCGGTATGTACAATGTAGGTTATCAGCATTTTCGCGCTACCAACACAACCGGTAGTTTTATTGAAATGTTCGCTTACGGATTCCTGGCAGTACTGCCTAAAATTATCGTATCTTATGTAGTAGGTCTCGGCATCGAGTTCGTCGTAGCACAATGGAAGAAAGAAGAGATTCAGGAAGGATTCCTCGTTTCGGGTATCTTGATTCCGATGATTGTTCCTGTAGACTGTCCGCTATGGATTCTTGCAGTAGCTACTGCATTCTCTGTAATCTTCGCTAAAGAAGTATTCGGCGGTACAGGTATGAACATCTTCAACGTTGCGTTGATTACTCGTGCATTCCTGTTCTTCGCATATCCGACCAAGATGTCCGGTGATGCCGTTTGGGTATCGGGAGACAGTATCTTCGGTTTGGGACAGTCGGTAGACGGACTGACCGTTGCCACTCCATTGGGACAGGCTGCTACAACAGGCAGTGTTCCTGCGTTCAACATGGATATGATAACAGGTCTGATCCCGGGTTCTATCGGTGAAACTAGCGTAATCGCTATCCTGATTGGTGCCGTAATCCTGCTTTGGACAGGCGTTGCAAGCTGGAAAACAATGATTTCCGTATTTGTCGGTGGCGCATTCATGGCATGGGTATTCAATGCCATCGGCATGGAAAACAACACAATGGCTCAAATGCCTTGGTACGAACACCTCGTTCTCGGTGGTTTCTGCTTCGGTGCAGTATTTATGGCTACTGACCCTGTTACTTCCGCACGTACGGAAAGAGGTAAATACATCTTCGGATTCCTGATTGGTGTGATGGCTATCGTCATTCGTGTACTGAACCCAGGTTATCCTGAAGGTATGATGCTTGCCATCCTGCTGATGAACATCTTCGCTCCGCTGATTGACTACTGTGTAGTACAGGGTAATATCAGCCGTCGCGAGAAACGCGCTATAAAGTCTAACCAATAAATACCGGATGAAAATGAATACAAATAGTAATAGTTATACTATCATTTATGCTTCGGTAATGGTTATTATCGTAGCATTCCTGCTGGCATTCGTTAGTTCTTCGCTGAAAACTACACAGGACAAGAATGTGCAGTTGGACACTAAAAAGCAGATTCTTGCTGCATTGAACATCAAGAACGTGAAAGATGCGGATGCTGAATATAAGAAATATGTAAAAGGTGATATGCTGATGAACGTAGACGGCACGCTGACTGAAAATACAGGCGATTTCGCTACCAACTACGAGAAAGAAGCAAAAGAGCAACAACGTCTTCACGTATTCGTATGTGAAGTGGACGGTCAGACAAAATATGTGGTTCCTGTTTATGGTGCCGGTCTTTGGGGTGCTATCTGGGGATACGTTGCACTGAACGAAGATAAGGATACTGTATACGGTACTTACTTCTCTCATGCAAGTGAAACTCCGGGTCTGGGTGCGGAAATCGCAACTGACCATTTCCAGAATGAGTTCGTAGGTAAGAAGACGCTGGAAAACGGTTCTATCACTTTGGGTGTCGTGAAGAACGGCAAGGTAGAGAAACCTGAATATCAGGTGGACGGTATTTCGGGTGGTACAATCACCTCTGTTGGTGTGGATACCATGCTGAAGGCTTGCCTGGGTAGTTATATGAGTTTTTTAACTAAATAATAAGGAGAAGAAAAGAATATGGGACAACTGTTTTCAAAGAAGAATAAAGAAGTATTCTCTGCTCCGTTGGGAATAGATAATCCGGTGACCGTACAGGTGCTCGGTATCTGTTCTGCACTTGCTGTTACCGCAAAACTGGAGCCTGCTATCGTAATGGGACTTTCAGTGACGGTCATTACAGCGTTTGCCAATGTGGTTATCTCACTGTTGCGCAAGACCATCCCCAACCGTATCCGTATCATCGTTCAGTTGGTTGTGGTAGCTGCATTGGTAACTATTGTTAGCGAGATTCTGAAAGCGTTTGCTTATGATGTAAGTGTTCAGCTTTCTGTATATGTAGGTTTGATTATTACCAACTGTATTCTTATGGGACGTCTGGAAGCATTTGCCATGCAGAACGGTCCTTGGGAATCTTTCCTGGATGGTGTCGGTAATGGTCTGGGTTATGCCAAGATTCTGGTAATCGTGGCGTTCTTCCGCGAACTGTTCGGTTCGGGTACGTTGCTCGGTTTCAATATCTTGAACTATGAGCCCATCCGGAACATTGGATATGTGAACAACGGTTTGATGCTGATGCCACCGATGGCGTTGATTATCGTAGCTTGTATCATTTGGTATCAACGTGCACGTCACAAAGAACTGCAAGAAGAAAGTAATTAATAAAGATGAAGGAGACTCTTCATTCTTAATTCTTAATTGAAGATATGGAACATTTATTAAGTTTATTCGTCCGCTCTATCTTTGTGGACAACATGATATTCGCGTTCTTCCTCGGTATGTGCTCATACCTGGCTGTATCGAAGAATGTGAAGACTGCCGTAGGACTGGGTATCGCCGTGACTTTCGTGTTGCTGGTGACGTTGCCGGTCAACTATCTGTTGCAAACCAGGGTGCTGGCTGCCAACGCTATCATTGAAGGCGTCGACCTCAGCTTCCTGAGTTTTATTCTTTTTATTGCCGTTATTGCCGGTATCGTGCAATTGGTGGAGATGGTGGTAGAACGTTTCAGCCCGTCGCTGTACGCTTCACTGGGTATCTTCCTGCCGTTGATTGCCGTTAACTGTGCTATTATGGGTGCTTCCCTATTCATGCAGCAACGTATCAACCTTGGTCCGAGCGACCCGAAATATATCGGTGACATTTGGGACGCACTTTCTTACGCACTGGGTTCGGGTATCGGCTGGCTGCTGGCTATCGTCGGTTTGGCTGCTATCCGTGAGAAAATGGCTTACTCTGATGTGCCTGCTCCATTGAAGGGCTTGGGTATCACGTTTATCACTGTAGGTCTGATGGCAATCGCATTTATGTGTTTCTCTGGTTTGAACATCTAAAAAGAAAGGAATAAGACAATGGATATGAATTTAATATTAGCGAGCATTGGGGTATTCCTCGTGGTTATCCTGCTGCTTGTTGTTATCCTGTTGGTTGCCAAGAATTTCCTGGTACCGTCAGGTAACGTGAAACTGACAATCAATGGCGAAAAGGAACTGGAAGTGGCTTCCGGCTCTACTTTGCTGAATACGCTGTCTGTAAACGGGGTATTCCTGTCATCTGCTTGTGGTGGTAAGGGGTCTTGTGGACAGTGCAAATGCCAGGTACTCGAAGGGGGCGGCGAAATCCTGCCTTCCGAGGTTCCTCACTTCAGCCGCAAACAGCAGCAAGACCACTGGCGTCTGGGCTGTCAGGTGAAAGTGAAAAATGATATGTCTATCAAGATTGACGAATCTGTACTCGGTGTGAAAGAGTGGGAGTGCGAAGTTATCTCCAACAAGAACGTGGCTACGTTTATCAAGGAGTTTATCGTGGCTCTGCCTAAAGGCGAACACATGGACTTTATCCCGGGGTCTTACGCACAGATTAAGATTCCTAAATTCTCAATGGACTATGACAAGGATATCGACAAGAGCCTGATTGGTGAAGAGTATCTGCCTGCATGGGAGAAATTTGGTCTGCTGGGCTTGAAGTGTAAGAACGATGAGGAAACAATCCGTGCTTACTCTATGGCCAACTATCCTGCCGAAGGTGACCGTATCATGTTGACAGTACGTATCGCTACTCCGCCGTTCAAACCGAAAGATCAAGGTCCTGGATTTATGGATGTGATGCCGGGTATTGCTTCTTCTTATATCTTCACTCTGAAACCGGGTGACAAGGTTATCATGAGCGGTCCTTACGGAGACTTCCACCCGATCTTTGATTCCAACAAGGAAATGATGTGGATTGGTGGTGGTGCTGGTATGGCTCCGTTGCGTGCGCAAATCATGCACTTGACGAAGACTTTGCATACTACCGACCGTAAGATGTCTTACTTCTACGGTGCCCGTGCACTGAACGAAGTGTTCTATCTGGAAGACTTCCTGCAAATCGAAAAAGACTTCCCGAACTTCACATTCCACCTGGCTCTTGACCGTCCGGATCCTGCAGCCGATGCTGCGGGTGTGAAGTACACTCCAGGCTTCGTTCACAACGTAATTTACGAAACTTACCTGAAGAACCACGAAGCTCCTGAAGATATTGAATACTACATGTGTGGTCCTGGCCCGATGTCGAAAGCTGTTGAGAAGATGCTCGACGACCTTGGCGTACCAGCTCAGAACTTGATGTTCGATAACTTCGGTGGATAATTCTTCGGAAGTTAATTTCCAGTCGGTAGAATTGACTGGAAAGATGGCATAAGAAACAGGGCGGGAAATCTGAAAAAGCTGATATGCTCTTCAGGTTTCCCGCTTCTTTTTTTGCTACCTTTCTTTCCGCTATGCCATTCGGCTTTTTGGTGTCCGTTTTGAAGATAATCTCCTGTTTTTGCCTATACTTATTTATTATATTCGTATATTTGACTACACAAAAGAACTTTAATAAATAAAAACAGGTTATGGAATACCATCGTATGTCTTTTATTCACGACGATACAGAGTACACGTTTGTCAAAGCTATGAACTCGGAGTTGACTGGATATGCCTTAATATCGGCTTGCCAAGTGGAAGTTACCATTTATATGAGAGAGAATAATCTAAAAGGACGTTATATCTTGGCCGGTATGGCTAAAGTTTGACCGTGTTTTCCTTTTCATACTTTTCCTTTTTGTATCTTTGCCCCATGTTAGAGAAAAATGAAATTATACAGTCGGCTCTTCGTAACTTGAAGATTGAAGAGCTGAACCCGATGCAGAAAGCATCACTTGAACAAGCTACCGGAAGGAAAGATGTTATATTATTGTCACCGACAGGATCGGGCAAGACACTGGCTTATCTGTTGCCTTTATTACTTACCCTAAAGCCGGACGACGGTAATGTGCAGGTCTTGATTCTGGTTCCTTCGCGTGAGCTGGCTTTGCAGATCGATAACGTGTTTAAAGCTATGGGAACTTCCTGGAAAACATGTTGTTGCTATGGCGGACATCCCATCGCGGAAGAAAAGAAGAGTATCCTGGGGAGTCATCCCGCCATTATTATTGGTACTCCGGGACGTATTACCGATCATTTGTCAAAGGGAAATTTCAGCCCTGAAACCATTGAAACTTTAATCATTGATGAATTCGACAAGTCTTTGGAATTTGGTTTCCATGATGAAATGGCGGAGATTATTATGCAACTTCCGGGACTGAAAAAGCGTATGTTACTTTCGGCTACGGACGCTGAAGAGATTCCCGAATTTGCAGGACTGAACCGGATGGTCAAGTTGAATTTCCTGCCGGATGCTTCCGAAGAACAGGAATCCCGCCTGATGCTAATGAAGGTGCTTTCTCCAATGAAAGACAAGATTGATACTTTATATAATCTGCTTTGTACGTTGGGAAGCAGTTCGAGCATTGTCTTTTGTAATCACCGGGATGCGGTGGATCGTGTGCAGAAGCTGTTGGCGGATAAGAAACTGTCTGCCGAACGTTTTCATGGCGGCATGGAACAACCGGATCGTGAACGCGCATTATATAAATTCCGTAACGGCAGTTGCCATGTGTTGATTTCTACCGATTTGGCTGCTCGTGGGCTGGATATTCCGGAGATTGGGCATATCATCCATTATCATCTTCCGGTGAATGAGGAAGTCTTCACACACCGGAACGGACGTACGGCGCGCTGGGATGCTACGGGAACGTCTTATCTGATTCTTCATGAGGAAGAAAAACAGCCCGATTATATCCCTGAAGATATAGAGACGGTTGCATTGCCTGAAAATCCCTCCCGTCCGCCGAAGTCAGTCTGGACTACCATATATATAGGTAAAGGGAAGAAAGAGAAACTGAGCCGGATGGATATTGCCGGATTCCTGTATAAGAAAGGGAACTTGATCCGTGAAGATGTGGGGGCAATTGACGTGAAGGAGCATTATGCGTTCGTAGCCGTCCGGCGTGCAAAGGTCAAGCAACTATTGAACTTGATTCAAGGCGAAAAGATTAAAGGAATGAAGACTATTATTGAAGAAGCTAAATAAATATACGTTTTTATTGCATTTTTAGTTTCATTTTATTAGTAATTCCCCTTTTAATGTTTATATTTCGACTTTTATCTCTTACTTGTTATCTGTGGATAACAATATGGTGTATATATCCTGTATAAACCAATAAAAAGAAAGGAAAATCTGCTCCAAACTAGTATTTTTATAAGGAAAGATTTGTGTACCGGAAAAAAAATCGTAAATTCGCAAGGTCAAAAGACAAAAGTAACGAAATTGTTAAACCAAAAACAAACTTCAAATGAAAAAGCATAATTTCAATGCAGGACCTTCCATTCTTCCGCGTGAAGTGATAGAAGACACAGCGAAGGCTATTTTAGATTTCAACGGCTCTGGTCTGTCTATTATGGAAATCAGCCACCGTGCTAAAGACTTCCAACCTGTGGTTGACGAAGCAGTGGCATTATTCAAGGAATTACTCAATATCCCCGAAGGTTATTCGGTACTGTTCCTGGGTGGTGGTGCTAGTATGGAGTTCTGCATGGTGCCCTATAACTTCCTTGAAAAAAAGGCTGCTTATCTCAACACTGGTGTATGGGCAAAAAAAGCAATGAAAGAAGCTAAGGGGTTTGGTGAAGTTGTAGAAGTCGCTTCTTCTGCTGAAGCTACATATACTTATATCCCAAAAGATTACACAATCCCGACAGATGCAGATTATTTCCACGTCACTACTAACAATACGATTTACGGTACAGAATTAAAGAGTGATCTTGATTCACCGGTTCCGATGATTGCCGATATGTCTTCTGATATTTTCTCACGTCCGATTGACGTTTCCAAGTATATTTGTATTTACGGTGGTGCTCAGAAAAATCTGGCTCCTGCGGGCGTTACGTTTGTTATCGTGAAGAATGATGCAGTAGGTAAGGTGTCACGTTACATTCCGTCAATGTTGAACTATCAGACTCATATTGATGGTGGTTCTATGTTCAACACTCCGCCGGTAGTGCCTATCTATTCTGCCATGCTGAACCTTCGTTGGATTAAAGCTCAGGGTGGCGTGAAAGAAATGGAACGCCGTGCCATCGAAAAGGCGGATATGCTGTATGCGGAAATTGACCGTAATAAATTGTTCGTAGGTACTGCTGCCAAGGAAGACCGTTCACGCATGAACATCTGTTTCGTAATGGCTCCCGAATACAAAGACCTTGAGGCTGACTTTATGAAGTTTGCTACCGAAAGAGGTATGGTAGGTATCAAGGGACACCGTTCTGTGGGTGGTTTCCGTGCATCTTGCTACAACGCTATGCCGAAAGAAAGCGTACAAGCTTTGATTGATTGTATGCAGGAATTTGAAAAACTTCATCAATGAAAGGATTATGAAAGTACTTGTTGCTACTGAAAAACCGTTTGCTAAAGTTGCGGTAGATGGTATTCGTAAAGAAATAGAAGCAGCCGGATATGAGCTTGTTTTACTTGAAAAATATACAGATAAGGCTCAGTTGCTGGATGCAGTGAAAGATGCTAACGCTATTATTATCCGTAGTGATATTGTTGATGCTGAGGTATTGGATGCTGCAAAGGAATTGAAGATTGTGGTTCGTGCGGGTGCAGGATACGATAACGTAGACCTGGCTGCTGCCACTGCTCACAATGTTTGTGTAATGAATACTCCGGGACAAAATTCCAATGCTGTTGCCGAACTGGCTTTGGGTATGATGGTGTATGCTGTCCGCAATTTCTATAGCGGGACGTCCGGTACGGAACTGATGGGCAAGAAACTGGGTATCCATGCTTATGGAAACGTTGGTCGCAATGTTGCTCGTGTTGCCAAAGGCTTCGGCATGGAAGTGTATGCTTATGACGCATTCTGCCCGAAAGAGGTAATCGAAAAAGACGGGGTAAAGGCTGTTGGTTCGGCAGAAGAATTGTATAAGACTTGCCAAGTGGTATCTTTGCATATTCCTGCAACTGCCGAAACCAAGAATTCTATCAATTATGCGTTGCTGAAAGATATGCCGAAGGGTGCCATGCTGGTAAACACTGCCCGCAAGGAAGTTATTAACGAAGCCGAACTGATTAAGTTGATGGAAGACCGTGCCGACTTCAAATATATCACGGACATCATGCCTGCCGCCAACGCAGAATTTGCGGAGAAGTTTGCTGGACGTTATTTCTCAACTCCGAAGAAGATGGGTGCACAGACTGCCGAAGCAAATATCAATGCAGGTATTGCTGCTGCCCAACAAATCGTTGGTTTCTTGAAAGACGGTTGCGAAAAATTCCGCGTGAATAAATAATATTCGTAGAAATAATAGTATATTTGAGCCACAGATTTATTAAAAATCTGTGGCTTTTATTTTTTACATATTAAATACTAATATCATGGCAATAATTAAACCTTTCAAGGGCATTCGTCCACCGCAAGATTTGGTGGAACAAGTTGCTTCCCGTCCTTACGATGTTTTGAATTCTGAAGAAGCCCGCATCGAAGCGGAAGGTAACGAAAAGTCTCTTTATCATATCATCAAACCGGAGATAGATTTTCCGACAGGTACGGACGAGCATGACGAACCGGTGTATGCCAAGGCTGCCGAGAACTTTCAAGCGTTTCAGGATAAAGGATGGTTAGTGCAGGATGCGAAGGAAAACTATTATATCTATGCCCAGACAATGAACGGGAAGACGCAGTACGGATTGGTTGTCGGTGCTTATGTTCCCGATTACATGAATGGAGTCATCAAGAAACATGAACTTACCCGTCGCGACAAGGAGGAAGACCGCATGAAGCATGTCCGTGTGAACAATGCGAATATCGAACCTGTTTTCTTTGCTTATCCTGATAATGAGAAGTTGGATGCTATCATCAAGAAATATACGGCAGAAAAGCCTGTTTATGACTTCATCGCTCCGGGCGACGGTTTCGGTCATACGTTCTGGATTGTTGACCAGGATGAGGACATTGCTGCCATTACTGCCGAATTTGCTAAAATGCCGGCTCTGTATATCGCTGACGGACATCACCGTTCCGCTGCTGCCGCATTGGTTGGGGCTGAAAAGGCAAAGCTGAATCCGAATCATCGCGGTGATGAGGAGTATAATTACTTTATGGCTGTCTGCTTCCCGGCAAACCAACTGACTATTATTGATTACAACCGTGTGGTGAAAGACCTCAACGGATTGACTCCCGAACAGTTTATTGCTGCATTAGGCAAGAACTTTGTCGTAGAAGAAAAAGGTGCGGATATATACAAGCCGTCCGGTTTGCATAACTTTTCTCTTTACCTGAATGATAAATGGTATAGCCTGACTGCCAAAGCCGGAACATATAATGATAATGACCCTATTGGTGTACTTGATGTTACCATTTCTTCCAACTTAATTTTGGACGAAATTTTGGGAATAAAGGACTTGCGTTCGGATAAGCGTATCGACTTTGTCGGTGGTATCCGTGGATTGGGTGAACTCAAGAAACGTGTGGATAGCGGTGAAATGAAAGTAGCTCTGGCACTTTATCCTGTGTCTATGAAGCAACTGATGGATATTGCAGATACCGGTAATATCATGCCGCCCAAGACCACCTGGTTTGAACCTAAGCTCCGCTCAGGACTGGTTATTCATAAGTTGGATTAAAGAATCCTATTTAATAAAATCAAGCGGTCGAACCGTTACAACCATACAGTTGATTGTAGCAGTTCGACCGCCCGTTTATAATAGAATAACCGTTCGTTCGCAGTAAAGCGACTGCTCATTTATTCTGAAATGGTCGCTTGTTTGTATCAGTTCGCCCGTATATAGATGAATGAACTTCACTTAATATTTCCAAATGATAGATTGAATTTTGTCAATAAAGCCGTATCTTTGCGCTATGACTGCTGAAGATACTTATAAAACCATCACAGAACCTTCTGAAGGTATTTATACGGAAAAGCGAAGCAAGTTCATTGCTATTGCCCTTCCTGTGCGTACTATCGACGAGATAAAGGTACATCTTGAAACGTATCAGAAGAAGTATTATGATGCCCGGCATGTATGTTATGCTTATATGTTGGGTGCGGCGCGCAAGGATTTTCGTGCCAATGACAATGGAGAGCCTTCCGGTACGGCCGGTAAGCCTATTCTCGGACAGATTAATTCCAATGAACTGACGGATATTCTGATTATCGTAGTTCGTTATTTCGGGGGAATCAAGTTAGGAACCAGCGGATTGATTGTAGCTTATAAAGCTGCTGCTGCCGAAGCTATCGCTGCTGCTACGATTATAGAGAAAACGGTAGATGATGATGTGACAGTCATGTTCGAGTATCCTTTTATGAATGATATCATGCGCATTGTGAAGGAAGAAGAACCGGAGATTCTCAATCAATCGTATGATATGGATTGCAGCATGACACTGCGGATTCGCCGTTCGATGATGCCGAGATTGCGGGCACGACTGGAAAAAGTGGAGACGGCACGAATCCTGGATGATGAAGAGAGTTAACGTGTAGAAAATAGTCGTAGTTGAGACTGAGGGATTAGACTGAATTTGAATGAGAAAGAAAAAATATATATTTTTTATCCTGATTTCGGGCTTCTTTGCATGGAGGAATACTCAGATTTGTGCACAGGAGGCTCAGAAAACTCCGGAGACTTTAGAGACTCGGAAGTTAGCTCCTAATAATATTCCTGTTCCCTGGTATTCTCAGAAAATCACGGGATGCCCTTATTCGCATTGTTCCCTGGCTTCCTCATTAATGGTGTTCGACTATTTTAAGGGAATGACGACCGACAAACAACGGTCGGCCCAGGATGCTGAAAAGAAACTGGTGGAATATCAACGGAATTACTTTCTGAAAAAGCATGCTCCTTTTCGTCGTCGTACTTCGATAGGGCAGGGTGGCTATTATTCTTTTGAGATAGATTCGCTGGCTCGTTATTACGAAAATATGGTAAGTGCCGAGCATTTTCAAAAGAAAGATTATCGGATATTGAAAGATTATATTGACCGTGGGATTCCTATTTTGGTGAATGTGAGATATACAGGCGCAGTTCGCGGCTTGCGTCCCGGGCCGAGGGGACATTGGATGGTACTTCGAGGGATTGATGATAAACACGTGTGGGTGAATGACCCCGGCCGTTCGCCGGAGTTGCGGAATAAAGGAGAAAATATCTGTTATCCTATAAAGAAACAACCGGGTAATCCCTCTTATTTTGATGGATGCTGGACAGGACGTTTTATTGTGGTCACTCCCAAGGAATGGATACACAATTCACTTTTTGCACGGGTAGGCAAATTGCCGCCATTAGAAGAAGTGATGTATGTGGTTCCGCCTTTTATCCCGTCTATGGATTTGCCGCGGGTTATCCGTCAATAGAATCGATGTAATGATAAACATAACTAACAAAATAAAGAAGAACAAGATATATGGCATTTGAAGCAACTAAAAAAGAATGGTGTGAACTTTATACATTCTTCCGCTTGTTGGCAGACGGGAAAGTGGTATTAGGTACGGCAGAGGCAAAAGCTGGAGAAGCGTTCTGGCCTGTTGCAATGATTCAACGGGAAGAGCATGACGGAACGCGTCAGTATTATATCGAAGAAGAGACAATCCGTATCGAAGGGGAAACAGGTGTCAAATCCATGCCTCGTGAAGATTTCGGTATTGTTGCCAGACTGATATTGCAAGCTGTCAAATCTTCTTCGGAGAATGACGTGACTTCACCGGACGGAGTAGAAGAGTTTCTGGATGAAGCGGGCATTTTTGATTTGGAGGCAAAGACGGAAGACCGTACGGACTTTTCTGTGGCTTTTTGGCATCCGGAAGCACCGTTGAGAGGGTTCAATGTCCGTTCAAGACTGAGCGCTATGAATCCGTTGCTGGACGGTGGACGTGCAGCGAATCTTAAACTGGAACAGAGTGGAATTAAATTTGCTACTCCAACGGTGAATAAGATTAATGCTTTGCCCGAGTCTCCCAATGAAGTATCCGAGAGAATGATGATGATTGAACGTTTGGGTGGTGTACTCAAATATTCGGATGTAGCTGATAAGGTATTTCGTAGTAACCTTTTGATGATTGACTTGCATTTCCCGCGTGTATTGGCAGAAATGGTGCGTATCATGCATTTGGACGGTGTATCCCGCATTAGTGAACTGACAGAGATTATCAAACAGATAAATCCGTTGAAGATTAAGGATGAGTTGATAAACAAGCATAAGTTCTATGAATTTAAGGTGAAGCAGTTCCTGATGGCATTGGCACTGGGCATGCGTCCTGCAAAGATTTATAATGGATTGGATTCGGCAGTAGAAGGAATTTTGCTGGTAGATGGGAGCGGAGACGTACTCTGTTATCATAAATCGGAAAAACAGGCTATGGAAGATTTTCTGTTCTTGAATACCCGTTTGGAGAAAGGCGCTTTGGAGAAGGATAAATACGGATTCCTGGAAAGAGAGAATGGGGTTTATTATTTCAAATTGAATGCAAAGATTGGTCTGGTTAAAAGATAGATTCTAAACAGACAGTATTAAAATAGGATAAACTTAAAAAAGGATAGGTTCTAAACATAGGATAGTATGAAAACAAATGAGATTTTAGAAAACATCAAAGCCCGTCGTAGTGTACGTGCTTATACAAATCAGCAAGTTTCAGAAGATAATTTGCAGGCGATTTTGGAAGCGGCAACTTATGCTCCGAGTGGGATGCATTTGGAGACGTGGCATTTCACGGCTATTCAGAATATAGACAAACTGACGGAACTGAATGAACGCATTAAAGGAGCTTTTGCAAAAAGCGAGGATACCCGTTTGCAGGAACGCGGTCATAGCAAGACTTATTGCTGTTATTACCATGCTCCGACTTTAGTCATTGTCTCTAATGAGCCTACCCAATGGTGGGCGGGGATGGACTGTGCCTGTGCGATAGAGAATATGTTCCTTGCGGCGCAGTCTTTGGGAATCGGTTCTTGTTGGATTAACCAACTCGGAACGACTTGCGATGATCCTGAAGTGCGTGAGTTTATTACTTCATTGGGAGTACCCGAAAATCATAAGGTGTATGGCTGTGTGGCATTGGGATATGTTGACCCCGAAACTCCGATGAAAGAGAAGAAAGTGAAAGCGGGCACGTTGACAATTGTCAAATAGAGAATGCCAGCCAACTTATTATTTTGAAGCGGTGCTTTACGATTCCTAAAGCGGTGCT
Organism: uncultured Bacteroides sp.; assembly: GCA_947574505.1. Lineage (GTDB taxonomy): Bacteria > Bacteroidota > Bacteroidia > Bacteroidales > Bacteroidaceae > Phocaeicola. Next base: position 5,520 of record CANPJW010000043.1, on the reverse strand, counting down.
TTACAACAGCTAAAGCGGCGCTTTAGGAATCCTAAAACGCCGCTTTAACTTTTATAAAACGTCATGCTCTCTGAGCTATCTCAGGGAGATATGTCAATCAAATGTCCCGTAACGGGTCGGTAATAACTTGCGGTCTCCTAACGTATTATCTACGCGTGCCACGTTTATCCAGAATTTGTTCTCACGTACACTCTCTATCGGATAAGCAGCTTTCTCGCGTGTGTATGAATGTTCCCAAAGGTCATTGGCCACTTCATATTCGGGGTGCGGAGCATTAATCAATACATTGTCATTCTTATCTGCTTCACCATTCTTCACTTCCTGGATTTCTTTCCAGATATTCAACATGACCTCTACGAAGTTATCCAGTTCGGCAAGGCTTTCGCTTTCCGTAGGCTCAATCATCAATGTACCGTGAACAGGGAAAGAAAGGGTAGGGGCATGATAACCGTAATCCATCAGACGTTTTGCGATGTCATTTTCCGAAATACCTGTTTCTTCGTGTACCTTACGACATTCCAAAATCATTTCGTGACCTACAAAACCGTTTGCTCCGCAATAGACGATGCCATAAGTGTCTTTCAGACAAGCAGCCAAATAATTGGCATTCAGAATCGCAATTTTGGTAGCCTGTGTCAGGCCTTCCGTACCCATCATGCGGATATATCCGTATGTGATAGGCAGGATACCTGCACTTCCGAACGGAGCGGAAGAAACCTGATTCTGTGCATTGCCGAGGATACCATGTCCGGGCAGAAAAGGAACCAAGTGCTCTGCTACACAGATAGGACCTACTCCAGGGCCACCGCCACCGTGAGGAGAAGCGAATGTTTTGTGAAGATTCAAATGGCAGACATCAGCACCGATAAATCCCGGATTGGTCAGTCCTACTTGTGCGTTCATGTTAGCACCATCCATGTATACTTGTGCGCCACACGCATGAATAATATTGCAGATCTCCTTTATCTCCGTTTCAAAAATACCATGAGTTGAGGGATAGGTAATCATTAATGCGGCTAACTCATCTTTATTTTCTTCGGCTTTGGCACGCAGGTCATCCATATCTACATTTCCCAGCCCATCGCAGGCACAGGTGACGGTTGTAAAACCAGCCTGTATAGCCGACGCAGGATTGGTTCCGTGTGCCGATGCCGGAATCAGAACCTTGTTCCGATGTCCCTGACCGATACTTTCAAGGTAAGTGCGAATCACGCGAAGGCCTGTATATTCTCCCGCAGCACCTGAATTTGGTTGCAGGCTCACTCCTGCGAAACCGGTGATAATCTTCAAATCCTCACTCAGGTTCTTTATCAGTTCGCGGTATCCTTCAGCCTGGTCTTCGGGAACCAGCGGATGCATACCCATAAACTCGGAACAGCTCAAAGGTAACATTTCCGAAGCGGCGTTCAACTTCATTGTACATGAGCCGAGGGAAATCATGGATTGAGCCAGTGAAATATCCTTGCGGTCCAGGCGTTTGATATAACGCATCATTTCCGTTTCTGTATGATACTTGCTGAATACTTCGTGAGTAAGGAAAGGACTTGTACGTTTCAAAGCTTTGTCGATATTGCTTTTCTCAGGAATATCATCTACTTTCTGATAATCTTTTCCGGCAGCGATGGCAAAGATGGAAAGTAATACGTTCACGGCTGCAATATCCGTAGTTTCGTCAATGCTGAACCCTACATCTCCATTCTCAAAATAGCGCAGATTTACCTCTTTACTGAGTGCAATCGTCCGAATCTGCTGTGCCGAAACGTGCTCGGGCAGTTCAAAACGCAATGTATCGAAATATTGTGCGTTTACTTGCGTATATCCGAATTTCTTCAACTGTTTGTCGAGGAATACGGTGATGCTGTGGATACGCGAAGCGATGGCTGAAATACCTTCCTGGCCGTGGTAGACTGCGTAGAAGCCTGCCATTGTAGCTAGCAGGGCTTGTGCCGTGCAGATATTCGATGTTGCTTTTTCCCGTTTGATATGTTGTTCGCGTGTCTGTAAAGCCATACGGTAACAAAGTTTGCCGTATTTATCTTTCGACCATCCGATGATACGTCCTGGCATATTCCGTTTGTATTCGTCCCTTGTGGCGAAGTAAGCAGCGGACGGACCGCCATAGAACATCGGTGTACCCAGGCGTTGGGTTGTTCCGAATACGATATCCGCTCCCCATTCTCCCGGCGGAGTCAATAGGGCAAGGCTCAGAATATCGGCAGCGACAGCTACCTTGCAATCGGCTGTGTGCGCTTTTTCTGTAAATGCGGCATAATCTTCTACGTTTCCGTTGGAATTGGGGTATTGTAGGATGCAGGCGAAGACTTCCGGTGAAGGTTCGAAATCCTTATATTTACCTACACGCAGCTCGATACCTTGCGGCACGGCACGTGTAGTCATGACAGCCAGTGTTTGTGGGAAGACATTTTCGTCAACGAAGACTACGTTTGCGCCCGATTTCTGTTGGGCGCGGGAACGCAGGGCATACATCATGCTGACAGCTTCGGCTGCTGCGGTTCCTTCGTCCAGCAGTGAACAGTTGGCAAGCGGCATGGCAGTAAGGTCGCATATGGCTGTCTGAAAATTCATTAATGCTTCCAGACGTCCTTGCGATACTTCTGTCTGATAAGGAGTGTAGGAAGTGTACCACACCGGGTTCTCGAATACATTCCGTTGGATAACGGCAGGTGTAATCGTATTGTACCAGCCCAGACCGATGTAGGTGGTATACAGTTTGTTCTTACTTGCTAGTGTGGCGATGTGTTTTCCAAATTCGTATTCTGTCAACGGGCTCGACAATGCTAACGGCTCTTTCAGCCGGATATTGGCAGGAATTGTTTTGTCAATAAGTTCGTCCAGTGATGCTACTCCAATTTTGCGGAGCATCACGGCTGTGTCTTGTTCATTGATGCCGATGTGACGGCTAGCTAACAAATCGGTTTTCATATTGATAAAGGGATTTTATTGTTTTATCTGAAAAATGGGTTTTCTGCTTTTTCCATCCCGATGGTCGTGGGGGCGCCATGTCCCGGATAAACGACTGTCTCGTTAGGAAGGATAAAAAGACGGCTGCAAATATGCTCTATCAGTTCGTCGAAATTGCCGCCTGTAAGGTCGGCCCGACCGATGCTACCTTGAAACAGGACGTCGCCTGAGAACATACAGTTGTCTTCTTTGCAATAGTACACCAAGCTGCCGGGCGAGTGACCGGGTACATGGATTGCTTCCAGTTGGGTATGTCCGAAAGTGATAATATCACCGTCATGCAGGTATTTTCCCAGCGGTACGGGTGCTTCCTGCAACTGGAAACCAAACATTCGGCTTTGTTTCGGTGCTTCGTCAATCCAATACTCGTCCGCTTTATTCGCCTCTGCCGACAAACCGAACTCTTTGAGCATGAATGGATTTCCGAAGATATGATCCAAATGTAAGTGAGTATTCAGAAGATGCTTCACATTCAGTCCATTGGTGAGGATGAACTTCTTTAGTGCTTGTTTCTCTTCTTCATAGAAACAGCCCGGATCAATGACGACTGCTTCTTTTGTTTCGTCCCATAACACGTAGCAATTTACGGGGAACATATTAAATTCAAACCTTTTTATTTTCATGGTTCTTTTCTATGATTAATCTTATTCAGAACAACTAATAGTCTTTAAATAGGGACATATACCACTTTTTTTGTTTCAAAGAACTCCTCCTCGAAGTTGTCGCTCAGGCTGTGAATCATTGTCTTATGCTTGAACGGCATCGTTTCGTGCTCCAATTCACCGCCCTTGAGACAGATAAGCCCATTGGGCAATGCATTCTGCTGTTTGGAAGATATATTCTTTTTGATAATCTTAATCAAATCCGCCAGAGGCATAACGGCACGGCTGACAACGAAGTCGAACGTGCGTTTTTCCTCTTCTGCACGGGCATGGCGGAAAGTGACGTTTTTCAGTCCGATGGCATTAGCCACTTCTGTCGCTACACGTACTTTTTTACCGATGCTGTCCACAAGATGAAACTTTATTTCGGGAAATAATATTGCCAAAGGAATGCCGGGGAAACCGCCTCCTGTTCCTAAGTCCATGATACTGGTTCCGGGACGGAACTGGATGACTTTGGCAATGCCTAATGAATGGAGCACATGGTGCTCATACAAGTTCTCGATGTCCTTGCGTGAGATAACGTTGATTTTCGAATTCCAGTCGATGTAAAGGTCATATAGAGCAGCAAATTGTTTGCGTTGCTCTTCTGTCAGCTCAGGGAAGTATTTCTCTATGATTTCCACTTTTATCAATTACAAATTACTGATTAGAAATTATATGAAATGAATATCCGCCTATATAGCTATCTGTATAGTCACAACAAGATATTCATTGGGTTTCGTTCTTTTATGAAGTTTAATCTTTCAGTTCTCCCAAAATCGGGTTGCTGCCGAGAAGATGTTCCATCATTGGGAATGGGATTGTCACCTTTACCGGTCCCATGGAATAGGGAGTAATGTCATATACATTATAATAGAAGGTAATGCCTTCTTTACTCAGATAAAAATTCTCGGTCGGATTGATGTCACCGGTCGAAGCATATCCCATATCTTCCAGAGCTTCGTGAGTCGTCACTTTGTTGTCAGCCATGAGCTGGTTCCAAATGAGGTCAGTCAGCGGGTCTTTGTAATCTCCGATGAAAATGTCGTCAAGACGGAGCGGACGCATCAGCGTAAGATCCATATTCAGATAAGTCGTCATATAGATGCCATGTGCACCACCGGTATATTCATTGTAGTCGATGCGATATACAAGCAGGTCTTTCTCATATAGTTGCATGTGGCTTTCAATACCTTTGTAATAAGAATACCAGGCACCGATGGATGCTTCGTCTTCCTTATCTTTCTCATCTTCTGTGTACATCGGTTCCAAGTCGCGGCGATATTCACTGATATAATTTTCCGTATATTGTTTTATGACCTCTTCCGGTTTTTCCCCGATGTACTTATCGCCGAAGCAGGCGGAAATGAAATAAGTATTCAGGCTGTCTTTCAGCATATCATCCGATGACTTGACGGGATAAGCGAAATTGATAATTATATTACAAGCCGGTTTGGCTGTATCGTTAAAGAGGTGTGCCGTCTCATTCACCTGAATACTGTCGAACTGCAACGCACCTGTGTTTTTGTTCATCTTGTCATGACAAGAAAACAAAAATCCGCTTACCGAAAGTATAATTGCAAGCAGGCTGACATATTGTTTTTTCATACTCGTTTTTTCTATAAATTACATATTTACTATCTCATTCACTATTGACAAATATAGATGAAATTCACGAACCGGACTAATAAATACAGAAAAATATTCAGGTATTTCTAAAAGAAGAAAGCAAGAGGTGGATTCTGAATTGTAACATATATGACATTATGCTTATTTTTTTGTGAATTATAAGAGCCTGTTTAAATTCTCTTCAGTCATAATATTATAGCTCTTACCCCGGCTTTTCTTGTCGCGTCCGTCTGTAGTTGGCGGAAGGGGTATTAACAGTTGCGCT
>CANPJW010000042.1 GCA_947574505.1 uncultured Bacteroides sp. | reverse complement strand
TGGACTATTATTTAAATTGAGGAAAAAGATGAGGGGGGCTTTTTAGTCAGCCCCATTATTGAACAAACATTTTCTATTCGGGATATATACACTATTTGCCTGTTTCTATACTATGGCAAATAGTAGTTCTCGCTGTATTGTTAGACTGTAAAATACATAGCTTGTGAAGAGGTGAATAGAGGTGAACACTGTATTTTGTATGAATTGTTCACCGGAAACGTCTGAAAATGAGATGATATGGACCGTGTGAAGAACGTGAAGAACGGATAATGAAGTTAAGATTGGCAAGATTATGGAGGGATTATTGCTGGATGTAGAATAAAATTCGTAGCTTTGCTGCATTATTTATAAAGAAGATTATGATTGAAGTTGTAGAATCAGCTTTACAAAAGGCTGCGGGTGAAGGAATGGATGAATTTATCCAGGCGTTTACAGATAAATATAAAGAGGTGATCGGTGGCGAACTGACTGCGGAGACGATGCCTTTGTTGACGGGAGAACAACATTCTTTGCTAGCTTATCAGATTTTTCGTGACGAGATGATGGTTGGCGGGTTCTGTCAATTGATTCAGAATGGCTATGGCGGTTATATATTTGATAATCCGTTTGCGAAAGTGATGCGTTTGTGGGGAGCGGAAGAGTTTTCGAAATTAGTTTATAAGGCTAAGAAAATCTTCGATGCCAACCGGAAAGACTTGGAAAAGGAACGGACGGATGATGAATTTATGGCTATGTACGAGCAATATGAAGCTTTTGATGAATTGGAAGAAGCCTATTTAGAGATGGAAGAACAAGTCACAGCATTGATTGCAAGCTACGTAGATGACCATTTGGAACTTTTTGCAAAAATAATAAAGTAGTATTTTGACAAAACTGACAGTTAAAATCTTGATAGGAGTATTACTATCGTATGTATTTCTAGTAAGTTCTTGTTATAAAAAGAAAGGTATTATTTCTTCTTTTTCATCTTCTTTATCAGAAGCGGAATTGCTAATTCTAACTTACCCTGATTCAGCTTTATCCTTGTTAGAGAATTTAAATCCTAATAATGAAGATATTTCATTAAAAGCGAGATATGCTTTACTCTTGACTCAAGCTGAAGATAAGAATTATATTTTACATACGGATGATTCGTTGATAAATATAGCTGTGAGTTATTATGATTCTGTCAGAAATGTGGAACAGGCAGTAAAGGCACATTATTATTTAGGAAGAGTTTGGCAAGATATGCAAAATGAAGCGGCGGCTGTAAATGAATATTTTATTGCATTACATTGGGCAGAGCAGAGTGGAAAAAATGAAATGCTTTGTTTGCTCTATGGAAATTTAGGACAAATATACTTTCAACAGGACTTGTTAGCTAAGGCAGACTCCTTATTTATGCTTTCTGAAAGTATAGCTATACAGAAGAATGATTCTTTTAATTTATGCATGGGATTGGTTGCACGTGGTAATATTTATTTGCGGAAAAAAGAATATTCTAATTCCATGGAGTCTTTTGAACGTGCTTTGGCTATTGCTAGGAACGTGCACAACGCAAATGCGCTGGAAATAGTGTTTAATTCTATGGCGGCTTTTTATGCATCGATAGATTATCCGGAGAAAACGATTGAATATACTCAAAAGGGGTTGTTGTATAAGACTGATTCTTTAGATTCTGCAAGATTATATTTGTTGGAAGGTACTGCTTTAGTTCAACTTGCGAGCTATGATTCTGCAAAAATCAGTGTTTCTAAAAGCTTAAGTACGAATAATTTGTCAACAAAGGCTGCTGCGTATTTACTGTTGGCAGACATTGAAAAAAGACAAGGAGATTTGAATGAAGCCCTTTCTTTTCATGATATGTATATTGAATGTCTTGATTCTATGGATGTAATGGAGACTAGAACTCGAAGTGCTATTTCTAAAGGTGATAGATTGTTACATATAGAAAGATATCAAAGACTTTTGAGTAGTTATCAATTTTATATCTATGGTCTTTTACTGTTTCTTCTTTTGTTAATTATTTATTGGGTTAATAAGCGATATAGATATTATAATAAGATTCATACATTGACATTAAAGAAGGATTCTCTAGAATGTCAGTTGAAAGCCTTCTCTGTGATACAGGAAGATTTGCGAAAAAAAGAGCAGGAATTAAAACTTCTTCAAGAATTTGTAGGTACAGCAGAAGAAGATAAAGCAAAATTGTATTGTTTAACGAATCAGGTGAATACCTTAAAAAAAGAAAATCAAGACTTCTTCATGAAGTTATTAGAGGGTACTAAAGTTATAAGTTATTGCTGCACTTGGTTCAAAAGAAAAAAGAAAACTATAAATATAGAGAGTCCTTTTCCGAAAAAGATTGGAATTTATTATTGCAAGATATTAATTACTTTTCTAATGGTTTTGTTGACCGGCTGAAATTGCGAATGCCATTGTTGTCTAAAAATGATGTGCGTTTTTGTTGTCTGTTTAAAATTGGAATTAGCTATGTAGATATGGCTTTGGTTTTTGATAGGACATTGGATGCTATGTATAAAAAACGTAATGCTATTCTTTTGAATAAACTTTCAAATATGTCAATTTCTTCTTCTTTTGAAGAATTAATTGATTCTATTTGATATGTATTTGGGGATAATTATGATTGTTGTTAATATATAAAGAACTTTCTTTTAGTTAAATTGTTGATTAATAACTATTTACTTAAATGACTCTATCTCCGTTTTTAACAAAAAACTCTTATGACTTTTTTTTGTTATTGTAAGCCTTGTTCTTACATTTGAGGTGTCGAATCAACTTAATAAAACAATGAGAAAATTATCGTTATTATTTATTCTTTTATTTCTATTGTCGGGTTTGGTTGGTGCAGGAAATTATCTGCAACAATCGAACGGAAAGAGAAAAGTATCTATAAAAAGTACTACTGGTGTTCCTGTATTTCGTTCTCCTATCTATTCACCTATACAGGTTTTTATTTATGGTAATGTTCTAATGATTGATTTTCGAGAGTCAATGGAGGGGATACTTGTAAAAATTGAAAATGTAGAAACGCATGAAACTATTTTATTAAAATCTTATGATGCTCAAGTAGGGACTGTAATTGATATTCCTATATACGAAACTGGGATGTTTCAGATAAGTTTTAGTACGGATACTTATCAAGGGTATGGAGAATTTATGGTTTATGAGTGATGGAGTTTATAAGGTGTAAGGTACATCTATTGTTTTACCTAAAAATGTTACTGTTATGAAAAAGATTATGTTATTGCTTGTATGTATTTTAGCTTTTGTTTCATGTGAACAAGAGGATGTTTTGTCTGAACTTCAAGTTAAAAGTAATGAAAATGAATTGCCATTAACAAGAAGTGCAATTGATGTTCCTAATGCAATAGAACAGTTGGACGGAATTCCAGTTAATATAAAATCTGTTGCCAATGGAAGATATTTGAGTGCTGAATCCAGTGGTAAATATTTATATGTTGCTGCCAGTGATGATGGTAGTTTGCGTCAACGGTGGAATATAAAGCAAAAAGGCTTAATGTTTAGGTCGAATATATTTCTTGTTGGTGGTAATGATACATTTGCGCCAGGATACATTCAAGCTTTTACAAATTCCAGTGGAAGTTCTTATATTCCTTACCTAACTTCGTATTTTGATGGTATGACGAATATTGACGTGAGAACTTCTAGTGATGGGGTTTCATATACAATAAATACAATAGGTGAGGTTAGCCCTTTTCCGACCCGATTTCGTTGCATGCAACCCGTAAAAGCAAATAGTTCAAGTTTAATTTTTGATTATCCTGAAAATAAGGGAGATTTAGTAAAATGGGATATTATACCTGTGGATGAGTTTAGGATTGAAGAAATTACTTATGATTTGACTACTGATGATAAATTGTCTGTGGTTCCAACACAAATAGCAACAAAAACATTAGTAAATGATACAGATGTTGCTGCTACTAGAACTTTAACTTTTCAGGAAACTATAACCAATGAATCTTCTTTTTCAGAACTCGTAGGCTTAAAAATTACAGATAAAATATCTGCTACATATAAAGTTGCTATTGCCAAGTTCTTGGATGCTGAATATACAGGGGAGACGACATCAGAATATACATGGAATTATACTGTAGGACAAAAGGAAACTCAAACTTATACAATTTCTGAAACTGTGACACAGGAAATTCCTGCAAGAACAACCATCGAAGCTAAATTAATGGCTACTAAGTATGATGCAACAATGACTTATATAGCTAAATTATATGGTATAAATAGTGGTAAAACTATCTATTTAAAAGGAAAGTGGAATGGTGTTGTTGTGCAAGAGTCGAAAATTGTTTTGACTCAAAAAGGCAAAGTCTTAAGAACTATAAAACTAGATAAGTAATAGAAAATATAGAATCTTAGATTTATTGAGAAAAGGGCAGTTATCTAATTTATATTATTAGATTCTGCCTTTTTATTTATATAAAATTTATAGTAGCAGAAAATGTGTGTTTAAATAGAAAATTGTTTTATCAAATAGGATTTATCTTATGCAAAGAAAAAAAAGAGATAGGGATGCAGTATTTTTTAAGTTCTTGCATTTAGTAGATATGAATTAGAATTTATATCTTTGCAAAATCTAAAAAATATGTTTATGAAACAGATGAAATTTTTCTTGGTGGCTTTGATGGCTGTGGTGATGGGTATGTCGGTTACTTCTTGTATGAACGGAGATGATAATACACAAGTTAATAATCGCCCTATTCTTGGTAAAGTAAAAGATAGCTTCTTAAGTTTAACCTTTACTTCATTAGATGGATATACTTTTAAATCTAAAAATGCAGTTGAAGGGACAACGAATTTAATGACTAATGATTTTATAGTTGCATCGTGTAGCTATGATGCTGCTGTTGATATAGACCCTACAACAAATACTATTAATGCAACGATAGATTCTGTCGAAAAAATTTCGGGAAATAGTGTTTGGGGAACAACTAAAGCGAATGATGAAGGAGAAAATCCTGACCATGCTTCCAATAGAGGTGTGATAAGTGTTTCAGATTTAACACCGTTTATGATTGATAATTATAACTTGCTTATCCCTATTCAATATTTTGCTTTCGAAAAAATTGCTAGCCATACATTTTCTTTAGTTTATTATAGTGATGAAGATGAATTAAAGGGTAAAACTGATTTGAAATTGTTCTTACGCCATACATCAATAGAAGAAGATGAAAAGGAGATATATAGGGCTTTTTCGTATAGAGTTTTTGACATAAGCAATGCTTTACAGGCTTATAAAAGTTTTAATGATAAATATCCTAATAATATTATAATTGTAGCAGAAACGAATCCTAGTGATAATGATGTTCCCAAAACAACAACGACTTCTTCTGTTACTTATACTTTTAAAGAATAACATTGAACTACAAAGAACTATTTAACATAGCAATGAAATTGATTTCCTCTCCGGCCAAGGCCTGGGAGGAAATTTCTATGGAAGAGGATAGGCGAAAAGTATATGTGGCTTTTGTCTATCCTATGATTGGTTTATGCGGTCTGTCCGTATTCATCGGTTCGTTATTGACGAATGGATGGGGAGGTCCGCAAAGTTTCCAGATAGCTATGACCAACTGTTGCGCCGTAGCTGTGGCCCTGTTCGGTGGCTACTTTCTGGCAGCCTATGCCATTAATGAAATGGGGACAAGAATGTTTGGCATGCATAGCAATATGCCGCTGACACAACAATTTGCAGGATATGCGCTTGTTGTACCTTTCTTGCTTCAGATTGTAACCGGACTATTACCTGATTTTAGAATTATTGCTTGGCTATTACAGTTTTACATCGTCTATGTGGTATGGGAAGGAGTTCCTGTGCTGATGGGAGTGGAAGAAAAACAACGATTGAGATACACCCTTTTGTCGTCTGTATTGTTAATACTATGTCCGACGGTGATTCAATTTGTGTTTAATAAACTGACGGCCATACTTAACTAATGTGTGAAGATGAAACAACCCTCTGTAAATATTAAAAATAAACGGGCTACGTTTGATTACGAACTGATAGATACCTATACAGCAGGTATCGTATTGACCGGTACGGAAATCAAATCCATTCGTTTGGGAAAAGCAAGCCTGGTAGATACGTTTTGTTATTTTGCGAAAGGCGAATTGTGGGTGAAGAATATGCACATCGCCGAATATTTCTATGGATCGTACAATAACCATACGGCACGTAGAGAGAGGAAGTTGTTGCTTAATAAAAAAGAATTGGAGAAACTTCAACGGGAGATGAAAAATCCCGGCTTTACGATTGTTCCTGTACGCTTGTTTATCAATGAAAAAGGTTTGGCCAAACTGGTGGTCGCTTTGGCGAAAGGTAAGAAAGAATATGATAAACGGGAATCCATCAAGGAGAAAGACGACCGTAGAGATATGGCAAGAATGTTCAAACGATGACATGATAGGATAAATGAAAAAGACAATTTCTCAAGTCGTATCCGAGCGCATCCTTATTCTGGATGGGGCAATGGGTACAATGATTCAACAATATAACCTCAAGGAAGAAGATTTTCGTGGTGAACGGTTTGCGCATATTCCCGGACAGTTGAAAGGGAATAACGACTTATTGTGTCTCACACGTCCCGACGTGATTCAGGATATTCATCGTAAATACTTGGAAGCTGGTGCGGATATCATCGAAACCAATACATTCAGTTCGACTACAGTTTCTATGGCTGATTATCACGTAGAAGAATACGTGCGTGAGATGAATCTGGCAGCCGTAAAACTAGCCCGTGACCTTGCCGACGAGTACACTGCAAAGAATCCCGATAAACCGCGTTTTGTAGCCGGTTCTGTGGGGCCAACCAATAAGACTTGCTCTATGAGCCCGGACGTGAACAATCCGGCTTATCGTGCTTTGAGTTACGACGAACTGGCTGCATCCTATCAGCAACAGATGGAAGCAATGCTTGAAGGTGGCGTAGACGCCATTCTGATCGAAACAATCTTTGATACCTTGAATGCCAAAGCAGCTATTTTTGCAGCCGAACAAGCAATGAAAGCAATAGGTATCGAAGTCCCTGTCATGTTATCTGTAACAGTGTCCGATATTGGCGGGCGAACATTGTCCGGACAAACATTGGACGCATTTCTCGCTTCCGTGCAGCATGCCAATATTTTCTCTGTCGGCTTAAACTGTTCATTCGGAGCCCGCCAATTGAAACCATTCCTTGAACAACTGGCAGCTCGTGCACCTTATTATATTAGCGCCTATCCGAATGCCGGATTACCGAATAGCCTGGGTAAGTATGACCAGACACCTGCTGATATGGCTCACGAAGTGAGAGAATATATCGAAGAAGGACTAATCAATATCATTGGCGGCTGTTGTGGAACGACGGATGCCTATATTGCCGAATATCCCGCCCTCGTGAAAGGTGCTAAACCTCACGTCCCTGCTCTTGTACCGGATTGTATGTGGCTTTCCGGGCTTGAACTGTTGGAAGTCAAACCGGAAATTAACTTTGTAAATGTCGGCGAACGTTGCAACGTAGCCGGTTCTCGTAAGTTTCTTCGTCTGATAAACGAAAAGAAATATGATGAGGCTCTCTCCATCGCCCGTCAACAAGTGGAAGACGGTGCCTTGGTGATTGACGTCAATATGGACGACGGACTGTTGGACGCAAAGACAGAGATGACTACTTTCCTGAATCTTATCATGTCCGAACCGGAAATAGCCCGTGTCCCGGTTATGATTGATTCATCCAAATGGGACGTGATTGTTGCCGGATTGAAATGCCTGCAAGGTAAGTCAATCGTTAACTCTATTTCTTTGAAGGAAGGGGAAGAAGTATTTCTCGAACATGCCCGGACTATCAAACAATACGGAGCTGCTGCTGTCGTAATGGCTTTTGATGAAAAAGGGCAGGCGGATACGGCCGCCCGCAAGATAGAGGTCTGTCAGCGTGCCTATCGCCTTTTGGTTGATAAAGTCAATTTTAATCCTAATGATATTATCTTCGACCCCAATGTGCTTGCCGTAGCTACGGGAATCGAGGAGCATAACAACTATGCCGTAGACTTCATTGAAGCTACCGGATGGATTAAGAAAAATCTTCCCGGCGCACATATCAGCGGTGGGGTGAGTAACCTATCTTTCTCTTTCCGTGGCAACAACTATATTCGTGAGGCCATGCATGCCGTATTCCTTTATCATGCCATTCAGCAAGGAATGGATATGGGAATTGTGAATCCGGGAACTTCCGTTTTGTACAGCGATATTCCGGCTGATGTGCTCGAAAAGATAGAAGATGTTGTTTTGAACCGCCGTCCCGACGCAGCAGAACGTCTTATCGAATTGGCGGAATCTCTGAAAGCAACTATGAGCGGAGCAGCAGGCCAACCGGTTGTCAAACAGGATGCTTGGAGAGAAGAAACCGTTCAGGAACGTTTGAAATATGCCTTGATGAAAGGGATTGGCGATTTCCTTGAGCAGGATTTGGCAGAAGCCTTGCCGCTTTATGATAAGGCGGTAAATGTAATTGAAGGTCCGTTGATGGATGGAATGAACTACGTAGGCGAACTTTTCGGAGCAGGTAAAATGTTTCTTCCGCAGGTGGTGAAGACTGCCCGGACAATGAAGAAAGCCGTCGCTATCCTTCAGCCTATTATTGAATCGGAGAAGACGGAAGAAACAACCTCTGCCGGAAAAATATTGCTTGCTACAGTAAAAGGAGACGTGCACGATATCGGAAAGAATATCGTTGCTGTAGTGATGGCTTGCAACGGTTATGAGATAGTTGATTTAGGGGTGATGGTTCCTGCCGAGACAATCGTCCGGCGTGCTATTGAAGAAAAGGTGGATATGATTGGACTGAGCGGCTTGATTACTCCTTCGCTGGAAGAAATGGCTCACGTAGCCCTGGAACTGGAAAAGGCGGGACTGGACATTCCTCTTCTGATTGGGGGGGCCACTACCTCAAAGATGCATACTGCATTGAAGATTGCTCCTGTATATCATGCTCCGGTGGTACACTTGAAAGATGCCTCTTTGAATGCTGGTGTCGCTGCCAGACTGTTGAATCCGCAGATGAAGGTTGAACTGGTGAATGAGTTGAAGAGAGAATACGAGGCACTGCGTGAAAAAAGCGGCTTGATGAAACGTGATACCGTTTCACTGGAAGAAGCCCGGAAAAATAAGTTGAACCTGTTTTAAATATTTCTTTCGGCTGTCCGGCCACAAAAGAGAACCCGAAACAGATATTTGACGAGAAAAGGACGACCCCCAATGAATACATTTACTCTTGGACTGATTGTGTGATAGCTTTTATCTTTTTCGGCTTACGTACCCGACGTATGGGGGTGAACTGAATGTGAGTACTTCCCCACAGTTATTAGGCCGGTATTTCCGTTTTGTCGGGGGTGGTCTGCTGACTTATAAACGATGATTTATAAATAAATGGTGATTACTTTACGCTTTGATTTTCTTTTTGTAAGACTCATAGCGCGACATGATATCACGGACGAAATTATAAGTCTCTATGCCACGGAAATAACCGTTTTTACAAACGGGGTCAGTGAAGTACTCTTCATTGCTTTTGAGTAAGATAAAGTTTTCTACATTATCTTTCCATACCAATTTGTTCTTGCCGTACTTCTCCGCCAGAGCCATGGCATCGTAAATATGCCCTAAACCGGCATTGTAGGAAGCCAGAATAAAGTTGAGACGTTCCTCTTTATCGGGAATCATACTGAAACTGCGGTCAGTGGCAGCAATGTATCTGATAGCTGCCTTAATGCTCTCTTCCGGGTTCTGTTCTTTACCGGCAGGTACTCCCATTGCCCGGGCGGTGGCGGGCATTAGTTGCATGAGTCCTTTGGCACCGGCCCAGGATACAGCCGTTGTGTCGAAATTGGATTCCGTATAAGCCAGCGATGCAAGCATACGCCAGTCCCATCCGATTTCTTTGGAATACTTCCTGAACAAATCGTCATAATGGGAAATCTTTCCCTCTTTCAATGAAAGGATAGGAGAGTGGGACATCATTTTGCTATTTTCAAAATAGCGTTTCATACTGGCAGTATAAGCCGGAGAAGTCATATTCTCCTGATGCCATTTAGTGGCGGCTGCGGCCAGTTTCGGACTGTCTTTCCGTACTGCCCAGGAAGAGCGCTGGTCGAAACTTACAGGTAGACTGATATCCAGATTGGAATAATACGTTTTGTTTAATTTCGCCAAATCGTTGTCCGTCACTGTATATGGTATTTTTCCTTGCGCCACTTGGGTGATTAAGTCCTCGGTGGTAATGCTGTCATTGGTCACCTCATGGATTTGGATTCCGCCGCCTAACTCACTGTTCAGATTGACGAGACGGTCATAATACTTTCCGGGCTTTACATATACGTCCTTTCCAATCAGTTCGGTAACATCTTTCAAAGGTTTCCGCTTTCCTCTTCCTTGCTGAACAATCACCTGATGGGTAATCACGTCTTCACCGCAATAAAGGAGACTGTCTTTCCATTCTTTGGTTATGGGCAGGTTGTAGGCAATCATGTCCCCTTCGCCTGCCAGTAATTTCCGGAGCAGTTCGTCGACGCTGTTGGCTACTTCGATTCTGAGTTTTAGTCCCAGGCTTTTGGCAAACTGTTCGCTGAGTTCATACTGGAATCCCATTTCCTGTCCCCGGTAAATGAAATATGAAGTAGAGCTGTATAATGTCAATACAACCAGTTCACCACTATCTTTTATCTGTGGGAGATCATGTGCGGATTCATCCGTCTTGCTGTGCTGTTTGTCCCGGCATCCGATTACGCAACAGAATAACACAAGAAATAAGGGGATAATCAGTGTCTTGACATTCATAACTGACATTTTGGCTTTTAACTCTCCACTCTCAACTCTTCAAGTGCTTCTTGATGTACATGGTCAGTATATCAATAGCCACCTTATTGCTGCCGCCTTCCGGCACGATAAGGTCGGCATAGCGTTTGCAAGGTTCGATAAATTGCAGGTGCATCGGTTTCAGAACCCGTGTGTAGCGTTCCATTACAGCTTCGGCCGTGCGTCCTCGTTCTACAACGTCTCTTTGGATGACACGTATCAAACGTTCGTCCGGATCGGCATCTACGAATATTTTAAGGTCCATCATATTACGTAGTTTCTTGTCGCATAAAGCAAGGATTCCCTCGATAATAATGACTTCGCGTGGCTCGATATGAATTGTTTCGGGCTGGCGGGTGCATGTCAGATAAGAATAGGTGGGTTGTTCGATGCTCTTTCCTTCTTTCAGTGTCATGACATGTTTGGAGAGCAGACTCCATTCAAAAGCATCCGGATGGTCAAAATTAATGTTCTGGCGTTCTTCAACCGGGACGTGGCTACTATCCTTGTAGTATGAGTCCTGAGGTAATAATACTACTTCCCCTGCGGGGAGACTTTCTACGATTTTTCGTACGACGGTGGTCTTTCCGGAGCCAGTTCCGCCTGCTATTCCTATAATTAACATCTCTTTAAGTGTATATTTAAATCAAATAAAGTAAATTTGCATTGTTTATACAAAGTATTAATAAGACAAATATAGAAACAATTCATTAAAATAACAACGTAATGGTAAAACACATTGTATTATTTAAGTTAAAAGACGAAGTTTCTGCCGAAGAGAAGCGGGCAGTTATGACGAAATTTAAGGAAGCGATAGAAGCGCTTCCTGCTAAAATCTCCGTAATCCGGAAAGTTGAAGTCGGATTGAACATGAATCCCGGAGAAACGTGGAATATAGCACTTTATAGTGAGTTTGATACTCTGGAAGACGTGAAATACTATGCAACGCATCCCGACCATGTAGCTGCCGGCAAGATTCTGGCTGAGACGAAGGAGAGCCGTGCGTGTGTAGATTATGAATTATAACCCTCCAATTATTGAAAATGAAAAAGTTAATTTCTTTTCTGCTTTTAAGCTTTGTTGGCTATGCTTTGCAGGCACAGATTAAAGATCCGGTAAAGTTCAAGACCGAGTTGAACACTCTTTCTGATACCGAAGCGGAGATTGTATTTACCGCCACCATTGATAACGGATGGCATGTTTATTCTACCGAACTTGGAGATGGCGGACCTATTTCTGCGACATTCAATGTCGATAAGAAGAGTGGACTGGAGCTTGCCGGTAAACTGAAGCCGGTTGGTAAGGAAGTGGCTACTTTCGACAAGTTGTTTGAAATGAAAGTGCGCTACTTTGAGAATACTGCGAAGTTTATTCAGAAAGTAAAACTCACAGGCGGGGCTTATGAGATAGAAGGGTATCTGGAATATGGAGCTTGTGATGACGAGAGTTGCCTTCCGCCTACCGAAGTTCCGTTCAAGTTTTCCGGAGTAGCAAAAGCCGGAAATGCGGCTGCGGCTAAAACAGAACAACCGGAGAAAAAAGAACCGGAGAAAAAGGAAGAACCTGCTCCCGCTCCTGCCGAAGTGAAAGATTCTGCCGCTATGATGGAGCTGGTGCCCGCCACTCCGGTGGATGCGGCTACGGATATTCAGCCTGCCGTTGCATCCGGTGAACTTTGGAAGCCGGTTATCAGCGATTTGCAAGCGTTGGGCGAAGAACATGGTCAGGAAGATATGTCCTGGATATATATTTTTATAACAGGTTTTCTTGGCGGATTGCTGGCTTTGTTCACTCCTTGTGTATGGCCGATTATCCCGATGACTGTCAGCTTCTTCCTGAAACGCAGCAAGGATAAAAAGAAAGGTATTCGTGACGCGTGGACGTATGGAGCATCCATCGTTGTGATTTATGTGGCATTGGGGCTGGCTATTACATTGATTTTTGGCGCTAGTGCGCTGAATGCGTTGTCTACCAATGCAGTCTTTAATATTCTCTTCTTCCTGATGCTGGTGATTTTCGCAGCTTCGTTCTTTGGAGCATTCGAAATCAGACTTCCGTCGAAATGGGGAAATGCAGTGGATAGCAAAGCGGAATCTACAACCGGTTTATTGAGTATTTTCCTGATGGCTTTCACGCTTTCGCTGGTTTCTTTCTCTTGTACAGGCCCGATTATCGGTTTCTTGCTTGTGCAGGTTTCCACAACAGGAAGTGTCGTTGCTCCGGCTATCGGTATGTTTGGGTTTGCCATCGCACTGGCTTTGCCGTTCACTCTGTTCGCATTGTTCCCGTCATGGCTGAAGTCTATGCCGAAATCAGGCGGATGGATGAATGTGATTAAGGTGACATTAGGTTTCCTCGAACTGGCATTCGCGCTTAAATTCTTGTCAGTGGCCGATTTGGCTTATGGATGGAGACTGCTTGACCGTGAAACATTCCTTGCTTTGTGGATTGTTATTTTTGCTTTGCTCGGATTCTATCTGTTGGGTAAGATTAAATTCCCGCATGATGACGATGATAATAAGGTGGGAGTTACCCGTTTCTTTATGGCGCTTGTCTCTTTGGCATTTGCGGTTTATATGGTTCCCGGTCTGTGGGGAGCACCGTTGAAAGCGGTAAGTGCATTTGCTCCGCCTATGCAGACGCAGGACTTCAACCTGTATAAGAATGATGTACATGCGAAATTCGACGACTATGATTTGGGCATGGAATATGCGCGTCTGAATGGAAAACCTGTCATGCTTGACTTCACCGGATATGGTTGTGTAAACTGCCGTAAGATGGAAACAGCGGTATGGACTGATCCGAAAGTGAGTGATTTGATTAATAATGACTATGTATTGATTACCCTTTATGTAGATAACAAAACTCCTTTGAGCGAGCCCGTGAAAATCGTAGAAAACGGTACAGAACGCACTTTGCGTACGGTCGGTGATAAATGGAGCTATCTGCAACGTGTGAAGTTTGGCGCTAATGCCCAACCTTTCTATGTATTGCTGGATAATCAAGGCAAGCCGGTGAACAAGTCATATGCTTACAACGAGGATATTCCTAAGTATATCGAATTCTTGCAGGCCGGACTGGAAAACTATAAGAAAGCGAAATAATCGTTTCTCTGATAGATTGATAATAGAAAAGCGATCTCATTTTTTCGATGAGGTCGCTTTTTATATTGTTATTTTACTTCGAAGAAGGTTTCCAACCCATTCTGGCTATCTGTGCCAATCATTATTTTGAACTTGCCTGCTTCCGCCACTTTTCTCATGTCGATAATAGGTATAACTTTGTATTTTCCTTCATGTTCCATATGTGGGGTGAAACGCACGGGTGAACCGTTGCGGACTTTGGATTTCAGGAAAGTGGGGCCATGGGCCATATCCTACTCGCTTTTTTTATAACCTCCCAATCATTATTGGTGGATATGTCCAAATCGCGGTCGTCTATCAGTATCTCAGAAGAACTGCCATCCAATAGTGGATTTTCGTGTAGCAATGCTTGTACTTTTTGGGTGATCAATGGTTATCCTCTATAGACTCGTCTTTTGAATAATTCTATGCCTGTATTTCATCTCTTAGTTCTGGGAACGGTTTTATAGAAATAAAGTAATTCCTGAGTGTAGTCTTTATGTGTTTGAATGATTTCCGCCCCTTCTTCATAAGATGCTTCTGGATAGTTATGGTTCATTCCAATCATATCAGTCGAAAACCCTTCCCGGTTATTTATATCCGTTGTATTGTTTGGCAAATTTTCCGTTCGGGTGATTTCTATTTTGTTGGCAGGATTATCGGTGAGGCAGTTAAGGAGCAAGATCAGGTCAGTGCCGGTAATGGAGTGTTTTTCCAAATACGTACGAAGTGAACGTAATGAAGATGAGATATGCTCTTGTACAGTATTGATAGAAATTCCCAATGCTTCTGCAATTTCTTTGTGAGACATTTGTTTTTCACGGCTCATTTCGAATATTTCCCGTTGGCGGGAAGTCAGTTGTTCCAGTGCTTGGAATACAAGTTTTTGTAAATCATTTGCAATGATTGCATTATTTGTCTCATTGCTATAGTCTATAGCTTGTGATAGAATCTGTTCTTTCAGCCGGTCTTCACTCGCTTGTTCACGCAATTGGTTTAGAATCCGGTTGCGCATGATTGTATATAGATAAGAAGAAAAAGAGGTGTCCGGATTAATAAAACGGCGACTTTCCCAAATTACAGTGAAGGCATCCTGAAAGATGTCTTCAGCGTATTCGCGTGACTTAAGGAAACGCATGGCAAAATATATCAGGCGATTTTTATAAGCCGCATAGAGTTCGCAGAATGCATCCTCATCTCCGGCTATCAGACGGATGATGAGCGAACGTTCATTACCGGGAATATTTGTTGCGCACATATAGCATTTAGGTTTCAATTCACAAAGGGATTGCTTAGATTGTCACAAACGTACGTAAAATCCGGGAAATAAAAAAGGAAAGAAGTAGCTAATCTTTTTCAGATTTATTTCAGTATCATGATTTTTCTTTGCCGGAGATAATTTACTATATTTGCAATTTTAACCCGATAGTCAATGAATAGAATATTATTAAATACTAAGGTCTGGCTGTTTGTTTTATTAGTTGGAACAGCCTCCTCCGTACGGGCACAAAGTGATGATTTCACTACATGGACTAAGTTCAAAGTGAATCATAAAATAGATTCCCGATTTTCTGTTTCCGGTGATTTGGAACTGCGCACGAAAGAGGATATGAGCAGAATGGATCGTTGGGGACTTGCTGTCGGCGGTGTTTACCATGCATATTCCTTCTTGAACTTTGGCATCGGTTATGAAACTCATTTTCGGAGTCTGGGAGACTCGGATTGGAAACTCAGGCATCGTTATCATATCAGTGCGGTTGCAAGTTATCGTTATCAATGGTTGAAAGTTTCTTTGCGGGAAAGTTTTCAGCAGACTTTTGACCGTGGAGATTCGGAAACTCGTCTGCGTTCCCGTTTAAAATTAGCCTATGCACCGGCAAAAGGGGTTGTTTCACCTTATTTCTCTCTCGAAATTTATCAAAGTTTGGACGATGCTCCTTTTTGGAGGGCGGATCGTATGCGCTATCGTCCGGGAGTAGAATTTGATTTAGCCAAACGTTGGTCATTAGATGCGTTTTATTGTTATCAGTATGAGGCTTCACGGGGGAAACATATTGCCGGAATAGAAGTGGTTTATTCTTTCTAAAAAATGGTGCTTTCTTAATATAATAAGGTGTAGGTTTAAATCGATTAAATATATATGTAGTTTGCTAATTGATTGATTATATGATGATTAAAAATAAATTGAGAAAATTTCTTAATTGAAGTATGTCTTCTCTTAACTATAATATGTATTTTTGCTCTTGGTATTTCAAAATGGAATGCTGAAATTAACGATTCTACAGTAACAACAGACGTGTTGTGTGTTTCATAACTGAAAGCGAATACTTCCTCTTATGTCATTCTTCTGCTCAATCAGCGATTTCTAGTTTTGACCAAAAAAACAATAATAATGAAAACATGTCATGACCTATTTGTGGGAGTAGGTTTATTTATTCTGTATTCTGTTTCGTTAACAGCTTGTGTAAATCATATTTCAGAAGAAGGAGAAAGAATCAATAATGGAGATATCCCATTGAAATTTGTAGCTGATATTCACGAAATAGTCAGTACTCGTGTGGCAAATAATAATTTTGAAGAAGGGGATGAGGTTGGTTTGTTTGCACTTGCCGGTAACACAACAATGCAAGAAGAACGTTACGCTGATAATCTTCATTTTGTACGTTCTTCCAGTGGTGAATTTGTTTCTGATGAGTCGGTTTATTATCCGGACGATGGAGTAGCGTTGAATTTAATCAGTTATTATCCGTATCAAGAAGAAGGAGTAGCAATGGGGGAAAGCACTATGCAAGTATCGGTTGCTACGAGTCAGAATAAATCTATAGATTATTCACATTCGGATTTTCTGATTGCATCCAAAGAAGATGTGTTGGCAAGTAAAGAGGCTGTAGCTCTGACTTATAATCATCAGTTCTTCCGTTTGAAGATAGTTCTTGTCCCGGGTGAAGGAGAAAATGTAGAAGATATGTTAGCTGCCAATCCTACACTTTCTGTTAGTGGTTTTTATACTAAGGCTATTTATGATTTTCAGAAAAAGGCTTTTTCTGCTTATTCCGAAGAGAAAGAAATAATTCCTGCAGGCGAATGGGAAATAAAAGAGGGGCGATTGGTAGGAAAAGAACTTATTCTGATACCGCAGGAAGCGACGATGGGATACCAGTATATAACATTGGAAGCCGAAGGAAGACCATATACTAGTTTGCTGCCTTCTACTTTACAATTGGCAAGCGGTAAGCAAAGAGAATTGGAAATCACATTTGTAGCAGATGAAGATATATTAATGAGTAAGGTCAGTGGAGAAATCGGTGATTGGGATGGGACTGAAGTAGATCGGACTGAATCGGTGACTCTTCATAAATATGTAGATGTATCGAAGTTGACTTTTGAGAAATCGAATGTGTATAAAGTATTGAATTCAGGAAAACAAGTTGCTGAAATATGTAAAGAGTATTTGGTGACTCCGGAATTTTCTTCCCAAGCGATTGTTGCTTATCCGATGAAAGAAGATGGCAGTGTTGATTTATCACAAGGAATTGTTGCTCAACTATTAGAAAAATCAGGTAAGGTTCATGGTGGAAGTGTTTCATGGAATGTGGAAGATAATTCTTTGACTTATGTTGCCGGAAATCTAACTGCCCGTAATAATGTTTATATACTGGCGGACGGGAGAATTTCATTGTCAACAGCAGTCGCAGATAATGTATTATCAGTTTTGGCATTAGAAGACGTCGTCCGTGATGTACGTGGAGGTATGATTCACAACTATCCATTGGTGAAGATTGGGACTCAATACTGGATGCGGGATAATTTGGAAACTGCCTTGTATGTGAATGGTGACGAACTTCCTAAGTTGGATGCCGTAACAGAAAATGCTGTCGGATATTTGCAATCGGATGCAGAACATCATTTTTACACTGCTAATGTGGCATTATCTGCTGATTTCTTACCCGAACATTGGAATATACCGAATAAAGGGGATTGGAACCTCCTGAATACTTATCTAAAAGGAGATGCTTCTTTGTTGAAATCAGGAACTTGGTTACCTCTGAAAACAGGAGAGACAGCGCAGCCTGCTAATAATCTTTCTGGTTTCAATGCTGCCCCTATAGGCATGTGGGTTGAACCGAATAAGAATATATTTGGAGGTAAGCATTTGGCATATTGGACATTGGATGATACAAATACAGCAATAGCCGATGATGTCTTTTACCTGAAAAGTGATGAAAATACGATCGGAAAGTCTGCTCCAGGTGTCGAGAGAAAAGCTTTTGCAATTCGTTGTATCCGAAAGTAGATTAGTGGAAATCATCCTTCTTTTTCATATTTTGCTTATATTTGGAAGAAAAACTAAAAAGAGAGAATCATGAAGAAGATAATAAATCCCTGGAAAGGTCTGGAGGGGTACAACTGTTTTGGTTGTGCTCCTGATAATGAAGTTGGTGTAAAGATGGAATTTTACGAAGACGGTGATGAAATCGTAAGTATCTGGAAACCTCGTCCTGAATATCAGGGTTGGATTGATACACTGCATGGTGGTATTCAGGCTGTATTGTTGGATGAAATTTGTGCTTGGACGGTACTTCGTAAGTTGCAGACAACAGGGGTTACCTCCAAAATGGAGACTCGCTATCGGGGGTCAATTGATACGAAAGACTCGCATGTCGTACTGCGTGCGTCCATTAAAGAGGTGAAACGTAATATTGTGATTATTGAAGCCAAACTATATAATAAGGATGGC
Organism: uncultured Bacteroides sp.; assembly: GCA_947574505.1. Taxonomy (GTDB): domain Bacteria; phylum Bacteroidota; class Bacteroidia; order Bacteroidales; family Bacteroidaceae; genus Phocaeicola. The sequence goes on along the minus strand of CANPJW010000042.1, from coordinate 5,403 downwards.
GAAGTATGTACGGAAGCTGTTTGCACTTACTTTACTTTCTCGAAAGAAAAGTCGAAGGATGAAATGCATTTTACTTACTGCGATGTAGAACCGGAAGAGATTTTATCTTTAATTTGAAATAAAAGCTCAAGTTTTTGTGATAAATGTTTGGAAGTATAAAACAAATGCTTTAATTTTGTCGCAAATAATAGAAGAAATATGAAATATACAGCTACACATCATCATCATTTTCCTAACGAATAGTCGGTGGGCATAGATGATATTTTGTATACTCTATATAACGATAACGAAGGCTTACCGAATACGGTAAGCCTTTTTTATTTTCAAATTCGAATAGTAATTAATAATAAAATAAGATCATGTTAAGAATCGCAGTACAGGCCAAAGGACGTCTCTTTGAAGAGACAATGGCACTTTTAGAAGAGTCGGATATCAAGTTGAGCACTACTAAACGTACCTTGTTGGTGCAGTCATCCAATTTTCCTATTGAAGTATTATTTCTTCGTGACGATGATATTCCACAAACGGTAGCTACCGGTGTAGCCGATTTGGGTGTTGTTGGTGAAAATGAATTTATGGAAAAAGAAGAAGATGCTGAAATCATTAAACGCTTGGGATTCAGTAAATGCCGTTTGTCATTAGCTATGCCGAAAGATCTTGAATATCCCGGATTATCCTGGTTCAATGATAAGAAAATAGCCACTTCTTATCCTGTTATTCTCCGCAACTTCTTGAAAAAAAATGGTGTGAATGCAGAAATCCATGTTATTACCGGTTCTGTAGAAGTATCTCCAGGCATTGGTTTGGCTGACGCTATTTTTGACATTGTAAGTTCCGGTTCCACTTTGGTCAGCAACCGTTTGAAAGAGGTGGAAGTGGTTATGAAATCGGAAGCTCTGCTGATTGGTAACAAGAACATGAGCGATGAGAAAAAAGAGGTGCTGAATGAACTTCTATTCCGTATGAATGCAGTGAAGACAGCGGAAGACAAGAAATACGTGTTGATGAATGCCCCGAAAGATAAGTTGGAAGAAATTATCACCGTATTGCCGGGTATGAAGAGTCCTACCGTTATGCCATTGGCGCAAGAAGGCTGGTGTTCCGTTCATACAGTACTTGATGAAAAACGTTTCTGGGAAATCATCGGGAAGTTGAAAGCTTTGGGAGCAGAGGGCATCTTGGTATTGCCGATTGAAAAGATGATAGTATAAATATGAACTATGAAATTGATTAAGTATCCTTCTAAAGAACAGTGGACGGAGCTTTTGAAGCGTCCGGCACTGAATACGGAAAGTCTGTTTGATACGGTTCGTTCCATCATAAATAAGGTAAGGGCAGAAGGCGATAAAGCTGTACTCGAATATGAAGCGACCTTTGACAAAGTAACTCTGTCTGCGCTTGCTGTCACTCCTGAAGAAATACAAGCAGCCGAATCATTGGTGAGTGACAAATTGAAAGATGCCATCTCTTTAGCAAAACAGAATATTGAAACATTCCACTCTTCACAACGCTTTGTCGGAAAGAAAGTAGAAACGATGAACGGTGTAACCTGTTGGCAGAAAGCGGTAGGTATCGAAAAAGTAGGACTTTATATTCCGGGTGGAACAGCTCCGCTTTTTTCAACGGTACTGATGCTGGCTGTTCCCGCGAAAATTGCCGGATGCAAAGAGATTGTACTTTGTACTCCTCCTGATAAGGAAGGAAACATTCACCCGGCCATTCTTTTCGCTGCTCAATTGGCAGGAGTAAGCAGGATTTTCAAGGCAGGCGGTGTACAAGCTATTGCAGCGATGGCTTATGGAACGGAAAGTGTTCCTAAAGTATATAAGATTTTCGGTCCTGGTAACCAATATGTCACAGCCGCCAAGCAATTGGTCAGCTTGCGGGATGTGGCTATTGATATGCCTGCCGGTCCTTCTGAAGTGGAAGTTTTGGCTGATGCATCGGCAAATCCGGCTTTTGTGGCTGCGGATTTATTGTCGCAGGCAGAACACGGAGTGGATAGCCAGGCCATATTGATTACGACTTCCGAGAAACTACAAACAGAAGTTATGGCAGAAGTAGAGCGTCAATTGGCTGAATTGCCTCGTTGGGAGATTGCTGCCAAATCATTGGAGAACAGTAAACTGATTCTGGTGAGGGATATGGCTGAAGCATTAGAGCTTACAAATGCTTATGCTCCCGAACACTTGATTATAGAAACGGAAAACTATATGGAAGTGGCTGAGCGTGTCACCAATGCCGGTTCTGTCTTCTTGGGTTCTTTGACTCCTGAAAGTGCGGGCGACTATGCTTCCGGCACGAATCACACCTTGCCGACTAATGGATATGCAAAAGCATATAGCGGTGTAAGCCTGGATAGTTTCATCCGTAAGATTACATTCCAGGAAATCCTTCCGGAAGGAATAAAAACTATCGGTCCGGCTATCGAAGAAATGGCTGCCAATGAACATTTGGACGCGCATAAGAATGCTGTCACTATCCGTCTCAAAGCAATTAATAAGTAATAATTGAAAATTAAAAAGTATTGCTGATGAAAACGTTACAAGAACTAACCCGACCGAACATATGGAAGTTGAAACCATACTCTTCGGCTCGTGATGAATATAAAGGTTTTACGGCATCTGTCTTTTTGGACGCGAATGAGAATCCATACAATACACCTCATAACCGTTATCCGGATCCTATGCAGTGGGAGTTGAAGACTCTCTTGTCGAAAATCAAGAAAGTATCTCCCGAACATATATTCTTGGGGAATGGTAGTGATGAAGCTATTGACTTGGTTTTTCGTGCATTCTGCGAACCGGGTGAGGATAATGTTGTAGCTATCGACCCTACTTATGGAATGTATCAGGTTTGTGCCGATGTGAATGATATAGAATACCGGAAAGTGCTGTTGGATGATAATTTCCAGTTTTCGGCAGATAAACTGTTGGAGGCTACTGACGACCATACCAAACTGATTTTCCTCTGTTCACCGAACAATCCGACAGGAAACGACCTGCTTCGTTCCGAAATAGAAAAGCTCCTTTGTAAGTTTGAAGGACTGGTAATGTTGGACGAGGCATATAATGATTTCTCTTCCGCACCTTCCTTCCTGAAAGAACTGGATAAATATCCGAATCTTGTCATATTCCAGACATTTTCCAAAGCATGGGGATGTGCCGCCATCCGTTTGGGAATGGCATTCGCGTCAACGGAAATAATCGGTATCCTGAGTAAAATCAAGTATCCTTATAATGTCAATCAATTGACTCAGCAGCAGGCTATCTCTATGTTACACAAATATTATGAGATAGAACGTTGGGTAAAAACACTGAAAGAAGAGCGTGACTATTTGGAGGAAGAATTTGAAAAACTACCCTGCACCATCAAACTATTCTCGTCTGATGCGAACTTTTTCCTGGCTAAAGTGACGGATGCTGTGAAAATTTATAATTATCTGGTAGGTGAAGGTATCATTGTCCGTAATCGCCACTCAGTATCACTTTGTTGCAATTGCTTGCGTGTAACGGTGGGTACCCGGGTAGAAAATAACACATTGCTGGCAGCTCTTAGAAAATACGAAGAATGAGGAATATGAAGAAGAAAGTATTATTTATAGATAGAGACGGTACATTGGTCATTGAACCACCTGTTGATTATCAGCTCGATTCATTAGAAAAGTTAGAATTCTACCCGAAGGTTTTCCGTAATTTGGGTTTTATCCGTAGCAAACTCGATTTCGAATTTGTGATGGTCACCAATCAGGACGGATTGGGCACTTCTTCTTTTCCGGAAGAAACATTCTGGCCTGCCCACAATCTGATGTTGAAAACATTGGCAGGAGAGGGGATTACTTTTGATGATATTCTGATAGACCGTAGTTTTCCTGAGGATAACGCACCGACTCGTAAACCGCGTACTGGCATGTTGACAAAATACATCGACAACCCCGACTATAACCTTGCCGGAAGTTTTGTGATTGGTGATCGTCCCACTGATGTGGAACTTGCCAAGAACTTGGGATGTCGTGCCATCTATTTGCAAGACTCAACTGAAAGTTTGAAAGAAAAAGGTTTGGAAGATATTTGTGTGCTTGCAACAACAGATTGGGATAAGATAGCCGAGTTTCTTTTTGCAGGTGAACGAAAAGCGGAGGTCCGTCGTACAACTAGAGAAACGGATATATATGTAGCTCTGAACCTTGATGGAAATGGTACTTGTAATATTTCTACCGGTCTTGGTTTCTTTGACCATATGCTCGAACAGATTGGAAAACACTCCGGCATGGATTTGACAATTCGTGTAGAAGGAGATTTGGAGGTAGACGAACATCATACCATCGAAGATACTGCTATTGCTTTGGGAGAGTGTATTTATCAGGCTTTGGGCAGCAAGAGAGGAATCGAGCGATATGGTTATGCATTGCCTATGGATGATTGTCTCTGTCAGGTTTGCCTGGACTTCGGCGGTCGCTCTTGGTTAGTATGGGATGCTGAATTTAAGCGCGAAAAGATAGGAGAGATGCCCACGGAAATGTTTCTTCATTTCTTCAAGTCATTAAGTGACGCTACAAAAATGAATCTGAATATCAAAGCAGAAGGGCAGAATGAACATCACAAGATAGAGGGTATTTTTAAAGCCCTTGCACGTGCCTTGAAGATGGCGCTCAAAAGAGATATCTATCATTTTGAACTTCCGTCCAGTAAAGGCGTACTTTGATTGATTACTAATTTATAATTGTGACCTCGTAGATTTATGAAAAGACGAATCTTATTGAGTTTGCTTTTAGGGATAATCTTCTCATTATCAGTTTTTAGTCAAAATTTGAAAGCAGAGAAGATTATTCTTCCTGGCAGTGAATTGGCCAATTTGTATAAGATAGACGTGGGAGTATACCGTTCAGAGCAGCCTTCATCAGCCGACTTTAAAGCTCTCGAAAAATATGGAATCAAAGAGTCTCTTAATCTTCGAAACAGACATAGTGATGATGATGAAGCAAAAGGCACAGCTGTGAAGCTTCATCGGGTAAAAATGAAGGCGCACTCAGTCAGTGAGGAGCAATTAATAAGAGCATTACGTATCATAAAGAATCGCAAGGCTCCTATTGTAATCCATTGTCATCATGGTTCCGACCGCACAGGAGCCGTTTGTGCGCTCTACCGCATTGTATTTCAGAATGTCTCTAAAGAAGATGCGATTCGCGAAATGACTGAAGGGGGCTTTGGCTTTCATCGTATTTATAAAAATATTATTCGAAGAATCAGAGAAGCTGATATAGAAAGAATAAAAAAAGAAGTGATGTAATAATTTAATAGATTGTATGATTTAGTCGAGTCATAAGGAAGATTTTTACCCATATAATACTTAGAGCCTGTTTAAATTTTCCTGAGATGATGTTAGATAGGCTTTACCGACCTG
>CANPJW010000041.1 GCA_947574505.1 uncultured Bacteroides sp. | reverse complement strand
GCCGTTTTGATTGAAGCCTTCGGACTTGAAGAAGTTCCGGAGGCTTTTTTTGTATACGCACGCATGAAATGTGGCCTCTACCGTTTTTTCGGCTCAGTTTGAAAACTTGGGGGAATTAGTTAAAAGCCTTATCTTTCCCGTGGGTGTGGATACCTTTCCCACGGAACTGTCTGGAAGGCTCCGCCATGTCTTTTCTCCGGCAGGGGCAGGTCCGGAAGTTTTGCTCTGTAGGGGACGATGTTCATAAAGTGAGTTTATTTATGTCAATTCAATTTGCCTCTATATCTAAAGTGATCTATATCTTTGCAGATACACTTCTATAGAGATACTTGTAGATATATATTCCTATAAACTGTTACTCTAAAAGTAGAATAAATAAAAAATCGTAGTTTATATAATGAAAATACTTTCATTTTTATTTTGCTTTTAGAAAATAATCTCTACCTTTGCAACGTTTTAGATAAAATAAGAGATAAACAATGAACCAAGGATTTATACATATTTTGCTATGCGGCATTATTATTCTACTGGCAAAGTCAGCGGGAAGTGAGTGTTGTGCATAAAAGTATGTGTGAACAATGATATACGAAAGCCTTTCTCACTTCCCTGTGTGAAAGGTTTTTTTTATGAATATAATAATGGTAAAATATAAAATTGAAATTTATGAGTGACAGATTATTTATTTTTGATACCACTCTTCGTGATGGCGAACAGGTTCCGGGATGTCAGTTGAATACAGTGGAAAAGATTCAGGTGGCTAAGCAGTTGGAAGCTTTGGGAGTGGATGTGATTGAGGCAGGATTTCCTATTTCAAGTCCGGGTGATTTCAATTCAGTAATTGAAATTTCTAAGGCTGTTACTTGGCCAACCATTTGTGCGCTGACTCGTGCAGTTGAAAAAGATATCGACGTAGCTGCTGACGCATTGAAGTTTGCCAAGCACAAACGTATCCATACTGGCATTGGAACTTCAGATTCTCATATCAAATATAAATTCAATTCTACTCGTGAAGAAATTATTGAACGTGCTGTGGCTGCTGTGAAATATGCACGTCGTTATGTAGATGATGTGGAATTTTATGCGGAAGATGCAGGACGTACGGATAATGAATACTTGGCTCGTGTGGTAGAAGCTGTTATTAAAGCGGGAGCGACAGTGGTGAATATACCTGATACTACAGGTTATTGCTTGCCTGAAGAGTATGGGGCGAAAATTAAATATTTGGTAGATCATGTAGATGGTATCGATAAGGCTATTATTTCTACTCATTGTCATAATGATTTGGGTATGGCTACTGCCAATACGATTAGTGGTGTGTTAAATGGAGCACGTCAGGTAGAAGTGACTATCAATGGCATTGGAGAACGTGCCGGTAACACTTCCTTGGAAGAGGTGGCAATGATTGTCAAATGCCATAATGATATTAATATTCAGACAAACATCAATACCCAGAAGATTTATCCGACTAGTCGTATGGTATCAAGTTTGATGAATATGCCGGTTCAGCCGAACAAGGCAATTGTGGGACGTAATGCTTTTGCACATTCATCCGGTATCCATCAAGATGGTGTTTTAAAAAACGTACAAACATACGAAATTATTGACCCGAAGGATGTGGGCATTGATGATAATGCTATTGTTTTGACTGCTCGTAGCGGACGTGCTGCGTTAAAACATCGTCTTCATGTTTTGGGAGTCGAACTGGAACAGGACAAATTGGATAAGGTATATGAGGATTTCTTAAAACTGGCTGATAAGAAGAAAGATATCACGGATGATGATATTCTGGTATTGGCAGGTGCAGATAGAAGTGTTAATAACCATATAAAATTGGATTACTTGCAGGTAACAAGCGGAGTGGGCGTTCGTTCGGTGGCAAGTTTAGGACTGAATATTGCAGGAGAGCACTTTGAAGCTGCTGCCAGTGGAAATGGACCGGTAGATGCTGCTATCAAGGCTTTGAAAAAAATTATTGACCGCCACATGGTATTGAAGGAATTTACGATCCAGGCTATCAGTAAAGGTAGTGATGATATGGGTAAAGTACACATGCAGGTGGAATATGACGGACAGATGTACTATGGTTTCGGAGCGAATACAGATATTATCGCTGCATCAGTAGAAGCATATATTGATTGTATCAACAAGTTTAAAAGATAATAATACGTAATACAAAAATGGCTAACACATTATTTGATAAGATTTGGGACGCCCATGTGGTACAAAAGGTTGAGGAGGGACCTACTCAACTTTATATAGACAGGCTTTATTGTCATGAAGTAACTAGTCCGCAGGCTTTTGCGGGACTGCGCGCACGCGGGGTGAAAGTCTTTCGTCCGGATCATGTATATTGTATGCCGGATCACAATACTCCGACACATGACCAGGATAAACCGATTGAGGATCCGGTTTCTAAAACACAGGTAGATACTTTGGCAAAGAATGCCAAAGATTTCGGCTTGGCTCATTTCGGTATGATGGATAAAAGAAATGGTATTATTCATGTAGTAGGTCCGGAAAGAGGGCTGACTTTGCCGGGGATGACAATTGTTTGTGGTGACTCGCATACTTCTACCCATGGTGCGATGGGAGCTGTTGCTTTCGGTATTGGAACCAGTGAAGTAGAAATGGTGTTGGCTTCACAATGTATCTTACAATCTCGTCCGAAAACCATGCGTATCACTATTGATGGTGAACTGGGTAAAGGAGTGACGGCGAAAGACATGGCTCTCTATATGATGTCTAAGATGACAACCAGTGGTGCTACTGGATTCTTCGTGGAATATGCCGGTTCGGCTGTCCGTAACTTGAGTATGGAAGGTCGTCTGACTTTATGTAATCTGAGTATTGAAATGGGGGCACGTGGTGGCATGGTTGCTCCTGATGAAGTGACTTTTGAATATATAAAAGGCAGGGAACATGCTCCGAAAGGTGTGGATTGGGATAAAGCGGTGTCTCATTGGAAAACATTAAAGAGTGATGATGATGCTGTATTTGATAAAGAAATTCGTTTTGATGCAGCAGATATTCAGCCGATGATTACATACGGAACGAATCCAGGAATGGGTATGGGAATCACTGAGCATATTCCGGTAGATGATAAAAGTGCTTCTTTTAAAAAGTCTTTGGACTATATGGGCTTTCAGCCGGGCGAATCCTTGCTAGGTAAGAAAATTGATTATGTATTTTTGGGTGCTTGCACTAACGGACGAATTGAGGACTTCCGCGCCTTTACCTCTTTAGTAAGAGGGAAAAAGAAAGCAGATCATGTGACTGCATGGCTGGTTCCGGGATCATGGATGGTAGATGCACAGATTCGTGAAGAAGGTTTGGACAAAATCTTGGAGGAGGCAGGTTTTGCCATCCGTCAACCGGGATGTTCTGCTTGTCTGGCTATGAATGATGATAAGATTCCGGCTGGAAAATATTCGGTATCTACTAGTAACCGTAATTTTGAAGGACGCCAGGGACCGGGTGCTCGCACGTTGCTTGCCAGTCCGCTGGTAGCTGCTGCGGCGGCGGTGACCGGTGTAATAACAGATCCTAGAGAACTAATTTAAAAATGCGAAGACAATGAAACAGAAATTCAATATCATAACAAGCACTTGCGTACCCCTTCCTTTAGAGAATGTGGACACAGACCAAATTATTCCGGCTCGTTTCTTAAAGGCGACAACTCGTGAAGAGAAATTCTTTGGTGATAATCTGTTCCGTGACTGGCGCTACAATCCGGATGGTTCTCTGAACAAGGATTTTGTATTGAATAATCCTACTTATGGTGGACAAATCCTTGTAGCGGGAAAGAATTTCGGCTCTGGTTCCAGCCGTGAACATGCAGCATGGGCTATCGCCGGATATGGTTTCCGGGTAGTTGTGTCCAGTTTCTTTGCTGATATTCATAAGAATAATGAATTAAATAATTTTGTACTTCCGGTGGTGGTGAGTGAAGAATTTTTGAAGGAACTTTTTGATTCAATTCATGCAGATCCGAAAATGGAAGTGGAAGTAAATCTGCCCGAACAGACTATAACCAATAAGGCTACAGGTAAAAGCGAACATTTTGAAATTAATGCATACAAGAAACATTGTTTGATGAACGGATTGGATGATATCGACTTTTTGCTGACCAACAAAGACAAGATAGAAGCATGGGAAAAAGCGTCAAAATAGAAATCATGGATACAACACTCCGCGATGGTGAACAAACCAGCGGAGTATCTTTTGTGCCCCATGAAAAATTGATGATTGCCCGATTGCTATTGGAAGATTTAAAGGTAGACAGGGTAGAGGTTGCCTCGGCCCGTGTATCGGATGGCGAATTTGAAGCTGTTAAAATGATATGTGACTGGGCTGCCCGCCGGAATTTGCTTCACAAAGTGGAGGTGCTCGGATTTGTGGATGGCCGTACTTCTGTAGATTGGATACAACGTACAGGATGCAGGGTAATTAACTTATTGTGTAAAGGTTCGTTGAAACATTGTACACAGCAGTTGAAGAAAACACCTGAAGAACATATTGAAGATATTGTGAATGTGGTGCGTTATGCCGATGAACTGGATATTGCAGTTAATGTATATCTGGAAGATTGGAGTAACGGAATGAAGGATTCTTCTGACTATGTATTCCAGTTGATGGACGGATTGAAGGATACCAGCATCAAGCGATATATGTTACCGGATACATTGGGTATCTTGAATCCTTTGCAAGTGATTGAATTCATGCGGAAGATGAAAAAACGTTATCCTCATACTCATTTTGATTTCCATGCGCATAATGATTATGACTTGGCTGTGAGTAATGTACTTGCTGCTGTGCTGAGTGGGGTTAAAGGACTTCATACTACTATCAATGGATTAGGGGAACGTGCAGGAAATGCACCGCTTGCCAGTGTTCAAGCTATTCTGAAGGATCATTTTAATGCTTTGACCAATATCGACGAAAGCCGTCTGAATGATGTGAGCCGAGTGGTGGAATCCTATTCTGGTATTGTTATTCCTGCCAACAAGCCGATTGTGGGTGAGAATGTGTTTACGCAAGTGGCCGGCGTTCATGCCGACGGTGATAATAAGAATAATCTTTATTGCAATGATTTGTTGCCGGAACGATTCGGACGTAAACGTGAGTATGCGTTGGGCAAGACTAGTGGCAAAGCCAATATCCGTAAAAATCTGGAGGATTTGGGACTTGATTTAGATGAAGAATCCATGCGTAAGGTAACGGAACGTATTATCGAACTGGGTGACAAGAAGGAATTGGTTACTCAGGAAGATTTGCCTTATATTGTTTCCGATGTGCTGAAGCATGGAGTGGTAAGCGAAAGTGTAAAACTGAAAAGTTATATTGTGACACTGGCGCATGGATTGAAGCCGATGGCTACTGTAAAAATAGAGATTAACGGAAAAGAGTTTGAGGAGAATTCCAGCGGTGACGGTCAGTATGACGCTTTTGTGCGTGCATTGCGTAAAATTTATAAAGTGACGTTAGGGCGTAAATTCCCTATGTTGACCAATTATGCGGTAAGTATTCCTCCTGGGGGCCGTACAGATGCATTTGTGCAAACAGTAATAACTTGGAGTTTTGAAGAAAAAGTATTCCGTACTCGTGGGCTGGATGCTGACCAGACGGAGGCTGCTATCAAGGCTACCATGAAAATGCTGAATATAATAGAAAATGAATATGAAAATAATAATGGTTAGTGATTAGTGGTTAGTGGTTAATGAACAGTGTCGTCAGATTTCATTAACCGCCAACTATTAATCACTGACCGCTAACCATTAATCACTAAAAAAATGGATTTTAAAATTGCAGTTTTAGCCGGTGACGGTATCGGACCGGAGATTTCAGTGCAAGGCGTTGATGTGATGAACGCTGTTTGTGAGAAGTTTGGCCATAAAGTAAGTTATGAATACGCGATCTGTGGTGCAGATGCGATAGATAAAGTAGGTGATCCGTTTCCCGAAGCTACTTTTCAGGCTTGTAAGAATGCCGATGCAGTGCTTTTCTCGGCTGTAGGCGACCCTAAATTTGATAATGATCCTACAGCAAAGGTTCGTCCGGAGCAAGGTTTGCTGGCTATGCGTAAAAAATTAGGTTTGTTTGCCAATATCCGTCCTGTGCAGACTTTCAAATGCTTGGTTCATAAGTCTCCGTTGCGCGCCGAATTGGTGGAAAATGCCGATTTTATCTGTATTCGTGAACTGACCGGAGGGATGTACTTCGGTGAAAAATATCAGGATAATGATAAGGCATATGATACCAATATGTATACCCGTCCGGAGATTGAGCGTATTTTAAAAGTGGCTTTTGAATATGCCATGAAGCGCCGTAAGCATCTTACTGTAGTTGATAAGGCAAATGTGCTGGCATCTTCACGTCTGTGGAGGCAGATTGCACAAGAGATGGCTCCTCAGTATCCGGAAGTGACTACAGACTATATGTTTGTGGATAATGCTGCCATGAAGATGCTTCAGGATCCTTGTTTCTTTGACGTGATGGTGACTGAGAATACATTTGGTGATATTCTGACAGATGAAGGCTCTGTTATCAGTGGCTCTATGGGATTACTTCCTTCTGCTTCTACGGGTGAAAGCACTCCGGTATTCGAACCTATTCACGGTTCATGGCCACAGGCTAAAGGATTGAATATTGCCAATCCATTGGCTCAAATCCTATCGGTGGCCATGCTGTTTGAGTATTTTGATCTTAAGGAGGAAGGCACCTTGATTCGTAAGGCTGTAGATGCTTCTTTGGATGAAAATGTGCGTACTCCGGAAATTCAGGTTGAAGGTGGGGCCAAGTATGGTACTAAGGAAGTGGGTTCCTGGATTGTGGATTATATCAAGAAAGCATAGAATTTTATAGGTTTTTTACGGAGAATCAGAAGTGAATGCCATTTTACTTCTGATTCTTTATTTTTATTGGATAAGAAAAAGTATATTTGATGCTGCAAATAAAACAAAGATAATAATTGAAAGACATTCAGATGAAGAATTTAGTTTATGCTTTGGTAGGAGCTGGTTTTATGATTGCCTGCCAGCCTTCGGACCAACCGGAAATCAGCGGTATGCTGACTGGTATCGAGAGTGATACATTATTGGTACAATCTTTTCCTGTAAATGATCGTGATAGTCGTAGGACAGATACGATTGCCATGCAAAATGGAAGTTTTGCTTTTAATTTAGGTGATAGTGTATTGAAACAGGTTTATATTTATGGTAAACCGTCAGTGAAACCCAATGAGGATGGCAGTATACCTGCCATATCGATGAAAGCTGTAAATTTTTTGCTGTTGCCTGGCCAACCTATAAAAATTTCAGGTTCATTGGATGAATATAAATTGGAGGGAGGTTCCTTTTATGATGATTATAATGAAGTGTTGGAGGACTGTAAAGCATATAGTCATAAAATAGATTCATTGAATGTAGTCTGTATGGATATGGAGAAAAAAGGAATACCCGGAGATTCTATCCGTAAAGTTTATGCTTCAGCAAAAGAATGGTATGGAAATATTTTAAAAATAAAAAGTGACTATGTTAGGCAGAATCCGGATAAAGATGTATCAGTATATGTAATGTCACAGTTGACAAGGGACCAGTTGGGGGATGCTTTTAATGTTTTGACTGACCGGGTAAAGGAAGGAATGATGGCTCCTTTATATCAGAGAATGAGAGAAGGATATGAGAAAGAACTGGCTCGCGATAAAGCAAAAGAAGCAATGAAACCAGGTAATCCTGCTCCGGAATTTACTTTGAAGGATTTGGATGGAAAGAATTTTGACTTATCTTCTCTGAGAGGTAAATATGTAGTGCTTGATTTCTGGGGAAGCTGGTGTGGATGGTGCATAAAAGGAATTCCCGAAATGAAAAAGGCATATGAAAAATACAAGGGAAAAATAGAATTTGTAGGGATTGACTGCAATGATACAGAGGATAAATGGAAAAAAGCAGTAGCTGAGCATCAATTGCCGTGGATTAATGTACGCAATATAGGTGAACCGGATGTGGCGGTGATGTATGGAGTAAGTGGTTATCCCACTAAATATGTGATTGATCCTGAAGGGAAAATTGCTAAACAGGTAGTTGGCGAGAATCCCGAATTTTATATGTATCTGGACGCATTGATGAAATGATGAAAGGTTCCGGATAATTATGAATAACAGAGGTGTGCCATTATTTGAACACACCTCTGTTGTTTAATTTAGAATTTTTTTACGCGTATATGACAGTAAGGTTCTCCTCCCGTTTTATCGTAATAGTGCTGATGATAGTCTTCTGCTTCCCAAAATTTCTCGGCAGGGCGTAATTTGGTATTGACTCTATGACCTTTCGAGCGAAGCAGTTCGATGACCTCTTCAGCTTCGGATTTTTGTTTTTCATCCATGTAGAAAATCATACTCCGATATTGCGGTCCGAGGTCGGGACCTATTCCATCGGTTTGTGAAGGATCATGTATTTCAAAAAAAAGTTTGCACAAATCCACATAAGAAACCATGTCGGCGTCATAATCTACAAAAATAGCTTCTACATGGTGGGTCATGTGGGCTTTTACCTGAGTATATGTGGGGTTGGCTTCCGGACCACCTGTATAACCGACTGTAGTGTTTAGTACACCCGGAATACGTTCGAACTGATGTTGTACGCCCCAGAAGCATCCGGCGGCGAATATCGCTTTTTCTACTTTCATGTTCTTTATTCTTTTAAAATTGTATGCCAAATATACGGAATACCCTTTAAAACGAGAAACCTACCTTATGCTTTTTTTAATTAAACTAAAGGAATATCGTTAAAGATTCCTCTACCTTTGCAACCGGAATTAATTAATATAGAAAATCGGATGAAACAGATCGTATGTTATCTTATGTTGCTATGTGCATGTATGCAGTTGCAGGCGCAAACTTACGATGAGCTGATAACCTGTGCGTTGGATGCGGCAAAAAACGACAGTTTGACAAAATCAGAAATTTTGTTCAAACAGGCATTGAAGATGGATCCTGCCAATATGCGTAATGCTTTATTGTTTACTAATCTAGGAACGGTCCAGCGGAGATTGGGGAAAATAGATGATGCTATTGATTCGTACACGTTATCCTTGAATATTACTCCATATTCTGTTGTTACATTGCTCAATCGTGCTTCACTCTATTTGGAGAAAAATTTGTTTGACAGGGCTTATGTGGATTATTGCAATGTGATTGATATAGATAAGACAAATAAGGAAGCGTTACTTTTCCGGGCTTATATTTATATGCAACGTAGGGATTATAAGGGAGCGAGAATAGATTATAATACTTTATTACAGGAGGAACCGGGGAATAATACTGCACGTTTGGGCAGGGCACTTTTAAATCAGAAGGAGTTGAAGTATCGTGAATCTTTAGAAGATTTTAACAAATTGGTTTCCGATAATCCCAGAGATGTTTCTTATTTGAAAGCTCGCGCTACATTGGCTGTAGAAATGAATACGCCTGATTTGGCTTTATTGGATTTGGAGGAGGCCGCCAAACTGGCACCGGACGATGCGGAAATTTATGTGATGTGTGGTGAGATTTATTTAAGTCAGAAGAAAAAAAGAGAAGCGTATGTTGCTTTTGAAAAAGCAATAGAGTTGGGAGTTCCCCGACCGGAATTACAGGATAAGCTGAAAGCAAGTAAGTAAAAATACGAACAGGATTATTGTCAGACAATCATCATGCTTTTACAAGAGGCTGTCTCAAAATAGAGTTGAGATGGCCTCTTTTGTTTCATCTCCAATTGAAGTCATTTGGATTTTTCTCAAAAAAGGAGTTTATAAACTTACTTTTGAAGGTTTCATCCTTTCAAACTTTTTTTTTCGTTGCCATAAGCCCCCTAAGAGGCTACTTTTGCAAGATTATGTGCAATGGCCAGCAGGCCGAACTCAATTTCAACCTTCTTAAGCCCACGAAGATGGAACCTCTTGAAGTGCTTGTTGTTCTTGAGGTTTCCAAATACGGCTTCCACATCCTGCGGTCGCTGGCTGCGATATTTCAGGCCTTCATCAGAGAGCAGTTTTTCACGTTCCCTTTCCTTGATTTTCCTCAGACGATGGTTTACCTGCACAATTCTTTCCGACCGGCTTCTGTGACACCGGCATCTTAGCGGGCAGCCTTTGCAGTTACGTGCCCTGTATCTTGAGATGGTCTGCACAAAACCGTTGTCTGTTATCCGCCTTGCATCGGAGAGTCTTTCCATTCTCTGTCCCATCGGACAGTACATGCCGTCGGTTTCTTCATTATAATAAAAGTTGGCAGAGAGAAACGGGTCGTTCCGGAAGTTCCTTTTCTGTTCCTTATGAAAATTGTTGTACTTTATAAAGGTTTCAATGCCATGTCTGAAGGCGTACAGATAGTTCTCCTCGCTTCCGTATCCGGCATCACAGACAGATACGTCAGGGTATCTGCCGTAAAGGGAATGGAAATTATCCATATGCAGGGGATAGGTGGAGGTATCACCGGCACACTGATGGATGGTATAGTTCAGAATGAACTGTCTGTTGGTACTGATCTGGGGATTATATCCGGGTTTGAGCTGTCCGTTCCTCATGTGGTCCTCTTTCATGCGCATGAAAGTAGCGTCATTGTCTGTCTTTGAGTAGCTGTTGCGTCCGTCAAGTATCTTTCCCTGTGATTCATATTTCCTGAGCTGTTCGGGCCATGACTTCCTTACACGTCTTACCTTCGCTTTCATTTTCCTGTCTGCATCCACTCCGTTCAGGGCATCATCTATCTGGCAAAGTGCCTTTTCCACTTTCTCCGGAGTGATATCCTGATATGTGATGGGTGCGGAATCACGCAGTTCCTGCTTGGTGACGGACTCGGCGTACTGCCATATCTCTTCAAGCTGTTCCGCGATTCTGGATATACGCGTATGTATGGACTTACCCCAGACGAACGTATAACGGTTGGCATCCGCCTCCATCTTCGTCCCGTCGGTACAGGCCACATCCAGACTTACAAAACCTTCCGCCACAAGGAACTTTACGATGGTGGCAAATATTGTCTTGAGTACATCCTTCAGCCGGCTGCTGCGGAAACGGTTGATGGTATTATGGTCAGGAGTCACATTGCCGGTAAGCCACATGAAGCGGATGTCATTGCGACAGAATTCTTCTATGCGACGGCTGGAATAGATATTACGCAGATAAGCATAGACCAGAATCTGAAGCATCATGCGAGGGTGGTATGCAGAACAGCCTTGGGGAGAATACCTGCGGTAAAGTTTTTCAAGGTTTATCTGTTCAATGATACGGTGAACAACCCGGACCGGATCGTTCTGGGGAATAAAATCGCCTAAACACGGAGGTAAAAGCAGATTATCGTTGGATGTATAACTTTTAAACATTATCTTTGGGATATCTTGACTTGATTCCCTAAGATACAAAAAATTAGGGAGACGGGCAAGTTCTGACTGAGCGAAGTTAGGACTTGCCCGATTTTTTTGCAAACACAAAAAAAGGCCGTCTCATTTTGAGACAGCCTCTTGTTGGTATATGGGAAGAATAGTTTTTCATTTCTTCAGTACCTTCTTTATCAACTCTATAAACTCTTTTCCGTATTTTTCTTTCTTATATTCGCCAATACCATTGATGTTGCCGAATGCTTCTATTGTTGTAGGTTGTTGGGTGGCGATCAGGTGCAAAGTCTTGTCGGATAAAACAATATAGGCAGGTATAGCTTGCTGGTCCGCCAGCTTTTTACGCAGTATACGTAACTCCTCGAACAAGTCCTTGTTTTCATTACCAAAAGTAACCGGAGTGGGAAAGAGTACCTCTTCCTTGGCTTTCTTTTTGCGTTTTTCCTTAGCAGGTACGAATTCTTCCCGTTTAATGACTACCAGCATGGCGGATTCTTTGCCGAACAATACTTTTTGCCCGCTTTCAGTTATTTTGAGGTGATTGTTCTCATTATAGGCTATTTCGAAATATCCTAGATTCAGCATTTGCAGCAGATAATCTTGCCAGTCGCGTGCGGGAATATCTCTTCCTGCGGCATATGTTTTCAGTTTGTCATAACCTTTGTCAATCAGTTCTTGGTTTGCTGACCCTTTCAATATGTCTATTAACATGTGAGTACCTATTTGTTGGTTAGTTCGGGCTATTGCACTCAAAGCTTTTTGTACAATGATTGTTCCGTCAAAGCGTTCGGGGGGATTACGGCACACATCACAGTTGCCACAATCATGGTCCATGGTTTCACCAAAATAGTTCAGCAGGATACGCCTCCGACAGATATCCGATTCAGCATATTGTTGCATCCGGTGTAATTTCTCTAAGTTAATTTCCTGCTGGCTGCTTTCTGTAGCGAATTTGGAAAGCATAACCAAGTCTCCCAGTGAATAGAACAGCAAAGTATCACTTTCCATACCATCACGCCCGGCACGTCCTATTTCTTGATAGAAACTTTCTATGCTTTTAGGAAGGTTATAATGAATAACCCAGCGTACATTGGATTTATCAATTCCCATCCCGAAAGCAATAGTGGCGCACACCACCTGTACACGATCATTTATGAAATCATTTTGTGCCTTATCACGCATATCGCTGCTTAATCCTGCATGATAAACGGTTGCACGGATACCTTGTTTCATCAGCATTGCGGCCACATTTTCTGTTTTGCTGCGGCTCATGCAATAAATGATACCACATTCATTTTTGTGTTTTTCTATGAATTCAAGAATAGTCCGCATCTTATCCTTTTGTTGGTAGCCTCTTTTAACTTCCAAACTCAGATTGGGCCGATCAAAGGAAGATATGAATATTTTAGGATCTTTCAAGGCCAATTGTTGTACAATGTCTTTTCGGGTTATTTTGTCAGCTGTAGCAGTCAATGCTACAATCGGTACTTTGGGAAACTGATTACGTAATACCTTTAATTGGGTATATTCAGGCCGGAAATCATGTCCCCATTGTGAGATGCAATGAGCTTCATCAATGGCAAATAAAGAAATTTGAATATCTTTCAGCAGGAAGTTTGTTTCTATAAGTAATCGTTCAGGTGAAATATAAAGCAATTTGATTTTTCCTTGAAGACATTCGCGACGTAGATTTATATTTTCTGTTTCATTATTGCTGCTGTTCAGTGCCCGTGCTGCAATTCCGTTTGCTTGTAAACTTTCCACCTGGTCTTTCATTAAAGAAATAAGGGGTGAAACGACAATGGCCGTACCTTCCATCAGTAAAGCCGGTAATTGATAACAGATGGATTTTCCTCCTCCTGTAGGCATTAATACCAAAGTATCCTTTTGAGCTAATATATTTTGAATAATATCTTGCTGTAAAGGACGGAAACTATCGTATCCAAAGTAGTTTTTTAGAGTTTGGAACATATCTGTTTGTTATTTTAAAATGTAATCGGTTACAAAGGTAGTAAAATCTTTAGATTTGGTAGGAATCTCTGCCTAATAATAGTAAATAAGATATACTTTTATTCATAATTCATTTGTTTTGAAATTATTGCTTAAAAGAGAGGTTGGTTATTGTAGATTGGACAAATAAACTTTTTTGCCACTTAAAAAACAAAGTGTTGTGATTATTTAAGAAATAAATTAAGCAAAAAAAGTTGCATATGAAAAAAACTTTTCCCACATTTGTCCAAAATTAGATATTTGCATTTATATAACTAACCAAACAACGAAAAATTAAAAGAAAAATTAACTGATGAGCGACGTGGAAAAAAAATCAGAAACCCAGGAAGCGGCTCCTAAGAAAAAACCGTATAACCTGAGAGAAAAGAAAGAGAAAAAGGCTGCTTACAGATCTCTGATTAGAGCAGAACTTGCCGATGAATTGTATGATAAGATTTTGAACATTGTAGTTGTTCAGAAAAAGTACAAAGACCCTAATTATTCAGCAAAAGACTTGGCGAAAGAATTAAAGACAAATACTCGTTATTTGTCAGCTGTAGTGAATTCCCGCTTCGGAATGAATTATTCTTGTTTGTTGAATGAATATCGTATTAAAGATGCTTTGCATCTTTTAGTTGATAAACGCTATATGGATAAGAATGTGGAAGAGATCAGTGCAATGGTAGGTTTTGCTAATCGCCAATCTTTTTATGCTGCGTTTTATAAGAATGTGGGTGAGACTCCTAATGGCTATCGTAAGAGAAATCAAGAAAAGAAATAAGAGCATAATTTGCTACATTATAATTAAGAAAAAGGAAAACAATTGTTTTCCTTTTTTTGTTTCGGCTCACGAATTATGTATCTATAAAAAACGTTAATTGTAGAAATGAAACAGGTTGGTTGCAATGAAGTAGATAAAAGCATGAATGAAATGGAGGAATTTGATTATACGGTTGAACAATTTGCCGACTTACAGTTACTTCGATATAAAGTGTATGGATTTGAAGAACTGAGTTTGAAACAAAAAAAGTTGATTTACTATTTGTCACAAGCTGCTTTGCAAGGCCGTGATATTTTGTTTGATCAGAATGGCAAATACAATTTGCTTATTCGTAAAATGTTGGAAACCGTATATACAGAGTATCAGGGAGATCGTACAGATGTGAATTTCGTCAATTTGGAAACTTATCTGAAACGCATATGGTTTTCTAACGGAATTCATCATCATTATGCTTCAAATAAGTTCGTACCAGGTTTCACTCCGGAATTTTTTAGGGATGCATTGAATAGTGTGGATGCATTGAAGTTACCTTTGGGTAAAGGGGAAACAGTGGAAGAACTTTGTGAAGAAGTCTTTCCGGTGATTTTTGATTCTGAAATGATGCCTAAACGTGTGAATCAGGCAGACGGGGAGGATTTGGTCCTGACTTCGGCTGCAAATTATTACGAAGGGGTAACCCAGAAAGAAGCGGAAGATTTTTATCATAATTTGAAGAATCCGGATGATATGATGCCGGTAATGTTTGGTATGAACAGCCGTTTAGTAAAGGAGGACGGAAAAGTACAAGAAAAGGTCTGGAGATCTGGAGGATTGTATGGGCAAGCCATTGATAAGATCATTTATTGGTTGGATAAGGCTCTTGGTGTGGCAGAAGATGCACAACAAAAAATAGTTATCGAAAAATTAATTCGATTTTATAAGAATGGGGACTTGAAAGATTTTGATGAATATTCTATTGCGTGGGTGAAGGATTTGGATTCACGCGTGGATTTTGTTAACGGCTTTATTGAAAGTTATGGAGATCCGTTAGGACTGAAAGCTAGTTGGGAGTCCATTGTGAATTTTAAAGATCTGGAAGCAACCAAGCGCACGGAAATCATCAGCGCTAATGCTCAATGGTTTGAAGATCACTCACCTGTAGATCATCGGTTTAAAAAAAAGGAAGTGAAAGGTGTGTCGGCCAAGGTGATTACAGCCGCTATGCTGGGGGGGGATTTGTATCCTGCTACAGCGATTGGGATTAATCTCCCTAATTCCAACTGGATTCGTAGTGTGCATGGTTCTAAGTCTGTAACCATCGGAAATCTGACTGAAGCCTATAATAAAGCGGCTCATGGTAATGGATTTACAGATGAATTTGTTTGCGGTGCCGAAGAGAAAGAATGGATAAAGAAATATGCAGATCTTACAGGGGATTTACATACTGATTTGCATGAATGTTTGGGGCACGGTTCTGGTCAGTTGTTACCGGGAGTAGATCAGGATGCTTTGAAAGCGTATGGATCTACGATAGAAGAGGCACGTGCCGATTTATTCGGTTTGTACTATCTGCCGGATGACAAAATGGTAGAGTTGGGGCTTACACCGGATGGAGATGCCTTTAAAGCAGAATATTATACTTATATGATGAATGGTCTGATGACCCAGTTAGTCCGCATCGAGTTAGGTAATATGGTAGAGGAAGCACACATGCGTAACCGCCAGCTCATTGCGCGGTGGACATTTGAGAAAGGTGCTGCAGATAAGGTGGTTGAACTGGTTAAGAAGGATGGGAAAACGTATGTGAAGATAAACGATTATCAAAAATTGCGCACTCTGTTCGGACAGTTGCTGGCTGAGATACAACGCATTAAAAGTGAAGGAGATTTTGAGGCTGCCCGTAAATTGGTCGAAAAGTATGCGGTGAAAATAGATCCGGTTTTGCACGCCGAGATATTGGCACGTTATGAAAAACTTCATCTGGCTCCTTACAAAGGTTTTGTAAATCCTGTATATGAGGCCGTGACAGATAAGGATGGAAATATTATAGATGTAAAAGTATCTTATAATGAAGGTTACGCGGAGCAAATGTTACGTTATAGCAAAGAATTTGCGAATCTTCCTTATAGAAATGAATAAGAATAAATATGGATGTACACGAAACAATAAAGGACATAAAGGGGCAATTCCGTTTGTTTATGAATGGGGTGGTTTCCCAAAGTATGCGTGAGAAGGGATTAGACTATAAACTGAATTTTGGCATCGAACTTCCGCGTTTGAAAGAAATAGCTGCTCGTTATGAAAAAAATCATGAAGTGGCGCAAGCTTTATGGAAAGAAAATATCCGTGAATGTAAAATTCTGGCGGGAATGTTACAGCCGGTAGAAACATTTTATCCGGAAATAGCTGATATATGGGTAGAAGATATGCGCTATCCTGAAATAGCGGAACTGACTTGCATGAGTTTGTTCCAATATTTACCTTATGCTTCGGAGAAGGCTTTTGAATGGATGGCCGATGAGCGTGAATATTTTCAGTTATGTGGCTTTATGCTGATGGCAAGGCTGTTGATGAAGGGAAATCAGCTGACTGAGCGTTCGGAAGCTGAATTTTTGGATCAGGCAATGGTCACTTTACAAAGCGAGGGAGTGCTGCCCCGCAAAGCAGCTGCTACTGCTTTGAAGAAGTTTGCCGTTCAAAGCAAGGAAAATGGCAAAAAGGTGAATCGGTTGTTGGCTCCATTAACCAAATCAGATAAGGTAGAAATAGCTTCTTTGGCTGGAGAAATAAAATTAGAAACAGAATATTGGCATTAAACTTTCATGTTATCATAAAAAGGCTTAACTTTGACGGCGGAACTGAAATCTGTGATGGAAGAGAATGTGAAAGATAAGGTAAAGCAGATCTTGACAGAATATCTGCAGGTTAACGGGCATCGGAAGACACCTGAACGATATGCTATACTCGATACTATCTATTCCATTAAAGGTCATTTTGACATTGATACGCTTTATAATTATATGGCAAATGAAGGAAAATTCCGGGTAAGCCGGGCTACTCTTTATAATACCATCATTCTTTTTATCGATGCAAAATTGGTTATTAAACATCAGTTCGGCAATTCTTCCCAGTACGAGCGTGCGTACAACAATGAAACCCATCATCACATGATATGTACGGAATGTGGCAAAGTGACCGAATTTCAGGATGAGAATCTGAAACAAGCCATTGCCAATACGAAACTGAAGAAATTTCATGCCTCGCACTATTCCTTATATATCTATGGTGTATGCAGCAAGTGTACTTGGGCCAAGCGTAGGAAGAAAAAAGATAAGTAACATAAAACGAAGAAACATGAAAGTAGATGTCTTGTTAGGTTTGCAATGGGGTGATGAAGGCAAAGGAAAGGTTGTCGATGTTCTGACTCCCCGTTATGATGTGGTAGCTCGTTTCCAGGGAGGTCCGAATGCAGGTCATACACTGGAATTCGAAGGCCAGAAATATGTGCTCCGTTCCATTCCTTCCGGAATATTTCAAGGAAATAAAGTAAACATTATTGGTAATGGTGTGGTACTGGATCCGGCTTTGTTCAAGGCTGAGGCTGAAGCTTTGGAGGCTAGCGGACACCCCCTGAAAGAACGTTTGCACATTTCAAAGAAAGCTCATTTGATTTTGCCTACTCACCGCATTCTGGATGCTGCTTATGAAGCTGCTAAAGGAGATGCCAAAGTGGGAACTACCGGAAAAGGTATAGGTCCTACTTATACTGATAAAGTGAGTCGTAACGGTGTACGTGTAGGTGATATCCTTCATAATTTTGAAGAAGTGTATGGAAAGGCAAAGGCACGTCACGAACAGATCTTGAAAAGTCTGAATTATGAATATGATATAACCGAACTGGAAAAACAATGGTTGGAGGGTATCGAATACCTGAAACAGTTCCATTTGGTGGACAGTGAACACGAAATAAACAATCTTCTGAAGTCGGGTAAGAGTGTGCTTTGTGAAGGTGCGCAGGGAACGATGCTTGATGTTGATTTCGGTTCTTATCCTTTTGTCACTTCTTCAAATACCATTTGTGCCGGTGCTTGTACCGGTTTAGGTATCGGTCCTAATAAAATTGGTAATGTATACGGTATCATGAAAGCGTATTGTACCCGTGTGGGGGCAGGTCCTTTCCCTACCGAATTGTTTGATGAAACTGGTAAGAAAATCCGCGATTTAGGTCATGAATATGGTGCGGTGACAGGTCGTGAACGTCGTTGTGGCTGGATTGATCTTGTAGCTTTGAAGTATTCTATCATGGTAAACGGGGTGACTCAGTTAATTATGATGAAGAGCGATGTGTTGGATGATTTCGAAACCATCAAAGCATGTGTGGCTTATAAAGTAAATGGTGAGGAAATTGATTACTTCCCTTATGATATTAGTGAGGGGCTGGAACCTGTATATGCGGAGCTGCCCGGATGGAAGACTGATATGACCAAGATGACCAGTGAGGATGAATTCCCGGAAGAATTCAATGCGTATGTCACTTTCTTGGAAGAACAGCTGGAAACCCCGATCAAGATTGTTTCGGTAGGTCCTGATCGTGGTCAGACTATTGAACGCTATACGGAAGAATAATAGAGAAGAATCTTATAAGATAAAAAAGAGATACTGTTTTCCTTTGGAGTCAGTTTCTCTTTTTTTTGTATACATCTATCTGTTTCTATGTATATTTGATAAAATTGTAACATCTATAATGATACCCATGTAAGATAATATATCTTTCGTCTTTATCGTATATCTTTCCGGTTACTATTTTAAGATGTGTGTGGAGCATCAATTGTGCATTATTGCGTATTATTGTGCCAAATCGCGTCATTCCGTCTGGGTTTCTTTCTATATTTGTCATCAATAAAAATATCGATATGGCATTACAAACAACCGGATTGGAATTTTTCTACTTGAGTGTGGATTTCTCCGAGAATGATAAAATATTGTTGGTGGAACAAGAGTTGGGCTACATTGCTTGTATTGCATTTATTGGTACGTATTTACCACAAAGGATGTCTTTGCTGTTGGAGAGAGGATAGGTGTCTGCTTTTTACTCGCAGATTGTCCGAAGGATGTACGGCCGATTATGTACAGCAAGTAGTGGATGCACTGTTGGAACGTGGATTTTTTAGTAAAGCCCAATACGAAAAAAATGGAATTCTTACTTCGGAAAGTATACAGGACCATTACTTTGAGGCGGTACAACAACGGAAGTGTGTAGAGGTGAGTACTGATTACTTGTTGATAGAGATTTCAAAATACAAGAATTTGTATGTGGATGGTAGTAACGTAGGCATTTCAACGGAAAATGTGGACATGAAAACATGAAGTTACAAAGTAAAGCAGAGCAAAAAAAGAAAAGGACTCCTCTTCATTTTGTTCTCCAGAAAAGAAGAGGATTTTTGCGGAGAAAGAGACTTTTTCTTCTATTCCTGTAGATGGAAAATGCAGAAATGCTTCCGGACCAGTTGAAGCTTTGCAGCAGTGAGGGATAGGAGATAAGATAGTAGGGTACTGTGATTATGGTGTGATAGGGCATCCGATATGGCAAATATTAGCTGATATGCGTATGTCAGGTGGAAGGTTATATCAATTGTTAGCCTTTATTGGGGCGCGCCTGCGAGTTTGACCGATTAGAATTTAGTAGATTGATAAATACTGTAATTGTGTAATAAAGAAAACGATTGATCGTTTTATGGTTCATATAAGTAGAAAATAAATAGAATATTAAATAGATAATAGCCTGATTTTTAGAGTGCTGATTATGCTAATGGTAGAGTATAAGTAGAAAGTGACTAAAAAAATATTCATAATATATTGTGTATCAAGTAAAAGGGGGAAATAATATAAGTATGGTGGACTTAATGAATAGAGGAGAACGGTAAGCATAAGTTCTTTTGGAACTCATTTTATCAATAATATTGCAAAGATATAAAATTTTATTAAAAATAAAAGAATAAGTCTATTATTTTTTGTCTATGATATTTTTTTATTCATAAGTATTGTTTAGTTGTGATATTTGTTAGATGTAAGGTAGTTATTTTATTTTTAGTATAAAATGATGTGAAATACATGAAAATTGTCAAGATAATCATTTTCTTCTTCAGATATCTTGTTCCAAATAAAGTACCTTGTTTTTTATTTCTTTAACTATTTATCCTTTGTGTGAAATTACTCTTTTAACAGTTGAATATTGTTTGGAACGACTAATATTTAGGCGTTTTTTATAAGAAATGAATTCTTGTACTTTCCTCTTTTATAGAACTAAGTTCCAAAAGAACTTGGATAATGTTTAATTAAAAGAGAGTGAGTATGAAAGAAAAAGTGTTAGTGTTACTAGCTTGTCTGTGGTTGGGTATCGGCTTCTCTATGGCTCAAGCGCCTAAAACAGTTGCAGGAGTTGTAACTTCTGCGGATGATGGTGAGCCGATAATAGGTGCGTCTGTTTTAGTAGAAGGGACTACTATGGGAGCAATTACGGATGTAGATGGCAAGTTTGCTATCAATAATGTTCCTACAGATGCCAAAGCGCTGATTGTTTCTTATCTGGGTATGATTACTCAGCGAGTTGGAATTCAGCGTGGTACTATTACTGTAACAATGAAGTCGGACACAAAAGTGTTGGATGAAGTGGTTGTAACTGCTCAAGGATTGAACCGTAAACAAAAAGCGTTGGGTTATTCTACACAAAAGGTGGCAGGTGAGGATCTAACTATTTCACGACAGACCGATTTGGGTAATGCTATGGCCGGTAAAGTGTCGGGAGCACGTTTTATAGGTGGTGCCAGTTCTGGTTTTGATGCAGGTACTATTATTTTGCGTGGTGCAGGTTCCATTCCTTCTTCGTCCCAGTCGGATAATCCGGCCAATGAGCCTATTTATGTGGTAGATGGTGCTATCACCAACAAAAACTCTATCAATATGGATGATGTGGAAAGCATAAACGTATTGAAAGGTCCCGCGGCTACTGCCCTTTATGGTTCGCGTGGTGGTGCAGGTGCTATCATCATAACTACTAAGGCGGGACAAAGTGAGAAAGGGTTGCTTGAAGTAAGTCATACATTGCAGGCCGAAACTTACTATAATCATTTCAATATGCAGAAGCTGTATGGTGGTGGAGGATATGGAGGTACGGAAAAAGGTAACAGGGCTCAGGATATTTATGATTTGTATAGTGGTGATATTCCCGGTTTGCAAGGTGCTTATGTGTACGATTATAATGAGGACACTTCTTGGGGAGCTGCATACGATCCGGCTGTGAAATATGTCACTCCGTTGTCATTAGACGAAACCAGTGGTCATTATGGAAAACCAGCCACTTGGCAACATGGATTGGATTTGAGAGATCTTTATCGGACTGGTGTAACCAATACAACCAACGTTTCGTTTTCAAAGAGTGTGAAAGATTTTAATACCCGTGTTTCTTTCACCAATAGCTATCGTACTGGTGTGCAGCCCAATTCGGATGCTATTCGCCGTTTCTTAGGGTTCAAGACAAATTTCAAACCCACACCGTGGATGAATGTGTCATTGGATTATAAATATACTTATCGTCAGGATCATAATGCTGCCGAAAGTGGATATAACGGTTCACGTACCGTTTTGCAGGAATATACCCAATGGGGACAGACCAATGTCAATTTAAAAGATTATAAGGACTATAAACGTCCGGACGGATCATGGAGGACGTGGAATATCAACAGTGTGAATAATCAAAGTGCTGCATTCCATGATAATCCGTATGCTTTATTTCATGAATATAATCATCGCACCATTTATCAATGGAATGTATTCAGTGGTGATGTGTCTGTGGACCTTCCTTATAACTTGAAGGCAGGGGTACGCGTAAATGGTAACATACGTGGTTACAAATTGGAACGAGAACGCCCTTCAGGATCTATTAATTTCCGGTCAAATTATCGTCAGGATCAAAGCAGTTTGATTGATTTGACCGTACAAGGACGTTTAACTTGGGGACAATCATTTTTTAAAGATAAACTAACGGTAGACGCAGCTCTTTTTGCAGAAGCACGTGACTATACGTACGATAATTTATATGCATACACCAATACGAATTATGATTTGTCTTTGGACGATTACTATAATTTGGCTGCTTCATCGGGTACTATTGCTTTAGCCTATAATGAGAAAACACATTACAAAGAACGTAGTGTTTATGCCACAGCTACCATGGGCTGGGATGATACTTATTTTCTTGACGCTTCTGTTCGTAACGATATGTCTTCCACATTGAGTCCTAATCATAACAGCTATTGGTATGGTGGCCTTTCCGCTTCTGTCCTTGCTCACAAATGGGTGAATGCAGAATGGCTGAACTTTTGGAAACTGCGTGCTAGTGCGGCTCAAGTAGGTACTACGCTCAATGCTTACAATATTTATCCTACTTATTCGCTGGATACCAGTTATGGTTCACATGTTACAATGTATGAACCTTCTTCTCAGAAAAATTATAATATCGAGCCGTCTATTTCCACTTCGTATGAAATAGGTACGGAATTCCGTTTGTTCAATAATCGTTTATGGGGTGATTTCAACTATTATACCCGGGATGACAAAGATCAGATAATCTCCGTAACCTCTGCTCCGCAATCGGGGTATTCCACTCGTAAGATGAATGCTGGTTTAATTCGTAATCGGGGTGTTGAATTGAGTTTGGGCGGGATGCCTGTTTCCACTAAGAACTGGAAATGGGAAATGAATTTCAATATAGCGAAGAATAGTAATAAACTGGTGGAACTAGCTGATGGAGTGGATTCTTATTCTATTTATTGGACTTCATTCACAACTCGTTTGTATAATTATGCTATGGTTGGTAAATCACTTGGTGTGATAACCGGTAATACATGGGAACGTGATGACAATGGCAATATAATCTTCCATGAATTGAGTGCTTCGCAGAAGGCGTTGTATGGTGGTGAATATGTACCTACTTACAATCAGAATACACTAGATGAACTGGGTAACTTCCATCCGGATTTCACTGGTGGTTTTAATACTAGTATCAGTTTTAAGAATTTCCGTCTGTCGGCTAATATTGATTTCTCTGTAGGCGGACAGATTGTATCCTATACTAATATGTGGGGTAGCAATAGCGGTATTCTTGATAAAACAGCTGAGCTTAATGACCGTGGCGTCAATGTTCGTGAACCGGTAAGCAAAGGTGGTGGTATCCACATGACTGGTGTGGATCAGAATGGCAATAAGGTAGATACCTATGTCAATGCTAAACTATATTATACCACAGCTTCCCGTGTATGGGAAGAATGGGTGTATGACCGTACTTACGTGAAACTTCGTGAAGTGTCATTGTCGTATGTTTTCCCGTCACAGACTTTGAAGAAACTAAATATCGGCCTGAGTCGTGCCAGTGTGGCAATTAATGCTTCCAATCCATGGTTGATCTACTCAGCTTGTCCTAATGTGGATGTGTCTGAAATTGGTATGGGATATTTTGAGGGTGGTAATGCCGCTGCAACCCGTTCGATAGGTTTTACCGTTAATCTTGCTTTTTAAACCATAAAATGAAGAATCATTATGAAATATATTAAATTATTATTTTTATCTCTGAGTTTTGCAGCAACATTCACAGCATGTGATATGACTGACTTTGGCGATATTAACAAAGATCCCAATGAACCGTCGGAGGCTAATACTGGTATGTTGTTTACATACGCTTGTACTTATGTGAAATACTTACCCCAATTCGGGATAAAATAGCGATTAGTTGCATGTTAAGACAGATACATGAATCCTCTTCCCATGCCATCAGACATGGGCTATATATAAAGAATCGAAAGAGATTATTCTGGCTCAGTTTGAAAATTTGGGGGAATTAGTTAAAATCCCTATCTTTGTCGGATGAAACAGAAACTTCCAAAAACCGCGACTCCACAGGAGATGTTGAGCTTGTTCCTTCCTTCAGGCCTTCTTGACTATTTTGATCTGGTTAACCATGTCTCTCAAGATACTTGCTTCATTCTTTTTCTTGAGGAAAAACGGCTCACCCGATAAATCAGGGGGAAAATTCTTTAATTCTATAGAAGATTTGCAC
>CANPJW010000040.1 GCA_947574505.1 uncultured Bacteroides sp. | reverse complement strand
CCGGTCAGTTGAAACGGATGGGCATGTCCTTTGATGCTATCCGCGAGGTGACGGGGCTTTCCGATTCGGAAATCGATAAGTTGTAAATATATCAGCACTTTTCCGTATCTTTCCTCTTAAGAAAAAATGATTTCTTTATGATACCGGTATAAAAAGCTCATACTTTTTATGTATTTTTGCATTCAAATCGTTTTTTCAACTAAATATTTTAATGAATGAAAATAAAAAAAGTATTAGCCGGAATGATGATGTGTCTGGCAATGGCTTCTTGTATTCAGGATGAAGCCTTGAATGTAGAGGCGGCCATAGATGGCTGTAGAGGAAAAGATATTCAGCAATGTTTGATTGATCCGAACGAGTTTACTATCCAGTTATATGTATCGAAAGCGGCAGACCTGTCGAAAATTAATCTTCTTTTTGAACTTCCTGCCGGAGCTACTGTAGCCCCTGAACAAAAATTGCAGGCGGACGGAACGGATATATATAGTTTTGAAGAAAGCAAAACACGTAATTTTAAAGTGACATCCGAAGACGGTGCTTTCTCGACAACCTATGAAGTAACGCTTTGGCAGACGGAAATGCCGACTACCTATGGATTTGAGACGTTAAGTTCTCTCGCTTCTACTCCTTATCACGTATTTTATGAAGAAAAGGACGAAGAACATATTTTGCGTCGTTTGGAATGGGCAAGTGGAAATCCGGGATATCAATTGACGGCACAGGCAAAAACACCTTTGGATTATCCTACGGTGCAAGTCAATGGTGGTATGAATGGTACTAAATGTGTAAAGCTGGAGACTAAGGATACTGGCAGCTTCGGAGCAATGGTAAAAATGTATATTGCGGCAGGTAATCTGTTCATCGGTTCGTTTGAGGTAGGACAAGCATTGAATGACGCAATGAAGGCAACTCGTTTCGGATTCCCCTATTTCTATAAACCGAAAAGTCTGAAAGGGTATTATAAATATAAGGCGGGTCCTCAGTTCTCCGTGAAAGGAGAAATCGCTCCAGATAGAAAAGACCAATGCGATATTTATGGCGTGTTGTACGAAACAGATGACAACGTGCAGTTCCTTGATGGTTCCAACTCGCTTGATTCTAAAAATATTGTAGCTTTGGCACAAGGTCTTAACCAATTGAAGGAGACAGATGAATGGACAGAATTTAACTTTGATTTTAAACCTCAGAATAACAAGACCATTGACTCAGAGAAACTGGAGAAGGGTGTCTATAAACTTGCTATCGTATTTTCTTCAAGTGCCGGCGGAGCTAAGTTTGAAGGAGCAGTGGGCAGTACGTTGTATATAGACCAAGTGGAGATTGTAAACGAATAAATTCTCCGATTCAAACAACTAATGGTAAACTGATTATAAATCATTCAATAATAAAGAGATGAAGAAAACAATATACAATAGAATTGCCGGGTTTCTGCTTTTGGTGATACTTGGTGGACAACTGTCTTACGCACAAAGCGAACGTAACAAATCCATTATCTATTCATATCTGCACGGATGGGAATATAGCATCAAAGCGGGGTTGAGTATTGGCGGAACCTCTCCGTTGCCTTTGCCAAAGGAAATACGCAGCCTCGACAGCTATTCACCGAATATTGCCATTGCTATCGAAGGAAATGCTACCAAGTGGTTTGGCAACAACAAGAAGTGGGGTATGACTGCCGGCGTACGACTGGAAAACAAAACCATGACTACCGAAGCTACCGTAAAAAACTATGGAATGAAGATTATCAATACCAACGGCGGAGAATTGCAGGGACTTTGGACCGGTGGAGTGAAGACGAAAGTGAAGAACTCCTATGTGACTATCCCGCTGCTTGCCAATTACAAAATAAGTAGCCGTTGGAAAGTATCGCTCGGTCCTTATTTCTCTTATATGAGTGAAGGCAACTTCTCTGGTCATGTATACGAGGGACATCTGCGTACTCCAAACGAGAACGGTCAGCGTGTTGATTTCACCAATGAAAGCATAGCTACTTACGACTTCTCGGACAATCTGCGGAAGTTTCAGTGGGGAGCACAACTTGGTGGTGAATGGAAAGCCTTCAAGCATCTGAATGTCTATGCCGACCTGACCTGGGGGCTGAATGATATGTTTGAGAAAGACTTCGATACCATCACGTTTGCTATGTATCCCATCTATTTGAATGTTGGATTTGGATATGCATTCTGATTAATAGAGCTGACCTGTTATTGCGGACTTATTGTACCTCTACGAAAACTATTGGTCCGATTTCGAGGTAGTTGCTTTATTAATAAAATCATAATACAGTGTGATTTTGTTTCTGTTTTACACCCTTATAGGGTATAAAAAAACTCCCGCACTTCCTTCCGGAAGGCGGGAGCCTTTAAATAAACTATAGCTTATATATCTTTCGCTGATTACACGATACCTTGTGCCATCATTGCTTTAGCAACCTTCATGAATCCGGCTACGTTAGCACCCTTCACATAGTTTACGTATCCGTCGGCTTCTGTACCGTACTGAACGCAAGCTTCGTGGATATTCTTCATGATGCTCTTCAGCTTTTCGTCTACTTCTTCAGCGCTCCAGCTCAATTTGATAGAGTTTTGAGTCATTTCAAGACCTGATACTGACACACCACCGGCATTAGCAGCTTTACCCGGAGCGTAAAGGATCTTAGCATCCTGGAACACTTTGATTGCTTCCGGAGTAGAAGGCATGTTAGCTCCTTCAGATACAGCGATACAACCGTTTGCTACCAGTTGACGAGCGTGGTCGCCGTTCAATTCGTTTTGAGTAGCAGAAGGAAGAGCGATATCACATTTTTCACCCCAAGGTTTAGCTCCTTCTACATATTTGCAACCATATTTTTCTGCGTATTCGCGGATACGGCCACGGTACAGATTCTTCAGTTCCATGATGTAATCCAGTTTTTCGCGGTCGATACCATCCGGATCGTAGATATAACCGTCAGAGTCAGAGCAAGTAACTACTTTACCACCCAGTTCGATTACTTTTTCGATTGTATATTGAGCAACGTTACCAGAACCGGAAACCAGACAAACTTTACCTTTCAGGTCAGTGCCTTTTGTTTTCAGCATTTCCATCAGGAAGTAGATGTTACCATAACCGGTAGCTTCCGGACGAATCAGCGAACCACCGAATTCGCGGCCCTTACCTGTGAATGTTCCGGTAAATTCGTGAGCCAGTTTCTTGTACATACCGAACATGAAACCTACTTCACGGCCACCAACACCGATGTCACCGGCAGGAACGTCCGTTTCAGGACCGATGTGACGCCACAGTTCCAACATGAACGACTGTACAAAGCGCATTACTTCAGCATTTGACTTTCCACGAGGAGAGAAGTCGGAACCACCTTTACCACCACCCATCGGCAGCGTAGTCAGTGAGTTTTTGAATGTTTGTTCAAAGGCAAGGAACTTCAAGATAGAAAGGTTTACAGATGAATGGAAACGGATACCGCCTTTGTAAGGACCGATTGCGTTGTTGTGCTGAACACGGTAACCCATGTTGGTTTGAATATTACCTTTATCATCCATCCAAGTCACGCGGAACTGATATACTCTATCAGGAATACACAAACGTTCGATCAAGTTTACTTTATCAAACTCCGGGTGTTTGTTGTATTCTTCTTCAATAGTAGAAAGTACTTCTTCTACTGCTTGATGATATTCCGGTTCATTGGGAAATCTTCTTTTCAGATCGTCTAATACCTTTGCTGCATTCATAATCTTTTTTTTCTTTAATTGGTTGATATAAAATAATGTGCTAATTTGACAAATAGCTCATGTGCCGCTCGACTATGTGCTTTTCTGCCGTATGGCAATTTGCACACTTGTATATGCGTACATCGGATTTTTATTTCCGGTTGCAAAAGTAAAGATAAAAATTGAACTAGCAAACATTTTATAAAGGAAAATGCGATAAAACATCAAATTTGATATTTTATCGCATTAAAAATAGGAAAAAAGATATTTATTTGCTCTTTTTGATTGACTTATAAACAGGAATAAATACCAATGCTGCCGAAATGACAAGCATTACTATTGTCATCCCGTCAATTCGTTCGGCTTTTGCCAGAACTAAATAGCAAAGCGCCAACCAAAGCAAGCTGATGCAAACTATTTGTGATTTGGATAAAGGCCTTTTCATTTGCTTTCTTTTTTCTTCTTGTCTACGATGGCGTCAATCACGGCTACGGCTGTGATATTCACAATGTCGCGGACAGAACTTTCGAAATCGGTGAAGTGGATAGGCTTGTTCAGTCCCATCTGGATAGGACCGATAAATTCCGTATCGGGGTCCATTGCCTGCAACAGTTTGTAACCGGCGTTTGCTGAACTTAGATTCGGGAAAATCAATGTATTTACGTCTTTACCTTTCAGGCGGGTAAACGGATATTTGGCATCACGCAATTCGCGGTTCATGGCAAAATTTACCTGCATTTCACCGTCGATAGCCAATTCCGGATATTCTTCCTGCATGTGAGCAACAGCTTCGTGCACTTTCACCGGGCTACCTGTGGTATCAGCACCGAAGTTAGAGTAGGACAACATAGAGATCACCGGTGTGTGGTTGAAGAAACGAACTGTTTTATCAGACAGTTTGGCGATATCAATCAGTGTTTCCGTATCGGGGTGGCGGTTGATCAATGTGTCTGCCAGGAAGTAAGTACCTTTTTTGGAATTCAGGATATGCATGGTGCCGAAGTGTTTGAAGCCCGGTTGGATGCCGATCACTTCTTTCGCCACTTTGATCGTATTGCTATATCTTGTATAAAGTCCGGTGATGAATGCGTCTGCATCTCCTGTTTCCACCATCATCATGCCGAAGTAGTTGCGTTCGAACATCTTGTCGTTGGCTTCTTCGTAGGTAAATCCTTCGCGTGCACGTTTTTCTGCAAGGATGCGGGCGTAGCGTTCGCGGCGGTCCGATTCGTCCGGATGGCGGAGATTGACGATTTCGATACCTTCCAGGCTAAGATCCATTTCTTCTGCCAGTTTTCCGATAGCTTCGTCGTTTCCTAATAAGATAGGATGGCAGATCCCTTCGGCTTTTGCTTCAACGGCAGCTTTCAGCATATTCGGGTGGATACCTTCGGCAAATACGACACGTTGCGGTGAGCGGCGGGCAGTATCATACAGTTGGCGGGTCAGTTTGGATTCGTAGCCCATCAATTCGCGCAGATGGACACAGTAAGCGTCCCAGTTTTTGATTTCCGTGCGAGCCACTCCGCTTTCCATGGCAGCTTTGGCTACGGCACAGGAAACTTCTGTGATGAGACGCGGGTCTACCGGTTTCGGGATGAAATATTCCGGGCCGAAAGAGAGGTTGTTTACATGATAGGCTTCATTTACGACATCAGGTACAGGCTGTTTTGCCAGATTGGCGATGGCGTGTACAGCGGCAATCTTCATATCCTCGTTGATTGCTTTGGCATGCGTGTCCAATGCGCCGCGGAAGATATAGGGGAAACCGATTACATTATTAATCTGGTTCGGATAGTCGGAACGTCCGGTTGCCATCAATACATCGGGGCGGGCTGACATGGCGTCTTCGTAAGAGATTTCCGGCGTAGGGTTGGCCAGTGCAAATACGATAGGCATCGGAGCCATGCTGCGCACCATATCCTGGCTCAGCACATTTCCTTTCGACAGGCCGAGGAATACATCTGCGCCTTTGATTGCTTCTTCCAGTGTGTGGACATCTGTGCGGTCGGTGGCGAAGTATCTTTTCTGTTCGTTCAGGTCGGTACGTGTTTTGCTGATTACGCCTTTGCTGTCCAGCATGACGATATTTTCGAGACGTGCACCCAGTGAAACATACAATTTAGTACAAGATACGGCGGATGCACCGGCACCGTTCACAACGATTTTCACATCTTCGATTTTCTTTCCGGCCACTTGCAGGGCGTTTACCAGTCCGGCACTGGAGATGATAGCCGTTCCGTGCTGGTCGTCGTGCATCACCGGGATATCCAGTTCTTCTTTCAGACGGCGTTCGATTTCGAAACATTCCGGTGCTTTGATATCTTCCAGATTGATACCACCGAAAGTAGGAGCGATAGCTTTCACCGCTGCGATGAATTTTTCAGGGTCTTTTTCGTCCACTTCGATATCGAAGACGTCAATACCCGCATAGATTTTGAAGAGCAGACCTTTGCCTTCCATTACCGGTTTGCCGCTCAATGCGCCTATATCGCCCAGTCCGAGTACGGCTGTACCGTTAGAGATAACGGCAACAAGGTTACCTTTCGCAGTGTATTTATATGCGTCCTGTGGATTTTTCTCTATTTCGAGGCATGGTTCTGCTACGCCGGGAGAATATGCGAGTGCTAAATCTGTTTGTGTACTGTACGGTTTGGTAGGAACTACCTCAATCTTACCGGGTTTGCCCTGTGAGTGATAGAGCAAAGCGGCTTCTTTGGTTATTTTAGCCATGGTATCTGTATTTTTATTAATAAGTTATCATTTGGCTGCAAATGTAGGAATAAAAGTTTAAAATTGTAGTCCATAGCTGATAAATTCTATTGATTTTATAGCAAAATGACTGGTTCTATAATACGGCTTGTAAAGTTTCCACATTTATATCCGGTTCGGAAAACATTTATTGTTTTTATTGATAAGAAGAAAAAAGAAAGATGGAAATCGGGAAGATTCCACCTTATCTTTTCTTTTAGAAGCACTCTTTCGGAGTGCTCTCCAAATATTACATTGGGTTTATTAATTATTTGTTTTTCTTTGACAATACATGCGTCGTACGCCAGAACGTGTTTTTTACCTCCCTTGCCACCTCTTTCCAACTCGGCATACTTTTCAGAGAGCGTCGAACCGGGAAATCATAAAGCAGCAACAACAGGAAGAGGAAGATGCAGGCATAAGCCACCCAGCCATAAATCTGCTTGATGCTCACTTCCATCATCTGACTGATAAACTCTTCCATGTAATGACCGAGATTAAACGGATTGCTGCTGAAAGATACATGGTCGATTGCCGACCCGTAGCGTGCCAGGTTGTCAGGAACGTAATAAGCCAGTCCCTGTGCATAGACTGCACAACCTAATACGCCGCCGACTACCATGTGAAGCATATTGAACACGCTTAAACTCTGGAAAAAGTGCTGAAAGGTCATAATCTCTTCCAGGCAGACCATGAAAGTGGCGCTTAACACCGCATAGGCAAAACCGCGGCATATCGTCGGCATATAAAGCTGCGATATATGAATATCGGTGGAGAGCGTCAGATAGAAACCGACCAGATAGCCGATCAGTCCTATGAGGCCGATTATGATGAGGCGTACATAATTATACTGTCTGATGTGCATCCACCAATAAGAGAACAAGCAACCGGTTACTATGCCGATTATAGCAAACCAGTCTAGTTGTACGCTTACCAGTTCTTCATATTTCATCACCTCTTCATAAAAGACTTCCTCTAAAACGTGTTCGGTTGCGAGAAAAGCTTCCACCAATGTGACTAAACCCAACAAGGGTAAAAAGTAACGATAATTCCACATTTTAGGTTCAAGGAATGGGTGGCGGATAGTCATCATACGCCAGATGCAGAACCCTAAAGTGACAAAGATTGCTATTGTCAATTGGCAGATTACCGGACTGTTCCACCAGTCGTACCAGTCGCCGTAGTTGAAGAGGTAAGCTATCTCGGCCAATAAGGCTGCCCAAAGTGCCGCTCCCAGCCAGTCAATACCGAACAGGGGAAACCTGCGCATGAACCGGAAATG
This sequence comes from uncultured Bacteroides sp., assembly GCA_947574505.1. Classification (GTDB taxonomy): domain Bacteria; phylum Bacteroidota; class Bacteroidia; order Bacteroidales; family Bacteroidaceae; genus Phocaeicola. The sequence goes on along the minus strand of CANPJW010000040.1, from coordinate 18,694 downwards.
CTTCACACAAGTGAATTGTATCAGCAGGACTATCAGCATCAATCCTGCAATGAAAAGATTCATGTATGTCCAATGGTAATGATACATTAAATAAGTCGTTATCAAGTCCGACAACTGGATACTGCCCAGTACAATGATATGAAGCCAGGGAAAGAAAACGGTAAAATCCCGTTTGGGGGTCATCCACAACTGAATGTTGGACATACATTCAAAGGTTCCCTGAATCTTGCATATACCTTCGATGAAACATATCAGCCACAATAGCGGAAGGAAAGTAATATGCGGAGCAATCAGGTTGCAAAACAGCACTCCCAATGCCGCTGATGTAAGCAGCGTCTTATTCGTGAACCGGAACTTCATACGGAACAATAAAGGGAAATAGATGGCCATGCCTGCGAGATTGGCGTACAAGCACATCAATATATCCTCACGCATCAGTGCCATGCCGCCAATCATCTGATTCAGGGCTCCCAAATACACGCCACCCGAAAGCTGGAAAGTGACGGCTATGAACAGGTAAATCCACGGTTGCATCTTCCGTGGCACAAAGCTACGGAACATAGGCATCACGAAAGGCCCATTTAAAACAGGTGCTCCCATACGTTAATATTTCACCTCACATTCTACGTTGAATCCGGCACGCAAGCGTTTTAAATCCTCCGGCTTGTTCCCTTTCAGACTGATACGGACGGGGATTCGTTGTTCCACTTTTACGAAGTTTCCCGTCGCATTGTCTTGCGGAATCATTGAGAACGCCGCTCCGGTAGCATCGGAAATGGATTCCACAGTCCCTTTGAAAGTAACACCCGGCACTGCATCGGCTGCCATATCTACCTCGGCGCCTTCCTTGATATTGGAAAGTTGGGTTTCTCGATAATTGGCGATTACCCACAGGTCGCTGTTGTCTACGATATCGACCATGGTCTGTCCCGGTTGTACCAATTGGCCTTCCAGAATCTCTTTCTTTCCGGTTGTACCGTCACACGGAGCGATGATGACCGTATACGAAAGATTCAGCCGGGCAAGTTCCAATGCTGCTTCTGCCAGGCGGACACCTGCTTCGTTTTGTCCTAGGCGGTGCGTCTGTTCATTTTTCACCAAAGAAGTGGATTGTCTGGCGCGTGACACTTGCTCGTAACGGGCTTTGGCTGCTTCATAAGCTGTATGTACATTATCATACTGTTGTTTTGTCACAGCATCTTCCTTCAATAACTTCTCAAAACGGTTCAGTTCACGTTTGGCATTCTCCATTTGTACGCGCACTTCTTCAATGCTTGCATCACTTACACTCAGATTGTTTTGGGTGGTGGCGATGCCGGCAGAGGTTGCTTGGCGTCCCGCAGTGGCATTTGCCAGGTCTGCTTCCGCTTGGGCTACACGAAGACGGAATTCAGCATCTTCAATGATAACGAGCGTATCCCCTTTGCGTACTTGCTGGTATTCTTCAAAGCATATCTTTTTGATAAAGCCCGGTACACGGGTATTGATAGGTGTGATATGCTGTTTCACTTGTGCATTGTCGGTATATTCGATATTTCCCAAATGAATGAACCGGGAACAAACATAAGTGGCACCACCAATGAGAAAACAAAGAATCAGAATGTTGTATATAATCTTTTGGGTTTTTCTAGCTATCATAATCTTGTTATATTTTTAAAGGGTATGTGTAATGTATTTCATTTTATAGTAACTGTAAATCACGTTGATGCGTGCATTGACCAGGTTCAGGTCAGCACTCAGCTTCATATTACTGGCATCGAGCATGTCTGTAAGCAGCGCAAGATCGTTCTTATAGCGGTTGCTGGTCACACTGTAATTTTGGTCGGCAAGCTCCACGCTTTTCTCTTGCGTGCGAAGGTCTGTGAAAGAGGTCAGAAAGTTGACGTAATTGGCTTGGACACCATTCTCTATCTGTTCCTGTGCTAAAGAATATTCCTCTTGTGCCCTGCGTACATTCAGTTTGGCCTGGCGCACTTTCTTGTTGCTCTTGAATAAAGAAGAGAGGTTGTATTTGATTCCTACTCCTACATACCAGTAATTAAAGTTATTATCGAGTACCGGAACTTCAAGAGTGATAGGGCCGTCCAGATGCTCGGCGGCTACAAGCGCAATTTTAGGAAGTAACTCAGAACGTTCCAACTTCACCTTTTGCTCGTTCATTCTCACAGCTAGTAGGGCTTGTTGCAAACCTACATTACTCTGTGAAGCCAGCAGTTGCCAGTCATTTTCTGCCAGTGCCTTTACCTCTTCGTCCAGCAAAGTTGAGTCGGGGATAATTTCCGTTCCGGCAGGGAGATGCAGGGTCGTTACCAGTTGATGGTTCATGATTCTGCAGGCATCCTGTACCTTTGCCAGTTGCAGTTTCAATGTTTCCTTTTGTAATTCATAACGGGTGATGTCATTTTTCAGAGCTGTTCCCTGTGTACGCCGCGCTTCCATATTGCGAATCACTTGTTCTGTCAAATCAAGGTTCTTCTGCAATACTTGTACTTGATTATTCAACTTATATAAATCGAGGTAGTAGCCGGTCAGGAGAAAACGTATTTCCTGACGGTTTTTCTGCCAGTCCAAAGCAGCCATTTGTTGCCCCAGTTCTGCCAGTGAAATGCTGCTGTTGATAGCTCCACCTGCATAGATGACTTGCTGTGCTTCCAGTGCAAAGTTATTGCCAAAATGAGGCATCGGAATGTTCTGCCCGTTCTTGAAGTCACGGTTCCACAAGTATCCGTCACCCAGATAACTGAAAGAAAGCGACGCGCCGATGTCCGGCAGACGTTGTGACTTGGCAGCTTTCAATGCCTCGTCAGCAGCTTCCTTTCCGGTTTTATACGTTTGAATACTCTGGCTGTTCTCGTCTGCCAGACGGAACATTTCGTTGATGCCCAAAACTTTCCTGTTAAGCGTTTGGGCAAATGAACCCTGGCTGCATAGTACTACGCATAGCGCTACTATGAGCCATTTTTTTTTGCTCATAAAATGAAAAGAAATTTAATTGATAATGATAAATATGCGCTCTTGTATCATGCCATTTCCGGTGAGGTGGCATTTCGCATCATGGCGAGTAGTTCTTCTGGAAATTATCAAATCTGTGCAGCTACACCCCAACCGTGGAAGTCATCCATTTTGTTTTTATAACGAGTGGCTATTTGATAATGCTTTAGTTTCATCTTGATACCTGCTTTTCTATTTTTGATTGGCAAAATTATGAAAAAAAACAGCTAAGTTGTGACCCTGTATATGCGTAAATATAATGTTTTTTAACGAATCATTTTGGGGGATATCATGTAGAAGAAAAGAGGGGAAGATGTACAAGAATCATTGTAATCGGGTACATGAATACTGTATATGATGTACTTAACCTAATAGGAACAGGTACAACTTACAGGTGAAAAAAGTACTTATTAATGCGTCTGTCCTGTTCTGCGGTGGCTTCATTGACGCAACCTTTGTTTAATAAGGGCGTCAATATCGCTCAGTTGAAAATAGCGAAAGCGCAACAGGAAGAAGCCCGTCTCAGCTTTGAACAGACGTTGCTGAATGCAGGGATGGAAGTAAACGAAGCATTGGTGCAGTATCAGACTGCCCATGAGAAAGCAACTTTCTATGACAAGCAGGTTGCTTTCCTGCAAACGGCTGCCCGGAGCACCAGTCTCTTGATGAAGCATGGCAGCACTACCTATCTGGAAGTATTGACGGCGCAGCAAACGCTGTTGAGTGCGCAGCTTTCACAAGTGGCGAATCGCTTCACCGAAATCCAGGGTGTGATTACTTTGTATCAGGCTTTGGGCGGTGGCAGAATGTCTATGAATGATATGCCAAGGAGATGAAACTATTCTCAAAGTATTCTCACTGCGATGAGAATTTTTTTCTCATAGGGATGATTATTTTTTCTCATAGGGGTGAGAATACTCTCTTGTCTGCACATACTGGAACCATCATTACTCCTTATCAGACAATGTGCCGAGATTTATTTCTCTATAAAAGTATGAAGAGAATGTGCAGGAAGGCTAACATTCAAATAACGGCTACCGAGTTTCAGCGTTATTTCTTTGGTTTCTTCGTTGAAGTTTCCGACTATAACTACTTGTTTCTTTTGTGGAGTCATAACTACCATTACCGGTGTTTTCTTTTCTTTCGCAGGTTTGTAGGCTAGTATGCGGGAGCCGGGGGTTACGTAATGACTGTAATGCTTAACAGCATAATATTCGGGAGTATAAGTAGCGTTACATGTCTGTGAATCTACATGAATCAGTGAGTTTTGTTTCCATCCCCAGCCGCTGAAACCACCGTCGGATAGTATGGCATTCCAAAAAGTATATTCTTCACAACCATTCCCGAGGTAATGGCTCATCAAACTGAAAGTGTGTTCGGCAGCTTTCCAATCGAAAGCACCCCAGCCACACTCGCTCTCTGTCTGTACATATCTATATTGTGGATACTTGGCACGGAGTTTAGGCAGAATCTGTCCACCTTCCCATTGGAAACCGATGCCTTGTATCGTTTCCGGCATGCGAGGGTCGGAAAGAATCTGGTCGATAACATCGTAACGGTTGGTATTGATAGTTCCTAAGTATAATTTCACTTCGGGGTGTTGCTTTTTAAGAGTGGGGGCCAGATATTCTGTATTAAAACGGATGATACCTTCGGCAGTCCAGGCGCAACCGGGATAATTGGTGTAACTCCATGATTCATTCTGGAACATAACCATTGACACAGGGATATCCTGTTCTTTATAGGCGTCGATGAATTTGCAGAAGTAGTTGGCGTAAGTTTGCAGATAGCGAGGGTCTTGAATGAAATAGTCATTCACAGTCAGTTGTTGCGGAAAGACTTTCGTGTCCTTTTCTTTGCTCTCTTCAAAGAGAGCTACGTCTGACAAAGGTGACATCTGATTTTGATTCCGGTCACTTCGTACAGAATAATAATGATTAATCTTCATCCATGTAGGCGGTGACCAGGGAGACACCCAAAAAGTCATGTCCGGGTTGTACTGTTGTGCTGCCTTGATAAAGGGAATCAGAGCCGTTTTGTCACGGTTGATATTGAAATGTTTCAATTGGAAATCACCGGGGACTTCATCACAACTGTACCAGTCGCGGGCATAGTCATTGGCATTCATGGAGAAACGTCCCATTGTGAATTTTAAATCTCCTTCGGGAGCAAATAGTTGTCGAAGGATAGTCTCTTGTTGTTTACGCGGAAGCATATTGAGCGCATCCCAACCTAATTCGTTAAAACACGTTCCCCATGCTTTGAAGACAGTACCTTCTTCCATGCCATTGACTTCGAGTAAAGGAGCTTGTCTGCTATTTGTCTGTAACTTGACTTTGGTCTGCTTCCAAATGTTCTTTTCCGTACTGCTGATCCATTCGAAGGACTGGGCATACACATCATTTATTGACAATACCATTGCCAAACCGCTAAACAGGGCAGTTCTTTTTAGAATGTTTTTCATGTTCTTATTGATAATTTGATTCGTCACAAAGATAGATAAGAAAGAGAATACAGGGGAACATAAATGTAACAGATACTGCAACAAATGTATCAATAGATGCAGAAATATTCCTTTATAAAAGAACAGGAAGTTTGTATTTGTTGTATATACGAGTAGTTTTGGAATCCGAACGGTAGAATAAGTGATAAAGCCGCATAAAAAAAGACACGGTAGATATTCGATTCCGTGTCTTTTTTAGTTTTATGTCAATGCAGTGTCTTTATGCATTCAGTGCCTGTTCGATATCTGCGATAATATCATCCGCATTTTCGATACCTACCGACAGACGAATCAAGTCTGGGCGTACTCCTGCTTCCATAAGTTGTTCGTCCGACAACTGGCGGTGAGTATGGCTTGCCGGATGAAGCACACAACTGCGTGCATCCGCTACGTGAGTGACGATGGCGATGAATTCCAGTGAATCCATAAACTTGATAGATACGTCGCGTCCGCCTTTCAGACCGAAGGAGATAACTCCGCAAGAACCGTTCGGCATATATTTCTGTGCTAAAGCGTAATATTTATTATCCGGCAGTCCGCAGTAGTTTACCCAGGCTACTTTCTCGTTTTTGGATAGATATTCGGCCACTTTCTGTGCGTTGCCGCAATGTTGGGGCATACGTAAGTGAAGCGTTTCAAGTCCCAGATTCAGTAAGAAAGCGTTTTGCGGGCTTTGGATGCTGCCGAGGTCACGCATCAACTGTGCCGTAGCTTTAGTGATATAAGCACCTTTACCGAATGCTTTTGTATATGTCAGTCCGTGATAAGACTCGTCTGGCGTGCAAAGTCCGGGGAATTTATCGGCATGGGCGTCCCAGTCGAAGTTACCGCTGTCTACGATACAGCCGCCTACGCTGGTAGCGTGTCCGTCCATATATTTGGTAGTGGAGTGAACAGCGATGTCCGCTCCCCATTCGAACGGGTGGCAATTGATTGGAGTCGGGAAAGTATTGTCCACAATCAAGGGGACACCGTGGCTGTGGGCGATACGGGCAAACTTCTCAATATCCAGCACTTCGAGGGAAGGATTGGAGATTGTTTCGCCGAACAATGCCTTCGTATTCGGACGGAAAGCTGCGGAAATTTCTTCTTCGCTGGCATCCGGATTGACGAAAGTTACGTCAATGCCAAGTTTCTTCATTGTCACTCCGAACAGGTTGAAAGTGCCACCGTAGATAGCGGAAGAGCAAACGAAATGGTCACCTGCCTGGCAGATATTGAAGATAGCGTAGAAGTTGGCAGCCTGACCGCTGGAAGTCAGCATGGCGGCCACACCACCTTCAAGGGCGGCAATCTTGGCTGCAACGGCGTCATTCGTAGGGTTTTGCAGGCGGGTATAGAAGTAACCGCTGTCTTCCAAATCGAAAAGACGTGCCATTTGCTCGCTGGTGTCGTATTTGAAAGTTGTACTTTGATAAATGGGCAACACGCGTGGTTCGCCCTTTTTAGGCGTCCAGCCTGCTTGTACACACAGGGTTTCGGGCTTGAATTGTTTTGCCATAATGATATCGGGTTTTATGTTTTTATTGCCAAAAAAAGTTTTAACGGGGCAAAAGTAGGGAAAATAATTGTATTTTTGCTCCGTTTAAGAGTGAAATGATACTCTTGAGAAGGAGATAGTTAGTGTAGATATGAAAAATAAACTCTGTATTCTTTTATTTTTAGCTTTTCTTTTTTCGGGTACGGCTCTTTGGGCGCAGCAGAAAGCAACTCCGAAGTCAGGTGAGGGGATATCTTCTTTCCTGTTGAGGCACAACCGCTCTCCGAAGAAGTATTACGATGACTTTATCGAACTGAACAAGAAGAAACTGGGAAAGAATAATGTGTTGAAAGTAGGCGTTACTTATGTCATTCCCCCGGCAAAGAAATCATCGGGGATTCCTGCCGGGAATACAGAGGCTAAGAATGCAACAGCTAAAAGTGCAGGAATCCAACAGAAATCTTCCAAAGCCAAAGCGACTAAAATAGGAACCACTATCAAAGAACCTTTGTTCGGAAAAGAACTGGCAAATGTCAAGGTCACTTCCAACCGTCTTGCAGGTGCTTGCTTTTATGTCGTCAGTGGGCATGGCGGACCCGACCCCGGAGCTATCGGACGGGTAGGGAAGCACGAACTTCACGAAGACGAATATGCTTATGACATCGCCCTTCGTCTGGCACGCAACCTAATGCAGGAAGGGGCGGAAGTCCATATCATCATCCAGGATGCCAAAGACGGTATCCGTGACGACTCGTACCTGCCAAACAGCAAACGTGAGACTTGCATGGGCGATGCGATTCCGTTGAACCAGGTGCAGCGCCTTCAGCAACGTTGCAACAAGATAAATGCCTTTTATCAGAAAGACCGTAAGAATTACTCCTACTGCCGGGCAATCTTCATCCATATAGACAGCCGTAGCAAAGGAAAGCAGACTGATGTCTTTTTCTATTATTCGAACAGGAAAGCCGATAGCAAACGCTTGGCGAATAACATGAAAGATACATTCGAATCGAAGTACGGAAAGCATCAGCCGAACCGGGGATTTTCCGGAACAGTGAGCGGACGTAATTTATATGTGCTTTCACATACTACTCCCGCTTCCGTTTTCGTAGAGCTGGGCAATATCCAGAATACCTTCGACCAGCGTCGTCTGGTGATAAACTCCAACCGTCAGGCATTGGCTAAGTGGCTGATGGAAGGCTTTCTGAAAGATTATAAAGAGAGAAAATAGACATTAAGACATCTTTTTCGTGAACAAAACCGAAATCAGAATGTTTTATATATGCAAATCGCCTGATAGCTGCTTGTAGGGATGCGAATATATACGAGTCAGTGAATATGCCTCTCCGGAATAACAGGAAGATTGTATAGTAGTTTTGTCGTGTTTTATTTTGTGTTTGTGTTGTGACGGTGCTGCGATGTGAATCGGGGTGCCGTTTTCATATGTGTAACAGAAAGTATTTGTTGAAACAACTGAATGATTGTTGCGTTAAAAAGAGTAAGCACGAAGCCATAATTTGTTTCGGCTTCGTGCTTACTCTTTACTTATATATTGCAATCAGGCAATATTATTTCCATTCACTGTGCTGTTCCAACATCGGGTTGGTGTCAATCTCACTTTGCGGGATAGGCCATACCAAATCTTGTGCTCCACGCAGATTACCACGTTCTACGGCTCCGAAGCCATAGAATGACTTGTCTTCCTGCATGCGTTTCTGAGCATTCTCAAAATCGTTCCAGCGATAAAGGTCGGCAAAACGTAAATCTTCAAAGGCAAGTTCTACACGGCGTTCGTGGCGTACAATGGCGCGTAGCTCTTCTTGTTTTAGGTTTTCTCCTTCTGCTTGTTCTACGGCAGGCATGCCTACGCGGGCACGGACTTCGTTGATGTGCTTGGTCACTTCCGCTTGAGAGTAACCGCCTTTTTCAATCATGGCTTCAGAGAGTGACAATAGCACCTCTGCATAACGGATGACGTAGAAATCCAGGCTACCGTCATACTCGTTTGCCGTATTTTCGGGAGTATACCATTTGCGGATACAGCATGTGGAGCTGGCCGGTAAGTTATTAGTGTACAACTTTCCGTTCCATTCCATTCCCGGAAGCATCAATGTTGCCTTCATGCGAGGGTCGCGGTTTTCATAACGTCCCATATCGGGATTCTCTTTTGTATGAGCTCCTTTGTCAAGACTACCTTTAAATAAAGGAGACTCGTCAATAGGTAATCCATCCGTGCAATAAAAATCATCACATAAATTCATCGAACCTTCGATGGCATTCATCGGAGCAGACCAGCAAATTCCAAAGGAATTGCCTTCGCCCAGGCCCGGACCTTTATAGTGAACACTTAGTAATACTTCACTGGCTGTTTCATTGGCTTCCTTGAATAAGTCTGCAAAGTTGGCTGCATAGTCACTGCCGTCACCTGATTTGAAAAGTTGAACCTTGCCAATCACATTGTTATAGGCAGTTATCGCTTCGTCCCAATGTTGATTGAAGAGGGCTATTCGTCCCATAATGGCGTAAGCCGCTTCTTGAGTCAGACGTCCTGTCTGTGCTTTTCCTATCACGGGGATTTTAGGAATCCATAATTTCAGGTCTTCCAGTAAAGAAGAGATAATCTGGCTACGTTCCGTTTTGGGCGCTTGGGCTTCTGACAGGGTGAGAGGTTTGGTCAGATAGGGTACATCGCGGAAAACGGAAGTCAGATTGCAATACATCAGGGCGCGCAATGCTATTGCTTCTGCTTTGTATGCTTCTATCTTTTCCTGTTCCATCGGGATGCGTTCTACGTTTTCCACTAACATATTGCAACGCTTGATTACTTCATAATTAGCATTCCAGTACATTGAGAAGCATTCATCGGTGGTAGCCGAAGTACATTGCGAAATGGAACTTCCTAACATCCAGTTGCCCCATGTGTGGTCGCCATTGTCTGTGCTGGTTTCACGTCCGAGGAATCCGAATTTCCAGCCGTCAATGTTGTCGTCATACAAGTTTTGGCTTTGCATGGCGTCATAGCAAGCGGTCAGTGCCATCAATGCATCCGATTCAGTTTGCCAATAGGTCGTTTGGGAAGGCTGGTTCGGAGAATCTGTCTGTAGGAAACTGTCCGAACATGCGCCGGCAGACAGTAACATTCCGGATAATAATAAAGCTCTGCATATATTTTTTGTATTCTTAATCATAATATGTATCCTCCTTGTAATTAGAATTGAATGTTTAATCCAAATGAATAAGTACGCATATTGGGATGTACGTCATTTCTTGTATCACCCGATGACTTTTCCGGATCCCAGTTCTTCAACGGTGTGAACGTCAATAGATTGCTTCCGGCAAAGTAAACACGGATGCTGGAAATACCAACTTTGGCAAGTTCGGTTTGACGGAAAGTATAGCCGAATTCCAGATTCTTCAGACGCAGGTAATCCGATTTTTCAAGCCAGAATGAAGAATAAGAATCGTTCATGGTGTTGCCTAGTGCGGGCATAGGAGCATTTATGTTGTCAGCCGAATAACGGTTCACCCAACGGTTGGTAAGGTTACCGCGAATGTCGGTAGAAGTCTCCCAACTGTAACGGTAGATACCACCCACTCCCTGCCAGAAAGTAGACAAGTCGAAGTTTTTCCATGATGCACCCAGATTGAAACTATAAGAGTATTTCGGGAACGGATTGCCTATAATATCGCGATCTTCGGGAGTAATGTTACCATCATCATCCAAGTCGGCATACATGATATCGCCCAATTTGGGAGCGACACCGTTTTGTTTGATTACTTCGCCTTTTGAGTTCGTGCGCTGCAAATCGGCTTCCGTACGATAGATACCTATTGCTTTATATCCGAAATAGGCACCGATAGGATTGCCTATACGGTTGATTGTATTGCCGTTGATTGTTTCTTCCAAACCGCCCATTTCGAGAATCTTATTCTTTACATGCGATAGGTTGAAACCTGCATACCAACTCCAATCGCCTTTGCTATCCGTGTAGTTCACATTCCATTCCCAGCCGCGGTTGCGTACTGCTCCTACGTTCTGATAAGGCGCTGAGAGAGAGCCCAGGAAAATGCCGGGCATAGCCAACTGCATCAGAATATCGGAAGTTTTTTTGTCAAACCATTCGAAGGAGGTCTGTATTCTGTTGTTGAAGAATCCAAGGTCGATAGCGACGTTTACAGAACGGGTCGTTTCCCATTTAATGTTTTCATTGGGGACGGATGTCTGTACCATACCCGCCTGCTTGTTTGCACCTTGGTCGAAGAAATAATTTCCGCTTGCACCCAAAGTAGCTGCATAAGCGTAGTTGCCGATTTCCTGATTACCCAATTTACCCCATGACAGACGTAACTTTCCGAGAGAGAAGTTCCTGTAATCTTTCATAAAACCTTCGTTTGAGAATACCCATCCGGCAGACAATGAAGGGAATGTGGCATAACGATTGGCTTTAGGCATACGTGAGGAACCGTCATGACGAATATTGAATTCGAATAAATACCGGTCGTCATAACTATAGTTTACACGACCGAAGAATGATTGAAGCTTATATTCTTCTGATTCTCCTGTTGCTCCCGGATTGATTGTACCTCCTTTGAGCTCATAAATATTCTCGGTTGGGAACCCTTGTATGGAGGCTGTTGTTTTGTAAAAACGTGAACCGATGACCGAATGTCCCAACAGCACATTGATGCTGTGCTTGTCGAATTGCTTGTTATAAGTCAGCAGGTTTTCGTTTGTCCATGTTGCGTTGCGATACCAATAATCCTCTTCCTTATTAGTCTCTCCTGCTGCTTTTACGGTGTTTCCGTCCGCATCATAGCGAGCAGGAGATTTTGGGGTGTAAGACTTAGTCGCATTCAGGTCGAAAGCATAAGCGAGGCTTGTCTGGAACTTCAATCCGTCCCACAGTTCAATACCGGCAAACGCCTTGCCGTTGAAACGCCAATATTCGTTGCTGCGATGACCTAAGGACATTAACTCTACGGGGTTTTTTACCATTTCAGCGTTCATTGACGAACCGTCTACATAGCCATAATGTCCGTTGGAGTACATCACCGGTACGGTTGGACGGGTGAACCAGGATACGAAACGCATGATACCGCCTTCGCCCGAAGGAGCAACAGCAGGAGCTGTCACGTTGTTTTTGTTACCGGACAAGTTCAGTCCGAATGTGAAACGTTTGTAGCGTGTGTCAAGGTTCGAACGGAAAGAGAAGCGTTCTACTCCTGTTTTCATCATGATACCTTCTTGGTTGGAGTACGCCACTGAAGTCATGAAGTGTGTGTTTTCACTACCTCCCGACACTGATAAATGGTGTTGGTGCATGCTGGCATTGCGTAGCACTGCGTCCAGCCAATTGGTGTTTGCATAATGGTCGGGATCCGAACCGTCTTTCAGCTTTTGTAGAGCTTCTGGTGAGAAAGTGTCAGGGTTCACTTCGTTTCTCATCAAAGCCCAGTTATAACTGTCTACATAGTCGGGAACGATGCCCGGAGTCTGTAGTGTATAGCTTCCCGAGTAGGATACTTTTACTCTGCTGGAAGCTTGTCCGCGCTTGGTGGTAATCAATATCACACCATTGGCGGCACGTACACCGTAGATAGCCGCTGATGCTGCATCTTTCAATACGGAGATATTGTCGATATCCGCAGAGGGGATTTCGGATATTTGTGAAAGGCTGCCCTCTACGCCGTCAATTAATACCATCGGATTGTTGTTGCCAAAAGTTCCGATACCGCGGATTCTTATTTCCGGATTGTCGTTACCGGCTTGTGCACCGTTCTGAGTCAGCACCAACCCCGGCAGACGGCCTTGCAGCAAAGTAGCTGTGTTGGCCACCGGAATATCTTGAATATCTTTGGCGGATACAGAAGCTACAGAACCGGTTAGATTCACTTTCTTTTGGGTAGCATATCCCACCACGACTACTTCATCAAGTTTTTTGGAGTCTTCTTCCAAAGTTATTTTAAAATCGTTTTTGTTTCCTACGGGAAGAATTACGTCTTTATATCCCAAAAAACTAACGACCAACGTTTGTGAAGGTTGTACTTTCAACTGAAAAGCACCGTCTATATCGGTTATAATTCCTTGTGTTGTACCTTGAATCACTACACTGGCTCCGATGATAGGTTCGCCGGCTGCATCGTACACTTTACCTGTCACTGTGCGTTCCTGTGCATATGCTGTAAGAGATAACAGCATGAGGACGCCTGCTAAAAACATACGTAAAAAATTTCGCTTTTGTCCATTCATAATTTTAAATTTAACTAAGTTAATAGGTTCTTTGTTGTATAATACTGATGTTTTCATAACTAAAAGATGTCAGTGTGTTTTTATTTCCATTGATAATGGCGTACCCAGTCTACTTCCATCTCTACGGGTAAATCGGCTGGATCTACTGTGCCAACCCAAGTTCCTCCTAATTGCATGTCGATTAGCAAATATTGAGGAATATTGAAAGGAAATTGTCCTTCCTGTTCGGTTTCAATTCGGGGGTAAACAAAATTGCGCTTTCCGTTGACATGGAACACCAGACTGTCCGGCCAGAAATCCACTCCATATACATTGAATTCCTCGGGATTAATGGGAATAGTACTTCCGTGTTTCGGGTTGTTTTCTATTCCTAATGTATAGGTATAGTGCGAGTGTACGGTTTGGTAGACAATAGAGTCATGGTTCAGACGTTCCATGATGTCCACTTCTCCTCCCATAGGCCATGAGTATTTATCTGTTTCATAAGGCAATGTCCATATGGCAGGCCATGCTCCTTTTGCCCCATGCAGCCTGGCGCGCACTTCGATGCGTCCTCCGTGGAAAGCATGCTTGCCTTTCGTCCACAATCCTCCGGTCAGGTACTTGGCGGTGTCTGTTTTAGTGTTGTCATTGATAATACCTTTTAAGATAAGAAGACCGTCACGCATTTCATAACAACGGTCGTCCGATGACTGGGTGTTTTGCCAGTCTGGTTTGCCGCGGGGGATACGGCTCCAAATAGCAGTGTCGGGTTCTGTTCCATTAAAATTGTCTTCCCACACCAGTTCCCAGTTAGGGGTATGAGTACAAGAAAACATACTACATACCGAGAATAATAAAAGTATAACCTTTTTCATACGTTTTAATTTGGGTTCACAGAATTTACTTTAAATAATTAACACGCAAACGTATTTTTTTTCTTTTGTAAATGACTCAGAAATCGTATAATTCAAGTCAAATCTTGTCTAATTGAGACGATTTCAGTGCTTTTTTTTTAAAAATCCCCCTTTTTTTATGAATACTTGATGAAAAAGATGAGGAACAGATTCTTAATGATAAGAAAAAAAGTATTTTTGCAAAAAATGAAATTACAATGTATCGTGCCTTAATCATACTATTATTTCTGTTGACAGAGGTAAAACTACTTTCTTCTGAACACAGTGTTAATTATTCATTCACTCAACTTTCCATTGAGCAAGGACTTTCTCAAACTACTGCCCAATCTATCTTGTTGGACCATAAAGGTACTCTGTGGGTAGGTACCAAAAGTGGATTGAATAGCTATACCCAGGAAGGGATAAAAACTTACTTGCATCACTCGGGGGATCCTTATTCTCTCCCAGGTAACTATATCAATCATCTGGCTGAGGATTCTTTAGGGAATTTTTGGATAGCGACTTCAAAGGGACTAGCTCTGTATGATGATGAACAAGACCGGTTTAATATTGTTAACACCTCCATTATCTATTCATCTGTAGAAGTTGAAGGTGGAATATGGTTTGGTAGCGAGAATGCTATTCATTGCTATGATTATATAAGTAAGAAATTGAAAACAATTCATATCGGAAAAGAAGAAGGCAAAGATATTAATCTGGTGGATTACAGGATTCAGAAAATGCTTTATTTCGAAGATGGCAAGATTCTGATAGGCACTCGGAAGAAAGGAATCTATTTATATGACTGCCGCATCAGGCAATTTACCCTGTTGATACCAAGCAGTCAGAATCTGTTGACATCGTTATATGTAACAGCAGACCGACACATTTACGTTGCTTTTTATGGCGATGGATTCTACTGCTATGACCGGACAGGAAGAATGAAGGAACATTATACGAAAGAAAACTCCGGGTTAAGAAACAATTATGTGCTGGATATGGCAGAATATAATGGTAGCATATGGTTGGCAACAGATGGAGGTGGAATCAATTTATTTACTCCCCGGACCTTTCAGTTTTCGCAATTGCAACACATAGTGGGGGACTATTCTTCTTTGCCGGTCAATTCCATTACCTTGTTGTACAAAGACATGAAAGGCGATTTATGGGCGGGAAGTGTGCGCGGTGGGATATTTAGTATAAAAGAAACGTATATAAAAACATATAAAGAGGCAATTCTGAACAGTACCCACGGACTCAGTGAGGAATCAGTGATTAGCCTTTATGAAGAAAAGGACGGCAAAGTATGGATTGGAACGGATGGTGGAGGAATCAATCTATATGATCCGTCTACTGACAAGTTTACCCATTTTCCTTCTACTTATGGTGATAAGGTTGTTTCTATCGCCGAAGTATCTGAAACTGAACTGATGGTGTCTTTATATACCAAAGGAATTTTCCTATTCAATAAGAAAACACATAAATACCGACCTTTCACTATCGTTGATGAAGAGACTAATAAGAAAGAATGTTTTTATGGTTATCTTCCTTTAGCTAATCAGGTGGCGGACGGTAAGATATATATTATCAGTTGCGGCACTTACGTATACCATACGCATGACGGTACATTTTCGAGGATGCAAACTGACCGTGATTATGATTTTTCCAATGATGCACTTTGTCTGTCGTACTCCAATGATAGATTCTCCCTGTTAAAGTGTGCGCACCAGGCTTTTTGGGTCGATCAGAAAAGTGATAGTATCCGGCTATTGTTTGAGTTGGAGAAAGATGAAATGATTACTTCTATGTCCTACGACAACAATCGTATGATATGGACCAGTACCAACAAAGGACTTGGATTTTTTGACCTGGAAAGTCAAAAGTATCATCGTATCCGTACCAGACTTTTCAATAGTATTTCCTTCCTTATTGCTGACGGAAAGGGGCGTTTGTGGATTTGTGCCCAAAATCATTTATATTCTTATATCATTAAAGAGAATAGATTCATTCTTTGGAACAGTTCGGATGGTTTCCCGCCTAACGAAATCTTGTTTGCATACCAAAAACAGTCTAGTAGGGATTATATTTATTTAGGAGGTTCGGAAGGGTTAGTTAAAATTAATACGGATATTCCATCTACCGAAACTCAAATACCGGAAATATATCTGTCCGAAATCCTTTTTAATGGTAGTCCTTCTTTGAAGAGAGTAAAGGAAAACACCATAGAGATACCGTGGAATTATAATTCGCTTTCTGTTCACTTCCGCATCAGGAACAGGGATGTGTTTCAGAAATACTTATTACAATATACTATTGAAGGCAGGGGTAAACAGTCGATTGAAACCTACGATCCGGTATTGAATTTATCTTCCTTGTCGGCAGGTAATTATTCAATATGGGTTTCGTGTAATACAAAGAATGGAAATCGAACCCCGTCTAAACAATTAATACATATTATCGTCACTCCTCCTTGGTATAAAACGGTCTGGTTTATTAGTACGGTTGCCGTTTTGTTTATTGCTATGACGGCAGGTATCGGTTACATTAATTACCGTCGGAAAGAACGCAATATGAAAGGTAATGTGAACCACTTCTTGCAAGCTGTATTAAATGATATGCTTAGTAGCAAAGAAGAGAAACAGAGGAGTGAAGAGGATAATCTTTTGGAGCCTTCGTTGTCTGATGTCACATTAAAAGAAGTGGATGATAATCGGATGGAGGAAATAGAGCAGCAAACTCCAAAGAAAAACAGTAAGGAAGATGAAGACTTCATTAATAAACTTAACACACTTATCAATGAGAATATGGCAGGTGGAGAACTTTCTATCAAATTCCTGACGGACAATATGGCTATGAGCAGAGCTTCTTTATATAATAAGGTGAAGTTGCTGACAGGTTTGGGAGTTAATGATTATATTAATCGGTTGCGTATTGAGAGATCTGTTTTTCTGCTTACAAATACTAATATGAACATTAATGAAATATCCTATGAAGTAGGTTTCTCTTATCCCCGATATTTTAGCACTTCCTTTAAACAAGTTAAAGGAATGACGCCTACCCGATTTAAGGAAGAGAATAGGAAGGGGGAATAATTGTTTTGTGTTATGCTTGCTTGTTTGAATAAAAAAGAGATATGCTTGCTGTTTTTTTTGTTAAAATCCCGTTCCTGCCTCATTTTCTTTAAACTTTCGTGAACAAAATTCTGATTCGTCTGTTTTTAATTATGCAAATCGCCTGATAAAGCTTCTTATGGGTATGCGAATATAGATAAGCCAAGCAAGATATGCCTCCCCGGCATAACAGGAAGATTGCATAGTAGTTTTGTCGTGTTTTATTTTGTGTTTGTGTTGTGACGGTACTGCGATGTGAATCGAGGTGCCGTTTTTTATTCCAGATAGGTATAACCGGAGATTATCCGGTATAATAAAATACTGTGAACCCGTTTGATGAAAAATGGTTTCCTTTGTAGAGTTATAAACAGAGTAATAAAATCAGTATCACTAAAATCTAGTAATTTATGTTCAACGAAAAAAGAAGCAGTATGTTGCACGGTGTCTTGTTGATAGCATTGTTTTCTTGTGCGGCATTTTACATTGGTGAGATGTCTTTCGTGAGAAGTCTCTCTTTCAGTCCGATGATTGTAGGTATCATTTTGGGTATGCTTTATGCTAACAGCTTGCGGAATCATCTTCCCGAGACTTGGGTGCCGGGCATACAGTTCTGTTCGAAAAAGATTCTGCGTATAGGTATTATTCTGTATGGTTTCAGACTGACTTTTCAGGATGTGCTGGCTATCGGATTGCCTGCAATGTTGATTGATGTTATTATTGTGGTGGTGACTATCTGTGGTGGTATTTATATCGGCAAATTATTGAAAATGGACAGGGGCATTGCGTTGCTCACTTCTATCGGAAGCGGTATTTGCGGGGCGGCCGCCATTCTCGGGGCGGAGTCCACGATTAAAGCAAAACCTTATAAGACAGCAGTGTCCGTTTCTACCGTGGTAATCTTCGGTACTGTCTCCATGTTCTTATATCCTTTCCTTTACCGAAACGGAATTTGTGCGCTCACTCCCGACCAAATGGGAATCTATACAGGTTCTACTCTCCACGAAGTGGCTCACGTGGTGGGAGCAGGTGACGCAATGGGTAATGGTATATCAGATTCGGCAATTATCGTGAAGATGATTCGGGTGATGATGCTGGTTCCGGTACTTCTGATTACTACTTATATGGTAGCAAAGGCGAGAAAGAGACAAGAACAGAAAGGGCAGAATTCTCAGAAGATTGCCATTCCCTGGTTTGCAATCGGATTTATGGGAGTTATCGCTTTTAACTCTTTTGATTTGCTGCCTGCTCAGTTGGTTGAGGGAATCAATACGCTGGATACTTTTCTGTTGACAATGGCTATGACTGCACTTGGGACGGAAACAAGCATTGACAAGTTCAGGAAAGCGGGGGCGAAACCTTTTGTTCTTGCGCTTCTTCTTTTTATTTGGCTGGTAGTAGGCGGTTATTTCCTGGTGAAGTATCTCACTCCTTATTTCCTGACTTCGTCATTGCGTCACCCTAAACGCCAAGATGGTCAAACAATGG
>CANPJW010000039.1 GCA_947574505.1 uncultured Bacteroides sp. | reverse complement strand
CCCAACCAAGTGGAAATGAAAAAAGGCAAACTCACCTTACGAAAGAACATTTCCATGTACACTGCGGACACCACCGCATTTTACATAAGCCTTTTGCGTAGCGAAGTGCTCCGCGACACTTCCGTCAAATGGCAATCCAAAGCATCGGCCGCCCACATCTGCTGGATGAACGACCCGTCGCTTCCGCCCGAAGGATATAAGATAAGCATCAATCCGAAACAGATGACCATAACCGCCTCCGGCGAAAGAGGATTCATCTACGCCGTGCAGACTTTGCGTCAATGGGTCTCGGGGCCGGCCGGGAAACTTACCTTTGCCTGTGCCGACATCACCGACTCCCCCCGTATGCAATGGCGCTGCTTCTTGCTCGATTCCGGACGCCAGTATCAACGGATATCCACTATCAAGAAGTATATCGACATGGCTTCCCTGCTTAAAATGAACTATTTCCACTGGCACCTGACGGAAGGGTTGGGATGGCGGATAGAAATCAAGCGGTATCCGCACCTTGCCCAAGTAGGAGGTTCGGTAGGAAAGGCAGAAGAACAACAAGGATTCTACACACAGGAAGAGATACGTGAGGTAATCAACTATGCCAGCCAGCGCAACATCACCATCGTGCCCGAGATAGATATGCCGGGACACGCGGAAGCTGCTCTTTCCGCCCATTCGGAGTTGGGCTGCTTCGGGCTGCCCGTCGAAGTGCCGCAACAGGGATTTACTCAAAACATATTCTGTGCCGGAAAAGACGAGGTGCTGACTTTCCTGAAAAACGTATTGGACGAAGTATGTGAGCTATTCCCCTCTCCCTACATCCATTTGGGAGGAGACGAAGCACCGAAGGGAAATTGGAACAAATGCGAAGACTGCCAAAAGAGAATCGCTGCGCTGAACCTGAAAGACAGTCACGACCTCCAACTATGGTTCTCCGCGCAGATGGCAAACCACTTGAAGCAGAAGGGACGCAAAGCCATCTTCTGGGGAGATGTCGTATATCAGGACGGATATCCGCTGCCCGACAACACAGTTATCCAATGGTGGAACTACCGCGGACATAAAGACTTAGCGCTCCGCAATGCACTCAAACACAACTACCCGGTCATTTGCAGTTCAAACTACTATACGTATCTCAACTTCCCGCTCACTCCGTGGCGGGGATACGCCAAAGAACGCACGTTCGACTTGAAAGACTTGTATCTGGACAACCCTTCAAACAAGGCCTGCAATGAAAAGAATCCTTTGATTCTCGGCATGAGTTGCGCATTATGGACAGACGACGTAGTGACGGAACGCATGATAGACCAACGCCTGTTTCCCCGCATCATCGGACTGGCAGAACAGATGTGGCATCAGGGAGAGCCACTGGACTTTACCCGTTTCTACGAGCACGTGCTTCAAAAGAAAGAATGGTTCGAACAGCAAGGATATGAATTCGGGCCGGCTTTAAAAAGCGAAGTGCCGCAAGATTACAAATGGGATTAAAAAAAGAATATCATGAATAAAAGGAACTTATTTATCGGTGTTTCCGCCCTATGCGACAGTTATCTGCAAGGGCAGACTTTACATACACAACCCAATATTATTTATATTTTAATGGACGATCTGGGATATGGAGATATTGGTTGTTTCGGACAAGGGAATCATTACGAATACACGGAAAGGCAATACACAGATGCAACTCTATAATCTAGAGAATGACATCCGGGAAAAACATGATGTAGCTGCACAGCATCCCGATATCGTGAAGCCTCTCGAACAATTAATGAAAGAGACTACCAAGTAAATCTGTTTTAACAATCCAACCTTTCTCAAAAGAAACAGTGAACATCAAGCGGAGCATATTTCCACGATATTCACTGTTCCTTTTATCAATCAAATTGGAAACTTGAAAATGGACATCACACAGACAATCAGTCCGGTTTTTACTCTCCTATTCCCCAGGCAGCCTCAACCAGACGGACAAATTCTCTCCTATACCCTTTATCATCATTACTCAACCCTTGTTTTGCCAGGCTTATTACTTTATCATAACCGGCATTTCCTTTGAATTCAGAATTCCGAAGTAACTGTCCGAACATCGCAACGGCCGAAGCAAAGCGGAAATCGGAAGATACATTGTTTCCTTTGTTATCAACGAAAGAAAATTCCATTTTCTTACTGACATCTTTATCCGGAGCTTTATAGCGCAGCTTCACGGTCAGGAGTTCATCGGAACCTATCGGTTTCACGCTCACTTTTTCTTTCTTCTGATATTTCAAATCATCTACCTTGCCTACATAGTCATTCTTCACGCCTGTAGGAATTACTTCATAGAAAGCGGTCACTGTATGTCCTGCCCCCATGTCTCCGGCATCTTTGGCATCGTTATTGAAATCTTCATTTTTCAGCAGACGACTTTCATAACCAATCAAACGGTATGCCTGTACTTGTGAAGGATTAAACTCCACCTGCAATTTTACATCTTTCGCAACCGTATGGAGAGTAGCGCCAAATTCACCGACCAAGACGCGGTTAGCTTCCTGTAGATTATCTATATAAGCATAGTTTCCATTTCCCTTTTCTGCCAAAACCTGCATCTTTTTATCCTTATAATTTCCCATTCCATAACCCAATACGGTAAGAAATACTCCATTCTTCCGTTCTTTCTCTATTAGTTGTTCCAGTCCTTCCGCCGAAGAAACGCCTACATTAAAATCACCGTCGGAGCAGAGAATAATACGGTTATTACCATTAGGGATAAAATTCTTCTTCGCTATTTTGTATGCCAACAAGATACCAGCTCCACCTGCGGTAGATCCGCCTGCCGTCAGTTCGTCTATCGCTTCGCGAATCTTCTGTTTGTCGCTGCCCGGAGTTGCTTCCAGTTTCACGCCTGCACTGCCTGCATAAGTCACGATAGCTACTTTATCTTTATCACGTAAGTTATTGACCAGTAATTTGAGAGATGACTTCACCAATTCCAAGCGATTGGCTCCCCACATAGAACCGGAGACATCAATTAGAAAAACTAAATTGGATGCAGGCAGATTATCCGTAGGAATTTCTTTTGCCTTCAACCCGATACGAACAAGACGGTGATCAGAGTTCCAAGGACATTCTCCGGATTCCATGGTAATCTTCACAGGGTCACTGCCTGTCGGTTTCGGATAATCGTATGAGAAGTAATTCACAAGTTCCTCCGTGCGGACGGCATCAGCAGGCGGCAGTTCTCCTTTATTGATAAAACGGCGCATACTACTGTAAGAAGCGGCATCCACATCAATGGAGAAAGTCGAAAGTGCGGCATCCGATACATTCTTGAAGCCGTTCTCCTGAATCTGACCGTATTCTTCCGCATTTACTCTATCGTACATGACTGCCGATGTCGGACAGATTGCCATATAAGAGCCGGTCATCGCTCTCGACTTCATTGCACCATAGCCTACTACGACACACTCTTCCAATGCAACATTATCCGTTTTCAACTTCACGTTGAGTTGCGATGATTTAACAACCCTTTGCTCCTGCTTGTAACCGATATAATGGAATACTAACGTTTCCCCTTTTTTAGTCAGAATAGAGTACTGACCATCCATATTAGTTATCACTCCATTCGTGGTTCCCTTCACCGAGACCGAACAGCCAACAAGCGGAGTTCCATCCTTTGCATCCGTCACAGTACCCGACACGGTAATTGCTTGCGCACTCACTGTACCTAAAGAAACAACTGCCATCAGCAGTACGAGCATCACCGCTCTGAATTGATTTGTTTTCATAACTTCCTTATTTAAAAATATGACAATTAGTTCGCTTTTACTATAGAGATGCAGATTTCATAAAGATTCCATAAAGCCATCAAACTTTTTTTATTTTTCTTCTCATAGTTGTTATTTCTCCCTTCAATCCCTATCTTTGGCAGCAAATAGATGTTATTTTTCAAAAGAAACATATCGAAACTATCGGACGAAGAATTACTGATACACTATACGAAGTCCGGAGATACGGAATATTTCGGTGAATTATACAACCGATATATCCCGTTACTGTACGGACTTTGCCTGAAATATCTACAAGATGAGGACCGTGCGCAGGAAGCAGTCATGCAGTTGTTTGAAGATTTATTGCCCAAACTGAGAAATTATGAGATAAAAGTTTTCAAGCCATGGCTCTACCGGGTGGCGAAGAATCATTGCCTGCAACTTTTACGGAAGGAAAATAAAGAAATTCCGTTAGATTATACAGTCAATATTATGGAATCTGACGAATTTCTGCATCTATTAAGTGAAGAGGAAAGTACGGAGGAACAACTGAAGGCATTGCATCACTGCCTAGAAAAGTTGCCCGAAGAACAACGGCTCAGCATTACGCGTTTCTTCCTGGAAGAGATGTCCTATGCAGACATTGCCGAGCAGACCGGATTTACGCTGAACAATGTGAAAAGCTATATCCAGAACGGAAAGCGAAATTTAAAAATTTGTATCAAGAAACAAGCCCTATGAAACTATTGGACTACATACAAGGACTCCGTAAAGGAAAAGAGGCACACCGACTGGAACGAGAGTCGATGCAGGATCCTTTTCTGGCAGATGCGATGGATGGTTACAGCCAAGTGGAGGGAAATCACGAACAACGGATCAAGAAACTGCGAATGCAGGTTTCTACTTATTCGACAAAGAAAAAGAACACCCGCGCTATTACCTGGAGCATCGCTGCCTGTCTGGCTATCGGATTCGGTATCAGCAGTTATTTCCTGTTCCTGAAAAAGAGTATGACGGACGAAGTGTTCATTGCCCAAGAGAGTGTTTCCACCAAGTTGGCTGAACACACAGTTCCGCCCACTCCGGCCATTTCTGCAACTCCAACAGTTCCGGCAACTCCACAAAAGGAAATCGCATTGGCTACTGCAAAAGTAAGAACGGATTCCACACCTGTTTCCGAAGATTCCACGCCTGTTTCCGAAATTACTGCGAGACAAACGGATAAGAAAGATACGATTGCCAAAATCCAAGCGACTTCCCAACCACAACAAGGTACACCTGCGGCAACTGTGCCAGTGATGGAGGAAATCCCGGAAGAGACTGCTGCATTGCAAGAAGTAGTAGCAACGATGGATACTTTCGAATCTGAATCTGATAAGAAAATGAAATTGGCTAAGGTAGCGGCTGTCCTTCCTCCAAATAACATGATTAAAGGGAGAGTGACCGACGAAAAAGGAGAACCGCTTATCGGAGCCAGTGTGGCATATAAAGGAACGAATACCGGAACCATCACAAATATAAATGGAGAATTTTCGTTAGTCAAAAAGGATGATAAGAAACGATTGACAGCGGAGTATATCGGATATGATCCGGTAGAAATCCGGATAGATACCAGTCGGACGATATTCATTGCCATGAACGAAAACAAACAGGCACTCAATGAAGTGGTGGTAGTGGGATACGGAACTAAGAAAAACAAGAAGTCAACCACTGCCGGAAATGTTGTGACGGTTAAGGAACAGGCAAAGAAAGAAATTACTCCGCAACCTGTCATCGGTAAACGTAGCTATCAGAAATACCTGAAAGAGAATCTCGTTCATCCGACGGATGAAAAGTGTAAAGATATTAAAGGGGAGGTAGTCCTTTCTTTCTTTGTTGATGAAGAAGGAAAGCCGCAAAATATCACTGTTATTCATGGAATATGTGAATTCGCTGATAAAGAAGCCATTCGGCTTATTAAAGAAGGACCTAAGTGGACAAGTGGGAAACTACCGGCAAGAGTAACAGTACGATTCTGAACTTAACAAATACCAATAAGAAGTCACATTTGTGCCAACACAGTGGCACGGACATGCAAATAAGGTGGCATTACTGTGCCAATCTATCGGCATAGTAATAACCACACAAAGCCTATCTTAAATCAGTTCGTAACTAGCCATCTGTATCGGCATATCCAAATTATGAAGCACTTTCTCCAGCAGGATACCCTCGCGGTTATCATATTCATATCCGAAAGTGGCACGAATACCTTGCAGGATAAACTGTGTGGCACGGTCCAATGCCATCGGCAGACTGTCTCCCTGCATCAAAGAACCGGTGATGACACTTGTAAAAGTATCACCCGTGCCGGGATAATGCGCAGGCAAATAAGGACAAGTCACTTTCCAATAGCGGTTTCCCTGACGGTTATAAGCATAGACAGACGTTTTATGAGACTCATCACGCACAGGAACACTGGTGATGATAACCACTTGCGGACCTTTGTCCGACAAAAGACGAAGATATTCTTTCAGCTCCTCATCCGTGTTGTCCACTTTATAGGGTTTGTCCAATAAATAAAACAGTTCCGTCAGATTGGGGGTAATCACATCTGCTTTGGTAATCAGATGACGCATCTCCTTTATCATCCCTCCGTCAAAGTTGGCGTACAAACGTCCGTTGTCTCCCAACACCGGATCGGCAACTATCAGACTATCTGCCCGACGAAAGTCTCTGATAAACTCAGAAACAATCTGAACTTGTCTCGGAGAACCCAAGTATCCAGTATAGATAGCATCGAACTCTACCCCTTGTTTCTTCCATTGGGCAATAATCTTGGGCATTTCGTCCGTCAGGTCGAGGAAGGAGAAATCGGGATATTGCGTATGATTGGACAAGACGGCTGTAGGCAGCGGACAAACCTGAAAACCCATAGACGAAAGAATAGGAATGACAACAGTCAGAGACACGCGCCCCATCCCCGAAAGGTCATGAACGGCTGCTATTTTCTTTACTTTATTGGTATACATATATATTTATAATTAAACGTTTTACAACTCTTATCCTATGCTATGTGTTTTCATTTCATCTATCCATTTCATCTATCGCGTTTCAAAAACGCAGCTACCAGTTCCGCACTATTCAATTGCTTAGCCGATAAATCTTCCATGTGCCCGGCTTCTTCGTCATCGGAAATGGAAACGAAGCAAGTGATTTCCTCCGAACAGTCTCCGAACGCTTTCGCATCTTTGAGTTGTTTCATGGCCGATATTACCGCATTAAAGAAATAAGATTCGCTCGGCAACTCATCATGATGCTCCCACAGCAACCGGCTGAGCTTTACCAACGCACTATGGTGACCGTCCGAATAGCCCCATTCATCGGGAATCCATTTGCTCTCGCTGTCGGGTCCATCATTTTCATTCAAATATTCAACGGTATTCACTGCGAGAAACAGAGTGACACAATCCCTGTCGGAAACCAAAGCCGCCGTATAAATCTGCTCTTCGCCCACTTGATCAAGGACCTCACGGAGGTCTTTCTCCACTGCCTCTCTGATTCTTTCCGCCAATCCCTGATAAAAAGGCGCTATTTCCTTACCCGGCTTGTGGGATTCATGCTCTGACATCCCGGGTTGGTTTATCTGTTGGAGATGCTCTTTCGCCACTTCCAAACCAAGCTTCGCCGCATCCTCAAAATACTCATATCCCAATTCTTCATCTTCCTCTGTGCCACGCCCGAAATAATAGGCTACGCCCAGCGCATTCAGCACCATGGCATTGATTGGGTCCCACAACATGTCAATATCTTCCTCCACCTCCTGAAGATACTCCAAGGCCAAGTCATCGTCCTGTATTACACCTAGACCGTCCTGATAGCAGATACCAAGATAGGCTGCCGAGCGCACTCTGTTTCTATCGTCACTTTGGGGATTCTGATAGGCTTTCTCAAACCATTCGGCAGCTTTGGCATAATCCTGTTCGACGCTGCCCCAGCCGTCGAAATAGTAGTATCCCGCCTGCCACTGAGCATTAGGATGACCTCCAATAGCGGCTATCTCATAGAAATTGAAAGCCATGTCGACATCCCTTTCCACACCGAATCCCTCGTCATAGCAACAGCCGGCGTTGAATGTCGACTGTATATCGTAGCGATGTGCCGCCTTGATGTAATAAGCGAGCGCTGCCTCCGGGTTATTTTTCTCATGTCCGAGGTAATATCCGTAGTTGCCGCAAATCACCGGAGAAATCTCAGCAAGCGCTTGAAAATAAACTTCAAACACCTCCTGCCTGATATCGCAGAGCCCTGACTTACGGATATTGCAATAATTGCCCCAACCGGCACAGATACGCCCGTTAAAGCTGCGCTCGAACCATTCTTTCGCTATCGGATAGGCCCAAGCATTGTAATTGTCCTCGGTTTTGAATTGTTTGGCAAACTCAGGCTCAACAAGCAGATAGTCGCCCCAATAATAAACATTTCCTATCATATAGCAACAGAACGCATTGCCACGCTCAGCCTGTTCGAGAATCTCCTCGAAAGCCTCCTTGAACGACTCGAAAGGCATTCCCCGCTGAACCGCCGGAGTAAAGTTACCGCTTCGTGCGGCACAAAGCACACCTGTAGCGCTCCCCATAAGCGCGCTCTTCTGCATCAGTTTCGAAGCACTGGCATCGTCAGTGGCAAAACCGGCTCCGCTCCATACATACTCCTCTCCCATGAAACAACGTGCGATGAAGCATAATGCGTCTGCATCGCCTTGCTGTGCCGCCTGCATAAGCATCGCGTATCCACGGTGTATCTCTTCCTTGTCGAAACTAGTCCAAATTAAATCTACTGCCTTCACCACCGGCAGACTGTATTTACCGTTCATCTCTTTCCTCCTCTTCTAATTTATCCTCTTTCAATTTATCCTCTTCATCTAAAAAACCGAAAGTCAATCGCTGAAAAAACAGATCGTCAAAACGGAGTGCCAATTTCATCGATTCATCTTCAAAACCGGCATTTGCCATCGGTTGTCCACAACAAGTCTGATCCAACGGATAATCGACGTCTACTCCCAAGCTTTTCAATAGTCAATACGATGCCACTCCCACATTGGGGTAAATAGCATTGATATAACAAGGAATAAACAAACCTACTTTCATATTATGCTCTGTAATAATTTAAGCTTCTTCCGTATCACCCGTCTATTTTGCTCAACGGATGTCGATTAATTTGTGTGTTTGCAAGCTGAGTCTCCATTTGGGATGTCGCATTACACAGTCCACTGTTGAAGCAGTGTTGTTACAAGAACAAGGCTGAAGGAAAAAATGTTCGGCGGGAAGTTGTTCAAAAATGCTTATATCTTGTCCTTCATAGACCACTTTCACTTCATCCATCCGGTCGATGGCAAGCTTCGCCCCTTGTTTGGGAGAGCAGGTCACCCAGTCGATAGCTGCCGGCAGGGGGCGTGTACCGTTGGTTTCGATGGTCACATACTTACCTGCCTGGTGCAAACGGTCGATCAATTCATCGTCTATCCACAAGGAAGGTTCACCACCCGTAAGGACAACGGTGACGGCAGGATATTTTTTCACCTCAGCGATAATTTCATCGTCGGTCATCATTTTTCCTTCTTCGTGTTGTGTGTCGCAAAAGTCACATTTCAGGTTGCAGCCGGAAAAACGTACGAAGATGGCAGGAGTTCCGGTATGGTAGCCTTCGCCCTGCAAGCTGTAAAAGATTTCATTAATCTTTCTCATCATCAAAATTTGTTTGGTTTGCTATTCTTATCCTTCTGCGCCGACGGGATCTTTCTCGTAGATGACAATGTTTCCTTCCGATTCCTGCACTTCTACTTTATAGCATTGAGGAATCTGCTTGCATACCCACCGGGCGATATTCTCCGCTGTGGGATTAAACGGGAGTACTTCATTCAGATTTTGATGGTCGAGTTTCTCCATGACCACTTCTTTAATGCGGGTGAAATCGACCACCATGCCTTCGGAGTTAAGTCGTGCGGAACGACAATAGACGGTGATAATCCAGTTGTGACCGTGTAGACTGGCGCATTTACTGCGATACGGGAGTACCAGCTTATGGGAAGCTGAAATCTCCATGCGTTTGATTACTGTAAACATTGCTGTATATATTTTAATAGTTATACGCATCTAATGTCACCTCGATGCAACGGCAAAGGTAATATAAAATAGAATTCTCATCCAGCAAAGAGTGTTATTTTTTCCCTTTTTTTGCACTATCTTTGCCGCATGAAAACTCTATATATTGTTTTAGGTAGTATTTCTCTTGCGCTCGGCATTCTCGGCATCTTTCTGCCGCTACTGCCCACTACCCCTTTTCTATTGCTCACCGCCGCCCTTTATTTCAAAGGGTCACCCCGATTATATAACTGGCTGCTCAATCATCGGCACTTCGGTCCTTATATTCGTAACTTCCGCGAGAATAAAGCAATTCCGCTACGAGCCAAGATTATCTCACTTGTACTGATGTGGGGGACAATGCTGTATTGCATATTCTTCCTGATTCCTCTGTTATGGGTAAAGATTCTCCTGGGACTGATAGCCGCAGGTATCACTTATCATATTCTTTCTTTCAAAACGTTGAGGTAGTTGGAAAGTCCCTGACGGGCATCTGCAAGTTTATCTTCCCAATGTTTCACAGAATTCTGGCCAATTATGTCAGTCACGTATTTCACAGAAATAAACGGAATTTCTTTCAAGCGACAAACGAATGCCTGCGCATAGGCTTCCATATCCACCACGTCTCCGGTGACATGAGTCAGTTCGGTCAAAAAACCATCGCCCGTATTACAGATTCCATTCTCCATCCAGTGTTCGCAATATCCTTTTGCTTCAAGCAAAGCTGATGAGTCAATCTCACACTCCAATCCGAACTCTTTCATTTTCTGCATATCACGGTCTATGAACTTGCGACATACAAAAATATCTCCTACCTGATGATTGACTGTTCCGGCACTTCCGATATTGAGCACCAAGTCCGGTTGTACCTGACGGATTGCCTCTGCCAAATGAAAGGCTGATTTAACTTTACCAATACCTGTACGAACGTAGTAAGGTTCTATATCCGGCCATTTAAGTTCTACAAATTCGCCTTGGACGGCGTAGGTAACTAATATTTTCAACATAGGTTTCCTTCATTTTATTGAAATGCAAAGATATAGTTTTTCCTGAGCATTACTGGTTTTACAAAGCAATTATTACCACAGAATTCCCCTCTTTCTCTCGTCCAACCCGCTATTTTACGCTAAAATGCACATTTTATCCCGAAAAGTTTTTGTAATATCAGAGTTAATCGTATTTTTGTGTACAATTTTGGTGTAGTAATGACAGAAGAAGAAAAAAAGTTATTGAATACCTTTGAGACGCAGCTACGACATTTAATCTATCTGCACGATGAGTTAAAACGTGAAAATGCCGAGTTGAAGAAACTTCTTGATATTGAAAAATTAAAGAATGAGAAGGTACAGGCTCAATACGATGAATTGGAAGTCAGCTACACAAACCTAAAAACAGCTACGACAATCAGCCTTAACGGCAGCGACGTAAAAGAGACGAAGCTGCGATTGTCTAAATTAGTGCGTGAAGTCGATAAATGCATCGCTTTGTTGAATGAATAAGAAGAAGATGTATGAACGATAAAATAAAGATAAACCTGCAGATAGCAGACTCAAACTACCCGTTAACCATCAACCGTGAGGAAGAAGAAATGGTACGGAAAGCCGCCAAGCAGGTAAATATCAGGCTTAATAAGTACCGGGAAGTTTACAAGAACCTCGAACCGGAAAAGATTATTGCCATGGTAGCCTATCAGTTCTCATTAGAGAAACTGCAATTGTTGGAACGTAATGATACCGCCCCCTATACGGAGAAGGTAAAAGAACTAACTGAATTGCTGGAAGATTATTTCAAAGGAGAATAAAATTGACCGGCTATTCGTTGATAAGAGAAAAACAACCACGCACTGCACAATATCCAAGCAAGAATATGCTTTGATATTTGGCGGTGCGTTTTTATTTACATATTAAATTAAATGTAGAATGATAGCAATAATAGCAACAGCAATTGCTTGCTTCATCGTAGGTGGAGTCCTTTCATACATACTATTTAGGTATGCGCTGAAATCCAGATACGACAACATCCTGAAAGAAGCAGAAACGGAAGCAGAAGTAATTAAGAAAAACAAGCTGCTGGAAGTGAAGGAGAAATTCCTGAACAAGAAAGCGGACCTTGAAAAAGAAGTAGCACTACGGAATCAGAAGATTCAGCAGGCGGAAAACAAACTGAAACAACGCGAAATGGCGCTCGGACAGCGCCAGGAAGAAATCCAACGCAAGAAGATGGAAGCCGAAGCTGTCAAAGAGAATCTGGAAGCGCAGTTAGTGATTGTCGACAAGAAAAAAGAAGAACTTGACAGACTGCAACAGCAGGAAATTGACAAGTTGGAAGCAATCTCCGGTTTGTCTGCCGAAGAAGCGAAAGAACGCCTGGTAGAATCCTTGAAAGAGGAAGCTAAAACACAGGCTCAGTCATATATCAATGACATCATGGATGATGCCAAACTGACTGCCAACAAGGAAGCGAAACGTATTGTCGTTCAGTCTATCCAACGGGTAGCTACGGAAACTGCCATCGAAAACTCTGTTACGGTATTCCATATCGAATCGGATGAGATTAAAGGACGTATCATCGGTCGTGAAGGACGTAATATCCGTGCACTGGAAGCAGCCACAGGTGTTGAAATTGTTGTAGACGATACTCCTGAAGCGATTGTCCTTTCAGCTTTCGACCCGGTTCGCCGTGAAATTGCCCGCCTGGCTCTGCACCAGCTTGTTACCGACGGACGTATCCATCCGGCACGTATCGAAGAGGTGGTAGCTAAGGTACGCAAACAGGTAGAGGAAGAAATCATCGAAACAGGTAAACGTACAACAATTGACCTTGGTATCCACGGTCTGCATCCTGAACTGATTCGTATTATCGGTAAGATGAAATATCGTTCTTCTTATGGTCAGAACCTGTTGCAGCATGCACGTGAAACAGCCAACCTTTGTGCTGTAATGGCATCAGAATTGGGACTGAATCCGAAGAAAGCAAAACGCGCAGGTTTACTGCATGATATAGGTAAAGTGCCTGATGAAGAACCGGAATTGCCACACGCATTGCTGGGTATGAAGCTTGCAGAAAAATATAAGGAGAAACCAGATATCTGCAACGCTATTGGTGCTCACCATGACGAAACGGAAATGACGAGTCTGCTGGCTCCTATCGTACAAGTATGTGACGCTATCTCGGGCGCACGTCCGGGCGCACGCCGCGAAATCGTTGAGGCTTATATCAAGCGTCTGAACGACCTTGAACAATTGGCAATGTCTTATCCGGGTGTAACAAAGACTTACGCAATCCAGGCAGGACGCGAACTCCGCGTTATCGTTGGTGCTGATAAGATTGATGACAAGCAGACTGAAAACCTGTCGGGCGAAATCGCCAAGAAAATTCAGGATGAAATGACTTATCCGGGACAGGTGAAGATTACCGTTATCCGTGAGACACGTGCGGTTAGCTTCGCTAAGTAAGACCAAAGACTTAAAAAAGAAATTAAAAATAGAAGGGCGAAGCAATTCGCCCTTTTATAATAAATGAATATTCCTTTTTAATAACAGCAAACACTTTTCATTTTTATTCATCAACTTATGAAAAAATACCAATTCGAAGTTTGTGCCAACTCAGTAGAAAGTTGCCTCGCTGCCCAAACAGGCGGAGCCAACCGTGTAGAATTATGTGCGGGTATTCCCGAAGGTGGAACAACACCTTCTTACGGAGAAATTTCTATGGCTCGTGAAATACTGGATACCACCCGATTGCACGTCATTATCCGTCCCCGGGGGGGAGATTTTCTCTACTCGCCTATCGAAGTAAAAACAATGCTGAAAGATATAGAGATAGCCCGAAAACTCGGAGTTGACGGAGTTGTTTTTGGATGCCTGACTGCTAATGGAGAGATTGATTCCACCGCCATGCAAGAATTAATGTTAGCCTCACAAGGCTTGTCTGTCACCTTTCATAGGGCTTTCGATGTTTGCTGCAACCCCAAAGAAGCACTGGAACAAATTATTGAACTAGGCTGCAACCGGATTCTGACTTCCGGTCAGCAAGCTACTGCTGAACAAGGTATTCCCTTACTCAAAGAGCTGCAGGAGCAAGTAGCAGGAAGAATCATCCTACTTGCCGGATGCGGTGTGAACGAAAATAATATTGCCCGAATTGCTCAAGAAACAGGAATACAGGAATTTCACTTCTCTGCCCGTGAAAGTATTATAAGTGAAATGAAGTACAAGAATGAATCAGTATCCATGGGCGGCACTGTACATATCAACGAATATGAACGAAATGTAACGACCGCCCGAAGAGTTATGGATACGATTCAAGCAATATCTTTATAAATAAGGAATGACTGTGATATAGATGCCTGTAATTGGCAGAAGCGAGAAACCAGCCGCTTGCCATCATTGTACCAATGCCTTGAAATAAAGTCGCAAAATCTATATTTCAGACAATTAGTGTCGGTAAGAAGAATCTTCCTTTTGTCTTCGGGCAAACGGCAAGAGCGTAAACTTAACAATTGGACAATGCCGGAAATATCATTAAACTTCAATGTCCGCACCGAAGTGATGTTTCGTGGAATCGAAAAAGTAGTCAGAATTCCTAAGGAATGGCTTTCTGCCGAAGTTGAAGTGAGTGTGTTGCAGTAACTGAGATATCACTATCCACAGCGATTACGACCGTTTCCCGAAATCCCTGAGCATCTTTCTTATGGGCCAGACTACCCCTCCAATAAGTAAAAATGCAAGTGACAGTATGCACAAAAGATACTTCATCATAACTCTCTTATAAACGTAACAATTAATTCGCATAAAAGTGCGCTCTATATAGAGAATTAACGATTATTGCATACTGTCACACAATATTACTACCTGCTACTTCTTCTTTATCTATACTTTCTACAATCCATGAACGGTTTTCATTAATTGTTCACCCAAGCCGATAGTATATCCTTGAGAAACAAAGACTACACGGTTGAATGTATCAGCGATAATAAATACCGGTAGACTATTCTTATGTTTCAACTTCATGTTTTCCACAATCTGTTTGCAGATACCGTCCGTATCAATACCATAGATAACCGTAGAAGGTAATTCTGGAAACTCTGAAAGACTAAACTTCTTACACTGGACTTCATCGGGAAAAAGCAATACCATTTTCCTTCCCCATTTCTCCAAATCGGACTTCAAAGCGGCAATATCACGCAAAGCATGATTGGTAGGTTCCTGCCCTGGAGCGAGAACACCAACCACAAAGTAACCACGACCACATGATTGCAACAAACTTTGTTTAGCTAAAGGTGTACTATCCTTTCCTATACCTTCAACCGATGTGAAAAGCGATTCGGAATTGAAATTACCGATAACAGCAACTTTCTCTCCTGATTCACGTAGATGAAAAGGGACTTTAGTTTCTATAAGTTTATCATTCTCTGCTGACAACATAAAGGAAGAGACTCTCGCCAGCACACCACCGCTTGCCAGTCTCGTACCAGTGACCAGCAAATAATATCCAGTATCCAATATACCGGAACACCCTTTTTCCGGATATCTTTCATCAAAACTGATTAATTCCGGTTTTCCATCAACAATCCTGGAGATTGTATATTTGCTGTAATATCTAGGTTTATCATCACCGTAGCCAATCGCCTGTTCTCCATCACATAAATGATAATATGCCTGCGGCGTCCGCACACTCTCTTTTTTCTCAAAATCAGCTTCCACAAACTCACCAGCCGGAGTAATATCTTCTGTCGGAGGAAGTACATACCCCACACGCCCATCTGTACTCCTCATGTGGGCAAGAATACCCATACTACGTGCCAATGCTACAAAAAAGATATCCCTTGAATGGGAATCCGCAACACGTGAACGCCACACGCCTTCCGGAGAGATAGGAATACGTTGAGAATTGTTTTCTTCATCAATCGCAATATTATTACTTACCCATTCTATCAGTAGTTGCGGACGATTGCGAAAAGAATCAATCTGTGCTTCCGTAAATTTTGATTGGAAAAAAGACCTGTATGGAGTCAACGCTTCCATGGCAATACGTGGATTAAGGATATCATCTACTTCTTCCAACCAAGCATCCATACAATTCAAACAATCCGACAAAGTACAACCATATAAATATTTGGAGATATCTTTCGTATGGAGAAAATGGTCTAACAACACTTCATAATTTACATCACGACGATCTTTTTCAGAAAGGGTTTGTAATAAAGCAGCAGCCTTCATCAGTTTTCCCTGACGATCCGCTTCTCTAATAAAACGAATCAGTACATCATGATTCCCACGTGAATCTATAATAAATGAACATAGAGCCTTTTTAACACACGGATGTATTTTTTCTTTCAAACCAGATATAACAGAATCAATTTGCGCCATAGTCGGAAAAGTAGCAACATAAGCATTGCGAATCGAATCTTCCTGCGCCAGTCTCCTGTCATTTTCGGCCCGCTGTTCCGGAGTCACTTCAGGTAAAATAGCATTCTCAACCGGAGGAACAATATCAATATCCACTTCAAAAATATCACCTTCTTTTTTGTCAAGCGCTAATACCAATTCCGATTGCTTCCCAAAAGACAATTTAGAAAAGCCAAATCTCCCCTTGTCAGAAGCCCATACCAGCATATCCCCTCTTCCGGCTGTCAACGAAGCGCGACCGTCCGCATCGGCATATTTGGTAGCTACCGTATAAAACTCAGCATAATTATAGACTTTAAATTCGACTTTAGCACCGGAAACAGGATGACCATCCGTATCGGTCACCGTCACAACCGCCTTAGCCGTAGGAGCATAATTATCAATTACATTAATCTCAGTATAATTCGGAGTTTCAAGCATAATCTCTTCCGGCCCGTTATAACGGCCGAACACCTTTGTATGCATCAACATTCCCCGACTTGCAGGTGCATTAAACCATCCTAAATTCAAAACAGGCTCGGGTTCACAAGCCCCAAGAAAATACCACTTGCCATCCGCCCAGGCTTCTACCCAAGCATGATTATCGTCAGTGTGCGCCCAACGAGGAGTGTAAACCTGACGTGCAGGTATCCCGACAGAACGTAGCGCAGCAACCGTAAAAGTCGATTCCTCGCCGCAACGTCCATAGGCTGTTTTCACAGACGCCAGCGGTGAACTTGTACGGGCATCACTTGGACGATACACCACTTTCTCATGACACCAATGATTCACCTCCAAAATCGCATCTTTCATCGAAAGACCTTTCACCCGCTCCTTCAACTCTTCATAAAAGACTTTGCGGGATTCATCCAAGTTTTCGTTATTCACACGGACAGGCAGCACAAAATGCCGGAATAACTCATCGGGAACAGTCTTTCCCCAAGGCATCTCATGACGAGTCTGCTCGGAAAGACGAATATTTGCCAAATAATATTTCCCGTGATAATCCGTTATATCTCCTATCGGCATATACGCATACAGAAACATCAGAGCTTCACGCTCTGAAAGAGTCAAAGTGCTATCCGAAAAGACAGCAAACAGCTCCCCATTAGGGAGTACCTTCTGTTTCTGCTCAAAATCCTGAAGTACCTGATTACGATAAGCTTCTTCTTTCAGAAAATGAGATTCACTGCATGAAAATAATAGTACAGAGAAAAACGAGACAAACAAAAAACGAACGAGTGTTTTCATATTTATGTGTTAATTAAATAAACGAATCATGAAACAAAGGTGCATACTAAAATATACGTCCACAAAATTACAAGTTTTTTTTTAAAAGACGACACAAGTAACTGTAAATGTATGTAATAGGTTTGTAATATCTACCGTGTTCGAACCTTTTATAAAAAGAAAACCCAGAAAAAAAAGATTTTTCTTATGTTTTACAGCATATATTCCAAAAACATTTTGTACCTTTGCAGTGTTAATAAAGAAAACAAGATGTAAAACCGCTCTTCAAAACGTGGGGAGCAAAAAAGAGGAAACAAATTATGAAAAAGAATGCAAATGAAAAAATTATGATGTTACAGTACCGTATTAAACGCTATCAAGCAATGGGAAACGGCGCAATGTGCCAAACCTTGAACGGTAAACTTCAAAAGCTGCTGTCACAGCAGGTTGCCATGTAAATAAACACACTAATTATATTAAATTGAGCGAGGAACTTTCGAGTATCCTCGCTTTTTTTATACTTTTGCTATCCGAATATAATGAAACACATATGTCATGAAGAAATTTTTGATTTCGGTTGCGTTGCTCCTATCAGCCGCCACCTCTTTTGCACAAACACCCGGTTATGAATTCACAACCGTTGTTTCTCACAAAGCGACCCCCGTCAAAGATCAGGGTTCTACCGGAACTTGCTGGTGCTTTGCCACCACTTCTTTCATGGAATCCGAACTGCTACGCATGGGCAAAGGAGAATATGATCTCTCGGAAATGTATATCGTCCGCCAGAAGTACATGAATCAAATGAATGACAATTATCTCCGCCGTGGAAAAGGCAACATAGGAGAAGGAAGTCTGGCGCATACATTCACAAATGCCTATAAACAGGTGGGGATTGTTCCCGAAGAAGCTTATTCTGGTTTACTTAACGATAAAAAAGACCATAATCACGGAGCATTGACACGTTATTTCAAGGCTTTGGTGGACGCTAACATCGCTTCGAAAAAGCGTACTCCGGAATTTTACGCCCTCATCAATAATCTGTTCGATACTTATTTGGGCAAACTTCCCGAAAAGTTCACCTATAAAGGAAAGGAATATACTCCCCAGTCTTTTACAGAGAGCCTGGGATTGAATATGAATGACTACATAGAGTTGACCAGTTTCACCCATAAACCTTATTACGGAACTTTTTCACCCGAAGTTCCCGACAACTGGGAAAACCAGCCGATGTACAATCTTCCGTTGGACGAACTGATGGATGCCATCAACCACGCACTCAACAACGGATATACCATATGCTGGGATGGTGATGTCAGCGAACAAGGTTTCTCTTATAAGAACGGAATTGCCATCAACCCGCAGGTGGAAGATGTGAAAGACTACTCTACTACCGACCGTGCACGTTTTGAAGCAATGCCTAAATACCAACGCATGGAAGAAGTATTCAAGTTTGAACATCCTTATCCTGAAATCGACGTGACACCGGAAATCCGCCAGGAAGGTTATGAGAAGTTCGTGACAACCGACGACCACTTAATGCATATCACGGGCATCGCAAAAGATCAGAATGGTACTAAATATTACATTACCAAGAATTCCTGGGGAGCAGACGGCAACAAGTTCGGCGGATATCAGAATATGTCCGAAAGTTATGTACGCGCTAAAACTATCAGCGTCATGGTACACAAAGACTCTCTACCCAAGAAACTGAAAAAGAAACTCGGTATTAAATAAAAAGATTATTCTCCAAATAGATAGGGCGACAAAGTATCACTACTTAATCGCCCTATCTTTTTATTAACCTACTATTAAAAAAAATTCTTCTTTATTTCTTTCTCAACGTCACATCACTGATTTCTACAATACCACCTTTATTCTGAGCAAGGATGGCTACATAACAATCTTTCAGGATAGCATCATCATCATCCGTATCGGACACTTCCAGATTAGCATTGGCTTTCTTACTGCTAATGGCATTTACCACCTGTCCCATGTCGTAGTAAACCACCACTTTGGTCCATTTATCAGCATCTTTAATCTTGAAGTTGTATTGTGCGCCCGAAGCATTCGGCTGAGAATCAGCATCGTAATCCCGACGCATAAAGAATGTAGTATTGTACTTACCATTATCATTCTTTTCTTCGTTAGTCTGCTTGATATATACACTCACCGGAGTACCTGCTTCTTTAGCTTTTGCGTAGAAAGTGAGAACATAGATACCTTTTTCCAGCCCGTCTGTAACACGCTGTCCCAAGAAAGCCTTATACCAGGAGATGTTCTTTGAAGCACCCGAATTATCAATTTTCATAGCATTAGGATACTTGGCATCACCGGTTTGTTCCCATGCAATGGTAGTCGCTCCGTCAGTCTCATTATTCATAATGAACCATTCGCCTGCGGTAGCCTTGTTGGCATTGGTCACCTTGTTCGTTACTTCTGTGGCAAACTTTTCGTTTTTAATCAGATTTTGAGCGCTTACAGTCACTCCTGCAATAGCCAAAAGGCCGGCAAATAATACTTTTTTCATCTTACTGTGATTTAATTAATTATACCAATATTTCTTCTTCTATTTTTTAATATCTACTTCACTTGTTGAACAACAAATCCATATTTTCCTGTCTCTTTCTTTTCGTCCGTCTTCAGTGTGATGCGGTAAATCTCCTTGCCCCATACGTTAGACAAGCGCGAATCATCCAATTTAATAGTTTCCAATCCGGCTTTAAACTGAGGTGGATAATGCATTTCTACCTTTTGGCCTTTTACTTCAATCCGAATCTTTCCGGCTGATGGGAAAGTTACATTCCCCCAAGTTAAGAAATTCACTTGATTAGGGTTAATAGCCTCATCCAAGGTATAAACATCACCGATAATGAGTTTTTTATCATCAAGCGCATAAGAGCGAACCCAGCTTTTGACTTTCGCTTCTGTCGGATAAGCAGTAGCTATATCCATAGAGAACATCCGTTTCTTCTCATTACAAACGGTATTGGTAGCTTTATACTCCTGCCCGAATTTCTGCGATACACCGTTAATCATCGGCAAGTTATGATAGTTGCTCTGCATGGTCCAGATGGTATAGCGGTCCTTGCCAAACGTCTGTTTGGTATATGTACCTACACCGGCATCAATTATCACAGGAATTGTATTTACATATAAAGAAAAAGTTCCTACATCGTTGTGGTTATGGCTTTCGTTATTAAATCCGCCTTTAGCGGCAACGAACATACCGTTCTTGTTCTTCATATAGCAGAATTCCGTTTCGGGATACCAGGTTACATCCGGCATATCATGTTTCGGAGTTGCTTTTGCCAGCTCATTACAGCAAAGTAGAGATTGAAGCGAACGAAAAGCATCGTTGCCCATGGTAGCATACGGTTTTCTTCCTTTCAACAGGTATGCGGCAAAATGCATCATTTCATCGCTGTTCACAGCTTTACCGAAGCGGTAAATCAACAGAGGATCGCCCCCGCCTTGCGCCGATGCATCAGCAAAGTTCACCACCCAGCCAT
Source organism: uncultured Bacteroides sp. (assembly GCA_947574505.1). Taxonomy (GTDB): domain Bacteria; phylum Bacteroidota; class Bacteroidia; order Bacteroidales; family Bacteroidaceae; genus Phocaeicola. The sequence continues at coordinate 5,638 of CANPJW010000039.1, read as the reverse complement.
TGCCCACGTATGAGCGGGACATATATTCTCCCATCCGGCGAATCATCGGTTCATTGAACAGAGACAGCTTACCGCCTGTGCCATCAGAGAGTATCTGCAAATAGTCGTAGAGTTTTCCGGCGGCATGTCCCCAGTAAGAGGTTCCCTCCTCACAGGCACCATCGGATTTCACAAAGTTGATAAACTTATCGACTGACTGCATGGAGCGATAAACAGCTTTTGCCAACTTATCCTTATTGTTCTCCATCAGTAAGAAACATTGCAGTGCGTTGGAGTTACACCAAGGATTCCAGTTATTGATAATTTCTCCGGGATTCCAGTTGAAAGCCATCCACCACATTTCATCATCATTCATATAAGGGTCGAGGATTCGTTCTTTGATAGCTTTACGCATTTGCAAAGATACTACGGGATTAATCTTATCGAACGGCTTACGGAAGAAATAGTGTACCCAAGCCAGCAAAGCTCCATAACCGCCCGAACCGAGGTCGATAATCTGTTCACGGAAGTCGGGAAGAGAGCGTTTGCTGCTTTGCCGGGGTAAATGTGCGGACAAAACCCATGAATTCATTTCACAACTCATATAAGCACCGTTCAGCAGTTGGTCGATAAAACGCCCTTTACCTTCGGCCAATTCGGCAAGCATCAGCGTATTGAGTGCCTGACGGTTGGCATCATAAGGAACCTCCATCACTTTCCGGTTGCCGCTGCGTTCATATTCCAGATAGGCAGTAGCAGGAATCAGTTGCCATTTGTAGTTGAGGAGTTTTTCACCAGCTTGGATGAGACGTTGTTTGTTGGGGCCCATCAGCGAGTCCCAGGCGGCACGGTCTGTATAAGCAGGATATGGCACCCAGGCTTGTTTCATTACTAACACGTTTTTCAACGTAGCTTCGTCTGCCGCTTTCTGCAGTATGTTGCGTTCAGTGTAAGCGTTAGCTTTGAAAGAGAAGCTTCCCAAAGCTGCTACTAAAAGAACACAAAACAAATGTTTCATTCGATTCATGGTATTTTATTCATTTAAGCAGGACAAAGATAGCGTATCTCTATAAAAGTAAGGTGAGCAAATCATACGAACCTGATGACAAAAAAGTACATACTTCAAAAATCGTACTATTCCCAGTCTCTAAATTCAAAGCTCAACTGCTCCCAGACACCATGCTGCTCATCCGCTTCTTCTTTCGGATTGGATACGGAAAGTCCGATAAGCCGAATCGGGTGCTGTTCATATTCCACACTTTTAAGTAATTCCTTGGCCAGTGGAAGCACTTTGTCCAAAGTTGTCAGTTCCTGCGATTGGGTAAGGCTTCGGGTTATCTGGCTAAAATCATGAAACTTGATTTTCAGGGTAAGCGTATTGCCTTTGAAGTCTTTTCGCTGAAGACGTTCAATCAGCTCTACCGCCACATGGTATAGTTCGATAATAACCGATGAACGGGCTGAAATATCACGTTCCAACGTACGTTCGCACCCAATGGATTTACGGATACGGACTGCTTCTACCGGACGCTCGTCAATACCTCGGGCACATTCATAGTAAAGGGCTCCCACTTTTCCAAAGTGCGCTGTCAGCATCTCAAGGGAACATTTCCGTAATTGGAATCCATTGCTGATGCCAAGCATATGCATCTTTTTGGCAGTAACAGGACCTACTCCCCAAAATGATTCGATGGGAAGGCGTGCGATAAAATCAAGTGCCTGCTCCGGATGGATGGTACATAATCCATCCGGTTTGCGATAATCGGAAGCTATTTTAGCCAGGAACTTATTGTAGGATATTCCGGCAGACGCTACCAAGTTCAGTTGTTCGCGAATTTTCTGTTTAATCTCTTTCGCTATATCCACAGCTAAGGAAATGCCTTTCTTGTTTTCTGTTACATCGAGAAAAGCCTCATCCAAAGAGAGAGGTTCGATAATGTCGGTATATTCATGAAAAATCTCATGTATCTGCCGGGAAACGGATTTATAAACGTCCATCCTGCCGGATACAAATATGAACTGAGAACAAAGACGTTTCGCTTTTTGCGAAGACATAGCGGAACGGACTCCGTAACGCCGGGCTTCATAACTGGCAGCAGCCACGACTCCCCGCTCTTCCGCATGCCCTACCGCCAATGGTTTGCCACGAAGTTCCGGGTTATCACGCTGTTCTACAGAAGCGTAGAAAGCGTCCATGTCGATATGTATAATCTTTCTCTGAGTCATTCTTTGGGATTAACAGAACAAACTTACGGAAAAAACTGCGTAATTCTACAAAGACAAAGCAGAAAAACAAAGGATTTAGAATGTAATCTGATAGTATTTGATTAGATTTCAATAAAATTGACTACCTTTGCAAGCGGATAAGGAAACTCTATCCAAGACATATTAGAAAAGGAAGAAGCGTTATGCTTATCTTGTTGTTGAAAACGTAGGAAATTTTCAGAATGAGCAAGGATGGCATAGTGGTTCTCACGCTATAGCGTGGGCTGCTATTACTACATCTGCTCATTAGGTTTTTCCTACGACCTTCAACAAAGACGTGGCATTGCAGTTCCACGCTTCGTGGTTTTATTAGACTTGGTTTAGGAACAGAACCACAAGAGATAATTGTATGAAAGAATTTGCATATTCGTACATTGAATTGGGAGAACAATATCGGTGGGCGTTTCTTATCATTTGGCTCCTGTGGATTATTGTAGCCCACATTCCCAACTTCATAGATTTCCACAATGCGGACATCATTATTCCAATCATTCTTCTGGCTATTTGGGGCATATTGAAATTGCTTGTAGTTTTCAGCGAAATATAAATCGTTAATCATCAATAAAATATATACATTTATGAAATTCAAAAAGTATTTTTATTTGTCTGCGGCACTTACTTTTATTCTTTGCTCATGCAGCGATGACAATGAAGCAGGTGAAGGCTTTACACCTACAATATTCAACGTGGTGGGTAAAGTCGAAAAAGGTCCGATGATTCGCGGTTCTCACGTAGAAATGCGAACATTGGACGAGTACATGATTCCTACTGGAAGTTCTTATCACGCTACCATTGACAACAACTTGGGGAATTTTAATTATGGCGTACTCAAGATAAACAGTCCGTATGCACAATTAACGGCAGACGGCTATTTTTTTAATGAGGTGAACGGTAAATTATCAGAAAGTGAAATCAAATTGGATGCTATTGTGGACTTGAAAGATAACAGCACTATCAATGTCAATGTATTAACCCATTTGAAAAGCAAGCGCATCCATCATTTGGTTGCCACCAAAGGTCTGACATTCAAGGAAGCTAACGCACAAGCCCAAAAAGAACTGCTTACCCAATTTGGATTACAGCAATTTGCCTCTAAAGATGCGAGCCAATTTTCTCTTACTTCTGGTGATGATGCCTCCGGTACATTGATAGCTATATCGTCTTTGGTATTGACAGATAAATCGGATGCGGAAATCGTTGAGTTTCTATCTATTCTAAGCAATGAGTTTGGTACAGAAGGTGCTTTCACCCAAGAGACAAAGAAAAGAATACAATCCGGTAAGAACTACCTGAATGCAAGATTGGATAGGATTTCCGAAAACATAAAGAACCGTTACAAAGAATTGGGATTAGAAGTCAAAGTCAAAAACTTGGCTTACTATTTCGACTGGGATAATGATGGTATTGCCGGAAATGAATTGGACGAATCAGAATCTGTTACGCTTAGTACAACGGAAGTAAATGTTCCGAAAGAAGGCGGCGAATATACCATTACTATTGAATCTGATAAGCCTTATTATTTAAATCCACCTTCTTTTGAATCTGATTCAGATTCCGGTTTTAGAGTTGAAGAAGTACCAGACGAAATGTGGAGTGATTCTCCGGGATTATACGAAGCTAGCGCAAGTATCTCTACTCCTTCGATAAAGCATAACAAAACCATTGATAACAATATCATTACTGTAAAAATAGAACCAGCTTTATTTAAAGAGGATCTATCCACCAACTTTACGGTATATAATGCAAGAGGTAAAGTTGCTGCTACTGTTATCATCAAACAACAGGGAGACAGTAATTATTGGGTTAAGCATGCCCCCGTCAAATTGGGAAATGGTGGAAAGTCTGCTGTATTAGCCATTATGAGCGTTATGAGAAATGCTGTATCAGAGCAATTTCATTTACAAAATAATTATACTCACCAAGAAGACTTTAGAAACTCGGTTCCTTTCCATCCTTATGATAGAAAAATAGAAAATACATGGAGATATTACTATAGCGCAATCAATCAGTGGCTCGCGATTAAAGATGTTGATGCAAGCCTATTAAATTGCTACCAATCGTTTATCGACACCCACCTTGCATTGGCATACTATCAGCTGTCTTCTCGTTGGGGCGGTGTACCTTTTATAATGCAGCGTTCAAACGACCCCTACATATCCCTGCCACGTACAGATGAATCAGAAGTTCTTTCAAGAGTAGAGAATATGTTGTTCGATGCGATGAAGGATTTGGACGAACATCGCTATGACGCTTTCCAAGATGCCAACAACATGCTTTTCGTTTCTAAAGATGTGGCCAGGACATTGCTTGCATTTATCTACTGCAATCAAAAGAAATTCGACAAGGCAATGCCGCTTTTGGAAGAAGTCATTAGAAGAGGTGATTACCACTTGGAATATTCAAAAGCGACTGAATACAAAAATAATGCAGAATGCATTTGGGGCTATCACATACAGACAAGAAACGGAGAAACTTGCCATCCTTGCCTTGATTACAAGGATGTGATACTGACTGCTGCCGAATGCCTGTATCACACAGGAAACGTTTCTAAGGCTAAACAATATATCAATCAAGTATGCGAGCATAAGAATCTTACGGTTGACCAATCAGATGTTCTGAAAGCCATAGCTTCCCTGCACTATCAAATAAATTCACCCAGCTATATGAATTTTATCAGAAGAAACGAATTCGGTGAGTCCTTTATGGGACTAAGCCATCACAATCTTTATCAGCTTTTATGGCCTATTCCCTATGATGTAATGGTCAGAAATCCACAAATGACACAGAATCCGGGATATTAGTCCTAGTATATAACGAAAGCCCTGCTGTTTACGGGAGGGCACTAAAAAAGTAAGTGATATTCAGTTTGCCTTCGACGGAGGCTCAACATAAAAAAATTGCCAAGTCCTTATCAGAGGATTTGGCGATTTTTTCATTTATTGCAGTGGAGTGCGTAAAACTGTTTTTTGTGGCATTATATGCGACCTATAGTCAGATATACGGTACTCAAAGGGAGTATATCAGTTCAATCGGAGAATTCGCTTGATGTTTGCGGCAAAAATCACCATGGCGCCTTGCATACGCATACAGTCCATGCCATACGAGTCTGCCCTGTCGTAGCCAAAGACATTTTTTAGTTCTGAGTTTTTAGCCTCTATTTTGTATCCGAACTTAGCTTTGGTCTTGAACCCTTCTGTTTTCTCGAAGTCGGCCTGCTTCTGATGTTCCTCCGACTTGATCTGAACAGCATAAGTTTTACTCTTAGCGCCTTCCTTATAGCACCCATGCCGTCTGGAGCATACCCGACATTTATCAACGTCAAAATAAAAACGAGTGTTTGATTGGGGCTGACTAAAAAGCCCCCTTCATCTTTTTCCTCAATTTAAATAATAGT
>CANPJW010000038.1 GCA_947574505.1 uncultured Bacteroides sp. | reverse complement strand
TGGACTATTATTTAAATTGAGGAAAAAGATGAGGGGGGCTTTTTAGTCAGCCCCAGTAATACAATCATGGACTATACTTTCTACTGGTTCCTTAGTGTATATGATTATTATATGTATAGTGGCGACCGTCATTTTGTTAACCAACTATATCCGCGTATGCAAACAATGATGGATTATGTGTTGGGACGTACCAATAAGAATGGCATGGTAGAAGGTATGACGGGCGATTGGGTATTTGTGGACTGGGCAGATGGCTATCTGGATAAGAAAGGCGAACTCTCTTTTGAACAAATCTTATTTTGCAGAAGTCTGGAAACGATGGCTTTGTGTGCGGAGCTGGTCGGAGATGCCAATGGTAAGCAGAAATACGAGAAGCTGGCTGCTGCATTGAAAGCAAAGTTAGAACCTGCCTTTTGGAATAATCAGAAACAGGCATTTGTACATAATTGCGTCAACGGTCAGCAAAGTGATGCAGTCACCTGTTATGCGAATATGTTTTCTGTCTTCTTTCAATATTTGAGTGAAGATAAGCAACAAGCCATTAAGCAGTCTGTTCTGCTGAATGACAGTATTCTGAAAATAACAACTCCCTATATGCGTTTTTACGAACTGGAAGCCCTTTGTGCTCTTGGCGAACAAGATGCTGTAATGAAAGAAATAAAAGCCTATTGGGGAGGAATGTTGAAGGAAGGTGCTACCTCCTTTTGGGAGAAATATAACCCGGAAGAAATCGGAACGCAACATCTTGCCATGTATGGCCGTCCTTATGGAAAGAGTTTGTGCCATGCCTGGGGAGCTAGTCCTGTCTATCTGTTAGGCAAATATTACTTGGGAGTGAAACCTGTAAAAGAAGGATATAAAGAGTTTGCTATTGCTCCTGTGTTGGGAGGATTGAAATGGATGGAAGGTACCGTGCCCACTCCGAATGGAGACATCCATATCTATATGGACAAAAAAACAATCAAAGTAAAGGCAACGGAAGGCAAAGGCTACCTTACCATTGAGAGCAGTCGTCAACCGAAAGCCAACATAGGAACAGTATAAAAAGTATCTGAAAATATATGGCATCTTTGGATTGATTCGCCGGAAGAGAGAATCATTACCTATCATTTGTAATCTATTTGTTAATTAGTTAGTGGAGTAGTCCTTGATTAACGGTTCCTCATTTGAAAAGAGGAATTGTTAATCGGGGACTTTTTCCGTAAATGCCTCTAGGTTTTCTAGGAAATTTGCTACATTTGCTCTTCATAAAGAGAGAAGCAAGTAATATACTTTTAGTTCTTTTGGAAACAAGTAAACAAAATCCGAAGAATGAAAAACAAGATTGACCAATATACTGATACAGATGATGAGAAACTCTTCGCCTTGATTGAACAAGGTGATGAAGGAGCTTTCACCCGAGCCTATGAAAGGTATCATAAACTATTATTAGAGAAAGTATTAATGGATTTAGAGAAAATCGCTCCGGTGAAATTTGAGTATAATGAAGATAAGAAAGAAGTGATAGTAAAAATGAAATAATATAATCATTAGAAATAAATGGGGTATATGAATAAAGAAGTAGATTTATCCATATCTTGTTATGGAAAAGTAAAAGACAGGAAATATGATATTGTGGCTTTGCCGTGGGGAGCTACCGAACCTCATAATCTGCATTTGCCATATATGACGGATTGTATTCTTTCCCATAATGTAGCGGTTGATGCTGCATTGATAGCTAAACAGGAATATAACGTGAACTGCATGGTCATGCCGCCCATCGGCATGGGTTCACAAAATCCGGGACAACGGGAATTACCCTTCTGTATCCATACGCGTTATGAAACGCAGAAAGCCATATTGACAGATATTGTTTCTTCCCTATATGCCCAAGGCATCCGGAAATTGGTAATAATCAACGGACATGGCGGCAATACTTTTAAAAGTATGATTCGTGATTTGTCGGTAGACTATCCTGATTTCCTGATAGCATCAAGCGAATGGTACACCGTATTAAAGGCAAAGGACTATTTTGAAAATCCGGGCGACCATGCAGATGAAGTCGAGACGTCAGTAATGATGCATTATCATCCCGAACTGGTCAATCTTGAAGAAGCAGGGAATGGAGAATACAAAACCTTTGCCATACAGTCTTTGAATGAAAAGGTGGCGTGGATTCCCAGAAACTGGGGAAAGGTATCCAAAGATACCGGTGTCGGCGACCCGCGTGGAGCTTCTGCGGAAAAAGGTAAAAAATTTGCAGAAGCAGTCGCGGAAAAATATGCAAAGCTCTTTGACGAACTGGTGAATCAGGAACTTTACTAGATTGCAAAAAATATAGTGACGCTATCCTTGCGTGATAGTGACGGTATCCGGTAAGTATAGCGTCACTATGTGGACAGGATACCGTCACTATCCCAAAAGACTGTTTCTAACGAATTGCCGCGGAACTGAAACTATTGATATAAGTCCTTCTGAAAATAAAATCCGGAAGGACTTTTCTTTTTACCCCTCACAGCCCTCATCTTTTACCTTAAATTCATATGATAAACTACATGTCTGCACAGTGGATGGTCAGCAGGAACAAGCGGGTGGTCGAACTCTTTCATACGTTCCATGCCTATCTTCTGCATTACACGTTCCGAACGGAGGTTTGGTAAAGATGTAAACGAATATAGCTCTTTAATATCCAATTGCTTACGAGTGTATCCCATGCAAGCGCTTGCAGCTTCAGGAGCGTAGCCATGTCCCCAATATTCATGTCCCAGTCGCCAGCCGATTTCTACTCCCGGCGCAAAGTCTACATCAAATGTAATTTGATGCAGCCCGGTATATCCCATAAACGCATGGTCTTCTTTATGCTCAACGGCATACAGTCCGAAACCATAGGTTTGAAATTCCTTTTGAATACGTTGGTAAAAAGCAAACGTCTCTTCCGCAGTTAACGGATTGAGAAAAAATTCCATTACATGAGGGTCGGCATTCATATGGGCGAATGCCGGAATATCTTCCTCTTTCCAATCACGGAGAATCAAGCGGGGTGTTTCTATATATATTTGCATAATTGTGAGAATAATAATATGCAAATATACGATAAAATTCAGTCCGTAGCATGATACCAACAGACTGTGTTATTCCTAGACTTCCGCAAGCATGTCATCCAGTGTGTTCAGGATATAAGTATAACTTTTAAAGAATGAGGGAATTACATACTGTCACAAGTTAATTAACGGTAATATGGTCTTGAATAGTGGAATAATGGGCGAATGAGTACAAACAAGCGGTTATTTCGTCTTCTTCTTAGAGAAGAACAGAATTTATATAATTAATAACATATATCAGAAGAATGAAAAATACCAAATTATTCATGTTTGCGGCATGCGCACTGCTATTGACAGCGTGCGGCAAGCAAACCGTGAAAATTATGACTCCGCCGGATGCGTCGAACCGTGTCCTGTTCGGTGCGGAACAGTTACAGACTACCTTGGATAAAGCAGGCTATCAGGTAATGATGCAACAGGGGGACACCACATTCTCCGATCCGGAAATAAAGACAATTCTGCTGACAGAGGTAAATGATACCACTCTGAAAAAAGAGGGTTTTCATATTACGACTGCCGGCAATCTTACCAAAGTCTCCGGCAGAGACGGCAGCGGCGTAATCTACGGATGCCGTGAACTGATAGACCGTGTGAATGATTCGGAAGGGAAACTGGACTTTCCGGAAGAGTTGAAGGACGGACCGGAAATGGTACTTCGCGGCGCTTGTGTGGGTTTACAGAAGATGACCTATCTGCCGGGACATGGTGTGTATGAATATCCGTATACACCGGAAAGTTTCCCCTGGTTTTATGATAAGGAACAGTGGATTAAATACTTGGATATGCTGGTTGCCAACCGCATGAATTCGCTATATCTTTGGAATGGTCATCCGTTTGCGTCATTGGTGAAATTGGAAGATTATCCGTTTGCATTGGAAGTAGATGAAGAAACCTTCAAAATGAATGAAGAAATGTTTTCCTTCCTCACGGAAGAAGCAGACAAGCGCGGCATCTTTGTCATACAGATGTTTTACAATATCATTCTTTCCAAACCTTTTGCTGAACATTACGGACTGAAAACACAGGACCGTAACCGTCCTATTACTCCTCTGATTGCCGATTATACACGTAAGAGTATTGCCGCTTTCATTGAGAAATATCCCAATGTAGGATTACTTGTTTGTCTGGGTGAAGCAATGTGTACAGTGGAGGACGACGTGGAATGGTTTACAAAAACAATTATTCCGGGAGTGAAAGACGGATTGCAGGCATTGGGACGTACGGATGAACCGCCTCTCTTGCTGCGTGCGCATGATACAGATTGCAAATTGGTGATGGATGCTGCGTTGCCGCTCTATAAGAATCTTTATACGATGCATAAATACAACGGTGAATCTCTGACGACTTACGAACCACGCGGTCCTTGGTCGAAGATTCATACGGATTTGAGTTCGTTGGGTTCCATTCATATCAGTAACGTACATATCTTGGCAAATTTGGAACCGTTCCGGTGGGGTTCTCCGGATTTCGTCCAAAAGGCGGTAACTGCCATGCACAATGTACATGGTGCCAATGCGTTGCACCTTTATCCGCAGGCTTCATATTGGGATTGGCCTTATACAGCTGACAAATTGCCGAACAATGAACGTGAATTCCAGTTGGATCGTGATTGGATCTGGTACCAGACTTGGGGACGTTATGCATGGAACTGCCATCGCGACCGTACAGATGAAATGGGTTACTGGGACCATCAGTTGGGCAAGTTCTACGGAACTTCTGACGAAAATGCAAGTAATATCCGTGTGGCATACGAAGAAAGCGGGGAAATTGCTCCGAAGTTGTTACGTCGCTTCGGTATCACAGAGGGAAATCGCCAAACGTTATTACTGGGTATGTTTATGAGTCAGCTTGTCAATCCGTACAAATATACGATCTATCCGGGATTCTATGAAAGCTGCGGACCGGAAGGAGAGAAGCTGATAGAGTATGTAGAGAAAGAATGGAAAAAGCAATCTCATGTAGGTGAAATGCCTTTGGATATTGTTGCTCAAGTAATAGAACATGGAGATAAAGCAGTAGCGGCTATTGATAAAGCAGCAGGTTCCGTCTCTTCAAATAAGGATGAATTCGCACGTTTGCAGAATGATATGCATTGTTATCGTGAATTTGCGTATGCGTTCAACCTGAAAGTGAAAGCTGCCAAACTGGTATTGGATTATCAATGGGGAAAAGAGATTAAGAATCTTGAAGAAGCTATTCCTTTGATGGAACAAAGCCTGGAACACTATCGCAAATTGGTGGAACTGACGGACGAACATTACTTGTATGCCAACAGGATTGAAGAAAAGAAGTTTTCTCCTTCGGTAGCGTCAGCCGGAATAAAATCAGTTGATGATATAAGAGAGAAAAAGAACACCTTCAACAAATTGTCGGCACAACCGGAAGTAACTATTACCAACGGACGTATCCAAAAGGACGGTGCCTTACTGGTAGGTGGCAGTCATACCACTCCTTGGTGGAATGGTAAACTCAAAACCAGTTTCTTGAAAAAGGCAAGTCCTGCCATTACCCGCTTTGTTCCGGGGCGTGAAGGACTGGGGTTGACAGACCGTATTGATTCTGTCGTCAACTTTATGAAGCTGAAGAATATTCTTGTCTTTGACCAAAATTACGGATTGTGGTACGACCGTCGCCGGGATGACCATGAACGTGTTCGCCGTCGGGATGGAGATGTATGGGGACCTTTCTACGAACAGCCTTTCGGACGTAGTGGCCAGGGAACTGCCTGGGAGGGGTTAAGCAAGTATGACTTGAACCGTCCAAACGCATGGTATTGGGCACGATTGAAGGAATTTGCGGAAAAAGGGAGTGAAGATGGACTGCTTTTATTCCACGAAAACTACTTTCAGCATAATATTATTGAAGCTGGCGCACACTGGGTGGATAGTCCGTGGAGAAGCAGTAACAATATCAACCAGACCGGATTTCCGGAACCTGTTCCGTTTGCCGGGGACAAACGAATCTTCATGGCAGATATGTTCTACGATATTACTCATCCGGTACGTCGCGAACTGCACAGGCAATATATCCGTCAATGTCTGGATAACTTCGCTGATAATTCGAATGTCATCCAACTGACAAGTGCTGAATTCACAGGTCCGTTACACTTCGTGCAGTTTTGGCTGGATGTCATAGCCGAGTGGGAAGCGGAAACCGGCAAGAAGGCAAAAGTTGCATTGAGTACAACAAAAGATGTGCAGGATGCCATTCTAGCAGATTCTAAACGGGCTGCCGTGGTAGACATTATTGATATCCGCTATTGGCATTACAAGACGGATGGAATCTTTGCACCGGAAGGCGGAAAGAACATGGCTCCCCGCCAGCATATGCGTAAGATGAAAGTAGGGAAAGTTACTTTCAGTGAAGCGTACAAAGCGGTAAATGAGTATCGTCAGAAATTTCCTCAGAAGGCAGTGACGTTCTATGCACAGAATTATCCGGCTATGGGATGGGCAATATTCATGGCGGGTGGTTCATGTCCTGTAATTCCGTGCACAGACAAAGTCTTTCTAAGGGATGCTGCGATAATGGAAGTGGAAGAAACAAATACCGATGAGTACAAGAAATTGGTAAAATCTGATATTGGAAGTATCATTTATTCCAAGTCGGGAACAGAAATTCCTATTCAATTATCGTCCGGGAAGTATGCCTTAAAATACATTCATCCAAGCTCCGGAAAGATGGAAACTATCAATAATTCATTGAAAATAAACGGATTGTATAAATTAAAGATACCAGACATGAAAGAAGGTATTTATTGGTTTCATAAGTTATAAAACAGAAAATCCCGCTGATTTGCCTTCAGCGGGATTTTTCTTTTTCATCAGTAATTTCTAGTAAAAGAGTGTTATAAAACATGATACTTGTTTTTTCAATCCACAAACCAGATTTTACCTAAGGTTACGGTCGATACTGCTTAGTTTTGCAACATCAAATCAATCGAATTAGTGCTATGATGGAACAAACTAATAATTCAACCGAGACTTTATTCGCTTCTTTTCAAGCGGGAAATATGGCAGCTTTTTCTCAATTGTATGATTCGCATATCAACATCCTTTTTAATTACGGGTTAAAGCTGACTATTGATAAAGAGTTACTTCAAGACTGCATCCATGATGTTTTCGTGAAACTCTATACTAAAAGAACCGAATTAGGCGCTATTGATAATGTAAGGTCATATTTGTTCATCTCATTAAAAAATAAGCTTTGCGATGAACTTCGCAAACGTATGTATATGTCTGATACCTCTATAGAAGAGGTGAATCTGCCGACTCCTACAGATGTAGAAGACGATTATATGGAAAATGAGCAACGTAAGAACGAATTTTCATTGATAAAGCGTTTACTAAACCAATTATCGCCCCGCCAGCGCGAAGCACTTACCTTATATTATATAGAAGAAAAGAAATATGAAGATATCTGTGAGATTATGAACATGAATTACCAGTCTGTACGCAACTTGATGCATCGCGGACTGTCCAAGTTGCGCACATTGGCAAGTTAATATTAGTAAAAAGGTTATTTTGTTGAGTACATATACAGGAGAATGCCGTCCTATTTATGTAAACGCTTAAAAAAGGATGCGATATGTACTCTAAGGTAAAGGATTTTTTGACGGATGATGATTTCATCAACTATGTGCTGGGTGTAACTCCACAATTAGCTTCCCAATGGGAATGCTATTTCAAGAAGCATCCGGAAGAGATGGCAGATGCAGAAGAAGCTAAAGCTATATTATTAGCCCCGGCAAACGTTGCCTGCGATTTTTCAATAGTTGAAAATAAGATATTGAAAGATAGGATTATTAGTAGTATAAAAGATTTTTCGGATATTTTGTAATTAGGTTAGATAAAGTTAGTTAGATTAGTTAAGGCATGAAAAGATTGACGCAGTCTTTCGTAGCAGGTTCATTGGGGAACTCTATGAAAGACTGCGTTTTTTGTTCCCGGATATTTTGTGAGAAAATATTCAGAGATAAAGCTTGCTCCTAGAACTCTTTTTTGTACTTTTGCGCCCGATTAAAAAATGTCACGTTCATGAAGACAAGCGAATCTTTATTATCCATAGGTAAGTTTATTGCAGAATATTCAGCCCATTTAATGGGGGCGGGAGTACATACCTCACGAGTTGTACGTAACTCCAAACGTATCGGAGAAGCTTTTGGCTTAGATGTAAAATTAGGTGTATTTCATAAAAATATCATTCTTACAATTATAGACAAGGAAACAAACGAAGCCTGTAATGAGGTTATAGATATTCCTGCCCATCCTATTAGTTTCGAGCATAATTCAGAGCTAAGTGCGTTAAGTTGGGAAGCGTTAGACAATCATCTCTCGTTGGAAGAACTGACAGAGAAATACAGGAAAATTGTTTCCGCTCCGATGATACATCCTCTTTTTGTGTTATTATTGGTAGGCTTTGCCAATGCTTCTTTCTGCAAACTGTTCGGAGGCGACTTGATTTCTATGGGGATTGTCTTCTCAGCCACCATTACAGGATTTTACCTGAAACAACAGATGCAGAAAAAGAAAATGAACCACTATATTGTATTTATAGTCTCGGCTTTCGTTGCATCCCTATGTGCTTCCACAGCTCTGATTTTTGATACGACATCCGAAATTGCAATGGCAACCAGCGTACTTTATCTCGTACCCGGTGTTCCTTTGATTAATGGCGTGATTGATGTAGTCGAAGGATATGTCCTGACAGGATTTGCCCGTCTGACGGAAGCGTCTTTACTTATTGTCAGCATCGCAATCGGACTTTCTTTCACATTATTAATGGTAAAAAACAGTTTAATTTAATATGATAGCACTTGACATTCTTACTGACGGATTTTTTGCAGCAGTAGCAGGTATAGGATTTGGTGCGATTTCCGACCCACCTTTGCGTGCATTCAAAATGATTGCTATATTGGCGGCATTGGGACACGCTTGCCGTTTTTGTTTGATGACTTATTTAGGGGTGGATATTGCTACCGCATCCTTGTTTGCCGGACTCATAATTGGTTTTGGTAGTTTATGGTTAGGAAAAAAAGTATATTGTCCTATGACAGTTCTTTATATTCCTGCGTTGCTTCCGATGATTCCAGGCAAGTTTGCTTATAACATGGTATTCTCATTGATTATGTGTTTACAGAATATGAATGACCCGGAGCAACTGGATAAATTCATGGGTATGTTTTTCTCCAATACTTTGATAGCCAGCACTGTTATATTTATGTTGGCGGTAGGAGCCACATTCCCTATGTTCCTGTTACCATACCGGGCTTTTTCTTTAACAAGACATTAATTAAACTACTATTATGGAGATTTTTTGGAGAACAATCGCATATTATAATTCAGCTACCTGGATTTTACAGATAGTTATTATTCTTATTGGTATCGCGCTGACGGCATTACTTATCAGCAAACCGCGTCCATGGGTAAAGATGGCTATGAAGTTTTATATGATAGGACTTTATGGATGGATTTCTATCATTTACTATTATATCTATTGCGAGGAACGCAGTTATAATGGAGTGATGGCAATGTTTTGGGGAGTCATGGCTATTATCTGGATATGGGACGCGATAACAGGATATACGACTTTTGAACGTACTCATAAATATGATATATTATCCTATATCCTGTTGGCAATGCCTTTCATATATCCTTTGGTATCACTGGCACGCGGACTTTCTTTTCCGGAAATGACTTCTCCGGTAATGCCTTGCTCTGTGGTGGTATTTACTATCGGATTGTTATTGCTGTTTGCCCACAAGGTTAATATGTTTTTGGTGCTTTTCCTTTGTCATTGGTCATTGATAGGATTGTCCAAGACTTATTTCTTCCAAATTCCCGAAGATTTTCTGTTGGCAAGCGCAACAATTCCAGGACTGTACCTCTTCTTCAGAGAATATTTCCTGAATAATCTGCATGCCGATACGAAGCCGAAAGCGAAATATATTAATTGGCTGTTGATTACTGTCTGTGTCGGACTGGCTATATTATTGACTACAACGATGTTTTTGGAATTAGTTCCAAAGAACTAGTCAGAAGTAGAAAAAAGTTTAGGCACGTAATCCGTGCCTAAATCATTATTTTATAGCGTAAAATATCCGAAGGGCATACTGCATTACCGCATCGGGCAACCATCTTTTACTTTTTGCAAACAAGACTTGCACCAACGGACCTACTTTAGTTCGGAAAGGCGGATTCTTGCGAACCACTATTTTGCAGATTGCAGCAGCCAGCTTCTGTGGATGGCATCCATTGCGCTCTTCTTTTTCTATAATCTTCAGCGATTTCAGGAAACTTTCTCCATAATCAGCATCCAGTCTTGTTAGTTCGGAAATATTCCGATTATCCGTAAATCCGGTATTAAAATCTCCCGGCTCTACCAAACATACTTTAATATTAAACGGATGCACTTCCAGTGCTAAGGCCTCACTATATCCTTCTACGGCAAATTTTGAAGCCGAATAAAATCCCTGATAGGGGATACCCATCACCCCACCGATGGAACTGATATTGATAATCTTTCCTTTTCGTGCCTTGCGCATGACAGGTAGTACTTCCCTGCACATATTCACTACACCGAAGAAATTGGTATTCATCTGTTTGTTTACCTCGTCTTCCGTGGCTAGTTCGAGCGCACCACTGATGCCTATACCGGCATTATTAATCAATACATCAATCCGTCCCTGTTCCGATATTATCTGTTCTACCGCCTGACGGATGGAAAGAGGACTGGTGACATCGACAACAAGCATTTTTACATTGTTCATATTTTCGGAAGCTTTCCGGCTTGTTCCGTAAACGATGTGCCCTTGTTCCGATAACATTTGAGCTGTGAACTTTCCAAAACCAGAGGACGCTCCGGTGATAAGAATAATCTGTGACTGCATATAATATATTTCCAGCAAATATAAGAGCCTGTTTAAATTCTCTTCAGTCATAATATTATAGCTGATATTTCAACTTACCCCGGCTCTTCTTGTCGCGTCCGTCTGTAGTTGGCGGAAGGGGTATTAACAGTTGCGCTCTTGGCTATTAATAGAAAACTTCCCGCCCATTAAGTATAAAGTTCCTTCGGACAGGAAGGAAACTTTCTTTTCATTCGATGCAAACTATAAACGCAAGCTTTGATTATATAATTGCAAGCTTTGTTTTTATAATCAAAGCCTTTGTTTTTATAAACGAAGCTTGCGTTTATAGATTACGGTTAACGAAAAACAAGTTTACATGCTGATAATAAGAAGTTTACAATTAATGAAAGAGAACTTTTCTATTAATGAATGAAAAGTGGGTTATTAAGAGCCTGCTCCGAGTTTTGCCCGACACAGTTTTGAGAGTTGCTTTCGAGTATATTTTCTGTTGTTGTGAGGAGCATGACGGAGACTATGTGACGAATAAAAACAGGTCGGTAAAGCCTATCTAACATAATCTCAGGAAAATTTAAACAGGCTCTAAAGAGAATGTCCGAATGTTTAGTTTTATACTATGTAATTTTTTAGTAGAAAGTAAAAAAGAGAAAGAATACAATGACTAAAAAATATTAAAATCACTCAAATAAATGGAGGTAATGATTGGTTTACTTTTTTATTAGTATTTTTGTATATATCTAAGTATAATAAACTACCAAACTAAAATATTGAATAATGAAGAAATGAAATTTTACACTCTGTTTGAATTATCTCAGGATTTCTTTTTAATCCAATCCCGAAATAATTTGGAGATTATGAGAAGAAAGGATTAAATTTACTGCATAAATGAAATGTTCAACAAACTATTGTGTAATTATATGGCAAAATTAGCATGACACACTATCATTCAATCTTAAGTTATATAAGAATAATGCTCATATCGTTTTTTGTTTCTGCTCTCATGGTAGCTTGTTCTGACCCTGATTGTCTGAATAGAACGGATATATCTGATGATAGACCTGAAGATATGATGGAAATCAAAGATTGTATTCATCTTTCTGGTCACGAAGTTGTTTTCGACAATACAGCCAATATTGATACTATTACAACAGGAAGTAATATATGGTATTTTACTGGATTGGTTGATTATGATACATATGAGGGTATATATACTTTTACTTCTGATTCGCAGGAAGATGAACGTATTTTCCAATATTATTGGATATCTTATCGAAAAATAGGATTAAATACTATTCAAATTATCGTCAAAGAAAACTTGACCTACTATTCACGTAAAATAAAATTAGAAGTTTGTAGTGGCAATTTTTATGATCATATTTCAATAATTCAAAAAGGGCTCTCGAAATAATCAAAAAAACAAGAAGTCTAATATGTACGTAAAATATACATTACGTATTATGTGTAAATAGCTGAGAATTAGGTTTGCCAAGTTTTAAATTTAACATAACATGAAAAAGATTACTGCTTCTCTTTTTTTTATTGCATTATTAATTTGCAGTTGTGAAAAAACGATTCTTTCTGATTCGAGAACAGAGATAGATGCTAATTTAGTTCCCATATTATAGGAGAAAGAGCGAAAGTTGGTTGTGGGATACCGTCATTATATTTTTTACATAATTAATGAAAACATAAATACTAATTATTTTTATATTTGCAAATCCAATCATTTGTATGCAATATGCAAAGTAAAAGTAGAGTTATGAGTAATCTTAGAATTTTATTGTATGTATTTGTCCTTTCTCTGGTTGCCTGTCATCCTGAGGGGACTAATGTGAAACAAGGATTAGACAAAGCAGCTCAATTAATAGAACAAGACCCGGACACAGCATCCATTATCCTTGAGACTATTCAAATGAACCAAATGAATGAAGCACAGCTTGCAGAGTATAATCTGCTATGCACTCAATTCAACGAGGACAAAAATATTCCTCATTCTTCTGATAATCAAATCCGCCAAGCCGTATCTTATTACGAACAATACGGGGATGAATATCAGAAATCGAGAGCCTATTATTATCTGGCATGTGTAGAAAGTGACTTGAATAAGGAAAAAGATGCTGAGATTCATTTCAAAAAAGCAATAAAACTTGCCGTACAAACAGAAGAATATGAACAAATGACTAAGATTTGCAAACGATGCAGCCTTTATTATCAGAAATATGGCAATTTTGACGAAGCGCTGGAAATGGAAAGAAAAGCATATGCCAGCCAATTGATGCTAATTGACAGTAAAGACCGTTCTACCGTAATTCTGTCTTCTGCTTTAGGGTTATTCGGAATCATGTCCCTCTTGCTCGGATTACTTTGGAAGAAACATCTGTCTGTACGTTCGCAATTGGATATTTTTAAGGAAGAAATACAAAAGAAAGGTAACGAATCAGACAAATTGGCACTGCAATGTAACTATCTTGAAGAAAAATATCAATCTCTGCAACAACATATCTATGAAGATTCTCCGGTTGTCACAAAAGTCCGTCAATTGAAAGAACGGACAGCCTTATCTTCCAAAACATCTTCCTTTTCCGAAAAAGACTGGACAGAATTATTACGACTTCAAGAAAGCGTTTACGGGGTTGTATCCAAATTGAAAGAGTTAAGTCCCAAACTTACTGAAGAAGATTTAAGAGTATGCGCGTTTTTAAGAGAAGGGGTTCAGCCTGCTTGCTTTGCGGATTTAATGAAACTGAGTGTTGAAACTCTGACCCGAAGAATTTCCAGAATAAAAACAGAGAAACTGATGCTGGTAAACTCCAAAGAATCACTGGAAGATATTGTAAAATCTTTGTAGTCTGCATTCGTCTGTTAAGACTAATAATGTATATTTGAATATCAACAACTTACAGGCATTTGTCGTCCGTATCCGTCCGGCAAAAAACGTCTTTTTTACATCTCTGTCCTATAACTTTGCACACAAAAAGTTATAGAACAATGAGCAACTTATTATTTAAGAAATGGAATGATTTTAGTGGGTGGATTGTCTTTCTGATAGCAGCTTTTGTATATGGAATGACAATTGAGCCTACTGCCAGTTTTTGGGATTGTCCCGAATTTATTTCGTGTGCCGAGAAGTTACAGGTAGGGCATCCGCCGGGTGCACCTTTCTATATGCTTGTCGGAAATCTGTTCACCCAGTTTGCTTCTGATACTTCACAGGTGTCTTACTTGGTCAATTTCCTGAATGCGTTGTTGAGTGCCGGCTGCATCTTGTTTCTTTTCTGGAGCATCACCCGGTTAGTAAAGTCTTTAGTTATAAATGATGAGAAAAACTTATCGACAACGAACGTTATTATCATTTTGGGTTCGGGATTTGTCGGAGCCTTGGCATATACATTCAGTGATACATTCTGGTTCAGTGCAGTGGAAGGAGAAGTTTATGCTTTCTCTTCTTTTCTTACGGCACTCGTGTTTTGGATGATTCTTCGTTGGCAGGACGAATCGGATTTGATATATGGTGACCGCTGGCTTATCCTGATAGCATATATTGTCGGGCTTTCTATCGGAGTGCATTTGCTTAATCTGCTCTGTATTCCGGCTATTGTCCTGGTTTTCTATTATCAGAAATATCGGGTAGTATCCTTTAAAGGAGTAATTGCCGCAGTTGCCATATCAGGACTTCTTATTGTGTTCATTCTCTTTATTTATATTCCGGGCATGGCTGATATGGGAGGGTGGTTCGAACTACTCTTTGTCAACATGTTCGGACTTCCTTTCCACACAGGATTACTCATCTTTTTAGCTTTGACATTCTTTGTGCAGACAGGAGCCATCTATCGTTTCCGAAAGCGTATAGTACATACCTCTTTATGGTGTTTGCTCATGCTTACCGTAGGCTATACTACCTATGCGGTAATACTGATTCGTGCCAACGCCAATACTCCACTTAATGAGAATGCACCGGACAATATCTTTACACTCAAAAGTTATCTCAATCGTGAGCAATACGAAAGTGCTCCTCTGCTTTATGGGAAGACTTATGCTTCCGAACCGGAATATGTGGCCGAAGGTGACTATTACAGAGTAAAAACAGCCAAAGGGAGTGCTGTATATCGCCCGGATAAAGAAGAAGGCAAATATAAAATAATCCGGTATAAAGAAGATGTATGTTATACCCGGAATATGCTGTTTCCACGTATGTGGAATGAACGTATGACTTCTTCCTACAAAAATTGGACAGGAGGAAGTGATATTGCTCCCACACAAAAAGAAAACTTGACTTATTTCATTACTTATCAACTTAATTATATGTATTGGCGTTATTTCTTATGGAATTTTGTAGGACGGCAAAATGATGTGCAGGGGAGTGGCGAACCGGAACATGGGAACTGGATAACAGGAATTACCTGGTTGGATAATTTAAGATTAGGAGACCAGAACTTGTTGCCGGAATCCCTACGTCAGAACAAAGGACACAATGTATTCTACGGGTTGCCCCTATTATTGGGACTATTCGGAATCTATTGGCAATGGAACCGCAGCCAAAAAGGTAAACAACAGTTTAGTGTACTGTTCTTCCTTTTCTTTATGACAGGGTTGGCTATTGTGCTTTACCTGAACCAAACTCCCGGTCAGCCACGCGAACGGGACTATGCATATGCCGGTTCGTTTTATGCTTTTGCTATTTGGATAGGGATAGGAGCGGCAGGATTATGTAACACCCTGTGTCAGAGAACAACTTCGACTGTGCATGTTGGCGCATTAATGATGATTTGTTTATTGGTTCCGATACAAATGGCAAGCCAGACTTGGGATGACCATGACCGGAGCGCCCGTTTTACCTGTCGTGATTTTGGCGCAAACTATCTGATGACTCTTCCCGATAAAGGAAATCCTATTATCTTTTGTAACGGGGACAACGATACTTTCCCACTCTGGTATAATCAGGACACGGAAGAAGTACGCAGGGACGCACGTGTCTGCAACCTGAGTTATGCGCAGACCGACTGGTATATTTATCAACAGCAATGTCCGCTATATGACGCTCCCGGACTACCTATAAGTTGGAATAAGAACCAATATCAAGAAGGCAAAAATGAATATGTAGTCATACGTCCGGAACTGAAAAAACAAATAGAAGAACTGTACCGGAAGCATCCGGAGGAAGCCCGTGACAGTTTCGGAAAAGACCCGTTTGAAGTGAAAAACATCTTGAAATATTGGGTATTCTCAGAGAAAGATGAGTTTCATGTAATCCCTACAGACACGATAAATATCCATATTGACAAGGAGGCGGTACTCCGTTCGGGAATCATGCTTCCCAAAGCAATCCGTCATCTCAAAGGAGAAGAACTAAAGGAAGCAATACCGGATAAACTTTGTATCCCTTTAAAAGATGTACGTATGCTGACCAAAGTCGATTTGCTCATACTGGAAATGCTTGCCAACTGTAATTGGGAACGTCCGCTTTATCTTGCAATCTCTGTAGGGAGTATCAGCAAACTGAAGTTTGACGATTACTTCGTACAGGAAGGATTGGCGTTCCGCTTTACTCCTTTTAACTATAAGAAGTGGGGAGATGCTGATGAGAACAGACCATATGCAGTAGATGTGGAAAGACTTTATGACAATGTTATGAACAGATATAAATATGGCGGTCTGGATACTCCCGGACTTTATTTGGATGAAACGACCTTACGTACATGTTGGTATCATCGCAGACTTTTCGCGCAACTTGCCAAAGAATTGATAGCACAAGGAGACAAAGTGTGTGCAAAGAAAGTACTCGCCTATGCGGAACAGGCTGTTCCGGCATATAATGTTCCCGAAACACATGAAAGCGGCACTTATGAGATAGCAACAGCCTATGTCGCATTAGGTGAAAAGATGAAAGCGATACTCCTGACAGAACATCTGATAGCCGAAGCGGAAGATTATATTAACTGGGCTTTTTCATTAAAAGGAA
Source organism: uncultured Bacteroides sp. (assembly GCA_947574505.1). Taxonomy (GTDB): domain Bacteria; phylum Bacteroidota; class Bacteroidia; order Bacteroidales; family Bacteroidaceae; genus Phocaeicola. The sequence goes on along the minus strand of CANPJW010000038.1, from coordinate 10,024 downwards.
ACCGCATAGAGATGGTTCGCAATGATTGCCTCTATAAATTCTGGCAATGGAATCAATATAATGAACTCTTGAAGAATATAGACGAAAAGAAATATAAAGAAAGCAATCAACGGCTTGAAGATAAATACGCATTATTTACTCCAACCATGAATTACAAAAACTAAAACGAAAGAAAAATATGAAATCAAAGATGATGAAACAGAAAGAGACAGAAACACTATTTGGCAGAGGAAATTACATGATTCTGTTAATTGGTTCGGCACTGATTATAGCAGGCTATCTGCTTATGAGCGGCGAGGGGAGTACCCCTGCCGCCTACAATCCTGATATATTCAGCGGATTGCGTATAAAGGTAGCCCCCATAGTCTGTTTGGCAGGATATTTGATGAATATATTCGGTATCCTGTACCGCTCCAAACGGAGTCAATTATTTCAATGTTTTCCATGCGTACATCATCACCAGAATGAATGAAAGTAACGGAATAATGAATGAGAAAGACATCTGCTACATATCCCAGCTTTGTGTTAAAAGATGAGAATCTGTAATTTTGGTATAACATTCGGTAATATGTATAGTTAATAACTGAATTTATCTACCTAAATTTGCACTGGTAAAGGAGTCAACTTAAAACTATTATAAATTGATAAATAATAAATTTATGCTGCGTACTATCAGACTTACGGTCGCCATTGTGTGCTATACGCTTATTACCTTGCTGTTTCTTGATTTTACAGGGACATTGCACACATGGTTCGGATGGTTGGCGAAAATTCAGTTTTTGCCGGCTTTATTAGCCTTGAATATAGGTGTCGTACTATTTCTTATTGGGCTTACATTCCTTTTGGGACGTGTATATTGCTCGATTATTTGTCCGCTAGGAGTATTTCAGGATATTATCTCCTGGGTATCGGGAAAGCAAAAAAAGAACCGGTTCCGCTATTCTTCGGCAAAGAACTGGTTGCGATATGGTGTTTTAGGAGTATTCATCGTTATGATGGTTGCAGGGGTGAATTCTCTGGCTATTCTGATAGCACCTTATAGTGCATATGGGCGGATAGCTTCCAGCCTGTTGGCACCGGTTTGGCAATTGGGAAATAACCTGTTGGCATATTTTGCCGAGCGAATGAACAGTTACGCCTTTTATGAAGTAGATGTATGGACAAAAGGCCTCTCTACACTGATTATCGCTGTAGTCACTTTTACAGTCCTTGGCATTTTAGCATGGCGTAACGGTCGTACATACTGCAATACGATTTGTCCCGTGGGTACTGCGTTAGGATTCATTTCCAAATATGCGATATTCAAGCCGGTGATTGATACTTCCAAATGCAATGGTTGTGGTTTATGCGCTCGTAATTGCAAAGCATCATGTATTAATTCAAAAGAACATGAGATTGATTACAGTCGATGTGTAGCTTGCATGAATTGTTTGGACAAATGTAAACATGGAGCTATCAAATACACCAAAAGGACTTCTCCGAAAAATGTATCTGCAACAGAAGCAACCCAGACACAGCCCATTACTGCCAAACAGGTAAATAACGCCCGCCGTAGTTTCCTTTCAGCATCGGCAGTCTTTGCAACAGCTTCTGTCTTGAAAGCCCAGGAAAAGAAAGTGGACGGTGGATTGGCTACCATTGAAGACAAGAAGATTCCTGAACGGGAAAATCCGATTTATCCGCCGGGAGCGCTGAGTGCACGTAATTTTGCCCAACATTGCACAGCTTGCCAGTTGTGTGTTTCCGTATGCCCTAATCAAGTATTACGTCCTTCTGATAATCTGATGTGAAATGTCATACGAACGTGGATATTGCCGTCCCGAATGTACTAAATGTTCGGAAGTTTGTCCAGCCGGTGCCATTCATCCGATTACTACAGCAGACAAGTCGGCAACCCAGATAGGGCATGCCGTATGGATAAAAGAGAATTGCGTACCATTGACAGACGGTATGGAGTGTGGAAACTGTGCCCGCCACTGTCCGACAGGAGCCATTCAAATGGTGGCTTCCGACCCCGAAAAGCCGGAATCACTCAAGATTCCGATAGTGAACGTAGAAAAATGTATCGGTTGCGGAGCTTGTGAGAACCTTTGCCCGTCCCGTCCGTTTAGCGCTATTTACGTGACCGGACATCAGATGCACCGAGTTATTTGATTTAATAAATCAGTATAAGATTATGGAAAAAAAGAATAAGAAAGACATAAACAGAAGAGATTTTATTAGAATTGTAGGCATCAGCGCAGCCACGTCTACAGCCCTGCTATACGGATGCTCTTCAAAAAACAACTCAGCCTCAGGCAGTGCCACAGGAGAAAGAGAGATTCCTACGGATAAAATGACTTACCGGACATCTCCGACTACAGGCGACCGCGTTTCACTTTTAGGATACGGCTGTATGCGCTGGCCGCTCAAACCTGCTCCGGATGGTAACGGAGAAGTCATTGACCAGGATGCCGTTAACGGATTGGTCGATTATGCGATTGCCCATGGAGTGAATTATTTCGATACATCTCCCGCTTATGTACAAGGCTTTTCCGAAAGAGCAACAGGTATTGCGTTGAGCCGCCATCCCCGAGATAAATATTTTATCGCTACCAAACTGTCCAACTTTTCTCCGGACACATGGTCACGTGAAGCATCGCTCCGGATGTATCATAAATCATTTACCGAACTTCAGGTTGATTATATTGACTACATGTTACTTCATGGCATTGGCATGGGTGGTATGGATGCTCTCAAAGGGCGATACTTGGATAACGGCATGCTTGACTTCCTGATAAAAGAACGTGAAGCAGGGCGTATTCGTAATCTCGGATTTTCTTATCATGGAGATATTGAAGTATATGATTACCTGCTTTCACGTCATGATGAAATTAAATGGGACTTCGTACAGATACAGCTCAACTATGTGGACTGGAAGCATGCGAAAGCAACTAACACCCGAAATACCGATGCTGAATACCTGTACGGTGAACTGCACAAGAGAGGGATTCCGTCTATTATTATGGAACCGCTTCTAGGTGGGCGTTTGTCTAAGTTGAATGACAACCTGGTGGCACGTCTCAAGCAACGCCGTCCCGAAAACAGTGTCGCCTCCTGGGCGTTCCGTTTTGCCGGCTCATTCCCGGATATACTGACTGTATTAAGCGGCATGACCTATATGGAACATCTGCAAGATAATCTCCGTACTTATTCTCCCTTGGAACCGTTGACGGATGAAGAAATGGAGTTCCTCGAAGAAACGGCACAGTTAATGCTGAAATATCCTACTATCCCCTGCAATGACTGCAAGTATTGTATGCCTTGCCCGTACGGACTGGATATTCCGGCTGTTCTCCTGCATTATAACCGTTGCGTCAACGAAGGGAATGTGCCCAAGAACGGACAGGATGAAAACTACGCCAAAGCCCGTCGTGCATTTCTCGTCGGTTATGACCGTAGCGTGCCGAAACTTCGTCAGGCAAGCCATTGCATAGGATGCAACCAATGTGTGGCGCATTGCCCGCAAAACATAGATATACCCAATGAGTTGCATAGGATAGACCAATTTGTCGAACAACTGAAACAAGGAACTTTATAATGGAAGAATTGATCGACTTATTACATAGTGGAGGCTATTCCTGCGTGATTGCCAACAAAGGAAAGGTACGTACTTTTACCCAACGCGGGGTGGCCGACTTATATGATTTGCTGACTCAGGAACCGGAGTTCCTGAAAGGGGCTATGATTGCCGATAAGGTTGTCGGAAAAGGGGCTGCCGCTCTGATGATTTCAGGTGGTATAAAAGAGCTCTACACGGATATTATCAGTTCTAAAGCTATGGACTTGTTTCGAACATCAGATGTAAAAGTCGGCTTCGGTCAGGAAGTACCTTTTATCTGGAACCGCAACCATACGGGGTGGTGTCCCGTGGAAACCATGTGCAGTGAAGAGAAATCGGCTGAAGCTATTTTACCGTTGATTCGTGATTTTCTTGAGAAAATCAGAAGCAGGAAGTAAAAGATACACGAAATAAAATATGAGAAAAGATACAACTTGTCTGTTTCTACTCGCCGGTCTGCTTTCTGTCCAAGGAGCGGCACAGAATAAAAAAGACAGTACCCAGTTCCGAAGAAACTACATCATTGACGAAGTAGTAGTCACAGGAACACGTAATGAAACTGATGTACGCCATCTTCCGATGACTATCTCCGTAGTAGGGAGACAACAGATTGAGAAAAGGTACGAACCCTCTCTTTTACCGCTGTTGACGGAACAGGTTCCGGGGTTGTTTACTACCAGTCGCGGTATCATGGGATATGGCGTCTCCACCGGAGCTGCGGGAGATATGAGCCTGCGGGGTGTCGGTGGCAGTCCTACGGCAGGATTGTTAGTTTTAATAGACGGGCATCCGCAGTATATGGGACTGATGGGACATCCGATAGCAGATGCTTACCAATCCATGATGACAGAAAGGGTAGAGGTTTTACGTGGCCCTGCATCTGTGCTTTATGGTTCGAATGCTATGGGGGAAGTTGTCAATATCGTCACCCGCAAGCAACAGGAAGAGGGAGTAAATACCAATATGCAAGTAGGATATGGCTCATATAATACATTGCAGACTGAGTTTGCCAACCGTGTAAAAAAAGGGCGTTTCAGTAGCATTGTAACAGGTTCTTACAACCGGACGGACGGGCACCGGCCTGATATGGAATTTGAACAATACGGCGGATACGCAAAGCTAGGATATGACATAAACTCTTTCTAGAAACTATGGGGAGATGTCAACGCCAATTATAGCTGGTTGTATATGGAAAATCCGGTTCTTGCCGCTCCCGGACATAAGTTGTATGCAGGAGCCGATTATTCCTCGGGATGTTGGAGCGTATCAACCGGATTGCAATATGTGAAAGGACTTTATACTTCTGTCACCAAAGGACGTGAACAACAAGAAGATTTTGTTTTATGGAATCTTCGGGAATTATCGTGTATGCCGTTTTGCCAGTCTTTTTGTGAAAGGAGAGAACCTGCTTGCGCAACGTTATGAGATAAATGCCGGCTATTCTATGCCGAAAGCGACATTTATGGGTGGTATTAATTTGAACTTTTAAATAATAAAATGAATATGGAATCAACTACTGTAAAACTCTATTCGCTGAACTATAACAATGTAAATACCTATTTGGCAGCCTCGTTATTTGTCATTGGCAATATGCTTTTTCCCCAACTCTTTCATCTCATTCCACAAGGAGGAATAACTTGGCTGCCAATCTATTTCTTTACGCTAATCGGTGCGTATAAATATGGTTGGAAGGTAGGACTTCTGACCGCTATCCTTTCGCCCGTCATAAACTGTGTACTCTTCGGAATGCCAATACCATCCGCATTGCCTGCCATCTTATTGAAATCCGTATTGCTGGCTGTTGCTGCCGGATGGACTGCACGACATTCAGGACACATCTCTATCCCTCTTCTGGCAGGTGTAGTACTCACATACCAAGGTATAGGAACATTAGGGGAATGGGCTTGCATCGGCAACTTCTATACGGCCATTCAGGATTTCCGTATCGGTATTCTCGGGATGTGTCTGCAAGTATTCGGTGGTTATTTATTCATCAAATACCTGATTCGCAAATGATAACAGAACGTCAGTTCGATATAAGTCTGATTAAGTAAAAAGAGTCTGGTATCAACCGATACCAGACTCTTTTTTGAATTTATATGCTTCCATTTAATCACTTAGTGAAAGTATCACTTCCTATATCGTTACATTATTCATATATATTTGATATTGCCATATCACAAACTTAAAAAACGAATATTATTTGTTTACGTCATTATCCGTTTCGTCTCCATCCTCTTCCAAAGTTACAGGAGAGATGTTTTCCCCACATTTTGCATATTGGCTCGGACTCATCTTATAGTGTTTCTTAAATACTTCTCGGAAATATTTGCTATCAGAGAATCCGGTCATGTCAGAAATTTCATTAATATTATGCTGTCCTTCTTTTAAAAGCACGGCAGCACGTTTCACACGGATAAGTTGAATAAAACCATTTGGGGTATATCCGGTTAATGTTTTCAGCTTGTTATAAAAACTTGTACGTCCCATGCCTTGCAATTCACAGAGTATAACCACACTGAATTCTGTATTATCAATATTATTCTCAATGTGTTTCTTTACATCCGATATGAACTTCCAGTCAAGACTATTTGTTCCTTTTGCAGATGGAACCATTGACTGCGTATCTGTTACCAAGCTTGCGTATCTGCTACGTAGCAATGCCCGGTTGGTCAATAAATTTTTGATGCTCTCTCTCAATATTGTCACATTGAAAGGCTTGATTATATATTCGTCCGCCCCAATTGACAGTCCTTTAAGAATATCTTTTTCTTCTCCCAATGCCGTAAGCAGCAAAACAGGAATATGCGAAGTCTCAATATCATTCTTTATAGCAACGCATAACTCATCGCCCCGCATTTCGGGCATCATCACATCCGTAAGAACAAGTTCCGGCCAGAATTCTTTTATAATAATCAGTGCTTCCTTACCATTAACACAAGTCTGTACATTATACAAAGAAGAAAGTAAATTAAACAGGTAGGAGCGTAACTCATCATTATCCTCTACAACAAGAATACGCTGTAAGTTCGCATTGTTCGAAGCATTGGCGATACATTTGAAAGTAGCTGGAGCAGTCAGTTCCGGTATTTCAATTGCCGGTTCAGGGGTAGATTTCTGATTCGGCTTCTGAAGCTTCCTATTGTCTTTCTGAAAAACAATCTTGACAGTAGTTCCCTGATATTCGGTACTTTCTATATTGATTTTTCCATTATGAATACGAACCAGTCTATTTACTAGCATCAACCCTATGCCACTGCCCGTAACTTTGGAATTAATGGCATTACTGGCACGAAAATGCAGTTTGAATAACTTATTTTGTTCAGCAGAAGGAATCCCGATACCAGTGTCACTTATCACCACTCTCCACGAGTCATTCGTATCAGAGACAACAACACTGACTTTTCCGTTTTCTGGCGTATATTTTAACGAGTTCGATATTATATTTTTCAGAATAGAATCCATCTTTTCTTTATCGAACCATACATTCATATAACTGAAAGTGCTTTCGTATGTAAAGTCTATATGTTTGATACTGGCATAATTGCTAAATGCAGCACACACTTCATGCATATAAGTATTCAGTTCATATTCGGATATATATAACTTGGAAGAATACACGTCAGCACGCTCAAAATTAATGAGGTTACCAGTCAGTCTCAAAAGAGAATCGACATTTCTCAAAGCAGTCTTTGTGCGGTTTACCCCAATCTCTGAAAGTTTCTCCTCTTCGAGCAATTCTTCCAAAGGAGCTTTTATCAAAGTTAGCGGAGTACGTATGTCATGTGCTGTATTGATAAAGAATTGCGTTTTTTCATCTGATATTTTCTTTTGTTTTCTCAGGTTCATCGTACGTATAATGAAAGAGACTCCCCATATTATAAACAAGCCATAGCACAGGATAGCCCACCAACTGGTCCAAAAAGGTCGCTTGATAATGATCTTCATCGCACGTTCCTCAAAGACAACATCATGTTCCTCTTTGGATATGGCACGCACACGAAGGGTATATTTTCCCGGTGGCAGATTGGTGAAACGAATCAAATTTATTGTTCCAGGTTGTGTCCATTTCTCATAGAATCCTTCTAACTTCCAAGAATAAAGAGCATTGTCCGGAGAGTCATAATTGATAGTAGAGACATTGAGAGAAAAAGTGTTTTGGTCATATTTTAACTTCAAGACTTTCGTTTCATCTATACATTCATGTAGTGGGGAGTCTTCGCTACCCGGGTAAACTGGTTGATATGAGATATGAAAGTCACTGAATACCATCTTTGAAAACTTATAACGGGGAAACTTTGCATTTTTAGGAATTTCGATAACTCCGTCCGTACTACCGAATACAAAACTTTTATTTTTGCGTAATGTACCTGAAGCAGCATTAAAATAAGCGGGTAGCAATCCTTCTCCTCTAGTCCAGTTATGAAAATTCTTTTCTTTGGTGAAAAAACATGTGACCCCATTCTCCGTACTCATCATAATACGTCCGTCCACTTCCGGCAATATCGTGAATATCTGGTTAGAAACTAATGCCGAATTATCCGTATAGTAGTGTTCAAAAGTCTGATTCTGTACATTGTACACAAACACCCCCGCACCATTTGTCCCTATATATAACAAGCCGTTGTCGGCCTGATAAAGTGAATTGATATAAGTCGCTCCCATCACAGTGCCAATATACTGATATCGGCCGGAATTTCTATTTAATAAATACAATCCGGTAGCCGTGCCAATCCACATATGTTCTTTATCATACTCGGCAATAGAAGTGATAGAACTCACTCCGGGGTATAAGCGCACCTTTTGGGTTTCCAAATCAAAACATTTCAAGTTATAAAATCCGCCCGACCATATGTTACCTTTCGAGTCTTTTATCATATTACGAATATATTTATCCGGCCGCATGTTGATAGATGTGAGCAGGTAAGGAGAGAAGTACTCGACAGATAATGTATGCTTGTTTATTTTGTAAATACCCGAAGTATAGCCACCTGCCCAAATAATTCCGGGAGATACTTCGCACAAAGTAATAAATATGTGATTTTTATCTTTCAATTGCTCATTAAAAGAACTCAGGAATGAATGCCACTGTCCTGTTGTTGAATTATAAACGCTGATACCGTTACTGGTGCCAAACCATAAATCGCCCTCACTGTCTTCAATCACGGCATGTACCTGATCATTGATTAATGACTGTTTATTTCCCATAGCATGCTTCAACCAATGGTAATTTTCATATCGATAATCTATAATTGTAATACCTGTCGGATAATTGGCAAGCCATATCCGCTTTTCTTCATCAACAAATATATCATTGATATTATCACCGTTCATCTCATTGTAACTTTGATAGTTTGCTACAATATAATGCTCTAGTTTACATGTATCTACATCAATCTTATATACCCCCATCCCTTCTGTTGATATTAATAGCTGCGACTCGTCTAATGGAAAGATACAAGTTATGTTTACATCACTTAAATCAGCTTCAGGTTTTATTATTTCCCAGCTATTCATATCGTAGATGAATATTCCTCTCTCAAATGAACCGATAAACAATCTTTTTGATGCTTGATGATAATACAGCTCGCTTACTTGCGCATGGAAATAGTCAAGCGTTTCAACAGGGATAATTTCCAATTCGCCGTTTTCCAGTTTGGCGTATCGGACTCCTGTTTCTGTCGCTATAAAAAAATGGCGCTCGTCCACTTGCGTTATTGCCGTTATATTGCTATACAGTATATTGGGGAATTGGATTATCCGGGCATTCTCGGTATTATAAAGCAATATGGAATGTTTACGGCATAACCATATATTATCATTGTTGTCCATATAACCATAACTAATCGTTTCCAAGCTATTCGGCAACTTATACACCATTTTAAAGTCATCATACTTTGATTCATATTGGAAGATCCGTCCCTGTTTGCCAATGACCCATGTTCCTATATGAGGTCTGGTATATATCCACCCCAGATGGATAGGAGCTTCAAGTGCACTGTCATTCTTATTTAGTTTGTAATGCTTTATATCTTTACCATTGTAGCGATCCATTCCTTCATCGGTAAGAAACCACATATATCCTTGAGCGTCTTTCTGGATACCGAATATTCTTCGATTACTCAAACCATTTTCTGTACCTATGTATTTGTATGTTTGCGCAGTGACCCAAATAGGAAAAAAGAAGAGAATATAGATAATGTATTTCATATCAGTATTTATTTTATACTATTTCTAATGGTAATAGTCAACAAAACTATACAAAACCAATGAAAGAAACAAAGAAACAGGAGATATTCTTCCATTATATACATATAATGTGCATTTTGTCTGATCTGTTTAATCAAACTTTGTGCCTAATCCTTTTTATAAGTAGATGTTCATAATTGGTTTATATCATAAGGTTTTGATACCTTTGCCTCA
>CANPJW010000037.1 GCA_947574505.1 uncultured Bacteroides sp. | reverse complement strand
ATGAGACTACCAACTTTTTATGAACAAAATCTTATCCCGAACTGGGGTAATAATATTGCTTATCATGAGTTACACGTCCGTTGGTATCAGTGGGGAGCTTTCCAACCTATCATGCGTTCTCATAATTCCAGTCCTGTTGCTGTAGAGATCTATCAGTTCGGCGATAAAGGTGATTGGGCTTATGATGCATTGGAGAAATATACCCATTTGCGTTATCGCTTATTACCTTATTTATATAGTACTACTTGGGAAGTAACAAATAAGGCAGGCAGCATTATTCGTCCTTTGGTGATGGATTTTCCGAAAGACAAGAAAGTACTTGATATGGATACGGAGTATATGTTCGGACGTAGTTTTTTAGTACGTCCGGTAACTGATTCTCTCTATACATGGCAGGATAAAAAACAGAATGGTTATCAGAAAAATATGCGGAAAATAGAGAAAACGGATGTATATTTGCCTGAGGGAAGTAACTGGTTTGATTTCTGGACTGGGGCAAAGTTGGCTGGTGGCCAAACCATACAGCGTGAAGTACCTATTGATATCATGCCTGTTTATATCCGTGCCGGTTCTATAATTCCTTGGGGGCCTGCGGTGCAGTATGCCACAGAAAAAAGTTGGGATGACCTGGAGATTCGTGTTTATCCGGGTGCTAATGCAACTTTTATTCTTTATGAGGATGAGAACGATAATTACAATTATGAAAAGGGAGTTTATTCTACTATCACTTTCCGTTGGGATGATAGTAACCGTACTTTGCACATCAGCGACCGTGAAGGAAGATATCCCGGAATGTTGGAAAAGAGGAAGTTCAAAGTAGTTCTCGTAAATCATAGATCAGGAGAAGGCGATAAACCATTGAAGGGAGGAAAGATGGTGAATTATACCGGTACGGCAATTGAGGTGAAACTTTAGAATGTTCATATTGAATATCCAGCAGAATAAATAAAGAAACGATAAAATACATTATGAATTTACTTAAAACCATTTTATCCACTTCCGTTTTTGCTATAGCTTCTGTAGCTTTGCATGCTCAGCTACCCGCAAAAGTAGAAAGTTTTCCAGTCAGGGATGTGCGGCTCACCGCCAGCCCTTTCAAACACGCAGAGGATATGGATATCCGTTATCTGCTGGGAATAGACCCCGACCGTCTGTTAGCTCCTTATTTGAAGGAAGCTGGTCTTTCTCCTAAAGCTGAAAATTATACCAATTGGGAAAATACAGGGCTGGACGGTCATATTGGCGGACATTATTTATCGGCCCTTTCCTATATGTATGCCGCTACGGGAAATAAGGAGATCAAGGCGCGTCTGGATTATATGATAAGTGAACTGAAACGCTGCCAGGATGCCGCCGGTGACGGTTATCTGTGTGGAGTTCCAAACGGGCGCAAAATGTGGAAAGAAATAGAGGAAGGAAACATTCGCGCGTCCGGTTTCGGATTGAACGACCGCTGGGTTCCTCTTTACAATATTCATAAAATATATGCCGGCCTTCGTGATGCAACTCTTCAGACCGATAGCCGGGAGGCAAAGGAAATGTTGGTGAAACTCACGGACTGGATGATTCGTCTGGTATCCAAGTTGAGCGATGAACAGATACAGGATATGCTGCGCAGCGAACATGGAGGGCTGAACGAAACATTTGCCGATGTGGCCGCTATCACCGGCGACAAACGCTACTTGAAACTGGCTCACCAATTTTCTCATCACACCGTGTTGCAGCTTTTGTTGAGACAGGAGGATAAACTGACTGGTATGCACGCCAATACCCAAATACCGAAAGTGATAGGTTTCAAACGTATTGCCGATTTGGAAGGCAACCGGGACTGGAGCGAGGCCGCCCGCTATTTCTGGGAGACAGTGGTAAACCATCGAAGCATCACCATCGGAGGTAACAGTGTGCGTGAGCATTTTCATCCGGCTGATGATTTCAGCAGTATGCTCACCAGCGAGCAGGGGCCTGAGACTTGTAACACCTACAATATGCTCCGCCTTACAAAAATGCTGTATGAAACGAGTGCGGACGTTCATTTTATGGATTATTACGAACGGGCGCTTTATAACCATATCCTTTCCACGCAAGATCCTGTGCAAGGCGGATTTGTTTATTTTACCCCGATGCGTGCCGGTCATTACAGGGTCTATTCGCAGCCTCAGACCAGTTTCTGGTGTTGTGTGGGATCGGGGATGGAAAATCATGCCCGTTATGGTGAAATGATTTATGGACACAAGGATAATAATCTGTATGTCAATCTTTTCATTCCGTCTACCTTGCGCTGGGGAGATACCCAAATTGAGCAACAGACGGCTTTTCCCGATGAGGAGGGGAGTACTCTTGTTATTTCTCCGGAAAAGGGAAAGAAAGAATTTACCCTTCTTTTCCGTATTCCCGAATGGACGAAGCCGGAAGCATTACGCTTGTCTGTTAATGGTAAACGGCAGAACGTAACGGTCAAAGAGGGATATGTTAGCCTGAACCGTACTTGGTCAAAAGGTGACAAAGTAAGGCTGGAACTGCCGATGCATTTGCGTGCCATTGCACTGCCGGATGGTTCTGCCAACTATTCCATCTTATACGGACCGATTGTGCTGGCCGCCCGGTTGGGCAAGCAAAATCAGGATGGCATGTTTGCCGATGACAGTCGTGGCGGACACATTGCTGCCGGACCGCGTCTGCCTTTACAAACGATGCCTGTCATTGTGGGGGATAAGAACAATCTTCTTTCTCATCTGAAAAAAGTGGAAGGTAAGCCGTTGACATTTACATTGTCCGGAGTTTATCCCGAACGCTATGAGGGTATGACTGTGGAACCGTTTTTCCGTTTATACGAGTGCCGGTATATGGTCTATTGGCCTGTGCTGTCCGTACAGGAGTTGCAGGCAAGGCAGGAACAGTTGGCAAAAGAGGAAAAGGAGCGTGCCGCATTGGATGGTATGACCGCCGATAAAGTGATTTGTGGGGAACAACAACCGGAAAGCGACCATTTCATCCGGATGGAGAATTCCCGTACGGGGGATGATGAAGGGGTTCACTGGCGTGAGGCGGCCGGTTGGTTCAGTTATCGTATGAAGACGAACGGAAAGCAGGTCAATAAAGTGCGTATCCGGTTCCGTTCTGAGATTCGTAAGGATGCAAAAGTATGGATAAACGGGCAGGAAGTAGGACGATTGGCTGGTAAACCGGCTTCGGATGTATCGGTGGGGATATTTGATGTACCTGCATCTATGCAATCCAATGAGCAACTGGAGATAAAGATCGGTAAAGGAAATGAGAAAGTGACTCCGCATATTTATGAGGTGCGGCTGGTGGCTGAATGATGATAGATATACAAACCGGTCATGCCTCAGTTGGCATGACCGGTTCGTCTTTTCAGATAATTCCGTTGTCTTTCAAGACCGCTTGTAACTCTTTATCAGTGATATTCTCACGCTCTGATTTATCATAAATGAAATGTAAGCCAATCTCTTTTTCTTCTTTGGATAGAGTGGCGATGAGAGTGATCACTCTTGCTCCGCCTCTTTTCCCTTTTCCTTTTGATGCTATACTCATGCGTACTTTGTGTAGGCCATTGCCTAAATCAGTACCCATGTCAGGGTTCTGCATGAGTTCTGCGGCTAAAATTGTCAAGTCTTGCTTCAATGATTTATATCGCTTGGAAAGTTTCTTAACTTCTTTTTCGAAGTGGCGATATACTTTGATTTTATAGTTCATTGAGCAATTCTTCTATGGGACGGCCTTTCAGCTTTCCTTCACGCATCAGTTTGATGTCTTTGCAAGCCTCGGACAGCCCGTCCATTATTTCACTTTTGGTCATGTAGGGTTCTTCATCCTCTGCCACCATGGTAGAAACAGATTCCATTTCCTTTTTAGCATGAACAAGAGTCTTCCTTACAGACTCCAACACCTTTACATTCTTGATGTCCAAGATTTCCCGAATCAGTTCGTTTTGTATTGATTCCAATGTGATTGTACTCATGACGTTCTCCTTTCTTCTTATTATTTATCTCGTATGGCAAAGATAGCGAAAAGGTGGCATGTCTGCTTGTTTTCTGCATGAAAAATAGTTTTCATTTAGAGGTTGTACCTAAAAGAAATACCTTTTTTCATTTAGTTTTCCTATTTTTGCAGGAAACAAACCGAACAGCTAATGAAAATTCTCCATACAGCAGACTGGCATCTGGGCCAGACTTTTTATGAATACGACCGGCGGGAAGAGCATCTCCATTTTCTAGAATGGCTGAAACAGCAGATAAGACAGCATGAAATAGATGTATTGTTGATAGCAGGTGATGTATTCGACAGCCCGAACCCTTCGGCGGAATCACAACGAATGTATTATCGTTTTCTAAGAGAAGTTACGTCCGAAAACCCTTCTTTGCAAATTATCATCATTGCCGGAAATCATGACTCGGCAGCCCGTTTGGAGGCTCCCAATCCCCTGTTGGAGGATATGAATGTCACCGTTCGCGGTGTCGTGCGCCGCAATGCGGAAGGTGATATAGACTTGCAACACCTGATTGTCCCCCTTTACACAGAAGGGGAAGTGACCGCCTATTGCCTTGCCGTCCCCTATCTGCGTCAGGGGGATTATCCTTCGGCTGAAAATTACTCAAAAGGAGTCCAACTGCTTTATGAGCAGCTTTTCAATGAAGTGAAGGAGAAAGGACTTCCCGTTATCGCCATGGGACATCTGCAAGCCACCGGCTCGGAAATCTCGGAGGACGACCGTTCGGAACGTACCGTTATCGGAGGCTTGGAATGTGTATCCCCCGATGCTTTTGATGAGGCTATCGCCTATACTGCATTGGGGCATCTGCATCGCTCCCAGCGTGTGTCCCATCGGGAGAATGTGCGTTATTCCGGAACTCCTATGCCCATGTCTTTTGCTGAGAGGAACAATGCTTCGGGAGTGGTCATGATAACGATAAGTGCTGAGGGTACCGGCATAGAGAGATTGGCATTTGAACCGCTAGCCGGCGTGATGAGTATTCCTCGTCAGGCCCGTCCGCTGGAAGAAGTGCTGCAAGCCATCGGCGATTTGCCCGATGGGGATGTCACGTTGCGGTCGCCCTATCTGGAAATAAAGATTTTGATGACCGAGCCGGAACCTTCTTATAAGTATAAGATAGAGGAAGCGTTGAAAGGAAAAGCAGTCCGCCTGGCACGCATCGCCGCTATGCTTCCACAAAAAAAGGCAAGCGGCATTGTCGCCACTTCCTACGAGGAGTTGCAAACCATCCGTCCGCTGGATATGGCACTGGATGTCTTTAAACGGAAATATGGAGGGACGGAGATGCCCGATACCATGAAACAATTGCTGGAAAGTGTAATCAAGGAGGCAGGAGTATGAAAATAGTAGCGATAAGAGGAAAGAATCTGGCTTCATTGGAAGGTGAATTTATGATAGACTTTACCGTCGAACCTTTGTGCTCGGCAGGTATATTCGCCATTACAGGCAGTACCGGAGCCGGAAAATCAACCTTGCTGGATGCTTTGTGTCTGGCTTTGTTTGACTGTACGCCACGTATGAACAAGGCGAAAGAGAATAACGTCTCTGTCATGGATGTTGCCGACAGAGGAATTGCACAGAACGATAGCCGTTCCATCCTTCGCCGGGGTACTGCCGAGGGGTATTCGGAAGTGGATTTCGTCGCTTTGACAGGAGAGGTGTTCCGTTCACGTTGGACGGTGCGACGTTCGCGTGGGAAGGTTAGCGGTTCCTTGCAAAAAGTGGAAATGACGTTGACCAACCTTACCTCCGGAGTGGAACAGCAAGGGACGAAGACCGAATTATTATCCCGCATCAGTGAACTGATCGGACTCTCTTTCGAACAGTTCAACCGCTCTGTGTTGCTGGCTCAAGGAGATTTTGCTACCTTCCTGAAGGCTCGTCAGCCTGATAAAGCCGAAATCTTGGAAAAACTGACCGGAACGGAAATTTACTCGCGTATCTCTGCTTCCATCTATGAACGCACCAAGCGGGCGGAAAGCGAATATAAATTATTGCAGGAGCGTATCAAAGGCATTGAGTTGCTGACAGATGAGCAATTACAGCAACTTTCGGCTGAAAAGGAAGAATTACAAGTCCGCTTGTCCGTTTCGAAGAAGAAAGAGGAGGCGTTGTCCGGCAAGTTGAAATGGCTGGAAGAAGAAGGACGCTTGAATACAGGATGCATACAGGCGGAAGAATCACTTTCCGGCATCAGAAAAGAAATAGAAGCCGCCCGTCCACGTTATGAACTGTTGGCCCGTATAGAGCAGGCTCAGGATATCCGCGATGTGTATATGGAACAGCGTAACGCCCGGAAGCAGATAGATGCCGGTCGTTCCCGGTTAGGCGAAATAGAGGTTGCCATCCGGCAGAATGCGGCTTTACAGACTTCCGCGAACGTGCAGTGGGAAGCCGCTCAGAAAGAACTGGCGGAATTTAAGACCTATTTGTCGCAGCAAGAACCGCAATTGGATAAAGCCAGAGCATTGGATGTGCAGTTGGTGGAAAATAGAAAGCAATTAGCGGAAAGTCAGAAAGAAGCGGCTTTGGCATTGCAGGCTAAAGATAATCTGCATCAATCCGTTTGTAAGACAGAGAAGGATATAAGTTTGTTGATGGAGAAGCAAACCGCCTTGCAAACCTGGTTTGAACGATATACCGCTTATTCCCAATTGATTCCTGCCGTTGAACTGATTACCAGCTTGCTTACCAATCTGGAAATGGCAAGGGCGCAAAGCGTATCGAACCGTCAACTGCTGGATAAAGTAAAGAAAGCGAGTGAAGCGGAGGAACAGCGGTTGAAATCGGTACAACAGGAAGCCGAGCGTCTGAACCGACTGTTGCCGGCAGAGGTGCTGTTGCTTCGTGAGCAGTTGGAGGAAGGAAAGCCATGTCCGGTTTGCGGGAGTTTCCATCATCCGATGAGGGAACAGACCAATGTCCAATCCTTGCAGGAAGAGGAACTGAACCGTGCGAAAGAACAGGTTGCTAAAGAAACGGAACAACTGAAAAACACGCTGAATGCCCGCCAACTGGAGATGGCCCGTCTTTCTGCATTGATTGAAAATTATGTGGCGCAAGTTGATGATACGCTGAAAAAAGTAGAAACATACGTATCCATTATTCCCAATTGGAAAGATTTGTTGGAGCAGGGCACATTGAAACATTATGTCCAGCAATTCGGCAGGCAATGGAATGCCCGTTTGCAAGAGCAGACCGAAATAAAAGAGGCTCTTACCTCAAAATCAGCCCAAAGAGATAGTTTGAAAAAAGAAGAAGCCAATGCCATTGGTTTGTACGAAGAAAAGAAACAAAAAGAAGAAAGACAGCAGGCAGAATTGAACGAACGTGCTCGTCTGCGGTCTTCCCTGCTGAATGGTGAATCCACCGAAACAGTGGTTGCAACCCATGCAAGACGGCAAAAGGAACTGGAACAACAACTGGAAAAAGCCATGAACTTGCATCATTCTTTAACTGTGCAGGCGGAATCTTACAAAGGGCAGACCGCACAGATGGAAAAGGAATTAGTCCGTCTGACTGCTGTCTTGCAACAAGACGAATTGAAAATAAACGAGTGGCTCACGCTTCAAAAGGAAACGTATGCCGAGTTGGAACAATTGCTTTCCAAAGACAAAAGCTGGATACTGGCTGAGAAACAAGCGTTGGGCACACTGAAAGAGAAGGAAACCACTCTTCAGGCGATCCTTGCGGAGCGAAGGCAGAAAAGGGAGGAGCATCAGCAAGCTCCTCTGAAACCGGATACCACGGAAAACAAGGAGTCGCTGATTGAAACATTGACTGCCTGCACTGCTGCTAAAGAAATGGAAACCGGACGTTTGGCCCAAATAGAGGTGACGATACAGAACCATATAAAAGGTAAGGAACGCATAGCCGACATCGAGAAAGAGTTGGAGGAAAAAAACTCTATCTACGAGAATTGGGCGAAACTGAACGAACTGTTCGGTTCCCAGACTGGCGCCAAGTTTAAGGAAATAGCCCAAGGTTATACGCTTGATGTCCTTTTGCTTTATGCCAACAGGCATTTGCAAGACCTTGCCCCCCGTTACGAACTGCAACGCATCCCTGATACGCTGGCCTTGCAGATTGTGGATCTTGATATGATGGGTGAGGTGCGTAGTGTCCATTCCCTTTCGGGCGGGGAATCTTTCTTGGTATCTCTCGCCTTGGCATTGGGCTTGTCTTCCTTGTCCTCCAACCGGATGAATGTGGAATCGTTGTTTATTGACGAAGGTTTCGGATCGCTGGATATGGACACTCTGCGCATTGCGATGGATGCTTTGGAGCGGTTGCAGATGCAAGGGCGTAAGATAGGGGTGATTTCCCATGTGGCGGAGATGATGGAACGTATCCCTGCGCAGGTGCAGGTGGTGAAGACCGGAAGCGGAAGGAGCAAGGTGCAGGTGATGGGACCAATATAAGGATTGTACTCCATTACAGATGACAATAAAATAAAAAAGTGACGGACTATGAAAAAAACATTAATTGGATTATTGGGCTCGACAGTTATATGTGTACTGTTTCTTGCAGGTTGTATTGATGAACATTACGGGGAGGATAGCAATACCATTGTTACCAATCTGACCGGTTATGCATGGGAGAGAACATTTCAGATACGTACTGAGGATGGCAGGGATGCGGAAGTCTGTGAACATTATGAGTTCGGGCTGAATGGTAAGGCTTCCTGTAAATCACGGACGACGTGTGATGGCGAGGAAGTGGAAGAGCATGTACATTATTTCCGATATGATTTTATCACTCCCAATAACAGATATCTTCTTCTGGATTACTGCTACTGGCAGATTGACAGGATCAGTTCTTCAGTATTGAGCATATATGAAACCTTTGAGAATCCTGTGGTTGTGATGGGGCAGACCAGGGAATATAAGAGTTTCTCGGCTGTCCCGTTGGGGGATGGCTGATGCGCTATGTCTGATGTGTTTTTAGGAACAGAGGCGTTACAGGCATAAGTGAGGGAAAAATATGATTTTTGTCTCCATATTGAATACTGTTTTTACTTATTACTTATGAGAATCGGACCGGTGTTTTTGATGGGATTTTGTATTAATGTTATAACTGTACGATTACACCGGAAATTCCATATCAAAGACAAGGACGTTTTTTAAAAAGATCAAGAGCTTTTTAAAAAAGAACAGGAGCTTTTTCAAAAACAACAGGATGTTTTTGATGCTTTTCTACTCGTATTGCATAACATGGCAAAATACCTTGTTTTTCTTTCAGAAGTTTCAGCTTCTCCGCAAACGTCCTGTTCATCGGCTTTTCGGCTGAAGGATATACACGATAAAATCCTTCAGCCGAAAAAGATCTTTCAGCGTGACAGGGTAAGCGATGTCGTATTGGTTGGTTTTCTATCGGTATTCGGATTTACCTTTATACATTTATTGACTACGGCTGAAAGAAAGAACTACGCGGTTGAAGGATCTCGGTGCATCAATCTGTCAGCCGGAATGCCGATGAACAGGACGTTTGCGGAGAGGCTGAAACTTCTGAAGGATTTTTGGGGGCATTCTTCAAGAGAGGGGTATTTCTCTTCAAAAGATGGATACGCATATCAAAAAGAAGGTGGAAAGACTTTGAAAACTTGTCGCAAGATGTCGCAATTCTTGTAGCAAGTTTTTCGGAATCTTGTAGCAGGATTTGCAGATTCTTGGTATAGGAATATCTTGTTTGATTTTATAGCTGTCCGGTAAAAATGCCGAAGTTCCCCCAAAAAGGTCTAGCTTTGGGATAAACAGATTCGGTTTTAATGGTAAACAAATATGATTGTATCATTCCACAAACATGTAGCTTGTTTACGATATATATTCCGATAATTTTAGTATATTTTGTAGAATGTGTCTGTGCAAATTAGACGTAGCATTTACCGTCTGTGAAAAGTGGGATACTTATTATTGAACCTGAATCCGAATCCCAGCATCAGATAGTTGGGATCATGGAAATCCTGTAAATTATATCCGATATGAAGGAATGAGTTGCGCGTAACTTCTATCTTCAGTGCCAATATCTGGTAGAAAGATTTTAAATCTCCGCCTGCATGAATCACATTTGTACCCAATCCTATTCCTACTGTGAAGTAAGGCATCACGTACTCGGCACGTCCCGAAACTCCCAGTGCCAGTTGTTTGCCGGCAGACGGCTTGAGGAGCTCATCGCCGTATCCGTCCGGGCTATACACATTCGCACTGCCGTCATAAACCCCGTCTAATGAAATACCCGCACGGAATTTATACCCGAAATTATACATTGGCGCGAAATTAAATCCCAGTACCGGATAAGTTTCAGGAGAAGCAACCATTTGCCCCTCTCCAATCGTTACTCCTTTTCTGCGCCATGAACCGAACAATACCAGGTCATAACTGATATGACGGGGAAATTTAGGTACGGGTGATTGATACAAGGGCTTTGCAAAACATTCTTCTTTTCTATTGATATTGTAAACCAATCCTACCTTTAGTCCGATGGAATTGAGTCCCGCATTCGGGAATTTGGTATTACCGTTAGAGAAATGCGTTACTGCCACACCTGTTGTGAAATCAAATTTGGGAGAAAGCATCCAGTTGAAATAGAAGTTTGTATTCAGATAGGCGTTTACTTTCGAACCTATCACTTTATTATATGGATTCAAATCGCTGTGGTATGGTTTCCAGCCAAATGAAGCGCCGAAATTCCATTCATAGTTTAATGACAATCGTTGGTTGAAACGGGCGATACGCGCTCCTTGAAATAAATAGACAGTAAGCGGGTTGCCCAATTGCGGCTTCTCATACATATTGTAGTAGCCCACGCCAATACCTTGGTAGGCCCCTCTGTAAATACGGTCGTTATAGGTGTTCGGATGAAACTGGAATGAGTACTTCAAGTGAAGCGACAGGGAATTCTCTATGGGTTTCCAATTCAGATTTTCTCCTCTGAAAAAGGAACTGGTGGGGAAAATATATCCGGGACGTGCCTCAATGCCGATACGGTGGATAAAATGACGTTTCAATGACAGGGAATCTACATAAAGCCGGTCGGGGATGTTGGTTTTGTCTGAAATGGAAACCGCTGTTGTGTCTATAGGGTTTCCCTCTGTATATTGATTGATTGTGTCTTTAGCAAAGGTCATGTTACTTAAGAACAGTAATGCATCCAGAAGTATCACGAGTTTCCATTTTTGTATTGTGCCTTTCATATGCCGTGTAATGTTTTTGTGCGTTTTACCGATCTATCGTATGGTCTGATTTTTTTATTTGTGGCACAAATATAATCATAGTATTTGAAAAAAGAAATTTGTTAGATATAAAAAGGTTTTGTATAACCTTGATAACCACTATTTAAACTATTTTGAGGATGGATTGTAATGTCATCCTCTACCATCGGCTCCCCACATCATTTTATTGCGGAGTGTGTTGAAAAAGATATGGCTGTTTCGTTTTACTACATTTATTTTATAGTCGGCTTTGCGGATAGTGAGCCGGCTTCCTTCACGGCAAGTTTCGCTACGTCCGTCGATGGCAATCAGGAAATTGTGGCTGCGGCTCTCTATATCCAATGTGATTTCCCAGTCGTCGTTGATGACAATGGGGCGTACATTCAGGCTATGCGGTGCTACCGGAGTGATGGCGATGGTGTTGCTGTGTGGCACGATGACAGGTCCCCCGATGCTCAGCGAATAGGCTGTAGAACCGGTAGGAGTGGCGATGACCAGCCCGTCCGCCTGGTAGGTGGTGAGATAGGCTCCATTGATGGCTGTGTGGATGGAAATCATGGAAGAACTGTCACGCTTCAGTACCGCTATCTCATTCAGACCGAAAGGGTAACCTTTCAGTTCCTGTTCTTTGCAGGATACTTGCAATACGCTGCGGTCTTCTATCCGGTAGTTTCCATTGTAGATGTCATTGAATGTGTCTTCCATCTCTTCAGGAGAAACATCAGCCAGAAAACCTAATCGTCCGGTGTTGATACCTAGTATGGGAATGTTGCGTGACCCCACACGGCTGGCGGCTTTCAGGAAAGTGCCGTCGCCTCCGATACTTAGTATCATGTCGGCTTCAAAATTATTTCCATCGAAAACACCGGCGTGACGGATGCTTATCTTGAGGTCGTCCGTCAGAAACTCGTAGAACTCCCGGCAGATGTGAACTTCAGCGTTATGTTGTGATAGAATGGATAGCAAACGTTCCACATGAGCCGATTTCTTGGCTTGATAAGTGTTTCCGAAAAGGGCGAATTTCATTGGGCGTATATTCATTAGTTAATTTTATAAATCTTTTGTTTGTCAAAATGGACCAGGTTTTAATAAAACCTGCTAACTTTGCACATCAGAACTGCAAAGATAATAATATATTGCCAAGATGACAAAGTTAAGTGTAAATATAAACAAGGTAGCCACCTTGCGTAATGCCCGGGGAGGCAACAATCCGGACGTGGTGAAAGTAGCCTTGGACTGTGAGGCGTTTGGTGCGGAAGGTATCACTGTACATCCCCGTCCCGATGAACGGCATATCCGCCGCAGCGATGTGTACGAACTTCGTCCGCTGCTTACCACAGAGTTTAACATTGAAGGGTATCCCTCACCGGAGTTCGTTGATCTGGTGCTGAAAGTGAAACCTCATCAAGTAACGTTGGTGCCCGATGCGCCCGATCAGATTACGTCTAATGCCGGATGGGATACCAAGACCAATCTTTCTTTCCTTACCGAACTGATGGATACGTTCGGCCAGGCAGGTATCCGCACCTCTATCTTTGTCGGTACGGACAAGGAGATGATAGAATATGCCGCCAAAGCGGGAGCCGACCGGGTGGAACTTTATACGGAACCATACGCTACGATGTACCCTCGGAATCCCGAAGCGGCCATTGCTCCTTTTATAGAAGCGGCGAAGGTGACACGTAGCCTGGGAATGGGGCTGAATGCAGGTCATGACCTTAGTCTGGTGAATCTGAAATATATGCATACGCATATTCCTTGGCTGGACGAGGTGTCTATCGGTCATGCATTGATAAGCGATGCGCTTTATATGGGATTAAAACAAACTATTGAAGAATATAAAAATTGTCTTCGTTCATGATGAATATCACTTTACTGGCTGCACAGGCGGCTTTGGCGGATACCCTTGCCGGGGGTAATCCCGTATTGACTCCCGTTTCAGAGGAGGCTCGGATGAATCTTTGGGATATGGCGATGAAAGGTGGATGGATCATGCTTGTGCTGGCATTGTTGTCTGTCGTCTGTTTTTATATTTTCTTTGAACGCATGGCGGTTATCCGCAAGGCGGGGAAGGATGATCCTTTGTTTATGGAACGTATTCGTGATTATATCCGCACGGGTGAGATAAAGTCGGCTATAAACTATTGCCGCATCACCAATACTCCTTCTGCCCGTATGATTGAGAAAGGTATTACCCGTATGGGACGTCCTGTTGCCGATGTGCAGGCTGCTATCGAAAATTCCGGCAATATAGAAGTGGCAAAACTGGAGAACGGACTGCCTGTTGTGGCGACTATTGCCGGCGGTGCTCCGATGATTGGTTTCCTTGGTACTGTAACCGGTATGGTGCAGGCTTTTTGGGAAATGTCCAATGCCGGGAACAACATTGATATCACGTTGCTTTCAGGAGGTATTTATGAAGCGATGATTACTACTGTGGGTGGTCTGGTTGTGGGTATTGCGGCTATGTTTGCCTATAATTATCTGGTAACCCGTGTGGACAAGGTGGTAAGTCAAATGGAAGCGCGTACCATGGACTTCATGGATTTACTGAACGAACCCGTTCAAAAGTAATAGCGTATGGCACTGAAAAGAAGACATAAAATATCACCTAACTTCAGTATGGCGTCTATGACAGACATCATATTCCTGTTGCTGATATTCTTCATGATTACCTCTACCATGGTGTCGCCCAATGCCATCAAGGTATTGCTTCCGCAAGGCAGGCAGCAGACTTCGGCAAAGCCGCTTACGAGGGTAATCATTGACAAGAACCTGAACTTCTATACTGCTTTCGGCAATGAGGATGAAATGCCGATAGACTTGGAAGAACTGCCCGCATTCCTGCAAAGGTGTGCCGAGAAGGAACCCGATATGTATGTGGCTCTTTATGCGGATGAGGCTGTGCCTTACCGCGAAATAGTAAGGGTACTGAATATTGCTAATGAAAATCACTTCAAGATGGTGTTGGCTACACGTCCGCCTGAGAAGAAACGTTAAGCTGTAAGCATGAAGAAAAATAAGATAACAGGACTGATTGGTACGGCTGTACTGCATATACTTCTCCTTATCCTGCTGCTGGTGATTGCTATCCGCCGTCCGCAGGTTCAGGAAGAGGGGGGTGTTCCTGTTATGCTGGGAAATACAGAGCTTTCTCAAGGGAATGCCGACCCTTATACGCTGACGGATATAGATATAATGAATGAGCCTGAGGCTCCGGCTCCCGATGTATCTGAACCGGAAACGGTTCCTCCCGTTGAAGCGAAAGAGGAAATCATCACGCAGACAGAAGAGGAAACGGTGGCAGTCCCTAAAAAGGAACCTAAAAAAGAAACCCCTAAAAAAGAAAAACCCAAGAAGGAAACTCCTAAAAAGGACGTACCGAAAAAGGAGGCGGTGAAGCCGAAAGAGAAGACTGAGGCCGAGAAACGCGCTGAAGCAGAAAAAGCGGCGGCTGAGAAGAAAGCGGCTGCCGAAAGGGCGGCAGCGGAAGCGGCGGCGAAGAAGATAGCCGGTGCTTTTGGCAAGGGAACTCAAATGGGAAATAAAGGAACCGGTACCACAGGCTCCGGTCTGGAGGGCAGTCCGACGGGAAACTCTTCGGAAGGGAAGTCCGGCGGAGTGGGCGGTTACGGAACATTTGACCTCAACGGACGTTCTTTGGGTAGTGGCGGTTTGCCGATGCCTGTCTATAATGTGCAGGATGAGGGACGGGTGGTAGTGACTATTACCGTAAATCCCGCAGGACAGGTGATAAGTACCAGTATCAACAAACGTACCAATACAGTAAACGCTTCGTTGCGGAAGGCGGCGGAAGAGGCCGCCCGTAAAGCACGCTTTAACCAAGTGGACGGAGTGAATAACCAGACAGGTACTATTACATATTACTTTAAACTGAAGTAGCTTATGAAAACAATTTATGTATTTTTGGCAGAAGGCTTCGAGGAAGTGGAGGCGCTGACCCCGGTAGATGTGTTGAGACGTGCAGGTTTGCCTGTGAAGACTGTTTCCGTAACAGGTGTGCTGACCGTAAACGGTGCGCATGGTGTTCCGGTAGTAGCCGATATGGTGTTTGAAGAAGTAAAAGAAGGGGATGCGGAGATGATTGTATTGCCTGGTGGTCTGCCCGGAGCGACAAATCTGGATGCTCACGAAGGTTTGGGCAAGTTGATTATGACATTTGCTGAAGCCGGACGTCCGTTGTCTGCCATCTGTGCCGCTCCGTTGGTATATGGAAAGCGTGGTTTGTTGAAAGGTAAGAAAGTAACTTGCTATCCGGGATTCGAAAAGTATCTGGAAGGTGCTGAGTATACGGCCGCTTTGGTAGAGAAAGACGGTAATTTTATTACCGGTAAAGGCCCCGGTGCCGCTATGGCATTCTCATTTGCCATTGCCGAGAAATATGTCGGTGCGGAAAAGGTGACAGAATTGAAGCAAGGGATGATGATTGCAGAATGAACAGGCATGTCATTATAGTTGCAGGAGGCAAAGGGTTGCGTATGGGAGGGGATATTCCCAAACAGTTTTTGCCTGTAGGGGGCAAACCTGTGTTGATGCGTACCATAGAGGCTTTTTACGCTTTTGATTCTTCTATACATATTATATTAGTTCTTCCGGTGAGCCAGCAGGCTTACTGGAAAGATCTTTGTGAAACGTATCATTTTGCTTTGCGTCATGATATTGCCGATGGGGGCGAAACTCGTTTCCATTCTGTAAAGAATGGGTTGGCATACGTGAAGGGAGAAGGCTTGGTAGGTGTTCATGATGGCGTGCGTCCTTTTGTTTCCCGGGAAGTGATAGCCGGATGTTATGAGGCAGCGCAGACTAAGCAAGCGGTTATTCCTGTAATTGATGTGGTGGAAACCGTGCGTCATCTTACGAAGCCGGGAAGTGAAACGGTTCCGCGTAATGACTATAAACTGGTTCAGACTCCTCAGGTCTTTGAAGTGCAGCTGTTGAAAGAGGCATATCAACAGGAATATACGGATGCCTTTACTGATGATGCTTCTGTAGTGGAGGCGATGGGCAGGGAGGTCTGTCTGGTGCAGGGAAATAGAGAAAATATTAAATTAACCACCCCTTTTGATTTGAAAATAGCGGAAGTCTTAATTTGAAATGTTCGATATCACTACGCGTGACATAAAATATTTGCAAGGAGTAGGCCCGCAGCGTGCAACCGTCTTGAACAAGGAATTGAATCTTTTTTCCTTGCATGATTTGTTGTACTATTTTCCATATAAATATGTAGACCGCAGCCGCCTTTATTATATCCATGAAATAGACGGAAATATGCCTTATATCCAGTTGAAAGGCGAAATCCTCAGTTTTGAGACTTTGGGGGAGGGAAGACAGCGCAGACTTGTCGGTCATTTTTCTGATGGTACGGGCATCATTGATTTAGTTTGGTTTCAAGGAATTAAATATCTGCTAGAGCATTATAAGACCAGGACAGAGTATATTGTCTTTGGTAAACCGACCGTATTCAATGGCCGTATCAATGTGGCTCATCCCGATATGGATCCTTCAGGCGAACTTACCTTATCTACGATGGGGTTGCAGCCTTATTATAACACAACGGAAAGGATGAAGCGCGGTTTCTTGAACTCTCATGGGCTGGAGAAGTTGATGAAGAATGCGCTTGCCCTGCTACAGGAACCTCTTGCTGAAACATTGCCCCCTCGGTTAGTGGAGGAGCATCATTTAATGTCTTTGGATGAGGCCATCCGTAATATTCATTTCCCCAAGAATCCCGAATTGCTGCGGAAGGCCCAATATCGTTTGAAGTTTGAAGAGCTGTTCTATGTGCAGCTCAATATTCTACGTTACAGTAAAGACAGGCAGCGTAAATATCGGGGCCTGCGTTTTGAACGGGTGGGTGAGATCTTTAATACTTTTTATTCACAGAATCTTCCTTTTGAACTGACCGGAGCGCAAAAACGGGTGATAAAGGAGATAAGAAAAGATATGGGAAGCGGACGGCAGATGAACCGTTTGCTGCAAGGTGACGTGGGAAGTGGGAAAACATTGGTGGCCTTGATGTCCATGCTTATCGCACTGGATAATGGCTATCAGGCATGTATGATGGCTCCTACAGAGATTCTTGCCGCCCAACATTATGAAACCATTCGGAAATTCCTGTTTGGCATGGATGTGCGCGTGGAACTTTTAATGGGATCTGTCAAAGGAAAGAAGCGTGAGAAGATATTGAAGGATTTGCTGACGGGGGATGTTCAGATTCTTATAGGCACGCATGCCGTTTTGGAAGATACTGTGGGCTTTTCTTCTTTAGGAATGGTGATTATAGACGAGCAACATCGTTTCGGAGTGGCTCAGCGTGCCAAGTTATGGAGCAAGAATGTTTGTCCGCCTCATGTGCTGGTCATGACGGCTACCCCTATTCCCCGTACCTTGGCTATGACACTGTATGGTGATCTTGATGTATCAGTTATTGACGAATTGCCGCCGGGCCGTAAACCCATCCAGACTATCCATCAGTTTGACAATCGCCGTGCCAGTCTTTATGCTTCCATTCGCAAACAGATAGAAGAAGGGCGGCAAATCTATATTGTTTATCCTTTGATAAAGGAGAGTGAAAAAATGGATATCAAGAATCTGGAAGAGGGGTATGAACTGATTTGTGCGGAATTTCCCGATTGCCAGGTCAGCAAGGTGCATGGTAAGATGAAACCGGCGGAGAAGGATGCTGAGATGCAGCGTTTCGTTAGTGGTGAAACCCAGATTATGGTGGCCACTACAGTGATTGAGGTCGGGGTGAATGTCCCGAATGCCTCGGTGATGGTCATTGAAAACGCCGAACGTTTCGGACTTTCACAATTGCATCAGTTGCGTGGGCGTGTGGGACGTGGAGCTGATCAGTCTTATTGTATTTTGGTCACCACTTACAAACTGACCGAAGAAACTCGCAAGCGGCTTGAAATAATGGTACAGACCAATGATGGTTTCGAGATAGCGGAAGCCGATTTGAAGTTGCGCGGTCCTGGTGACTTGGAGGGAACCCAGCAGAGTGGTGTCGCTTTTGACTTGAAGATAGCCGATATTGCCCGTGACGGTCAATTATTGCAATATGTCCGTGATGTGGCAAATCGTATTGTAGATGAAGACCCTGCAGGAACTCATCCGGAAAATGCTATTCTTTGGCAGCAATTGCAAGCATTGCGTAAAACAAATATAAATTGGGCGGCTATCTCTTAGTTTATGTTACTGCATTGTTAAAAGCAAGGATATATGTTGCATAACATATTTGTGGTGTTTCCCCTTTATTTATAGAGGTTTCTGAACATTTTATCGAAGCATTGTATATAACTTACATACAAAAAGAGTTAAAGAAGCTCCTTCTTTCTCAAGGAAAATCTTTATCTTTGGAAGAATTTTTGGAAAAAGCACAGTATAAACCTTAAATGAACCCAATATTATGATGGAAAAAACGCTGGTTATTTTGAAACCTTGCACTCTGCAGAGGGGCTTGGTGGGTGAGATTATTAATAGATTTGAAAGAAAAGGCCTGCGTTTAGCCGGAATGAAAATGGTTCAGTTGACGGATGAAGTGCTTAGCGAACATTACGCTCATTTGAGTTCAAAGCCGTTCTTTCAGCGAGTGAAAGATGCAATGATGGTTTGTCCTGTTATTGTATGCTGCTTTGAAGGTGTGGACGCTGTCCAAGTAGTGAGAACATTAACCGGTCCTACTAACGGACGTCTGGCGGCTCCCGGTACTATCCGTGGAGATTACAGCATGAGCTTTCAAGAGAATATAGTTCATGCTTCCGATTCGCCGGAAACCGCTGAAGTGGAACTTAAACGATTTTTTAAACCAGAAGAGATATTCGAGTATAAGCAAGCCGTGTTCGGTTCCCTTTATGCTAATGACGAATATTAAAAAGAAAAACCTAAAAAAACGGATGATTTTGAAATGTGTTAAAGTAGTCGCAGCGGCAGCCTTCGCCCTGGTTAGCCTGAATGTGTCAGGACAGGATCTGTTGGCACGCCAGGCACCTATCGACCGAAAATTGAAAGCAGTAGATTCTGTTGCATTGATTCGTCAGATAAAGGCGGAAAAGTCAGCTTATCCTGCATATAGTCTCTACCCTAATTGGAGTAACGAGCGTGTACACGCTTATGGTAATACTGTTACTATTCCTGATACATTCCGTATTGATATGACCGGTTTCCGTATGCCGACAGAACACACAAAAATAACTTCTAAATTTGGTCCCCGTCGTCGTCGTATGCACAATGGATTGGATATAAAAGTATATATAGGTGATACGATTCGTGCAGCTTTCAGTGGAAAGGTACGTATGGTGAAGTATGAACGCCGCGGATATGGAAAATATGTGGTGATTCGTCACGAGAATGGATTGGAAACAGTATATGGTCACTTGTCAAAGCAGATTGTGGATGAGAACCAGTACGTAGAAGCAGGAGAACCTATCGGATTGGGTGGAAACACCGGACGTTCCACCGGGTCACATCTTCATTTTGAAACGCGTTTCTTGGGACAGGCCATTAATCCGGCATTGTTATTTGATTTTGAGAAACAGGATATTGTAGCCGATTCTTATTTGTTCAGAAAAGGTAATAACAGATACCAGCGTAACAGGACTAATAGTAAGAATGTGAATTTGCTTGCTTCATCAGATGGTACTATCCGTTACCATAAGGTAAGAAGTGGGGATACATTGAGCCGCATTGCACAGAAAACAGGTACATCTATTGATGCTTTATGCAAGTTGAACCACATTACCCGCAGAACTATTCTTCGTCCGGGACAAGTGTTAAGATGTTCTTAAGCTTTAGTTAATTAAGAAATATAAAATAGGGCGGGAAAGAGTATTCTTTTCCGCCTTTTTGTTTACGCTTAAGCAGAAAAATGCGTAACTTTGCCGCCTAATCATAGAGTGTGATGAAAGATACGAAACAACAATTTGAACATGTGATAGCTATTTGCCGTGATTTGTTTGCGAAAAAACTGCACGATTACGGTGCAGCATGGCGTATCATGCGCCCTTCATCTGTTACCGATCAGATATTTATCAAGGCAAACCGTATTCGTAGCATTGAAACCAAAGGGGTGGCGATGGTGGATGAAGGTATCCGTTCGGAGTTTATCGCTATTGTAAATTATGGAATAATCGGCTTGGTTCAATTGGAACTGGGATATGCTGAAACGGATGACATGACTGAAGAGCGTGCTTTGGAATTGTATGACCGGTATGCCAAACAGGCTTTGGAACTGATGTTGGCCAAAAATCATGATTATGACGAAGCGTGGCGCAGCATGCGTGTCAGTTCGTATACTGATTTGATTTTGATGAAAATCTATCGTACCAAGCAGATTGAAGGTCACGATGGAGCTACATTGGTATCAGAGGGCATTGATGCCAACTATATGGATATGATTAATTATTCTGTATTCGGATTGATCAAGTTGGAATTTGGAGAGTAAACAGTTACATAGTATCATTGGAATCTGGACAAACGCCTGCCGTTTTTTGCTGGCGGCAGTATTTATATTTTCCGGTTTTGTCAAAGCGGTAGATCCGCTGGGTACCCAATATAAAATTCAGGATTATTTGGAGGTTTTCGGTTGGGCTGCTTCGGTGCCTGCCTTTCTTCCGTTTCTGGCGTCTGTATTGCAGGCAATGGTCGAGTTTTGTTTAGGAGTATATCTTTTGTTTGGTATCCGCAGGAGAATGACCACCTTGTTTGTTGTGCTTATCATGGGGGTGATGACTCCGCTCACCTTATGGTTGGCTCTTTCCAATCCGATATCGGATTGTGGATGTTTCGGTGATGCTGTGACTTTGACTAATTGGGAAACTTTTGGGAAGAATGTACTTTTGTTGATAGCGGCGGTGTCCGTTTTTAAATGGGGAAACCGTATAACTCCTTTGGTGACCAAGCGTTTCGATTGGTTGGTGGCTATGTATACGTTTCTCTATATTTCGGGGATGACTTTGTATTGCTACCGTGAGTTGCCTGTCTTTGATTTCCGCCCTTATCATATCGGGGCAGATATACGTAAAGGGATGGAAATTCCGGAAGGAGAGAAGCCTACTGTTTATGAGACCCGTTTTATTCTTCAAAAAGATGGAGTGGAGAAAGAGTTTACATTAGAAAATTATCCTGATAGCACATGGACTTTTGTGGATTCCAAAACGATGGTGAAGGAACAAGGATACGAACCGCCTATTCATGACTTTTCCATTATTCGTCAAGAAGACGGGGAAGATATAACCGATGAAGTACTGGATGATGATAATTATACCTTTCTGTTGGTGGCGCATCAGCTGAGCCAGGCGGATGATAGTACCATTGACCTGATAAATG
This sequence comes from uncultured Bacteroides sp., assembly GCA_947574505.1. Taxonomy (GTDB): domain Bacteria; phylum Bacteroidota; class Bacteroidia; order Bacteroidales; family Bacteroidaceae; genus Phocaeicola. The sequence continues at coordinate 7,602 of CANPJW010000037.1, read as the reverse complement.
AACTGTATGATTATAGTGTGGAGCATGGATATCAATTCTATTGTCTTACCTCATCACCCGATAGTGATATTGAAGACTGGCAGGAGCGTACGGGAGCCGAGTATCCTTTCTGCCTGATGGATGACATTACACTGAAAACCATGATACGCTCTAATCCCGGACTGATGTTGCTGAAGAACGGAGTGGTTATAAACAAGTGGAGTGTGAATAGTCTGCCCGATGAATATGTGCTGACCGACAGGCTGGAAAAACTGCCTTTGGCACAAATCAATGAAAAGACTTTCAGTCATAAAGTGGTGCTGGTATTGGCATGGTTTGTCTTTCCGTTGTTGTTTTTCAGCATGGTGGATGTCATTTGGGAGCATTTTCATAGGAAAAAGAAATTGAAAGAGAATCGAACAAAATAATTTCATTAACCCTTTAATAAAACAAACAAAATGAGAAAAAACATTGTTGCAGGAAACTGGAAAATGAACAAGAACCTTCAGGAAGGTATTGCTCTGGCAAAAGAATTGAATGAAGCTTTGGCTGCTGACAAACCTAATTGTGATGTGGTAATCTGTACTCCGTTTATTCACTTGGCTTCTGTTACTCCTATTGTTGACAAGGCTGTAATTGGTGTAGGTGCAGAAAACTGTGCAGATAAAGTATCAGGTGCATATACCGGTGAGGTTTCTGCTGAAATGGTAGCTTCTACAGGTGCTGAATATGTAATTCTGGGTCACTCGGAACGTCGTGCTTACTATCACGAAACTGTGGAAATCCTGGAAGAAAAAGTTAAATTGGCTTTGGCTAATAACTTGAAGCCTATCTTCTGCATCGGTGAGGTATTGGAAGAGCGTGAAGCTAACAAACAAAATGAAGTAGTTGCTGCTCAGTTGGCATCGGTATTCTCTTTGTCTGCCGAAGATTTTAGTAAGATTATCTTGGCTTACGAACCGGTTTGGGCTATTGGTACAGGTAAGACTGCTACTGCTGAACAGGCTCAGGAAATCCACGCGTTTATCCGTTCTTTGATTGCCGACAAGTATGGTAAAGAAGTTGCTGATAATACTTCAATCCTTTATGGTGGAAGCTGCAAGCCTTCTAATGCTAAAGAATTGTTTGCTAACCCTGACGTAGACGGTGGCTTGATTGGTGGTGCTGCTTTGAAAGTTGTTGACTTCAAAGGTATTATCGATGCATTCAAATAATTAATTTCATCACAGATTACTCAAGCTTACACAGATAAAGAATCATAAAATCGTCTGTGGAAATCTGAGTAATCTGTGATGATTTACTTAAATTCATAAAACGACATGAGATACATTTTTATCCTACTCTTTTTGAGTCTCGGACTTTCCGCTTTGGCACAGCAGAACATAGTAGAAAGCTTGCAGCGTAACCGTGCCGGAGAAGGTACTGTAACCATCCGTCAAGATCCTAAAATAACAGGCTTGATTGGTAGTATCTATACAGGAAATGTTACGGGAGGTGAGCAGAAAATGTTGAAAGCCAGAGGGTATCGGGTTCAGGTCTATGCAGGAAACAATTCGCGGGTGGCTCGTAATGAAGCTAATAATGTGGCTGCCAAGGTGAAAGAGGAGTTTCCCGATATGCCTGTCTATGCCTATTTCCAGCCTCCTCGTTGGCTGTGTCGTGTAGGTGATTTCCGCAGTATTGAGGAAGCGGATGCCGCCATGCGCCGTCTGAAGGCTACCGGTGTTTTTAAAGAAGTATCTATTGTTCGTGAACAAATTAATATTCCCCTGGACTAATAACATGGAAGAACTATTGCATCCCGAATGGTCAGCAGAGAAAATTGAACAGTTGAAAGGCCATTATCAGAGTATTTTATCCCTATTGGGTGAAGATGTAGAAAGAGAAGGATTGCTGAAAACTCCTGAGCGCGTAGCCAAAGCTATGCTGACATTGACACGCGGTTATGAACAAGATCCGCATGCCATTTTGTTGGGAGCTAAATTCAAAGAAGAGTATAGTCAGATGGTTATCGTGAAAGATATTGATTTCTTCTCTTTGTGCGAACACCATATGCTTCCGTTTTATGGAAAGGCACATGTTGCTTATATTCCCAATGGTTATATCACCGGTTTGAGTAAGATTGCCCGGGTAGTGGATGTGTTTTCTCATCGGTTGCAGGTACAGGAACGTATGACACTGCAAATAAAAGAATGTATTCAGGAAACCTTGAATCCGCTGGGAGTGATGGTAGTGGTCGAAGCCAAGCACATGTGCATGCAGATGCGCGGGGTGGAGAAACAAAATGCCATTACTACTACTTCTGATTTCACTGGTGCGTTTAACCAGGCTAAAACACGTGAGGAATTTATGAATTTGATACGGCATAACCGATAAGGAGTTATGCCTTTATTTTAGTACTACCCGGTCGCCGGCACGCTTGGCCATAATTTTTTGTAATTCACTTAATTCTTTAAAGTGGGCCATAACTTCAAGGCATTTATCGGCATTGGCTACTACTTCAGGTTTGTTCAATGCTTGCAGCGTATATTTCATATCCTCTTCTAATATGGCAAGTTTGAAGTCGATAAGTTGGTGCGGTACCAATTCGTGTAAGCGTTCTTCATCTTTAACCATCGCTTGTGAATTGCTTTTACTCAGTTGGTAACGATCATTTATCATATCTGCCGCCAGTTTGCTGATTGTAGGATCGGGATGAGCCAGAAAATAACGCTCTGCCGTGAAGTTGGGGTCATGCAGATGAGCTTCTGCTTCTGCCAGTATTTTCCGGTGCAACGGATTATGGAACTGTAATTCATCCTGTTTCAAATCCATAGAAATATATTCTATCACAGTAAGAGGAGTTTCCGTATTTTCTTCCGTTTCTACATAGCACATGACTTTCTCTCCGTGGCGTATCAAAGTTTGAAGCAGTAACTGCTCTTTTACATAAAAAACGTACTTTTCCCGTCCTTCTTGGGGAATATACGATTGATATCCCGCTTCTGCTTCTGCAGGAGGAAACGGAGGGGGAACATTATCATCCACGCCTAGGGTGGGCATATCGGCAGGAGGTATGCTGCCGGCAGGAAAAGGAGTATCCGCTGGAGGCAGAGAGCCGGTAGTGGCGGATGCGTCTTTTTCTTTCTTGATTTGTTCCAGATAGTTATCATCCCGTTGAAGCAGATGCTTTTTGATCTCGTCTAAAATAATTTGCTCGTTTACGTTCAAGAGGGTAGCACATTCTGTCAAGCAGGTATATCGAATTACTTTATCCGGAATCAGTCCGATACTTCGTGCCATGTCCGATATCAATCCGGCCCGTTTGATGGGGTCCCTTTGTGCGTCTTTTAGTAAAAGGTTGGTCTTGAAACGGATAAAGTTCTCTTCGTGATCATCAATGTATTTTCTGAATTCCGTGGCATTGTGTTTTCTGGAAAAACTATCGGGATCATCTCCGTCAGGCAGAAGCAGCACTTTGATATTCATGCCTTCTGCAAGTAACATATCGATGCCTCGGATACTTGCTTTTATACCGGCTTCGTCACCATCATATAATAAGGTGATATTGGAGGTGAAGCGGTGTAGCAACCGGATTTGTTGTTCGCTCAATGCTGTACCCGAGTTGGCCACCACATTCTCCAGCCCGCACTGGTGCATGGCAATTACATCGGTGTATCCTTCTACCATGTAAACACAGTCGGCTTTTACAATGGCAGCTTTAGCCTGATAAATGCCATATAGTTCTTTTCGTTTACTGAAGATTTCGGATTCGGGCGAATTGACGTATTTTTGGTTTACTCCCTTGGTACGGCTGTCCAGTACACGTCCGCCGAAGCCAAGCACTTTTCCGCTGATGTTAAACCATGGAAATATCACACGTCCCCAAAAACGGTCGCGTAAACTGCCATCTTCTTTTTCGTAGCATAGTCCGGTCTTGAGCAAAAATTCTTTTTTATATCCTTTTCGCATGGCTTCTTGTGCCAATGCGTCAGGAGCGGTAGTGCTGTATCCCAATTGGAATTTCTTGACAATATCGTCACGGATGCCCCGTTGGCGGAAATAAGACATGGCAATGGCTTTTCCGTCAGCGTGATTGTAGAGGATATTTTGAAAATAATCGCGGGCAAACTCATTGACAACAAAGAGACTTTCCCGTATATTTTGTACTTGTTTCTCCTCATCGGTCAATTCGCGTTCCTTTATTTCTATATTGTATTTCTTTGCCAGCCAGCGTAGTGCTTCGGGATAGGTCATCTGCTCGTGTTCCATAACGAAATGGACAGCATTTCCACCTTTGCCACAGGCGAAGCATTTGCATAATCCTTTGGCCGGTGATACATAGAATGAAGGGGTTTTGTCATCATGGAATGGACAAAGTCCGACAAAATTCACACCGCGTTTCCGCAGAGTGACAAACTCGGATACCACATCTACAATTTGTGCGGCATCCAGTATCCGGTCTATGGTGGGTTGGTCTATCATTGCGAGTGCGAAGATACAAAAAAAACATCGCCAAGGGTGAACCCGGCGATGTTTTTAACGGAATATTGTAATCAGAATTATTTAATATAAGGATTCAGTTTGTTCCATTCGGAAACTGGAGGAAGTACTCCCATAGCAATCACTTCATCACGCAAAGCACAAAGGTGTGCATAACTTTTTTCTAATGCGGCTTCTTCTTCGGGCGTGCCTTTCACTTCTTTTAAGTGGCAGCCATCCTTGGTGATGGAAGTTTCCCAGGCCATCATGATATGGTCGAACTTACCATTGGATACGTAAGTTCCTGCAGGCCAGCGGAATGGTTTTCCTCCCATAGCGGCGGCAATCATTTCGATAGAAACATAGGACGGGCTTTGGAAAGAAGAGCGGCCGCGCAGGTTGATGATGTTTGCACCGCCTTTAGTTACTTTTTGTTGTATTTCGGTCCATTGTTCTTTTGTCAAAGCATCAGTGCCGATGATATCAAGTAATGCTTTTCCGTTTACTTTAGCGGTAGAAGCATAAACAGCCATCTGCTCACCATGACCGCCATACGTGCGGCAGTTTTCTACGTTATCCATAGCGATGCCGAAATGCTTGGACAATTCGCTGCGCAAGCGTGTAGAGTCAAGAGCGGCAAGGGTTGTAACTTGTGATGGTTTCAAACCTGAATATAATAAGGTGATCAGACCGGTGATATCAGCCGGATTGAAAATAACCACGATATGTTTTACGTCCGGACAGTAGGCCTTTACATTTTTTCCGAATTCTTCAGCGATGGCTGCGTTTCCTTTCAGCAAGTCTTCACGGGTCATGCCGGCTTTACGTGCCGCACCACCTGAGTTTACAATATATTTAGCATCGGTCAAAGCTTCCTTGATATCGGAAGTGAATGTGATGTTCATGCCTTCGAAACCGCAATGGTATAGTTCTTCTGCCACACCTTCCAGACCGGGAGCGTATGGGTCATACAAACAAATATTGGGAGTAAGACCCATCATGATAGCAGTTTGAGCCATGTTCGATCCAATCATTCCGGCAGCGCCTACGATTGTCAGCTTTTCATTCGTTACAAATTCCATAATTCTATTATTTAAAGTTTGTATAATATAAACACTTTTGTGGGAGAGGATGTTCTCTCTTCCGGGTACAAATTTACAAAACCTTTTATTATGGTGTTTATTCTAAAAAATTATATGGGATAATAGAAAGTTATCCCATATAATCATCTTGGGATGGTAAGTTCCAGAATACTTGTCAATCAAGATGTTAAACAGTATTTATTCAAACAGGTTTGTGGATGTGACAAATAATGATATGATTTGTTATGTATTGATGTTTATATAGCTTTTTAATGCGTCTACATATTCTTCAAAGGCTTCAAGCCCTTTTAGTGTAATCTTACAAATGGTACAAGGCATTTTTCCCTTGAAAGTCTTGATGACTTCTACATAGCCAGCCTTGTTCAGCTTGTCTATTTGCACACTCAGATTACCTGCCGTCGCTCCTGTCTGTTGTTTCAGATAGCTGAACTCGGCCTCTTCCACTGAAACCAGTATGGACATCACGGCAAGTCTCAGTTCGGAATGTAGTAATGGATTCAATTCTTTGAACATAGGCGCAAAGTTACGATTTTTTTTGTTTACGGGCAGCATGATTCAATACATGTCCCGGAATAACCATCATGAAAATAAAGACAGGAGCGAAGATTAATATCTGGTTTGGACCTGGATAAAAAAGGCATCCGATGGAGCTTAACGCTCCCAGTGTGCCGCAAATAGTGACAGTTTTATAACCTACCACCAGTCCTGTTAGTGTAGTCCCCATGCCCATCAGCAGAAGGATTATGAACAGGATGGGAAGTTGCCAGAAAAACATGGCGAGCATGGATATCAGAAAGCCGGTTATGCCGAATACCAACCAAATATAATTGATTACTTTGTCCAAATGAGTCTTGATACCCGGCTGCTGATTACGTGTAGAGAGGTAAGTTCCTGTTCCTGCGATGATAGGGAGTAAGAACCATAGGTATTGCCAATAATAATTTCTGGTAGTTACTACCAGAAACCAGATCAGCAGGCTGACAAAGAGGGTGGTATATCCCCAAAAGAGGAATGGCATGCCACAATTGGTTTCTAGCCTGTTTTTTGTATTCTGAATCATTTGAGCGATGAGTTCCAAACTCTCTTTCTCATTCAATTTTCTTTCTTCCATACTGTTTTTTCTTTTTAGTTTGTGATTGATTAATATTTGATGCTTTTTTCTATGGCTGTCATCAGCAAGCTGATTCCCCAGCCTGCTATCACCCATAGTACCCACCAGTAGTGTGGACTGGTAAACCAGTTTATAGCTATAAGAAACAGGTTTATTACCACATAATAGACTAATGACCAAGTGAGCCAATTCCAAAAATGACGGGCACTTTGCCGGCATGCTGCTTCGATTTGTTCCTGGGTTGGAACTGTCTTTTCGTTGTTTTGGTTTGTTTTCATAGGCTTTATTTCTTACTTATGGTGATATAAAGTTAGTGGTCTGTGCTATACTTTCAGTAGCAAATCTCGGAATAGCTAGTGTGGCACATGCCAGGATAGTGGCACGCTTCTTGTAAAATATTGTGTTTGTTTTCATTGTTATGATGCTTTATAGGTTGAATGACAAAAGTTTATTTTACTTAAATACTTTACAAATGTAATATAGTTTATAATATAAACCAAATTATTATAGAACTTTTTTCAAATAATAATTATCAAGTGTGTATGTGCGGTAGAGGGGGAGGTGCAAAATATGTAGTCTTCTTTATGAATTTTACATTCAGACTCTGGTTGGCACGTACTTGAATAAGGACATTCTTCTCTGCTTTTTCTTTCCTGGAGTTTTTCAGCAGTGGCAATAGCTTTTGAAAACTCACTTGTGTGTGTTGTGTATATCGTACTGCGTTTTTCGTAGCTGTTTTCCTGTCCATTCCTTGCCCTGCCCTAGCTTGCGGTGTCCGGTTGTCCTTCGGATTTGCTTCTTTTCCGTCTTTTCTTGTTTTTCGTCTGCTGTTTTCGTATGGGCCCCTTCCTTTTTTCCGTCCTTATACGCGCGTGCGAATATTATAATGTGTGTGTCTTTTTCCTCCGGTGTCCTCCGTTATAAAAACATGCTTTGTAACACATCTGT
>CANPJW010000036.1 GCA_947574505.1 uncultured Bacteroides sp. | reverse complement strand
ATAAATGATAATTTAAATTAATCGCCTAATATATTCGCTATGCTTTGGATTCGAAAATATATTAATCAAACACCGAGTTTCAACTACTTTGAAACTCATATTTCAACCATCGAAAAAACAGTTGAAACGAATCCTGCATTATGTATAGAAACCTGTAAAAGTTTAGTTGAAAGTATATGCAAAACAATACTTGCCAATCAAAATATCGAACACGATAACTATGGGCAATTTCAAGCTTTGGTAAAGCAAACAATAAATTGTCTGATAGATGCAAATGAATGCTATAAAGATGATTTATGTGAACTCGCCAGGAGAATAGCGTCAGTCTCCCAAAAACTAGCGGAAATAAGAAATATTTCCGGATTTGCGTCTCACGGTCAAGACATTAACCATGTCTCAATGAGTACAACAATGTCCTTACTGGCATACAAAATAACAGATGTGTTAGGTGGATTTATTATACATTATTATATAAATCATGCAAGTAAAAGAGACTCACGCATACATTATGAAGACTGCCAAGAATTTAACGAACTGTTTGACGAAGAAAATCCTCTGGAATTAGGTGGAGTTATTTTATCTGCTTCCGAAGCATTATATAAACAAGACTATCAAGCATACAAAGAAATATATTTTTCATATTTAGATAACTTAGCAAAAGAACGAAAATATGTCATTTACAGAAGGTAGTTATGAAAAAGCATTGATAGCTCTCTTCGAGAACTTAGGCTATCAGCATCAATATGGTCCCAATATTGAACGGGACTATTATGTACCTTTTTATGAAGAACAATTAATTGAAAGCTTAACCACTATCAATTATGGAAAACCTCGCCCGGCAATTGACGAAGCCATATCTAAACTAAAAGATATCGAAATAGGTAGCCTGCCACAAAGAAATGAGCTTTTCATGGACTATCTTCAACATGGAATCGAGGTCTCTTTTTTCAACGGAAAAGAACAACGTAACGATATCATCTACCTGATAGATTACAATGACAAAAACATCAAGCGTAATGACTTTAAAGTTATTAATCAATGGACGTTCGTTGAAAATTCAGAAAAGCGTGCTGATATAATTCTATTTGTCAACGGTTTGCCTCTCGTTGTAATTGAGTTAAAATCTCCATCAAGAGAAGAAACAAATGTATCTGAAGCCTATCTTCAGTTACGTAATTACATGAAAGAAATTCCCTCACTTTTCGTATATAATGTCTTTTGTGTAATGAGTGACATGGCTTGCTCAAAAGCGGGAACGATCACCAGCAATGAAGACCGTTATATGGAATGGAAAACCAAAGACGGGAAATATGAAAGTTCCCAGTTTATTGATTATGATACCTTTTTTGAAGGAATATTCATAAAAGAACGTTTCATTGACATTATCAAGAATTTCATTTGTTTTTCTAAAGAAGAGTCAGGTGCTGCAAAGATTTTAGCCGCCTATCACCAATATTTTGCTGTGAAGAAAGCAGTAGAACGAACTAAAAAGGCAACACAAGGTGACGGAAAAATCGGAGTCTTCTGGCATACGCAAGGAAGCGGAAAATCACTATCAATGGTATTTTACGCTCATCTTCTTCAGGATGAATTAAGCCAACCAACTATTGTAGTTATTACCGACCGGAATGATTTGGACGATCAACTCTATACTCAATTCTCCAAATGCCAACAATTCTTGCGCCAAATACCCATACAAGCTAAAAGCCGGGAAGATTTAAAATCACTATTAGCCGGACGAGAAGCCAACGGAATAATCTTCACTACAATGCAGAAGTTTGAGGAATCTGACGAACCTCTGTCTCTAAGAAGAAATATTGTAGTCATGACTGATGAAGCACATCGAGGACAATATGGATTTGAAGAAAAAGTAAACGAAGAAACTGGAAAAATATCAATCGGTACTGCAAGAATTATACATAATTCATTACCCAATGCGTCCTTTATAGGTTTCACAGGAACGCCCATTTCCACTAAAGATCGAGATACAACAGAAGTGTTCGGCGACTATATCGACATCTACGATATGACACAAGCAGTATCCGATGGTGCAACTTGTCCTGTGTACTATGAATCTCGTGTCATCAACCTGAATCTTGACAAAGATACATTGAAAGCAATAGATGACGAATATGAAATACTTGCGTCGGAAGGTGCTACTGAAGAACAGATAGAAAAGAGTAAAAAACAAATGTCGCACCTTGAAGAGATACTTGGCGCACCTGCTACCATAGATTCACTGTGCAAAGATATTATAAATCATTACGAAGAAAACAGGCAATTTGAATTAACAGGAAAAGCAATGATCGTCGCTTATTCCCGCCCTATCGCAATGAGTATCTATCATAGAATCTTAGAACTTCGCCCCGACTGGACTGATAAAGTGAAGGTGGTAATGACAGGCAGCAATAAAGATCCGGAAGAGTGGCATGACATTATTGGCAACAAACAATACAAGAAAGAACTTGCCAAGAAATTCAAAGACAACAATGACCCTATGAAAATAGCCATAGTCGTAGATATGTGGCTTACAGGCTTTGACGTACCATCTCTAGCGACAATGTATGTCTATAAGCCAATGAGTGGGCACAATCTCATGCAAGCAATAGCTCGTGTGAACCGCGTCTTTAATGACAAAGCCGGTGGACTTGTTGTCGACTATATCGGAATAGCCAAAGCATTGAAACAAGCAATGCACGACTATACAGTGCGAGATCAAAAAAGATTCGGCAATCCCGATATCAAAAAAACTGCTCTTATTAAGTTTCAAGAGAAATTGGAAGTTTGCCGAGATATCTTCCACGGTTTTGATTATAGCAACTTTCAATCCGGCACAGATAACGATCGTGCACAAATTATCAAAGGGGGAGTCAACTTCCTCATGGACAGTAATAAGAATGATAAAATGCAACTATTCCAAAAGGAATCGTCCCTATTACATAGTTCAATCACATTATGCCGTAGCCTGCTTAATGAGCAACAACGCTATGAAGCAGCTTTTTTTGAGACAGTACGCATATTACTATCCAGAATGACAGGCAAAGGTAAAGTTTCCAAAAAAGAAATAAACGCCCGTATTGGCGAACTTATCAAACAAAGTGTAAAAAGTGAAGGTATAATCAATTTATTCTCGGATGTAAAAGCCGAATTCTCCATTTTTGACACAGCATTCTTGGAAGAAATATCCAAAATGAAAGAGAAAAATATAGCAATAGAGCTATTAAAGAAACTTTTGGCGGAAAGAGTTACCATATATCAAAAAACTAATTTAGTTCAAGCGGAAAAGTTTTCTGATTTATTAAACAGAGCATTATCTAACTATTTGAAAGGATTACTTACTAATGAAGAAGTCATTCAAGAGTTATTAAAGCTTGCTGCAGAAATCTCGGAATCAGAAAATCAAGGCAATGAATTAGGACTTACTGCAGAAGAAAAATCATTTTACGATGCTTTGACCAAACCGAGAGCAGTACAAGATATATATACGAACGAACAACTAGTTGCGATGACAAAGGAGTTAACAGACGCTCTACGCAAAAATCGCACAATTGACTGGCAGAAAAAAGAATCCGCCAGAGCAGGGATGCGCCGTATGATAAAAAGACTTTTGAAAAAATATAAATATCCACCAGAAGAAGCTGAAAATGCACTGGAAACAGTTATCCATCAATGTGAGCAATGGACTGATAATGATTCTGATGAATACTCTATCAATGAAAGTATACAAAAGTATAACTTTCAACCAAGCTACTACTCAATAGCTGCTGATGAAATACAAGAAGGATATAATAAAAAAAATCAATGACTTTTAAAGATTTAATTGAATAACATATGAAAGGACATGAAATACCTCTTAGTAAATATATTGAAGGAAACAAAATGCAATTAATTATTCCTGTATATCAAAGGAACTATGACTGGAAAAAAGAAAATTGCGATCAGTTGTTTAACGATCTGAAAAAGCTAGTCCATTCCGAAAGGAACCATTTCTTCGGATCTATTGTAACAGGAGTAGCTGATTCAATTGGGAATAACAGGCTTGTTATAGATGGTCAACAACGTATTACAACCATTTCTATTCTTCTTTTAGCAGCGATACATGCTTCAGAAAAAGGAGAAATGGAGATAAGTGATATTTATAAAATAGATGAAGCCACAGAAATTTTCCTAATGGCAAAATATTGTGCATCTGAAAGGAAATATAAACTTGTCCCTATAGAAAGGGATATGGAGGCTTACGATAAAGTATTTGCTGGCGACCCGACAAAGTTTGTGACGGACTCCAAAATTACCAATAACTACATTCATTTCTATGAATTACTTACAAAAGGAAATCGGCCTTTCACTTTTGATGAATTGCTGAATGCAATCGAAAAACTTCAAATAATTTCTATTGAGCTCGAATCAAGCGATGATGCACAACTTATCTTCGAAAGTTTAAACTCAACCGGCCTTGCTCTTACAGAAGCAGACAAAATTAGGAATTATCTCCTAATGTCACTATCAAGAGAAGAGCAACAAGAGTATTTTAAAAAATACTGGCAAAAGATTGAACTGTCAACTGGGAATGAGCCTACAATGTTCCTAAGAGACTATTTAACTATAATTCAACAGTTCCAACGTCCGCCACGTATAAATCTATTATACTTTGAATGGAAAAAGTACATGGAGGAGCGTGATAGGAAGGTTGAGCTAGCTAAGATGTTGGACTATGCAAAATTCTATTATCAAGCGACTAATGCACAACTATCTACCGAAAAACTATCAAAGAAAATGCGACAAATATGTAACATCCAAACAGATGTTTTTAACGTGTTTTTCATTCCATTTTTAAAATATGCCGAAGATAAAGAACTATCAGAGTCGGAAATCTATAATGTGATTGACCTAATAGAAAACTTTATGGCAAGACGTATTGTATGCAATATTCCCGGTAACGCTTTGACACAAGTATTCTGCGCTCTACACAAAGATGTATTGAAAAGTTATGAAGAATATAAAGATGCCGGTATAGATTGTCCGTACAGATACGCCGAAATTTTAACATACCACATTATGAGAAGAGATGGTAACTATCAGTTGCCTCGTGACACACAATTTATTGAAGCCATCAAGACTCGTGACGCATATCACATGCCAAAACCTTTCCAAGTATTTTTATTTGAACGCCTCGAAAATGCTATTTCAGGTGAGTACAATGACGTTGCTAATCAAATGAATAAAAAAAATGCAAGCATTGAACATATTATGCCACAAACACTTAATGACGAATGGCGCCAGATGCTTGGCAGCAAGTATGAAGCTCTAAAAGAGAAATACCTTCATACCTTTGCAAACCTGACTTTGACTGGAATCAATAGTGAACTTAGTAATAACTCATTTATTACTAAACGTGACGGTAAAATGAAGAGCGGAACAAAATATCCAGGCTATAAAGATTCCATATATCGCCTTACACGTGGAGTAACAGAATGTAATCAGTGGACAGAGGCTGAACTTATTAAACGTGGTCAAGAAATAGTTGACATTTTTATGAGTTTATATCCTCAGCCAAAAACAGAATTCAAACCAATTCCTAAGCCTATTGATGAAATTAGTCTTGAAGATGAAACATTTAATCCAGCTAATAGATTATTGCGTGGATTCACACTATTTGGACAGACGTACACTGAGACAACATGGAAAAGCATGTTATTACGCATCGTGAATATTTTATCTGACAAGTATCCAGACATAGTGGAATCACTGTATGATGCAGGAAGCTATTTTTGGAAAACACCAGGCGATAATGAACAATATTGCACAAAAATTTCTAATGGCAAATACCTATGGACCTCAATGGATAATAAGAACAAACTTCGTTGTCTACGATATTTGTTTGAAAAGTGCGATATAGCTGAATCCGAATTAACCATTCAGCTAGAAGTTCAAAAAGAGCAAGAGGAATAAATTAAGATTTTAGAATACAAAAAACAGGATTCAAATATAAACAAAATCATAACTGAATCCTGTTTCTATTTACACAAATTTTGAAAAGGACTTCTTACATATCAGTAATATTTGTCCAAACGTTTCTCATTCCCAAAATAAAGCCCTACTTTTGTGAAGAATATTTTCCCGTATATAAACGTATCAACCAAATATTTCACAAATAAAAGAATCCCTACAAAATGAAAGAAGAATCCGACAGTCTGTCTGTCCCCTACAAATTCGCCCGTTGTTACAACGACCGATGCCCGCAAGCCGCAAAATGCTTGCGCTACATAGCTGCACAAAGTGAAACAGCCGATTACCTTTATATTCCCATCGTTAATCCGGCACGTTATCCTGCGGATGGGAACCAATGCGAATGTTTCAAGACTGCCGTCAAAGTTCATGTGGCGTGGGGGCTAAAACGGTTGCTCGACAGAATCCCTTATGAAGATGCGGTCAGTATCAGAATACAATTGATAGGACACTATGGGAAAACAGGATATTACAGGTTTTATCGTGGAGAACGGGGACTTATGCCTAAAGACCAAGCCTACATCAAACAATTGTTCCGCAATAAAGGAATCAAAGAAGAACCAACTTACCAACGCTACACAGAAGAATATATTTGGTAAATTGCTGTCATCTGTCACAGATTAGGGGTTAATACATTCGTAATGAACCGATAAGACTGTGACAGCAAGAGGTGACAGCAAGGTGACGGCATTTTTTGCCGTCACCGGCTCATGAGTCTTACCACATGATAGAGTGTACCGCTACGCGTATGTTTGGAAGGGATTTCCTGCTTTTTCAGTATTCTCCCGAAAGAATTAACCCTTTTGACAGACATCGGGATGGAACTGCCTTTTTGGATTTCTTCCATAATCTCGGCAGGAGACAACCACTCCCCTTCTTCCGACTGCGCGGCACGGAAATAACGGAAGAAAAGTTGCTCTTCCGGCGGAACTTGTTCAAATTCACGGTTGTTTTCCACCATAATCTTTTCTTCCTCCCGGTCGAACCAGTAACGCTCGCCATGTTCCAATTCATACATGGCTTGCGCATAAAGCTGCTCATAGTCTATCGGACGGTTGGTGTCAATCACTCCGGTCACTTCGATGCAAATAAAACGACGGCTACCGGAAGGGTCGGTCAACAAGTCTTTTTGGTTACTCGTAGCTATAAACGAGGCGTAACGACGCATTTCGAGCACGGCACTCCCATGGGGTTTCCTCACATTCAGTACAGGCTTTTGCAAAATATGTTTCAGGAAGCCTTGTTGCGTCGAACTCACCTGATCAAATTCATCTATGTTGATGAGCGCAAAACGATTAAGATAAAGTTCGGCATCTTTCTTTCGGGAGAAATCAATGCTGTCGGTATAGTAGGCACGCTCGGAAGGGGGCATTATGCTCCGGCAAAAGGTAGATTTGCGCGTTCCTTGCGGACCGACCAATAAGGGCGATACACTGTTGGCATACTTTTTATCGCTTCCTTTCCAATGAGAAACCATATTGAGGAACCAACGGTGGAATAAATCCGTCCAATACGGATTCTTACAGGGAACGGTGGCTGCCAACGCGCGGATACGGTCTTTGCCGTCCCACCCGGGAAGCCGGTAGAGAAAATCTTCCAACGGATTGAATACGGGCACGCGATTGGAGTAGACATAACGGCTGATATCCCTGTCCCACAACGGAATGCCTTCCATTTGCGCATCCAAGGCAATGCTGTTCAGCGCACGTTTGTCAAGAGGATTGAAACGGAAACGGAAAGAAAGCCTTTCACGATATTCCACCTCGCCGATTTGGGTGTTATGGCGGAATTCATAGCGGCGTTTCATGAATTCTTCGGTCTGCAAGGCGAGTTGCTGCTCTTTGGTCAGACTGATATGCTTGCCGAAACCTTTGCATTCGGTATATATATTGCCAATCATTTGTCGGATAAGCGCTTCCTGTTTGTGCATATAGAAATGGAAAACGGTACGTTTCACGACTTCTTCCTGGGGAAGTCCCGAAGCAAAACAGTTTTTAGCCAGTTGTACGACTAAAGGATGCCATGTGTCTTCGCGCAATTCGAGTCCCGCTTCCCTAAGATCGATGTATGCTTTGCGCAAGGCAGCCTCGAAAAGCATCAGGAAAGCCATTTCAGCATCATATCCCGGCATGGCACGGATCAATGGAGATTTTTCCGACTGAACCGCTTCGCGGAAAGTGGTTTCTTCGGGCATGGATGACGGTTGGGAGAGATAAAACTGAACCGAATCCGGACGATAGATAATGTCCGGGTCGTAGGATAAGCGTGAATATTGTTCCAAAGTCGGTTCTTTGGGAAGGATATCGAACGGGATTTGGGGCTGATAACACTTCACAGCCAACCGATAGGCGTGGGCATGGAACAGTTCCGCCTCTTCCTGTGTTTTGGGAAGGGAGTTGTCCGGTCGGGTGAAGGTAGTCCATATTTTCACCGTTTTGCCACTTGAACCTACGAAAGCACAACGAGTTTGCGGTTGCTCGCAGGCTTTTCGTTTCACTAAAGCGATTTCGGACTTATTGGATAAAGGACCGACAGTCAGTTCCACCATACCATTGTAGGTTTTCATCTGCTTCTGACCGTTTACTTTTCGGAATTCGGCGGCGGGAATTATCTGAGGAAGTTTATCGGCAAACACACACCGTTTATCGGAAAGGGTATATCGCAGATGCTCTCTGAAGGTAGAAACAGGACGGGATTTTATTTCCGTCTTTATCTTATTCACCAGTATATCAAGATCCATTACGCTGAGCGCTATCGTATCTTCGTTCTTACGAAATTGAGTGATTTTCATTAATTTGATAATAAGTATGTTTGTCAGCGTCTTTATGAGCGTTGAGATTGCTAAGTTAGTCATAATATCCGAGACCGGCAAGGATGACAAGTTATTAATTACAGGTCAACTGATTTTCTCCTGCATGAAATTTTAGTTCCAATTTATAGAAACAATAGTTCCAACGAATAGAAACTATAGTTTCAAGTAATTGGAACCAAAGTTTCAAGTAATTGGAACTACAGTTTCAAGTAATCGAAACTACAGTTTCAAGCATACGAAACTAAAGTTTCAAACAATACAGAAACTACAGTTTCGCCACTTGTCACTATTGATTTCAAGACAGGACACCATTCAGAGATATAGAGACAGCCGATTGAACGTTCTATCTTTCCGGTATTCTTTGTTTCTTATGTGACAGCATTATTGCCGTCACACTGCTGTCACCTTGTGCTGTCACACCATTAAGTGCTTATAATCTGCAAATTAGAACACAAATTGTGACAGATGACAGATATTTTTCATTTATTCCTTTATCTGGCTACGATAGAAATCCAAATCGACAGAGATATCCTCATCACTCATCGAACGGATAATGGTATCTTTTATAAAATCGGCATCCAGTTTGGAATTCAAAAAGACGTTCTGTATCGTACGGGGAATATTCTGATATTTTGCACTTTCCACAATGGCAAACTTGCGGTAAGGTATCATTTCATGCTTACGGTTATTACCGAAGATGATGTCCCGATACATCTCATAGCTAGTCACTTGTGCAGTAATCTGAATCTTCGCGCCGATGTGTTCGCGGATACGTCCCCATTCGGAATGTACCACATTATGCTCGTCAATAAACCAGTCCTGCTGGAATGGCGCATCAATAAAACGGAAAAACACCCGTCCCTGAGATTTGGCAGCTACCACACAATACGCCCCATTCTCCCGCATCACCTCATAAACAATGTAAGAATTGGCATAAGGAAAATAAAAAGCATCGAAGCTTTTCTTCTCTTTCGGAATGCCCAATCTTAGTTTGTCAGCATTGTAAAAGAAGAGGATAGCACGAAGCAGCGTACTGAATTATGCACTTCCTGCAGGTTTACGGTATCTATCATTTGCGACTGCCCATCCAGGTATCCTTCTGGAATGGCATCTGCCAATTGTTTCATTCCCTTCGGAGTATTTTTCTGCCGTGCGACAAGTTTCTTCAAAATCTGAAAAGCCTCATCGGAAGTACGTAGATTATCAATGGAGAGTTTGATGCGATAGCCGACCTGCGGCTCCATCCAAACGGGATTTTTTTGTGCGGCGACAGAGCGGATACTTGTATGCTCTTCCAACAGGAACTGGTCTTTCAGGTACTTCAGTTTCTTTACTTTTTCAAGGATACGGTTCTGATAATCTATCAGATTCAGATAATGGATGATTTGCTTCTGGATTACTCGTATAGATTTCCGTTACTATAAATTGTAAAGTAACAAGATTCCACAAATATAACGGAAAAAGCATATGAAACCTAATTTTCTTTGTTTACAATTTTGTTATAACAGAATTTAGGATATCATCCTCACTTTTTCAAATTTCTATTCATACCTTTGTGACTTTAATAGAAAATTAATAACCCGCTAAAAGAAGAAATTGATTATGCGCTCATTCATTGTGTTTCTTTGCTTAATTCCTATCCTGCTGTTTTCCTGTCAGAGTGTCCCTCTTGAGGCACAATTAAAGGAGGCTATCAAAGACAAGAAAGCCGAAATAGGGATTGCCGTCATCATAGACGGAAAAGATACGATAACAGTCAATAATGACAATCATTATCCTTTAATGAGTGTTTTCAAATTTCATCAGGCGTTGGCACTGGCTGATTATATGGCGAAACACAAACAGTCATTAGATACGCTGCTAAAGATAGAGAAATCGGATTTGAAACCGGATACGTATAGTCCGCTACGGGATAAGTATCCGCAAGGCGAGATTGAGATGAGCATTGCCGACCTGCTAAGATACACGCTTCAACAGAGTGACAACAATGCCTGCGATATACTATTCAATTATCAGGGTGGAACGGATGCCGTAGATAAATATATCCATTCGTTAGGTATTCAGGATTGTGCCATCGTCGGTACGGAGGCTGCCATGCACGAAGATTTGGATTTGTGTTATCAAAACTGGAGTACGCCGTTGGCTGCCGCCGAGTTATTGGAGATTTTCCGGCGGGAACCGTTGTTTGCAAAAGAATATAAGGATTTTATCTGGCAGACAATGGTAGAATGCCAGACCGGGCAAGACCGTATGGTTGCTCCGTTGCTTGATAAAAAAGTTACCGTAGGTCACAAAACCGGAACGGGAGACCATAATGCGAAAGGACAACAGATTGGCTGTAACGACATCGGTTTCGTTCTTTTACCCGATGGACGCACTTATAGCATAGCTGTCTTCGTGAAAGATTCTGAAGAGAGTTTTGCGGACAACAGTAAGATTATCGCTGATATTTCACGTATCGTTTATGAATATGTGATGCAGTCAACTAAAAGAGGGAATAATAGTTAACAGCCATAACGATAAAAAGAATATCTGATTCAAAATGAAACTACATCATATCGCTATCCGGACTTCTCAGTTGGAGGAATTGAAAGAGTTCTATATCCGCTTTCTGAGTGGAAAAAGCAATGAAAAATATGTGAATCCCAAGAAAGGATTCGGGTCTTACTTCATATCTTTCGGTGAAGGACCTTCTTTGGAATTAATGAGCCGCCCCGATGTACAGAATATGGTGGTGGAAGAAAACGGTTATTTTGAAAGTATAGTCCTTGACCCAGACGGGAATCGTATAGAATGTGTATATAAGAAAGAAGATGGAAAAGAAAACTGAAACAGGGGAAACTGTGACGCCCCGTAACCTTGAGACGGTACGGCTGCTACTCCGCCCTTTCCAAGAAGAGGATGCGGAAGTTTTCTTTGCCTGTTGCCAAAACCCGAACTTAGGTAATAATGCAGGATGGGCGCCACATAAGACGATAGAGGAATCGCGGGAGATTCTTCAGAATGTGTTTATCGGCCAGGAGAATATTTGGGCAATGACACTGAAAAACACGCAGCTGCTTATCGGTTCCATCGGAATCGTCCCCGACCTGAAGCGGGAAAATCCGCAGGTGCGTATGCTGGGATACTGGCTTGACGAAGCGTATTGGGGCAAAGGATATATGACAGAAGCGGTGCAGGCTGTACTCAATTACGGGTTCAACGAACTGCAACTCAGCCTCATCACCGCCAATTGCTACCCGCACAACAAGCGGTCTCAGCAGGTGCTCGAACGGAACGGTTTTATCTATGAAGGCGTGCTGCATCAGGCGGAACTGACATACAACGGGAATATATTCGATCATTTGTGTTACTATCTTCCTAATATATGCCGGGCTACCCCGCAGGATTACGACGAGATTCTGGAAGTCTGGGAAGCATCGGTACGCCACACACATCATTTCCTCACGGAAGAACATATCCAGTATTACAAGCCGTTGGTACGTAATCACTATTTACCGGCGGTAGAACTATACATTATCCGGGATGCCGGTAGAAAGATTGTGGCTTTTATGGGACTGAGCGACGAACAAATCGAGATGTTATTCGTAAATCCCGATGAGCAGGGAAAAGGATATGGCAAGCGGTTACTGGAATATGCTACCCAGAAAAGACAGATGGACAAAGTAGACGTAAACGAACAGAATGAAAAAGCACTCAGTTTTTACCTTTATATGGGATTCCAAATCACCGGAAGGGACGAAACGGACGGTATGGGCAAACCTTATCCGATTCTACATTTACAGTTGAAAGAAGCGAATATCAAAGAAAGTGAAAGTTAACCCTAAAAAGAAAGCCACATGAACCTGCATGCAAAATTATCCGAGCGTCTGCATATCGAAGATATCAGAGAGATA
Source organism: uncultured Bacteroides sp. (assembly GCA_947574505.1). GTDB lineage: Bacteria > Bacteroidota > Bacteroidia > Bacteroidales > Bacteroidaceae > Phocaeicola. The sequence continues at coordinate 17,254 of CANPJW010000036.1, read as the reverse complement.
CTTCACTTCATACAAGATGACGGACAGCTCAGAGAAGAAGTCTATCAATTTATCTTTGACGAGGACGAGATTGTCTCTTATCAGGCATTATGGGTTTGTACGCATTTCTCAAAGGAAGATGTGGAATGGTTGAGCCGGAGACAGGATGAACTGATTGACGCGGCGATGTCCTGTCCGCATTCGGGAAAACGAAGGATGCTCCTGAACCTGCTTAGCCGGCAACCGGCAGCCAATCCGCCACGAATGGATTTCCTCGATTTCTGTCTGGAGCGTGTCATAACCCGGCGGGAACCGGGCGGAGTACAGTCTCTTTGCATAAAACTTGCCTATCAACTGACTTGCTCTATTCCGGAGTTGCAACAGGAGTTACGCACAATGCTGGAAATTATGGAACCCGAATTATTAAGTCCTGCTATCCGTGCTGTGCGCAAAAATATACTAAAGGCGATGAAAGCTAAGAAGTAGAACATATCAAAAACAAGAGAAGCTGTCTCCCGTCAAAGAAACAGCTTCTTTATTTATGTTATTCATGAACTAAATCAATTGAAATAGTACAAGAATACGGCGACTCCTTCGAGTGCCTTCTTCGGTTGGTCCTTGATTTCGATGGCAAACTTGATTTCGGCTTTTGCCACACCACGGAGATTGGTCAATGAATGAAGTGTAGTCACCAGGCGGATGCTCTGTCCTGCCAACACAGCCTGACCGAATTTCATCTTATCCATGCCGTAGTTAATCATCATCTTCAGATTGTTCACCTGGATTATCTGGTTCCACATATACGGCAGCATGGATAATGTCAGATAACCGTGAGCTATTGTGCTATGATAAGGGCTGTCCACTTTGGCACGTTCCGTATCTACGTGAATCCATTGGTGGTCCAGTGTCGCATCTGCAAAAAGATTGATACGTTCCTGAGAGAGTTCCACATAATCAGAAACGCCTATTTGTTTGCCTACCAGTTTTTCAAATTCTTCGTACGAATTGATAATTACTTTTTCCATAGTCTTATCGCTTTATGGGGGTTATTAATCTATTAACTGATGGCAAAATTAGGAAAAATAAACTGATATACCATCTATTTTTACGATAAAAGCAGCAACAAAAGAAGTCGGGTATCACTCACAAACCGACGGCTTGTTTCACAGCTTCGGCCAGTATGCTGTAACCTTTGCCATTCAGATGCAGGTCGTCGATGGTTAAATCCGGATTCAGCCTGCCGTCCAGCAACAGGCGGTCGAATACATCAAGGTAGATAATATCCGTCACAAATATAGAACAAAATTCGCGGATTTACCTTACTTTTGCACCAATAATCACATTCAAATATAAACCGATGATACATTTTTTCAAAAAGCCCGTTTCACACATTGCGCTACCGGCGAAATTCACTTATCCTTTCCATTATACGCCCCATCCGTTGTGCGTATTGGCGGCAGAGGAAGTGAAAGAGTATATCGCAGGCCGGAAGGAATGGCAGGAAGAATTAGCTCTTGGAAAGATGTTCGGGGTGTTGGTTGTAGTGCAGGAAACGGAAGGAACCATGAACAAAGCCAAAGAAAAAGGTACGGACGAAAAAAGCAGGATAGGTTATTTAGCCGCCTTTTCCGGCAATTTGGCAGGAAAGAACCTTCATTGTTATTTCGTTCCTCCTGTTTATGACCTGCTGCAACCGCAAGGATTTTTCAAGATTGAGGAAGAACAGATTTCCGCTATCAATATCCGCATCAATGAATTGGAGAATAGTCCCTCCTATCTTGAGATGAAAGAAAAACGGGAGATAGAAACCGAACAGGCACAGGCGGAGTTGAATCAGGGCAAGGCGGAACTAAAAGCCGCGAAGGAGGCCAGAGAGATTCGACGCCAGTCTCCAAATGGTATTTCCGAAGAAGAACAAGCTATTTTGATTCGGGAAAGCCAATATCAGAAAGCTGAATATAAGCGAAAGGAGAAGTATTGGAAAAAGCGGTTGGAAGAGAGAGAAACGGAAGTTAATCGTTTCAAGGATGAAATAGAAAGATTGAAAGCAGAACGGAAAGAACGTTCGGCGGCTTTGCAGCAAAAGCTGTTTGGAGAGTTTCGGATGTTGAATGCGAAAGGAGAAGTGAAAGACTTATGTACTATTTTTGAGCAGACTGTACGGAAAGTACCTCCTGGCGGTGCAGGTGAGTGCGCGTTGCCCAAATTGCTGCAATATGCGTATCTTCATCGACTAAAGCCGTTGGCTATGGCTGAGTTTTGGTGGGGAGATTCTCCGAAAAATGAAATCAGACATCATGGTTATTACTACCCTTCCTGTAAGGGAAAATGTGAGCCGATTCTGCAACATATGCTTCAGGGGTTGGAAGTAGACGAGAATCCGTTATTGGATAATGTTCATAAAGATACGAGACTGGAAATCGTGTTTGAGGATGAGTGGTTATTGGTAATCAATAAACCGGCGGGAATGTTGTCCGTTCCAGGAAAGACAGAGGATATGGATTCCGTCTATCACCGTTTGAAGAAAAAATATCCTGATGCAACGGGACCTATGATTGTACACCGGCTCGATATGGCGACTTCGGGATTATTACTTGTCGCAAAGACAAAAGAAGCGCACCGGCATTTGCAGGCACAGTTCGAGAACAGGAGCATAAAAAAACGATATATCGCTTTACTGGACGGGGGCATAGCAGAGGCCGAAAAGACAGGAATAATCTCACTTCCTCTCTGTTTGAACCCGCTCGACCGTCCCCGCCAGATAGTAAGTGAAGAATACGGGAAAGAGGCTGTTACTGAATATCAGATAATCGCAAAATCAAAGCAATATACCCGCATCGCCTTCTATCCGCTGACCGGACGCACCCATCAGTTACGTGTACATGCCGCCCATCCGAAAGGATTGGACTGTCCCATTCTTGGAGACGAACTTTATGGCAAGAAAGCGGACAGACTCTATCTTCATGCCGAGTATATAGAATTCCGCCATCCTGTCTACGGAGACATCATCTGCATACAGAAAGAACCGGATTTTTAAGTTTCCGCCCTCTTTCAAACATCGCACCGGGCAAAAAAAAGAATCTATTACCTTATCTTTTCACCAGTCTTTTAGGAGAGCCATGCCATGAACAGCCTAAACAATAGACTTCTGTCAAATCGAACCCCTCCATGGAATCTGCCGGATTCTTGGGTACAATTTCTCCATCTTCCATCACATAGACCAACAACCTCTCATTCCGGTCGTTCTTTACATATAGAGCAGCAATCTTACATTGCGGACATAATAATTTTCTCATGCCGCAAAGATACAAAACAGAATTGGATAAATTCTCTGTAATCTTCCTTATCTTTGTACAGTAAAAAAAAAGATGAAAAAACAACGTATCACACACGAGAAGAGAACCGTAGAACTGATGATTCGGCTCTACTGCCGCAAAAAGGAGAAGAATACCGCCCTTTGCCCTGATTGCGAAGAGTTGCTCCGCTATGCACACGCGCGTCTCGACCATTGCCCGTTTGGGGAGAAGAAGAGTTCGTGCAAGAAGTGCACGGTACATTGCTACAAACCGGCAATGCGTGAACGGATGCGGCAGGTAATGCGCTTCTCCGGTCCGCGAATGTTGCTATATGCACCCTGGGAAACTATCCGGCATTTGCTGGATTTATAGGAAAACAACGTTAATCTAAACATATATATTTCTAATGAAACGAGCCATTATTATAGGAGCCACCTCCGGCATCGGGCAAGAAGTTGCAAAATGCCTGTTACTGGAAGGCTGGCAAATTGGAATAGCAGGCAGACTATGGAAGTGGAGCTGAATACGGCACGTACCAATGTAGAGGGATTTATCCGCATGGTGGATACCGCTTTTGCATATTTCAAGAAAAATGGCGGCGGATATCTGGCGGTTATCAGCTCCATTGCAGGAACGAAAGGGTTAGGCGTCGCTCCTGCCTACTCGGCAACCAAACGTTTTCAGAACACCTATATTGATGCCCTTGAACAACTTGCACATCTCCAGAATTTGAAGTAACAACACGATACCAGTTTTCAATATAGCCACTCGGAACACTCCATACTCAGATCCTTTTGTTCTTTTTTATCCCAGTTCAGGGTGGCGCTCTAACCACCTCATGGCATATGAGCAGGTGGCTTTCGGTTTCATTCCGTTAGCCAACGCGTAGTCATAAGCGGCTTTCACCAATGCAGCTGCTACTCCGCGGCCTTCTATCGGACGGGGAACAATCGTGTGGATGATGTCGAAAGAATCACCTAAAAGGCGATATTGTACAAAGGCGGTGCGACCGTCTACTTCTGTCTTGAACAGTTTCTGTTCGGGCTGATGAATAATTTTGTAATCCATAATCTTGTTTTTTTTAGCATTGCTCGATCCATTGCAATCGGTTTGTATCGTAGCCACGGCGTTCGGCAGCGGTTCTCGTAGCGGGCTATTTCATATCAAAGCCCCATATAGCGGTTCAAGTCGAGGGTTCGAACGGTACTGTTTGAGGAACAACGACTGTTGCCCACGCGTGGTAGGCTTTCGCCATTTCACGGATGAAAGTATATTGGAAGATTTGTTGCGGAGCAACCAGGTTAGAATGATGCGATGTCCGCCCTTTTCGGTCAGATAGTTGGAGAGATGTTTACCTATATATCCGGTAGCTCCGGTCATTGCTATATTCATCTTGATTCTATTGTATATTTAACTATACTAGCAAAACGTATAAAATACAGGAAAAGTTCTTTGAAAAAAACAAAATAAGATTATCTTTGCAATCGGTGTAGTGCTGAAGCAAGGTTTCCTTGCAGCATAATTGCCTTGGGCATGGATTGCTTCAGGTATGAACTATGCTAAAAGGTTGCTTATTTTAAATTAAATAAAGAATTAAAATGAAGAAACAAACTAAAATCAACTATATCCTAACTCTTATATCTGTGTTCTGCATTGGTGCCACTATCCCTACTCTGATAGGTAGCAGCCATGTCAATGAACAACATTCGGCCAAGTCGGAAGTGCCCTACTGCGTCACCTCGCCCACTGTGCCCACCCAAGTCACTTTCGACGGAACCACCATCGACCTTCGCCGCTATGACCGCCGCGAACGGATGGACCGCGAAATGATGGCATTCACCTATATGCACTCTACAACCATGCTCCTGATAAAGCGTGCCAACCGCTACTTTCCTATCGTGGAACCGATATTGAAAGCGAACGGTATTCCTGATGATTTTAAATATCTGATGGTGATTGAAAGTAACCTGAACAACATCGCCCGCTCTCCTGCCGGAGCAGCCGGACTGTGGCAGTTCATGCCCGTCACCGGACGGGAATTCGGCTTGGAAGTGAATGATAACGTGGACGAACGTTACAACATCGAGAAGGCAACCGTTGCCGCCTGCAAGTATTTCAAACAGGCGTATGACAAATATGGCGACTGGTTGACAGTGTCTGCTGCATATAATGCCGGACAGGCTCGCATCTCTTCCCAACTCGACAAGCAACTGGCAAGCCATGCCATGGACTTATGGCTGGTGGAAGAAACGTCACGCTATATGTTCCGTCTGCTCGCTGCCAAAGAAATATTAAGCAACCCGCAACGGTATGGATTCCTGCTGAAAAGAGAACATCTCTACCCGGCTATTCCATACAAGAAAGTGACTGTCAGCACTTCAATCGACAACCTGAGCGATTTTGCCAAACAACAAGGTATCACTTATGCACAACTCCGTGACGCCAACCCATGGCTGCGCGACACTTCGCTGAAAAACAAAACCAGTAAAACCTATGTTCTCCATATCCCCACACAGGAAGGAATGTATTACAACCCGCAAAAGACTGTTGCCTACAACAAGAATTGGGTGATTGACTAACACCATTTTTTCTTTATTATGAAACTGAAAGAAAGAATCCAACGTTTTCTGCATGATGAGAAACTGAAACGAAAGTTATACGTCATCATTTTCGAATCGGATACCCCTGCAGGGAAATTGTTCGATGTGATTCTTATCGGCTGTATCCTGGTCAGCGTGTTACTCGTCATTATTGAAAGCCTGCAAGGACTTCCTTCATACCTGACGACTCCGTTTGTCGTGCTGGAATATCTGTTCACCGCTTTCTTCACGTTCGAGTATCTGACGAGAATTTATTGCTCGCCCCATCCCCGGAAATACGTTCTTAGTTTTTTCGGCATCGTTGACCTGTTGGCTACCCTGCCACTCTATATCGGGCTACTCTTCCCAGGTGCACGCTACCTGCTTATCATACGTGCTTTCCGGCTGATACGGGTATTTCGTGTATTCAAGTTGTTCAACTTTCTAAACGAAGGCGAACGGCTGCTCACAGCCCTGCGCGAGAGCAGCAAAAAGATTGCGGTATTTTTTCTGTTTGTTGTGATTTTGGTTACTTCTATCGGCACGTTGATGTATATGATTGAAGGCACGCATCCCGGCTCACAGTTCAACAATATTCCAAACAGCATTTACTGGGCAATTGTCACCATGACTACTGTAGGTTACGGAGACATCACTCCTGTCACCGGTTTTGGGAAGTTCCTTTCTGCCTGTGTGATGCTTATCGGTTACACCATTATCGCCGTGCCGACAGGTATCGTATCGGCTTCGATGATGAAAGATTATAAACGAAGAAGGGACAAGGAATGTCCCAACTGCCACCGTTCCGATCATGAAGACAATGCGGAATTTTGCAAATACTGTGGAAGCAGTCTGAATCCACCCGAAACAAAAGACGAAGTGAAAGAGGACACATAACTTAAAAATCAAAAAGAAAAACAATCTTTACCCATATATTTATGAATAAACATCTTAAAATCGCAGTAGCTCTATTAGCAGCTTTACCGACATTTACAGTCGCACAAGTGCGCATCGAACAGACCTTTGAAAAGGGATGGAAATTTACCCGCGAAGACAACAAGGATTTCAGTCAGAAAGAGTATGATGACACCAAATGGCAATCTGTTACCGTCCCGCACGACTGGGCTATTTATGGCCCTTTCAGTATCGACAATGACAAACAGAAAGTAGCTATCACCCAAGATGGTCAGAAGGAAGCAATGGAACACGCAGGACGTACAGGCGGACTTCCTTTTGTCGGAGTGGGCTGGTATCGCCTGAATTTTGAGGCTCCGGGATTCTCTTCCGGCAAGAAAGCAACCCTTATCCTTGACGGTGCCATGAGTCATGCCCATGTGTATATCAACGGACAAGAAGCAGGTTGCTGGCCTTATGGCTATAACTCTTTCTGCATTGACGCCACCCCTTACCTGAAAGCGAACGGGCAAAACACATTAGCCGTCCGTCTGGAAAACGAAAACGAGTCTTCACGCTGGTATCCGGGAGCAGGGCTTTACCGGAATGTTCATCTGGTGGTTAACGAGGATGCCCATATCCCGACATGGGGAACGCAACTGACTACTCCTGTCGTGAAAAAGGAATTCGCCAAAGTGAACTTGAAGACCAGTCTTAAGTTTCCTTCCGGCAAGTCCTTTACCGATTACCGTATCGTGACCGAACTGAAAGCTCCCGACGGAAAAGTAGTAGCCACCAACGAGAAAAAGGGGACTAAGTATGACGAAAAAGTCTTTGAACAGAATTTCGTGGTGGATACTCCTTTACTTTGGTCGCCCAACTCACCGTCACTCTATTCTGCCGTATCCAAGGTTTATGAAGGAAATACGCTGAAAGATGAATATACTACACCCTTCGGTATCCGTTCTATAGAAATCATCCCGAACAAAGGATTTTATCTGAATGGAGAACGTACTGTGTTCAAGGGTGTATGCAATCATCATGATTTAGGTCCTTTGGGTGGCATCGCCAATGAAGCCGGCATTCGTCGACAGATACGTATATTGAAGGATATGGGTTGCAACGCCATCCGTACTTCCCACAATATGCCTGCACCGGAATTGATTCGTGCTTGTGACGAGATGGGCATGATGGTAATGGCCGAATCATTCGATGAATGGAAAGGTGCTAAATTGCAGAATGGCTATCATAAGGTTTTCGATGAATGGGTGGAGAAGGATTTAGTAAATCTGCTTCATCAGTTCCGCAACAATCCCAGTGTGGTGATGTGGTGTATCGGTAATGAAGTTCCCGACCAGTGGAACGGCGACCGTGGTCCTAAGCTCTCCCGCTTTCTGCAAGACATTTGCCATCGTGAAGACCCGACACGTCCCGTCACTCAAGGGATGGATGCTCCCGATGCCGTAGTTAATAACAATATGGCTGCCGTGATGGATGTAGCCGGATTTAATTATCGTCCGCACAAATATCAAGAGAATTACAAGAAAATCCCACAACAGATTATCCTGGGTAGCGAGACTGCTTCAACGCTCAGTTCGCGCGGTGTGTACAAACTGCCTGTTGCCCGCCGTTCGATGCATAAATATCCCGACCACCAGGCTTCTTCTTATGACGTGGAACACTGCGGATGGTCTAATCTGCCCGAAGATGATTTCATTCAGCATGAAGACTTGCCGTATTGTATCGGAGAATTCGTATGGACCGGATTTGACTATCTGGGTGAGCCGACGCCTTATTATACGGACTGGCCAAGCCATTCTTCCTTATTCGGAATCATCGACCTTGCCGGATTGCCGAAAGACCGTTATTATCTCTATCGCAGTCATTGGAACAAGAAAGAAGAAACGCTCCATATCCTGCCTCATTGGAATTGGGAAGGACACGAAGGGGAAGTAGTACCTATATTTGTCTATACCAACTATCCGTCTGCCGAGCTGTTCATCAACGGCAAGAGCCAAGGCAAACGCACGAAAGACCTCTCTGTAACAATTGACAACAGTGCCGATTCCGTTTCTATGGCCAACCTTAAACGCCAGCAGCGTTATCGCTTGATGTGGATGGATACGAAGTACGAACCGGGTACAGTGAAAGTGGTGGCTTATGACAAAGACGGCAAGGCTGTCGCTGAAAAGGAGATTCATACAGCCGGAAAGCCTCATCATATCGAACTGACACCGGACCGCGCACAAATTAAAGCTGACGGAAAAGACTTGTCATTTGTAACTGTCAGAGTAGTGGATAAAGATGGGAATCTCTGCCCGCTAGCCGACAATGTTATCAACTTCAAAGTGAAAGGTGCGGGAACATACCGTGCAGGAGCCAACGGAAATCCTGCTTCGCTCGAATCGTTCCAGACACCGAAAATGAAGGTCTTTAACGGTATGATGACTGCTATCGTTTCTTCTTCCGACAAGCCTGGAAAGATTATACTGGAAGCTTCCGGAAAAGGGTTAACGAAAGGTGTGTTGGAGATTGAAAGTAAATAGGAAGTAACGCTCTTATAAAACAAAAGACGGGGTGAGAATCGTAAATACGATGTACAACCATCACCCCATTTTTTGTTATTTCCGTTGAAACAAGCGCTCAAATAAAATTATGAACGCGTATCCCACTGCATAGCAGACTATATCCGCCCAATCGAACGTAGAGCCCAGAACAACTCTGGCTACACGGTTCGTTATGCCTAAAGTCTCCACTAATTGGAAATACTGCATCACTTCCACAAAACAGGCAAAAAGAAATATATAGAACGGCATTCGTGGAGTACCTGTCGGCAAAAACATTCTTACAAAACTATATACCAGCACAACGACTAATACATCTCCGATGTAAGGACGAACGAAATTATCACGTACATACAAAGCTATCAGCACTTCTATGCAAAAGATAACCCAAAAGCTGATCATATAAAATATTCTTTTCTTCATTATTCACTCAATCACAGGGTTCGATATTCATTTGAGTGTGCGAATATACGATAAAATAGAACGGATACATTCAAATATTACTAAATTTGAAGAGGATTACAATCTTTTCTTATTGGAAAAGCCGTGAATTAGGAAAGGTTGCCTTATGATGATTTTCACCGCTGCTTCTCGGTCAAATACTTCCAGTAACGCACAGGCATATCCTGTCTATGTTTTCTCGGATTAATGCGCTCTTTTATACAAATCGCCTTGAAATAGGTTTTCCAAAGTTGTTGGAAGAGTTTTTCGTCTTTATCCATGAGGCTTTCATCCAGCATCCCCGTTATCAGGTGGGATTCCCGACTGCCATCATCAAAAGAAATCGTAGTCACTTCTTGCAAATCGTAATAAAAGCCATAGCGACGTTTCATATCATAGATAATCCACTTTTGGTCGGCAAAACGGTCTTTAAAGTGATGGACGGTAAGCGGCAACGCATTAAATTGCGGTTCGAAAGCAGCGAAGAATGTACCGTCCGCAGCCTTCTGAAAACGGACAAACTGCATTAAATGTACACGTTCGCCATCCACCTTTTTCCAGATTTGTGCCAGTTGAAGTACATCCGGATCGGCAAAATTGGTTTCAATGGAACGAGGAGAATCAATCGCCTTGCGGATATATCGAAAAATAAGCATTCCAACTTCCGGCAGTTCCGACAACCAACTTTGAGTGAGACAACCCAGTGCCGAAGATGAAACCTTTTTCTGCAGACCGCGCCATACACGGGCGGCTTTCTCTTCATCAGTGACCACCGTATGCAATTCATCATAAAATAAAGGCAAAGCATCCCCCTCCGACAAGAGTTCGTCGGGAAAAGTCTTGCGGAAATAAGCGTCGAAGACAGCTGTCAGCAGACCATCAAAAGTTTTATCGTAGATATAGATATTCATTCTCCAAAGTCAAGTACCAACTGGCGTTCGTCCACTTTCTTTTTAGATTTTGGCAACAATAAAGTACGTACCCGTTGCGGGGAAAGCTCGTTCACTGTCTGTATTTGAAGAGGAAGTTCCTTGCAGGTAATGAAGTATTGCGCTTTTTTCATCACTACTCCTATCTTTTTCAATTCATAAAAGCCCAGTCGTGAGAAGCGCCGGGAAGCGACAATCAGCTTCGCCGATTTCACACCGATGCCCGGCACACGGAGAAGCATTTCATAATCCGCTTTATTGATATCGACCGGGAAATGTTCAGGATGGCGCAATGCCCAAGAGAGTTTCGGGTCTATTTCGAGGTCAAGGTCCGGGTAAGAGTCGTCTACTATTTCATCTACTTTGAATTGATAGAAACGTAACAGCCAGTCAGCCTGATAAAGCCGGTTTTCGCGTACTAACGGTGGTTGTTTCAAGGCCGGAAGGCGCTTGTCGTAGGTATTTACGGAGACATAGCCGGAATAGTAGACACGCTTCATCGTGGGACGGTTATAGAGTGCCGACGAAAGAAAAAGAATGTCCTTATCCGATTCGGATGTGGCACCGACGATAACCTGCGTACTCTGTCCGGCAGGTGCGAAACGCGGAGCGTGACGGAACTTCTGCCGTTCTTCCTTACTTTCCAATACGCCTTGCTGGATATATTTCATCGGGGCAAAGACGCTTTTATGGTCTTTCTCCGGCGCAAGCAATTTCAGGTTTTCTTCTTTGGGAATTTCTACGTTGACACTGAGACGGTCAGCATACAGCCCGGCTTCGTTCACCAGCTCGCGGCTGGCACCAGGTATGCTCTTCAGGTGGATATATCCGTTGAAGCGATGTACCTGCCGCAGGTCTTTGGCAACACGCACAAGGCGCTCCATCGTATAATCGGGGTTGCGGACTACGCCGGAACTGAGAAACAGCCCTTCTATATAATTGCGACGATAAAATTCCATCGTCAATTCCACCAATTCGGATACGGAGAAGGTGGCGCGCGGAAGGTCATTGCTACGTCGGTTGATGCAGTAGGCGCAATCGTAGATACAATAATTGGTAAGCATGATTTTCAGCAGCGATATGCACCGCCCGTCCTCGGCAAAACTATGGCATATTCCCCATCCCCCCACAGTATTGCCCAGCAGCCCAGGTTTATTGGAACGCACTGTGCCACTGGAAGAACAGGAAACATCGTACTTTGCGGATTCCGCAAGTATCTTCAGTTTAGCCAAGACATTTTCGTTCATAAATTCCCAATCCGATTATTTCCGCAAATATACGATTAAATTTGATTTAGGTATCCATTTTTAAATCTTCCATTAAAAAAAGATATTGCCAACACAGAAAGAGGGTCTGTTACTTTGAAGTGCACTCCAAAAGTTAGACAATAAACTTTTGGAGTGCACTTCAAAGCGACAAACCCTCTCCTTTTTCCTGTATCTTAGTAGTCTTCTGACTATTACTGCTTAGCAGCTTCCAAAGATGCTTTACGGAATTCTTTCATTGCTTTTTCGATTTCCAAAGAAACTTTACGAGCACGAGTTCCTGCTGCTTTGTTACCGTTTTCAATCTGAGCGTTCGCATCTTTAGAGAAGTCAGCATAAAGAGCTGCTACTTTTTCTACCAATTCTTTCATAATCCTTTTATTTTTTCGTTAATAATGTGCCACAAAAATACACTGTTTCCCGAAATAAACGCATAAAAACAATATTTTTTTTGAAATATTCTTCGAAAATTATGCAAAAAAATGGCCTTTCACCTTTTTTATCTACCTTTGCAGCCATGAAACCGCTTACAGATACTGATTATATACATGCACTGATTGCTGAAGGTGAGCATCAACAACAGGATTTTAAGTTCGAAATTTCCGACGCACGCAAAATAGCCAAGACTCTCTCCGCTTTTGCCAATACCGACGGAGGACGATTACTTATCGGTGTAAAAGACAACGGAAAAATAGCAGGAGTACGCTCCGAAGAAGAGAAATATATGATTGAAGCCGCCGCGCAACTTTACTGTGTGCCGGAAGTGGAATACACATTAAAAACATATATAGTGGAAGGACGACAGGTTTTAGTGGCTACCATCGAAGAGACTCCGCACAAACCGGTGTATGCCAAAGATGAAACGGGCAAACCTCTTGCCTACCTCCGCATCAAAGACGAGAATATACTGGCAACTCCCATACATCTCCGCATATGGCAACAAAGCGACAGCCCGCGTGGTGAACTTATCCGATACACTGAACGGGAACAGCTTTTACTGGAACAACTGGAACAGGGAGTATTGCTCTCACTCAACCGCTATTGCCGTCAGACAGGAGTTTCACGCCGTGCTGCTGAACATCTGCTTGCCAAATTTGTTCGTTATGATATTGTGGAACCTGTATTCGAAAATCACAAATTCTACTTCCGGATAAAGAACGAATAATCATATATAATAAAAAGAGACAATGCCGGACATTGAAAAGGACTTGGAATATTGGTGAAACCCACTGTTTTTTTGTACCTTTGCGGGCAGATTGCCAATGGATAGTTATGCGACATAGCTTCCACGCACTCCAATAGTAAATTGCAAATAATAAAATTGTAAATATAACAATGGGCTTATTTAGTTTATTCAAGAAGAAATCCGATGAAACGAAAGTCGGCAATGTAGAAGATTTCATATCTCTGACCCGAGTTTATTTCCAGTCAGTTATCGCCACTAATCTTGGTATTACAAATATCCGCTTCTTGCCGGACGTGGCTAATTTTAAACGTTTGTTTAAGGTGCCTACGCAGAACGGCAAATTGGGACTGGCGGAGAAATCAGCTTCACGCAAGATGCTGATGCAGGATTACGGGCTGAACGAGAGTTTCTTTAAAGAAATAGATGCTTCGGTGAAACGCAATTGCCGCACACAGAATGATATCCAGTCTTATTTGTTCATGTACCAGGGATTTTCCAATGACTTGATGATGTTGATGGGAAACCTGATGCAGTGGAAGTTCCGTATGCCATCTATTTTCAAGAAGGCTCTTTACGGTATGACGCAAAAGACGGTTCATGATGTATGCACGAAGACGGTATGGAAGGCAGATGACGTGCACAAAACAGCTGCGGCCGTTCGTCAGTACAAGGAGCGTTTGGGATACTCGGAACAGTGGATGACGGATTATGTGTATAATATCGTCCTGTTGGCCAAAAAAGAGACGAAACGCAAAGACAACGACACAGAAACGAAAAAATAAGCGGCCGCAAGTGTTAGAGAATCGTAAGGATTGACACGATAGAAAAAGCAGGGGTTTCGAACCTCTGCTTTTTTTGTTATCTCTATAGACTCTATGAAAACTGACATACCATCTTTATTATTAACCAACAAAAAGAAACGGATTGCTTATGAAACAAAAGAAAATGCTTACGCTTACTTTTCACAGTTGAAGTAAATCTATGGTCAGGAGATTCCGGAATTGGAAGAGATAGCTGAAAGAAGTACTACTGTTGAGGACTTTAAGTCTGAATTGCTGGGATTTTTGGCTACTTGTGACATGAGGAATGAGGCTGCGGAAGAGGCTAGGAAGCAAATCCGACTTTTACTTCAGTATGACGGGGCTGGATATACACGAACTGTCTACGGGACAAGATGCTGGTACGGATTATCCGGCTGCTTCACGAGTTTCTGACGGAAACGTTGGAGAATATGGAAGTGCCGATGAATTTGTTTATTGAGATTTTTCAGATGTTCGGACGGTTGAAGGGAAATGTGGTTCCGTTGGCTCCACCTTTCTCACGTATAGTTGCACCGATAAGCGGTTCACCTTTAGTATCGACAACACGCCCCTTACTGTCACTTTATCAGCAGGGGGCGCTACTGTTTGTTTTAACTCTTGTTGCTCTGAAGCATAACATTTTTCACTCAGGAAAAAAGAACAGGCTTATTAAACAGCAACTAACAACTACTCTTACTCTCAATGATATTACGTTAGACCGTACATTCATTATGCTGCAAAAATAACTAATTATTTTAAATATAGCATTTTTCCGTATTGATTTTGAGGGAAATAAATAGAATCATTATTTTTGCAAGAAATTAAACAACATATAAAAATGGAAATCGAAAAACATCCGTTAGAACCGTTTCTTCCTGCGAAAGCACAACTACTTATGCTGGGGAGTTTTCCACCGCAGAAGAAACGCTGGTCGATGAACTTCTACTACCCGAACCTGAACAATGACATGTGGCGGATTTTCGGTGTTTTATTCTTCAATGATAAGGAGCACTTTCTAAATTCGACACGAAAAGCATTCGTTCGCGAACGAATTATAGACTTTTTGAATGAAAAATGTATTGCTCTGTTCGATACAGCCTCTTCCGTCCGCAGACTACAAGATAATGCCTCGGACAAGTTTCTGGAAGTGGTGGAAGCTACCGACGTAGCAGCATTGCTTCGTCAGCTTCCCGAATGTAAGGCAATCGTCACCACGGGGCAAAAAGCTACAGATACGCTCCGGCAGCAGTTCGATGTGGAAGAACCGAAAGTAGGCGATTACGCAGAATTCGTTTTTGAAGGACGGGCTATGAGGTTATACCGTATGCCTTCTTCCTCGCGGGCCTACCCGCTGGCATTGGACAAGAAAGCAGCAGCTTACCGGATTATGTATCAGGATTTACAGATACTTTCATAAAAAAATAAGTATATAATAATCATTTAATAATAATTTGCATATGACACCTTTATTCTTGCAATACCCGGCATGCAGTACCTGTCAGAAAGCCAAGAAGTGGTTAACAGAAAATAACATTGAGTATACAAATCGGTTAATTGTAGAAGAAAATCCTACGGTGGAAGAGTTAAAAGCATGGATTCCCCGCAGCGGTCTGCCTATAAAGAAATTCTTCAACACTAGTGGATTAGTTTATAAAGAATTGAAAATGAGCGAGAAGTTGCCAGGCATGAGTGAAGAAGAACTAATAGCACTATTGGCAACAAACGGTAAATTGGTGAAACGCCCATTGGTAGTGACGGACAACTTTGTCCTGGTCGGTTTTAAGCCCGATGAGTGGGAGAAATTAAAATAATTCAAAAGTTATTTACCCGTTTTTTTGGTAGTTCAAAAGTTTATATTACCTTTGCAGCCGCAAACACGGGAGTAGCTCAGTTGGTAGAGCACCGGTCTCCAAAACCGGGTGTCGGGAGTTCGAGCCTCTCCTCCCGTGCAAGATCAAATAGCTGTAAGTTATTAACTTACAGCTATTTTCCGTTTATAGGTCGGACAAATGTCGGACACTTTATATAATATGAATGTATAATGTACTACGTTTCTGGATTCAAAAACGTAGAAAAAAATGTATTCAACAAAAAGAAAGGGTGCCTCATTATATAATATAGTACCTTACACTTTACCTCAATTACATACAGGGAAAAACTGGTATATTGATTTCAAGGCATATGATCCTATAGAACAAAAAATGAAACGGAAAAAATATATGCTTGATGGAATTGATAAAATCAGTATTCGGAGAAAAAGAGCTGCGGAACTCATTGCAAATATAAGCCAGCAACTTTCATCTGGCTGGAATCCATGGGCCGACACTTCCAATTCTCGCCAATACACACTATTTGAAGATGTCGTAGAATTATACAATAAATACCTAATTAAATTCCATAAATCCAAAGTATTTAAAGAAAGCACTTTTATTGATTATAAAAAAAGAATCAAAATACTACATGAATACAATCAAAAACGCCTTACCCCTATGATATACATATATCAATTTGATAAGGTCTACGCCAGCGATTTTTTAGATTACATCCTCATAGATCGTGATTCATCGGCCCGTACCAGGAATAATTATCGTACCTGGTTATCTTCTTTTGGTAGTTGGTTATTAGAAAAACAGTATATAGACAGAAACCCAGTAGAGAACATTAAATCACTAACAGAAGACAACAAAAAAAGAGAGGCCCTGTCAATCAAGGATCTCCAAAAACTAAAAGATTATTTAGAAAAAAATAATCCCTACTTTCTATTACTTTGCCAATTTGAATACTATACACTTATTCGCCCTGATGAATTATCAAATATTCAGCTATCAGATATATATTTGAAAGAACAGAAAGTTTTTATCCCTTCAAGTATTTCCAAGAATCGTAAAGACGGTATGGTAGGTTTAAATGATACTTTAATAAAATCCATGATCAACTTAAAGATATTCACTCATGGAAACGATTGTTATTTATTTGGCAAAGACTTTAAACCATCCAAGGAGAAATCGACTTCACGTGTCTATAGAACCTACTTTAATAAAGTTCGTAAAGTTCTAAAATTTCCAGATTCTTATCAATTTTATTCCCTAAAAGATACTGGTATCCGCGATTTAGCAAATTCGGCAGGAATTGTTATAGCTCGCGACCAAGCAAGGCATGCAGACATATCTACTACAAATAAATACTTAAAAGGAGAATCACTGCCTGTACACGAAGAAACCAAACATTTTGAGGGACTTTTCTAACGGAACCGGCCATAACTCGGCCGGTTCCGCCGCTTTATCTTCTACAACGTCAGAAAAACAAGTAGAATCGTAAATA
>CANPJW010000035.1 GCA_947574505.1 uncultured Bacteroides sp. | reverse complement strand
ATGAGGCAAAGGTATCAAAACCTTATGATATAAACCAATTATGAACATCTACTTAACGAAAAGAATGGAATATATTTGAATGATACCCGTAATTGTAATCCTGTTGATCGGGATGAGGGCGCCGAACGTGTCGGGATGGGAGTTTTGTTGGCTAAATATTATCAGCTACATCCTAATGATGATATAAAAACTGCTTTGTTGAAGTATGCAAAATTTCTACGTAATAGATTGCAGGAAAGTGATTACAAGACATTTTCTTCTGTTGACCGTAAAGGACGGAATAGAGCATATAACTATGCATGGGTTGCGGATTTCTATTTTCATAATCCAAAATCACAGGAGACAAGCAATATGCAGTGGATGGCTATATGACTTTGCGGTCTATGTTTCGTCAGTTCGGACATGGTTTTTATGCTATAGGGATTCCTGTGCATTTAGGGTTGCAAACATTGAAAGCTGCCGATATGGATGTTGAATATGAAACTCTGAAGAATGATTATATACAGGTTGGAGATACTTTTGTGAAAAACGGACTGAATTATCCGGCAAGTGAGGTTAATTATGAACAAGCAATTGTAGCTCCCTCAATTATTTTCTTGTTACAGCTTTATCTGGAAACGGGAATTCAAAAATATTTGGATGGAGCTAAACAGCAAATGCCGGCATTGGAAGCGTTTAATGGGAATCAACCAAGTTATCATCTGAATGAAGTTGCAATCCGGCATTGGGATGGTTACTGGTTTGGAAAACGGGAGATGTGGGGAGATACCTTTCCTCATTATTGGAGTACATTAACAGGAGCTGCTTTTTATCTGTATGCACAATGTGTCGGAGATAATACTTATAAAAGACGTGCTGAAAATATCGTAAGAAACAATCTTTGCCTGTTCTTTGAAGATGGTAAGGCCTCTTGTGCTTATATCTATCCCAATAGAGTAAATGGCGTAAAAACCGGATTTTATGACCCTTATGCTAATGATCAGGATTGGGCATTAGTTTATTATTTATTGGTGAATAAGGATATTTATTAGTGAGTGATAGCAAGCTTTTTAGATAACAATAAAGCCGGTTAATGTTTGAAGTTAACCGGCTTTATTGTGACTTTATCTATTTACTTGTTATTCTGGGATACCCAAAGCTGTAAATTCGTAAATGCCGTCAGCCCACATTGCGGAATTACCTTTATGTACATTGACAACACCATAGATGCGTAGACGTAAATATCTATAGGCTGTAGGATCTTCTACATTCAGAATCAGAAATCCCACTTGCCAATTTGTTCTACCATCCACAAGCATTTTGTAACTTTTGCCATCCGGACTCCCTTCGATTGTGTATTTATAGGCTGCTTCAGAGCCATTGACTAATCTTGTGGAAAGATTAATTTCTGAAATTCTAGCTTTTTTCTGCATGTCTACAGTGAACATATAAGGTGTACCTATGGTAGCATTTGAACTTTTTTGGAAGTAAGTAGAGGAGTCTAAGCTCGCTCCATCCGTAATACAGTCAGCTTTGACTCCTTTTGCTCCAGGTACAGCAGATGTAACAGGAACGTTTAATGTCAAATTCTTACCATTTTGTACAGGGATAATTCCATAATTGTCATTGAATTCCAAATATCTGTAATAATCCATGGAAGCATACCCTTTATTAAATGCAGCAATAGTGATTCTGGGAAAGTTACCGTCCGGAGTTTTATATTTCCGTTGTGCCCCCCAATGATAGCTCCATACTCCATAAGTCGTTCCTACTTTACTAATTCTGTTAAACTGTGCATCAAAAGTTGTATTATTACCGATTTCTCTTATAGGTGTCCATTCACCTGCCAAGTCAGTTGTTGAGGTATACATCGTTTGGCTTGGATACCATCCGGAAGCCTTTGAACTGAAGAAGTAGTATTCTCCGTCTTTTTTGATAATTGCAGGAGTTTCTCTATGTAATCCTTTACATATTGTATTGACTAATTCGACTGGTTTTGTCCAGGAGGCATCCAATTTATATATATTTATATCACTGTTTGTGTTAGTGGCAGAAAGAAGATATGCCGTATTATCATCATCAATAAAAAGCGATTGATCTCTTGAATCATGTCCTAATGGACGTTCCATAGTACCTACTTCAAGTTTACCTTTAGGGGTAATTTGCGCTAGATAGATTTTAGCTGCTGTGTATCCATTTTCATCTTCATAATGCGAAGATAATACGACTTTTCCTGTCTTTGGATTATATCGGAATGCATTACCTTCCATTTTGACATTCGGATAAAAGGCCAACTCTCTAGGAGTACTCCAACTTCCATTTAATCCTGTTTTAGAGTAACTTTCAGTGACTAGCCATCCTTTGAGTTGTTGTCCATCAACAGTCTTCTCCGTATTTTCTATTTTATAGGAAAAATAAAGATCATTGATTTTCATTCCTTGTGGTTTGTTACCGGAGGGTTCTTTTGTGATGTATTTGCCATTCAGGTTGTCGTAAACTTTACTTTCACCGGTAGGGATAAAAGTGGTAGCTTGTTGAGAAATGGAAGTCGCAACTTTTTGTCCGTTATAAAAAGCTTCTATATGGTAAGTAAAAGTTTTGTTGACCATTAGGTTGTAATCATCGTATGTGTTACCTTTAGCTTCTCCAATCAGGTTATTGTCACGGTATATTTTGTAGAGGTCAGCATCTTTTCGTTGCATCCAGTTTAACTTAACATTGTTGACTTCATTGCTGTCTGCTAGTTTGAAAACGGTAGTTGTGACTGCCCAACTACTTACTGTCTCCATACTGATCTCTCGGGATTGAAAAGCGAAAGAAGGAACAGTTGACAGATTGGGCAGACATATAAAAATGAATAAGAGGTAGATCTTTATTCGTTGCTTCTTTATATTCATAATCTAATTAATTTAATTAATTGTTTGAAATATGTCTGGAAGTTATTGGACTCCCATTAGTTTCAAATTATTAGTCCTGTAAGTTGCAGCGAAAATGTCTGCTTCTTTATATTGGTATTTATCTGAATCGAAATATACAGCAAAATCCTGCATAAGTTTTTTAGAATATTCTGTAAGGTATAAACTTGTTCCATCGAATGTATTTGAACCGGAAACAGTAATATATTTCTTGTCTTTTGCATTCTGTATCTGATAATAACCGTCTTCTAGCAAGTTAAATATCCAACATTGAGCATCATTCTGTTTTTCCGGATTTAAACGCAGGGTTCCGAACAATGATTCTAAGAATTTTCCAGTCTTAATGTCTTTTAGTTTATATCCATTAGGAATATCAGTTTTAATAAACTCCAAACTTAAATTAATGGTATCATTGTCATCTGCTATACTAAAACCATTAATCGGTTTTGATACCAAACGGTCTGAGTTTTTCTCCAATAGTGAATAAATATTACCGTTTATGATCTTTTCAGCTCTTTTATAACGGTACATTTTATCAAAGATACTTAAATCCCATTGGTTATACCACTTCACTACTGGATATCCTGAACGCATACTGATCGGCAACCATACATGGTGGGATTTCTCTACATTTTTGGAATTCCAGCGATCTCCCATATAGATATATGCATTTGTTTTATTGTTCACTTTAAAAACATAGCAGCTTTGTGAATTATAAGTTACTTGTTTTAGTTTGTCTACTGCAAAGTTGCGACCGGTAGTCCATTCATTTAAAATACTAGTAGTATATGCTGTTTTTCCTGGATTAGGAGCCCAGCCAGTACAACCCGAGAACAACCCATAATAGTAATCACCAACTTTAAAAATAGCTGGTGCCTCGTATTTTAGCCCTTTCAATATTTTGGTTTCAGTAGGGGTGGGTTCTAAATAATCATCTCTCAATAAAGAAACATTCATATTAGTATTCATGTCTGTTGAACAGAAATGGTAGGCATCTCCGTTTGTATCTACAAAAAGAGTTTGGTCACGTGATTCGTTTTTGTTGGGACGAAAAGTTTTATATAGTATATAGGGACCCTCTATTTTGTCACTTATTGCCACACAGACTCTTGCAGCTCCATATCCATCACCACTTTCCCAATGAGTCCACATGACCCACTTTTTTGTTTTAGGGTTATAAATAACCTTAGGACGTTCGAATAGACGTCCATGCGATATGTCATTCATGTCTTCTTTAGGTTCTCCTTTTGTTTTTAAAGACAACCCTAGCCGCTTCCAATTATATAAATCTTTAGACTGATAACAACTTACCCCATTAGAAACAAAGCCTGTACGATCTTCTCCAAACCAGTAATAAAATCCATTTTCAAATACTACACAACCGCCATGTGCGTTGATTTGTTCTCCGTTTATATCATTCCACAAAACACCCGGACTAATCTGAGTGTTTTGTGAAAAAGCAGAAATAACAGAAAACATAAAGTATATAAATAGAATATGTCTCATAATTTTGCTATTTATTCTTCTATATTTTAATATATCTTTTGGCAATGTTATTTAGATGGAAGATTAATTGTTATAGTAGGTTGCATGGGGGCATAGGCACCGGATTCATCAATAGTGAAGTATTCTATATCTGCAGTGTTATCCACGAAACCAAATTTAGGTGAATAAGTGCGTGATATTCCAGTAAGTTTGGCATTGTCCACACAAACAGCGCTGATATCATTTCCCCAGCCTCCACGTCCTACTGTGAAAGATACACGTATCTGTTTGCATGTGGCAGAAGTTGTATAGTCCATTGAATAAGTTTCCCAATTGTCACTAGCTATTTCAGTGATAACTTTTTTCTCTGGATCTTCGACTTCTTCTATAATCATTTTACCTGTGAGTTTTCCTTCTTTCTTGGCTATTCCTCCCTTTAATAAGGCAGATAATGTGTAAGTTTCGTTAGGTGCAACATCTACCACTTGCATTAAAATACCATCACTCCAACCTGTTGCCCATTTGTAAGGTCTGATCTCAAAAATGTGGTTATCCAAATCCTGATTGTTATCTATTTCTTCTGGAAGAATCTGTTGTTCTGAATTCCAACGGTCACCAATAACGATATCCCATCCTTCAATTCTAGTAGCTAATTTCGTTTCTGGATTAATGTCAAATTCTCCTTCAAAGTTCGGATTCTTTAATAGATTCTCTACAGCTTCGCCAACTTCTCCTGCAAAATAGGGTTGTGGAGCATAGTCCATAATGCGAACAGAATCCACAGGAATTCCATCTCTATAGATAAAGGCGCGATTGTCTGGCGTTATGGCAAAGCGATAAGTGTGTGCTTGGCCATCATTATTATAGAACTTACCTTTTCCTCCTGTTTTCCCATTTGTAGCCGGATTGTTGATCTCTTTTTTATATGCATTAAACAATCCGATTTCGTTAGAGGTGATATATGCTTTGAATCCATAACCTTTTTCATTTACGAAATAAGGATAAAAACTTTTCTCCGAATCATCTGTTTTTATTCTGAATTCAATTGTATATCCTTTAGTGTTGGGAGTAAATTTTTTAGTGAATTCTGTATCATTTCCTTTCATATAAACAGGAGATGCAGCAATCTCTTTTACAGGAAGCTCCGTTCCATATCCTTTTACACTTACATAAGAACGGGTATCTCCGCTTCTTAGAATGATTTTTCCTTCAGTCAGTATTTTAGTACTGTTCAGGGTTACGGTTACTTTTTGTTTTCCTGAGTTGGCTGGTATTATAGTTGGAGTTACAGTAAATCCATTCGGAGCAGTAATCGTTATTTCTTTTCCGGGTAATGCTTTAGAATCTACAAAGAAGGAAGATGATTCATTTGTACCATTGATTGTTAATGATGGCAGATGCTCATCTGTTGGTGTTTGTACCGTTTCTTTAGGTTCATCTTTAGGCTGAACTGCATAAGTGGCTGCTGTACTAATTACTAGTAATGCCATTGATAGGAACATGATTTTTACATATCTCTTTTTCATGATACAGAAATGTTTTATAAGTTAATTGTTTAATGATTGAATTTTTGTTCAAAACGCCATTTATTTATTTTTCGTTTGCAAAATTGCAGAATCCTATTTAATTAGGAGTACTATAATAAGTCAAATGCGTTTAATTTTGAATTATCTATTTGATAAAGGGCAAAAATCATTCAGAAAGGTTTAAAAATCGACCACATGTATCTTTGTTAGCCTTTTATTAGTGTATTTTAAGAGATTTGAGTATCGTTAAAAGCTTTTTTTGTTTAATATTGCATCAGAAATACATCTTTATACTGAGTGTTACTATGAAACACAAAATGAAATTATATATAATACTTGTTTTTATTCAAATGCTCTCATGTGCTTTTGCACAACAAATGTCGGTGACTACTCTTTCATTAAATAATTATTTGCCTTCTAGTACTGTATTACGGGTTCATTGTGACCGAGAAGGTTTTTTGTGGTTGGGAACTAAAGATGGTCTATGTCGTTACGATGGTTATCGGGTATTAGTCTTTCGTTCCGGATTAAAGACTCCGGATCTTTTAACGAATAATGAAATTACTTGTATTACAGAGAATAGGAATGGGTATTTATTTATAGGTACTAAAGAAGGGATTAATATTCTGAATAAGAGAACTTATCAAATAACTCCAGTTGAACATAATGAATTGAAGGATCAAGAAATTAGAACAATGATTGTAGATAGTGAAGGGTGGATTTGGATTGGAACATTGACATCTGTATTTCGTTGCTCTGCCGATTTTTCTTTTTGTAAAAGATATGATTCTGCTTTACCTGTTACTAGCGTGAATTCTATATATGAAGATGCTGATAAAAAAATTTGGGTAACTTTATGGGAGAGGGGATTACACCGATATGATTCGAAAAAGGATACATTTGTTGCTATGCCTCAAATCGGAACATTAAATAATCCGTTTAGAGTTTTTCAGGATGATAAGAAACAACATTGGATATTGGCTTGGGAAAGTGGAATTTTTTTGTTTAATCCTGAAGAAAAACAGGATTTGATGTATAGGCATGTAGATATAAAAAGTGATGAGCATTGGGATGAAAGTGGTTGTTTTAGTATAACTCAAGATGATAAGTATGGGTATATATGGATTGTATCTACACAAGGTCTTTATGCTCTTCAAAAACGTCCGGGAGATGTGATAAATAGTGTTGATATATCTTCTATATCTTCTAAATTGAATAATATTTTTAGTGAGATAGTAAAAGATAAATCTGGTAATTTATGGATTGCAGCTTTTAACGAAGGATTGTCCATGATTGATTTAAATAAACCTTTAATTCAAAACTATTCTTTTCCTTCTATTCGTGAAAAAACTGGTTTTATCACAAATATAAAAAATATTTATGAAGATGGTGATGGTGATCTGTGGATTGACCAAAATCGTTGGGGAGTAGGGATCTTCAATCCTGGAACAAATAAACTTCAACTTTATACAGATATTCCTTCTTTGAAAAATGTGCCCAATTTGAGAAATATTAGTTGTATCATATCTGTTCCATTATTGAATGAAATTTGGTTGGGATCTGAATATTATCCGGAAATTTATAGAGTGAAAAAAGAAAAGGATAGGATAGAACTATTAGGGACCTTAAATTTGAGTAACTATGCAGATAATCCGGGATTTCCACGCATTTTTTATGAAGACAGCAAACATAATCTTTGGGTTGTAACAACTAAAGGTATTTTGGTTAAACCAGAAAAAGAGAAAAATCTTCAAGATACAAAATTTCCGTCAATGGATATAACTGGGATTGGGGAAGGTAAAGACGGAACTTTATGGATTGGTACAAGAAAACAAGGTATATATAACGCTATAGTGTCCTCTAATCTGACATTTGAAAAGAAAGGTTTAAAAAATCTGACTACTCAAACAGATAAATTGGTTAGTGATAACATAGGAGCAATTTGTATAGATGATAATGGCTTGATGTGGATGGGGAGTCAGGATGGTGATGTGTTTACATATGATCCTCGGACGAAGAAAGTTGAAAACTTATCCAATATGTTTGATATGCTCGAAGAAGGTATTTTTAATATTATAACAGATCAGTTAGGGCATATTTGGATCTCTACCAATAAACGAGTTATTGAGTATGATCCTAAAAATGGTGGTATTATGGATTACTCAACAATGGATGATGTAATGGTAAACTCATTTATGCCTAATTCTTATTTGAAAACTCGTTCTGGAAAAATTCTTTATGGAGGAAATAAAGGGATTTCGGTATTTACTCCTTATGAACATTTGTCTGATAATCCTCGTAGAATTAGAACAATGGTGGCAGATGTGAAGATAGATGGTGTCTCCAGTCTTTTGGAAAAGGATAATCAACGTTTCAATTTGAGGAGCCAGACTATTTCTTTCGATGCGGGAGATAAGAATATTGAGATAGATTTTTCTTCCTTAAACTATGCATTTCCAGATAAAATTAAGTATGCATATAAGATGGAGGGGGTTGATGATGATTGGGTGTATGTTAGAGGTGACCGTCAGTTTGCATTCTATAATCAGCTTCCTAAGGGTAAACGGACATTTTATTTGAAGACAACAGATACAAATGGATTGTGGAGTAATTATATTGCAGAAATTCAAGTATCTAAGGAACCTGCGTTTTATGAAACTTGGTGGGCTTATATGTTCTATGTTGTGTTGGTTATTTTATCTTTATATCTTTTTTATCGAAGAATGAAGAGACGTTTACAATTACGTCATGAGTTAAAGATAGCACAAATCGACAGGGAAAAATCAGAAGAACTAGTTCAGACTAAATTACGTTATTTCACAAATATCTCACATGATTTATTGACTCCGCTTACTATCATTACATGTTTGATTGATGATGCGGAAATGACGAATGGTAGTCGAATCTCCCAATTAAGTATGATCCGTTCCAATGTGAACAAATTGCGAAGATTATTGCAGCAGATTCTGGATTTTCGTAAGGTGGAAAGTGGAAACATGAAGTTATCTGTTTCGAAAAGTGATATTGTTTCATTTATAGATGATGTATGCAAGGTTAATTTTGCGCCATTAATAAGAAAAAAAAGTCAAACATTTACTTTTTCTACAGAAGACAAACATTTAATAGCTTATTTTGATAGAGATAAGATCGATAAAATTGTATCTAATTTATTGTCCAATGCTTGTAAATATACAAGTGAGGGTGGGGAAATAAAATTAATAATGAAATCCTATCAGAATGCTGAACATACTCATTTACGTATTCAAGTTGTTGACACAGGTGAAGGGATTGCTCCTGATGATTTGGAGAATATCTTTGAAAGGTTTTATACAGCAAATAAAGGAGACGAAAGTGAATCTAATGGGATTGGATTATCATTGACAAAAGATTTAGTTGAATTGCATCATGGAACGATAGAGGTAGAAAGCGAACTAACTAAAGGTAGCACTTTTACTGTAGATTTTCCTATTGATAAAGACAGTTATCAAGAAAATGAGTTGATAACGGGAGAAACTTCGGTTAATGATAAAAAGGCGGCTATGATTTTTGAACATGAAGACTTGGATGAGTCAGGAGTAGTCGAAGATGCACAAACCAATGATAATCATTTATTATTGGTTGAAGACAATGAAGAATTATTGTACCTTATGGAGAAAATTTTATCCAGACAATACCATGTTCTCGTTGCAAAAAATGGGCTGGAGGCTTTGGATATAATAAAGGATAATGAAATAGATATTATCATAAGTGATGTGATGATGCCTGAAATGGATGGCTTGGAATTATGTCGTAACATAAAGTCTAATTTGGAAACCAGTCATATTCCTGTTATTTTGTTAACGGCTAAAAATACGGCGGAAGATCGTATTGAATGTTACAATGCAGGAGCAGATGGATATATATCCAAACCGTTTGAATTGAAAATACTGGAAGCTCGTATTAATAATTTTATAATTCATAAAAAAAGTAAGCAAGAGGAATTTCGCACTAATGTAGAAGTCGATATTGATTCTTTGGAGACTTCTTCCATTGATAAAGATTTTCTTGATAAGGTTGTTTCTGTTATAAAATCTAATATGGCAGAGGGAGATTTTGATGTTGTTCAGTTAGCGGATGCTTTGGCTGTATCCAAGTCTTCGCTTTATAGAAAGATGAAAATAGCGACCGGATTGTCACCGATTGAGTTTATTCGGAACATAAGATTAAAGCATGGTAGCCAATTATTAAAAAATAAATCAATGTCTATTGCAGAGGTAGCCTATGAATGTGGTTTTTCTAATCCAAAATACTTCGCAACTTGTTTTAAGGAAGATTTTGGTGTAACTCCCAAAGAATATCAAAAGTCTTGTTAGAATAGAAAATATATGAGTCTATAAGGGTAGGTACGCATCTTAATATAAAGGTGCGTATCTTTCTATATATCAGTTTCTTTTATATCCTCTGAATGATTTCTAGACTAATGTTGAATGATTTTTAAACCTATTATAAACTATGGCAATTATGATTCAAAATTGCACGTTTTTGAATGATTAGAGGACTTCTTTCTATTGGATAACTCGCACTTTTGTACTGCAATTAATGCATAACTAATACTTATATGATCTAAAAAACTTATAAATCTAATAGTATGGTGGTAACTTTACCTGATTTTTCTTTGCAAAAGCCTTTTTGTCGTTTACTTGTCGCTGTAGGCTTTTTAGGATTTAGTGGGACAATAGTATCCCAGTCAAATACTCCTGATTCTGATTCTTTGGGAGTCCATAAAAAAGAAAGTTTTCAAGAAAAGAAAATTCTTTTTAATGTAGGACCTCGTTTAGTTGTAAATCGGGGAATGGATTCTGATAAGACGAATGATACTGTCGATATTAAGAATCTGCAACGCTCTCAATTTCTCTCTATTCAACAGTTGCTTAAAGGAAATGCATCCGGTGTGTATACCCAGGAAAACAATGGTGAACCAGGGAGTATACAAAGCATGTTGATTAGGGGAATTTCATCTCCGATTTTTTCCAATAAAGATGTTTCAGGCGTTCAACCGGCAGTTTATGTAAATGGTATTCCGCTTTCTTTGGATCATCCATATATGTATGATATAAAACAGTACGATGTAAATCCTATTGGGAGTGCAACTAATATTCTAGCCGGATTGGATATACAGGCCATTGAATCTATTGAAGTTATTAAAGATCCTCTGGCTTTAGCTAAATTAGGCCCTTTGGCAGCTAACGGTGCTATCTGGATTGTGACAAAAGATGGATACTATGGTGGTAGCAATGTCTCTATTAATGCGTCTGGAGGAATTGTTTTTGCTCCTTCCAAAGTAAAAATGACTAATGGAGGATATGAAAGGGCATTTCGACAAAAGTTTTATGATACTTATAAGATACCTGCTGAACAACAATATTATCCTTCTTATTTAGCAGATCCAAGAGAATCATCTTATTTTGGAGAACCAGACTGGGCTGATTCCTATTATAAATCTTCTCCTCTATATAATGTGAGCGCATCCATTGGAGGTGAAAACTCATTAGCTAATTATATATTTACATTAGGGCTTACCGAGGAGTCCGGAGTTACAAAAAATGTGGGAAATACCAAATATAACATTGGTTTTGCTTTGAATATAACTCCTATACCAGGTTTTACTGTGAGTACTTATATCAATGCAAATAGAATTGATCGTAAAAGAAACAAAAACTTCATGGATCGTTTGACGGAGATGGAATATTTACCTGATTTGTCTACCCCAATTGCGCCTAGTGGTGGAGCCTATGAGCGTTTTCTTGGTTATGATGATTTGACCAAAGAAGAAAATCTGAACAATTTGTTGAATGGCTATTTATCTATGCGCTATATCAAAAATCGCTTTCATGTGAATGCCGGAGTTCTTCTGGATTATAATACTAATGTGCGTCATGTATTCTGGCCTTCTACCCTTATGGAATCTGTCAGTTTTGTTTCTGACTATTCAGGATACAACAGACGATTGATTGGTAACGCTTCAGTTGGATATCTATTTGATTTGACTCCTGCTCATGCATTAGATCTTCGTTGGGATGGTTCGATACAAAGTGATTACTATCATTATAATTATAGTAAGGGATATGATGGAGAAGACGATACAAAAACGACCAGTAACTCAGGAGGTTTTACAAGAGTTTATCGTTTTGCGGACCGATTAGAAACGCGGTTGGTTTCTACTTCATTTGCTTTGGATTATAATTTTAAAAAACTTTTATATGCAAGTGCATTAATAAGATACGATGGTGCTTCTAATGTTCAGTTAGATAAACGCTGGTTGTTTTCTCCTGCTTTTTCTTTAGGATGGGATTTGAGAAAACAATTCTTTAATAATTCAGCTCTTTTTTCTAAACTGTCATTAAAAGCTTCATGGGCACGCTTAGGACATCTAGTACAATCAGACAGATTTACATTAGGTCCTAACTATGTTTCGTCAGAGTTGGGATGGAGTGGACAATCAATGATATCTTCTTCCAATGGTTTTGCAACAGTAACTCGTCCTTATTCAATAGGCTGGGTAGATTATGGTATGGGATGGCCTTATTCGGATAAATTAGGTATTGATTTGAATGCCTCTTTTTTAAATAGCCGTGTTAATATCGGGCTTAGTTTTTATGAAAACCGGGAAAAAGATATTATTCTTCAGATGCCTGTATCTCAAGAGTTTGGATATAAATACAGGTTTGTTAATGGAATGGAAATATCCAATAGAGGTGTCGAAATGAACGTATCGGCTTCTCCGCTTGCTATAAATGATCCGAAGCGTTTAAGTTGGGATATTTCTTTGAATATGAGTTTCAACCAGAATGAGTTGAAAAAACTACCTTCAGGATTGAATGAAGTTGTTACCAATAGTCGTAAATTTGAAGTAGGCAAGTCGGTTGATGCTTTCTGGATTTATCAGAATAATGGAATCTATGCTGATAACAGTGAGGTTCCGGTTAAGGACGGTAAACCATTGAGTATAAATGGAGTTCCCTTCCAAAAAGGTGATCCGAAGTGGACAGATGTTAATGGAGATAATATAATTGATGACAATGACCGAGTGTTGAAAGGTCATGCACTTCCTCGGTTTATAGGAGGATTAACTAATCAATTCAAATATAAACAGTTTGATTTTAGCTTTCATTGGTTTTTTGCTCTGGGGCATAGCGCACTGAATGTCAGAGATCAACAGCGTTATGATTTTATGACATTAGATCGTACGAAGTCCATCCGTTCTGTAAAAGAAATATTCTTTTGGCAAGAATTGCCGAATCAGAAAGATGATTATCCTATCTATAATCCGTTGAGTAAAGTGTATCCATATAGAGCAGAGCAAGATTTATTCTTAGAAAAACTTTCATATTTAAAATTGAGAAATGTGACTCTGGGCTATACCCTTCCATTAAAAGGTGAAAAGAACCGGATAGTCAAAAGTCTTTATTTCTACTTGACAGCCAATAATTTGTTTACTATTACAGGTTTCTCTGGCAACGACCCCGAATTAGTTGGTTTCAATGGCAATTATGATGGCTACTCTATGCCTATCCCTCGTTCTGCATCCTTAGGCTTACGTTTCAAATTTTAACCTCAAAATATAGTAATATGTTCAGTAATTTATATCGAAAAATAACACACTTTTTACTGTTATTGGGTGTTGGCTTTTCTATGATACTTGTTTCCTGCAATGATTTTTTGGATGTAGAATCCAAACGTATAGCTAAGGAAGATCAGCAATGGAGTACTCTTGAAGATACTCGTGCTGCATTGATGGGAGTATATGGCTTGATGCGAGCTGCTTTGGTTGAAAATAATGCATATTGGATTTGTGGTGATTTACGCGGAGGAGATTTTAGTGTAACTGATCGTCTTGATCTTCAGGCAGTCGTAGATAATAATCTGAACGAGCCATTTCCGATAATGAAGGAAATTTCTAATTGGAGAAGATTTTATGCTGTTATAAACGCAGCTTCTATTTTTATAGAAAAGGCTCCGGGAACTTTTGAGAAAGATAAATCCTATTCAGAAGAAAATCTGATGTTGGATATAGCACAAGCTAGAGTACTAAGAGCTTTTGCTTACTTCAATATGGTACGTATATGGGGAGATGTTCCTTTAGTTACTTATTCGTATGATAATGGCTCTTTTCCCAGGATGAAGCGGACGGACGCCAGTCTTGTGTTGAGCTATGCGAAAGAAGAACTGGAAAATGCATTAACAGTACTACCTTTCCAGTTAGGTTCTAAAACAAGCCTTTATTATGGTAAAGAAGGGAAAGACTGGCAAGGTATCTTATTGAATAAATTGTCTGTATATGCTATTCTTGCACACATCGCAGCTTGGGAAGGTAATTATTTGAATGCAGAAACTTATGCTGCGTATATTATGGACAATGCGAGTCGTGTAGAAGCAAAATATATTGGCGTAGCAGATCTGACCTCTTCACAGGGACTTTTTCTGACCAACTCCGACTGGAGAGTGTCCCGCATTGTAGGGCTTACTTTTGATCATAATGAAAGCGAGGCATCACAGAATGGACATCTTGAAGAATTGACATTAGCAGCTCCGCTTGTGCAGAAAAGCACTCCTGATATATACGTTTCAAAAGACAGTTTGTTTTCCATATTCAATAATGTAGATGATCAAAGGTTCGGTATTGACTCGAAGAGTGGTAAATACTATACCAGTTATGTTCACAATGTTGAATCTCAATATCCTATTTTTAGTAAGATTAAAGTTATTCAGAATGGTAATCCTACGACTAATGATTATGCTATTTTCGGATCAGCACTGGTATTTAGTCGTCTTGAAGACATCACATTGCTTCGTGCAGAAGCTTTGTGTGCAATAAATCAACCAGAACAAGCTCTAGTACATCTTAATACAATAAGAACTGCCAGAGGAATGAGTGCAGTTTCTTATAAAAAAGATTTTAATAGTGATAAGTCAAAAGTTATTCAAGCTGTATTCGAGGAGAGAAGAAAGGAACTAATGGGAGAAGGTTGGCGTTGGTATGACCGGATACGTCAAGAGAAATTGTTGAATAATGATACAAAACTACGAAAACTAATCAATGAAGGAGGTATTTACTGGCCTATTGATCAGGATATTCTTACCAATTCTATGATTGAGCAAAATACTTACTGGCAATGAATCTGAAAACTATTGTTTTGGAACAGATTTTACGAAATATTAGATAGATATAAATACGTAAATTAAAAAATATATACTATGAATAAATCCGCAATAATAATCGGAGTAATAACTTTAGTACTTTTCGGTGCTTGCCGGGATTATGAGTCAGTTGCTTATACTCAGCCGGTTGAAGTTGAAAAGTATGATGGCACTTTTTTGGAATACCTTTCCGATGAAGCAAGCCATCTGTTTAATCAGAAATATGATTCAATGCTTGTCATTATCAATGCTGTTCCCGGTTTAAAGGAACAGTTGGAAAAAGACGATGAGTATTTTACCGTATTTGCTGTACCGAATGAGTGTTTCGAATATTCATTTGACCAGCTCAACACCTATCGCGAACAAAAGAAACAGGGGAAAGCACTTTTTTTAAAAGAGTTACTTATTGAACCTTTTGATGTTGAAATTGAAATTCCTAATAAAGATGATCCGGAGAATCCCATCATTGAGATAAGGCATTATGATTATAGAGCACGCGTAGACACGTTGCTTTGCCGATATATATTCACAGGAAAGTATGACACGAAAAAGATCATAGAAGCACAAGAAAGTCTTTCTTTAGAGTCATACAAATATAAATATCAAATGAATGTATCTTGTACTCGGCAAACGGCTTCCGGCATTGTGGGAGAAGGAGTCAGGAGTTTCACTCTTAGTGATATGAATAACAGTCAGTTGAAGGATTTATGGAAATCTACAAACATTGTTTGGCATGATATTTATACTCGCAATGCAGTTATTCATCTTTTGACCAATCAACATAATTTCGGTTACGATAAGTTTATTAATTATTTTAAAGACTACGGAAATGAGAAAAAATAGATTCATAAAGTTCTTTTGCTTTCTCGGAATAGGAGCATACTCTTTTCTGAATACCTCGTGTGTTGAAAAATTCTTGCCTGATGTACAAGAAGCATTTGATCGGGAAGTGAATTTTACTCAACAGCTATATAAACCGGTATTGGGTAGAACAACTTTGTTCTCAAATAATTTTCAATCAGGAAATTCAACGCTCCCTTTGACATTTGAAATAACTCGTATAGTGAAGGCAGATGGTAGTCCAGCACCAGAGTTGACTGATGTGTTTCCGGTAACCGTATGGAAAAGTCCTTATCTTGGAACAGAGAAAACTCTTGAAGAAATTGAAGCCAAAAGAACGCTAGAATATCGTCCGCTATTTCAGATACATAAACATTCAGGAGAATTTGTAATGTATTCTAATGCTATGTCGGCATTTGTCAATTGCTCTCCAAGTAAAGGTTATCTGTTTGATGTGAAGGTTGAGAATAAAGGTGGATATAAATATTTTAACAATTTGCAGCTGGTACCTTTGAGAGAGAGTGATTTCGAACCTTCCATTTATGATTCGGAAACCGGCCTGATAAAAGATAAAGATTATATTCCGGCAACTGCGGCTCGTTCCATTGTATTGGAGTCAGGGAGTTACACTTCGTCCGAAAAAATACAAGTCTATCTGCGGGAGAATAAGGAAAATACAGATAAAACTAAAACTCTGACTTTTCGCTTTTATAATTCAGATTATACTCCTATTTCGCCAGAGAAATTTAATCAAACAAAATGGGACGAATTGATTCATGGATTCAATAAGGAGATGGGGGCTGATTATGTAAAATATGACGTTGTATATCCTATGCCTTTGGTTCAAGTTCCTTCTAAGTATACCAATAGTGAAGGTAATTTGCTTAAACTGCGTTTTGCGTATGATAGAATTACTGCTATGGGATATCGTTTAGATTCGTATTTCGAAATAGAATTTGGAATTTACAAAGAAGCGCATTGGGAAGTTATCGTTGTGTTTGCAGAAGGTGCTCCGGAATTTAGGGATTATGAATAAACTTTGTTAGATGAATTTATATGAAAAAGATACATAAATATATCATATTGGGCTTGTTGTGTCTGTTTGCTTCATTAGAAGCTTTTGCACAAGAGGTGCTCATAAGTGGAGTTGTTAAAGACAAGAATGACAATCAGCCACTTCCGTATGTTTCGGTAGTCGTACGCGATAAATCAGGGAAAATTGATTCACGACACTCAATTTCCACTAATACAGATGGTGAATTTACATTGAGGGTGCCTGTGCCGGCAAATGTTACATTTACGTATATAGGTTACGAACCGGTTGTTAGGAAAATCACGAAAGAAATGTCTGAGATGACTGTATTGATGAGCTTATCGGAAAACATGCTGGATGAGACGGTGGTTGTCGGCTATCAGAAAAAGAGTCGGGCGGCTGTGACCGCTTCTGTACAGGTCGTTGAAGCGGAAGATCTTGTAAACACACCGGTGGCAAATGCCATGGAGTTGTTGCAAGGTCGTGTTCCCGGGTTGAATATACAGATACAGAATGGTACACCGGGGGGGATGCCTAGTTTTACATTACGTGGTATTTCGGATATTTCAATAACCAAGCAAGGAGAAGATTTTGTACTAGGTTCGTCAGCACCTCTTTTTGTGGTCGATGGAATTCCTTTGGAAAATATAGACATGAACTCTGATGTCGATGCGTCAGGTTTGTTGTCAGGAGCTACAGTGAGTCCGCTTTCCATGATACCTTTTGAAAACATTCAGAGAATGGAAATTTTAAAAGATGCTGCCGCAACCTCCTTATATGGTTCTAAAGGTGCTTATGGTGTAATTATTATCGAAACGAAGAGAGGTAATGGCCCTCCCAAAGTTTCTTATTCGGGTAATTATGTGATTAAAACTCCTCCAAGATTGAGAGACGTTGCTATTGGTAATGCTGAAAGAAATATGCGTATCATGCAAATATTACAGAATGACACTTCCAGTTATTTCGGGCACAATGAAATACATAATTTTCCGGCATTGGCAGATAGCTTGAATCCTTATTGGAATAATAATACAGACTGGCAAGGACGTTTTTATGGTGTGACTCATAATCAAACACATAACTTGAGTTTCTCTGGAGGTACTTCAAAATTCAATTACTTGATTAATGGTAATTACTATACCGAAAAAGGAATTGTGAAAAATACGGATTTCAATCGGTATGGTCTTAAGGCGCGATTAGGTTATAGTCCGAATGATAAATTTGAGATGGATGTCAATGTTTCCGCTACGTTTACACTGAACAGTCAGGGTAGTGGTAATGCTTTTACTCAATCAGGTGTTGCAAGGGGATCGTCAGCTTCTTCATTATTACCTCCGCCGTCTATGTATATATCAGCCAGCGAAGCGTTAGCTGCATTTTCTGTGGACGATAATAATGTAAATACTGCATACGATGCGAGCATACGTATGGTGTATAAACTACCTTATGAATTTACACTTGACGGGATCTTTGGATATAAATATAATACGACTGAAAGAGAGACGTTTACTCCCGGAATATTAAATAATAATAGGTCCGAATGGTATAATTTGAGTCAGAACAGTTATAATTTATATGCACGTACTGTTTTAGCCAGGTCATTGGATCTTAGAATATTCAGATTAGGACTTCGGGCTGGTGTGGAAATTTCGACTAACAAAAGAAGTCATAATACGGTTAAATTAGTAGGAGGAGGTAGTGATTATATTTGGGGACCTGGAGCGATGCATAGCAAATCAGAGGGAACTACCTCATTTGTAGAGGATGAAAACACCCTTTCTTTCATTATAGATCCAAGCTTTAATCTAGGTTCGATAGGTCCACGAGGTGAACGTTATATATTCACTCCTAATATACGCCCTGAAGCGAATTCCACATATGGTAAAAAAATAAAATGGACCATTAGTCCGTCACTCGGATTTAAATGGAACTTTAGTCGTGAAGCTTTTGCTGATAATTGGAACCAATTGAGCACAGGTGCATTGCGTGTTAGTTGGGGACGAACAACTAAGTACAGAGCTACCCGGTATGACATTTGGGGTACTTATCTACTAGGGAGTGATACATATAATGGTATGCCTATAATTCCGATTGATTACGGCTTGTTACCAAATGACAACTTGAAACCGGTTACTTCTACTACATGGAATTTGGGTACAGAGTTGAGTTTCTTCAATAGCAGACTCCGTTTTACAGGTGACTTATATTACAGACAGACTGATAACCAATTGAGTGATATTGAACTAGCTGACCATAATGCATTTGAAAAAGTAAGAAGTATTGAAACAAGTTTGGTGAATTATGGATTTGAAATATTAATTGGCGGTCGACCATTACCTCAGCAGAGTCCTTGGACATTAGATTTATCACTGTCATTGGCTATGAATAAGGATGTGATCGCTAAGCTGCCGAATGAGGCCAGGCAAATCATTAATAGTGACGCTAAAATAATCAACCGTTTAGGGTCGAATGCATTAGCAAATTACTTATTGGTGAATAAAGGAGTGTATGCAACAGATGAAGATGTACCGGTAAATCCAGCTACCGGTGAACGAATGAAAGCTGCTAATAATAAAAATAACGGATATGTTTATATGCAGGCTGGCGACCCGATATGGGTGGATGTTAATGGAGACTATATAATAGATGATAAAGATAAGGTGGTAGTTGGTAACTCTCAACCTCGGTTGACAGGTGGATTTAATGCGAACTTGAGATATAAGTCATTCTCCATCAACACAAACTTTTCTTTCACGATAAAAAGGGATATTATCAATAAAGCATTAGCCGATCGCTTTGCTGCTTATGGAAATCCTCTTTCAAAAGACCTGAATGGGAGTGGGGCGATAACGCCTATAGAAGCATTTGATTTCTGGAAAGAAGATCATATATATGCCAAGTATCCCAATCCGTTCGATTACATTCGTGGAGGAACAGCCGATCATCAGGTGAACTTCTTCCGTCCGGACCAGACACTCTTCATGGAAGACGGATCTTTCCTGAAAATTAATGGTGTTTCAATCTCTTATGTTTTACCTAAAAAAGTATTGGACTTTTTGAGAGTAGAACGGGTACAGTTGAATGCTAGTGTGAATAACATTTACACCTTCTCCAAATATTCAGGTGTAAATCCAGAAAATGTAAATAGTTTGGGGTATGATGTATCAGGAGGATATCCGAATAGCCGTAACTATACAATGGGAGTTTCAATTGATTTTTAAACAGATAAATCAGTGATTATGAAAAAAAATATATTCTTTATAATAGCGGCTTGTTCGTTTCTACTGACAAGTTGTGGCTTGTTGGAAGTAAAGAGCGAAGATAAACTTCCCGGTGACGAATTCTGGATTGATGGCAATGCCGCCAATGTGGAAGGTTTCTTGATGAGCGCTTACTCTAATTTGAGAAAGGCAACTATGGGCAGCGGTGCATTTCTTACTGCAAGTGGTGATATGCGTTGCGCCTCTATCTCGCCATATAATAATGATAATGAAGGTAGAAGGGTAACCTACTTGGCAGGAAATGAAATGAATGAGTTGAGAAATTCTCCAAATACCCCTTTTGGAGAGACTACTAAATGGAAACCATTTTATGAAGTTATACAGACTGCCAATATCTTGGTTAAAGAGATAGATCAAGTCTCTACTCTTACTGAAGAAGAATACCGGATGTTCAAAGCAGAGGCTGTCTTTCTTAGAAATTTGGCTTATTTCTTTATGGTGAGAGTTTTTGGTGATGTTCCCTATTATACGATAGCGTATAATTCAGCGTCTTTGCCACGAACTAACATGGTTATTGTGCTTCAAAGTTGTCTGGAAGACTTAAGAACAGGAGCTTTAGGCAATAGTCCTGAAGACCGTTTTTTACCTTGGACATATAATTCAAATGCAAAAAAAGGAGTAAGAGCGTCTCGTGGATCGGTCATTGCGTTGATGATGCATATTAATCTCTGGTTGGCTCAATTCGATGAACAAAATAAAACAACTTATTATCAGAATGTGGTTGATTTGGGCGAACAGTTGGAACAGAATGACGGAGCTTATGAACTGTTAGAAATAAGCCGGATCTCAAATGTGTTCAAGGGAGGATCTAACGAAGGTCTTTTTGAAATAGCACAAAATATCAATGCTTCCAATGAAGTCTTTTCATCGATAGCTGTATTCTCTAATAATGTAGTTTATAGACATAAAGGAGCCAACGAAAATCCCATGTATTATTATGATGGTAGCTATATAGAGAAGATCTTCCCTTATATGGAAGAAGATTTACGGAAATCATATTGGTTCGATGAAAATATGTATTCGGCTTCCAGTGTGAATCGTACCGAAATAATAAAGTTTCTGAATATTGATTATTATGGAAACAATAGTATAACTTCTAATTCGGGAAACCAGATTGTTTTCCGGTATGCCGGAGCGTTATTGCTATACGCTGAAGCACTGGCGGCTTTAGGTACCAATGACACAAAAGCTAATGAGTTATTGAACCGGATTCGTCATAGAGCCGGTGCGTCAGAAAGCTTCTCTTCAGGAAAAGAGCTGCAGGATGCTATATTTTGGGAACGACAAAGAGAACTGATTGGAGAAGGGCATTATTATTATGATCTGGTACGAACTGGAAAAATTTCTAATATCGCATATTGTGCGCATCCCATCAGACGTACGGATTTTAATGTAGGTGCATGGACATGGCCTTTACATAGAGATGTGCTGAAAAATAATACGAATATACAACTCAATCTTTTTTGGGAGTGAATAGAATAAATACGTAATTATAAAAACAAGGATATGAAAAGCAAGATAAAGATATGGCAACTGGTTATTGCTGTTATTACCATACCTATATTTATGGGTAATTGTACAAACGATAGTTATCTGATAGATGGAGGAAAAAGTAATCCATATTATGATGGAACAATAATGGAGTTTCTCCAGTCAAGATCCCCTAAAGATGATCCTAAAAATGATTATTTTTCCGATCTGATTGAAATTATCAGGCTTGCAAATATGGAAGAGGTACTTGAGGAAGAAAATGTAACATTCTTTGCACCGACTAACTGGTCTATCCGCAAAAGTGTCGCTCTGCTGAATAAAATGTGGTATCAAATGGGTAATGACAGTATTAAGAATCTGAAGCAGATAAAACCTTCTGTATGGAGAGAATATTTATCTATGTATATACTTAAAGATAAATATACGCTTAAAGATATTCCTCAAATTGATACAACTGCGATTGCTGCTTATCCGGGACAGACATTCATTACGTATGGTGGACTGCCAATGAATGTAGGAGTGGTGTATGGTGATGCTAATGGAGTGAAATATGTGGGTCCCCGCCAGATACTTTATTCGTATATATATGATATTACTGTGAGTGATTTAAAGAATGCGTATGTAGCCACATCGGACATACAACCCAAGAATGGAGTTGTTCATGTACTTCGTATGACCGATCATGATTTTGGTTTTGACAGAAGATTATTTGCTTTAAAAGCGATAGAAGAGGGCATTGATGAACTTTCTCAAATTAATAAAACAGAATAACTATGAAAGCATATCAATATGAGATAGAATCCCGTTTGATAAAGATGCTGATGTGTCTTTGTGTAGTCCTGTCTTTCGCAGGATGCAATTCTGATGAAGAAATAGAAGGCGATCCGTATGCCGGGGGAAAAGAGCCTTACGGTATAAGATTTTTAGTTGATGCTCCTTCGCCTGATAGAGCTTATCCGGGTGAATTGGTTACTTATAAGGCTAAAGGATTATCTAAATGGTTCAATCAGCAAGGAAAACCGGATTTTAGTTTTTTTATTTCCAATGAAAAAGCAGAAATAGTATTAGCTACTGATACAACAATTACAGTAAAAGTTCCAGAAAGTCTTAGTTCCGGAATAGCACATATCTTGTTGAATGAACAGATTTTCTATGGTCCTAAACTTACTGTGTTGGGTAATGTAAGCGTTGATAAAGGGTATGTAGTTCAAAAGCGTATTCCGGGTGCAATTTATAGTTGTTTGGAACATTGGTCTCAAAAGGAACATTATCATTTAGTAGGTAGCTTTATGCCATTGACAAGTAGCGATGCTCGTATTCGTTGCATAGCCTGGATTGATAATAAAGGAAGTGTAGCCGGTGGATGGAACGGAACCTATTATAAAACAGATAGTGGTCAGGGGATCGGTCATGATCTTAAGAATCCTAATTCAGGTGAAGGCGGTTCTTATAGCTATTATGCCAAATCGATTTCTTATTTTAATAATGATAAGTCTGGAAATAATCCAAACGTTTTAATCTCCGGAAAGTTTACACAGTATTACCCTGTACAGCGTGAACAGCCTACTTCGGTGAATAATATGATGAAAGTCGATCATGGTATTGGAATGATGTTTGATAACAAACAGCTTCCAAGTATCAAAAATGGACGGCTGATATCAACCAGAATCACTCGATTTAATGGAGGAACGAAAGAAGCACCTGTAGCTACATTTGTTACATCAGATGACAAAGTAATTGCAGTAGGAAACATTACCCAGTATTGTAAAATAGATATAGACAGATCATATGCGGAAGAATTGGCGTATGAATTCACTCCTGTCAAGACGGTATTGCGTATGAATAATTTAGGGGCACTGGATGAGGATTATCGTAAAAACAAGGAAGGTGTCAATGGAGTGATTCAAGATGCTTATATGGATGAGGAAGACGGTGTTGTTATTGTAGGCAGCATTAATTCTTTTGATGGAATAAATGTGAATAATATCGTACGAATCGATAAAAACGGTAACATCGATCAGCAATTTCTACAAAATATAGGAACGGGAGCCAATGGAGCGATAACCAAGATACGTTATAATAAAAAACGGAAAAAAGCAATGCTTGTGGGTATGTTTACTGAATTCAATGGCGTTCCGTGTTCTGGCGTAGTTATGCTGAATCGTGACGGTACGGTTGATCCGACTTTTAAACTTAGAAAGATGGAAGGCGGAACAGCTAACTTTGCTACTATTCTAAATGATCATGATTTCGTTGTAATGTCGGGTACTTTCACAAAGTATGATGGCGTTACACGACAGGGTTTCCTGATATTGACAATGGAAGGTGAAGCCATGCAGAAATTTAATGTTCCCGGCCTGTTCTTGGGTGAATTGAACCAGGTAATTGAAACCAAAACATCAACAAATGATAACGGTTTGTTATTAATGGGCGATTTTTATCGTTTTAACGGCGAACGGGTGGATAATATAGTAAAAATAGAAGTTGACTTTGATTAATCTTAAAATATACTTTGAAAATGAATAGAAAAAGAAAGATACAAACAAGTCTTTTCGCCAAGATCCTGTTTATGGGAATGACAATATGGACAATGATGTCTTGCGATAATTCATTAGAGCGGCTGACAACAAATGAATATCCGAAATCGGGAAACCAAGCACAGACAGGACATGTTTTATGTGTTGTAATTGATGGCGCATCCGGAAAAGCTGTAAATGAAGCTTACACAACACAGAAAGCCCCTCATATTCGTTCGATGAGAGACAATGCTGTGATCACTTTTGAGGGTTTAGCGGACAGTCGCCATAAAGCGTTACCCGTATTTACCAATGAACGGGGATGGGCAAATATGATGACGGGAGTTACAACTCATGGGATTGGGTTGGATGAAGAATCGACTGGCGAGGTGAAACCTATTGAAGAGTTAGAGACTCCTTCTTTTTTAAGTAGAATCAAACAGCTTGATAATGAAAAGAAAATTAGCTTGTATACAGCGGATAATCGTTTTTATCAGGCATTTCGTAACAATGCAGATATTGCCCGGACATTAGACAGTGATCAGCAAGTGAAGAGTGCTGTTATTGCTGAAATTAATTCGGATACAGATCTGCCGTCAGATGTTATCCTTGTAGAATTTAATGGGGTGCAAAAGGCTGGTGCTGCGGATGCTTTTTATGATGGTTCGGGTAATCCTACAACGACTGTGATTGAAGCTATACAGGAGATCGATACCTATATTGGTGAAATACGGACAGCTTTGGAATCCAGAGAAAACTATAGAAAAGAAAACTGGTTGATTATTGTAACTTCTACTTATGGAGGTACTTATTCTGAAACTGTTCAGTCTGATTCATATTATGACGACCCGCGACTGAATACATTTACACTGATGTATAATTCTCGATTTGTAAGCAAAGTAGTTGGAAAACCAAGTGCTAGTGAACTTAATTACAAATATTTTACTCCTTTGTATGCTGGAAATAATCAAAAGTCAGTTGCTACTGTAGCTGATCCAAAATTATTTGAGATGGAAAATAATAAGTCATATACTGTTCAGTTTATGTATTACTCTACCACTAAAAAGAATAATTGGGTGAATATTCTTTCCAAATCAGATAAACATAAAGGTAGTAAAGGTTGGAATGTACATGGTGATGGGGGCCGTATTAAATTTCGTGTTGGAAATCGGGATGTGTGGACTAGTCAGCAATCCACTGACCCTTGGGTTAGTACGGATGGTAAATGGCATACTGTTACACTTGTATTTGATAGAGAGGCTGTTCGGTTCAGGGCCTATATAGACGGGAATTACAGTACGCATAGAGATCAACAGAATATGACTTTACCAACAAACTTGACATGTCCGGATTACCCGTTAACTATCGGGAAAATAGAGAACTCCCCGAATGAGAGTAACGCTGGATTCTGTGTGACGAATCTTCAATTTTATGATGTAGCATTACCTGAAGAATTTATTGAGAAAAATCACGGAGTAACTAAACTGGAGGAAGTGAAAAATGAATATTGGGATCATTTAATTGGTTACTGGCCATGCGATCGAGAAGAGGACTTGGAAAATCCTATCTTGAAGAATGTTTCGCAATATGCAGATTCATATGCAGGAAAATCTGATATAACCTTTGCCGATCAAACATGGACAACTGGTAATTCTGCTGAAGAACACTTAGCTCCAGCTCCGGATGACTCTTATTATCAAGCTGTTTTCAATAATGTAGATATCCCCTTACAAACTATGCAATGGTTGGGACTTTCTATTTCAGAATGGAAATTTGAAGGTGTAGGGAAA
Source organism: uncultured Bacteroides sp. (assembly GCA_947574505.1). Lineage (GTDB taxonomy): Bacteria > Bacteroidota > Bacteroidia > Bacteroidales > Bacteroidaceae > Phocaeicola. The sequence goes on along the minus strand of CANPJW010000035.1, from coordinate 4,451 downwards.
ACATTTGAATACACTTTTATGGAAGAAAACTAAATATAAATAGACTGTTATGAGTAAGAATATATTAAAAAACAAAAGAAGCTGTGTATTCATTCTTCTATTCGTTTTGGGCACATCTGTGTGGCTCGGAGGATGTGATACAGCTTATAAATACGATATAACTGACGGTATAGATAATAATGGTGCCAGTGAACCGGATATTACAATAGATACCGAAGGGGGGATCGATGTCAGTATGTACGAAAAGGCACGTATTTTTCCGGGATTGGTAGATACAGCGAAAGAAGAACGGATTAACGCTACAATTGAGCTTGATTTGAATAAGCAATATATTGATTCCATCACTTTAGGAGTATCTAAAGTGCCACAGCCAATTTATAGTACGGGACTTTATGCCGGAGCCGGTGAGCAGGTAGCTATCACTGTGGAAGATAATACGATGGGACTTAGCGTAATTGTAGGCTCACACATGGATGATCTTACAGAATTGTCCCCTTATCAACGTATGCCTTTGGTATATGTTGCTAAAGCTTTGTTCCCAGGAAAGAATATAATAAAGAATCCATTGGGAGGACCCATCTGGATTAAAAAAAGTTTAGGGCTGAAAGCTTCCGGTACTTGTTCTTTAAAAATAGAAGGAGTATATAAATCACCAGATTTTGTAATAGGAGAGACGGACTTGCAAGATTGGAAGAGAAGAATATCAGAGACCACTGTTCCTTGGTTGGAAATAAGAGGAAAACATTTCGCTTTTACCGTACAGAAAGATCGTGTACTTGATAATTTGGAAAGTATTTCATCCACCCTGCAGGAAGTCGGTAAAGAATGGGATGAAGCAATTGAAGAGTTTTTCTTTGAATATTATGGATTAAAGATTGACAAGGATGCGGAAGAAAAGGAGCGTGCTCCGGAGTTTCCTTTTCGGGTTGTGTTGGATGTACAAGTTTTGGGAAACCTGTATTTGCGTAATAGTGACTATGCAATAGTTGCGATAAACAACACGTATATGCTGGAAGAAATGTTAAACCTTAGAACATTGAGAATTGGTAACTCTGTAGCTTTGTTGAGCGCAATCAATTCAATGTGTACCTATCGTTCACGTAATAATCCTTGGCCTGCTGATTATCGGGCAGTGGCTAATGCAATCCCTTTGTACCGGATAGGAAAGAAGAATTTCTCAAAAGAGAATGCCTTTGGTGAAATCTTCCCTGGTGAAGAGAATATAACCACTTTATTCCCTAAAGCTATTGAGTATGCTATGGCTGATTCAAGTAAATGGGCGAAAGAGGATGCTGCAACCAAGTATGATGATAAGACAGCATATAAAGCATTCGACTTGTTAAGCCTTATTCAATTGGCTAATTATGACGATAACAATTGGGAAGCGATGAAATACCTGAATCTGAAGGCAAAAGAGGAACGGTCGATTGATAACTCAACTCTAAGTTATGCTTTCCGCATGTTATGTGACTATTTTAAACAGAACTTATGTCCGTTCTTTGATTATTGGGGGGTGGAGCAATTGGACGAGGATAGAAAATACGCCGAACAATACCCGTTAATGGATAAGAAAATATGGGAGTATAATCCGTTGAATCCTCAACAGGTAAAGGATTATGATGTATCATCATATTGTTATCGGCATAGTCGTAGAGACTGGAAGGTGTCTGCGTATGATAAAGGCTATGGCATAAATTATGATGGTGATTCCAGAAAACCTGAATATTTGATTGATGGGGAAAAGAAGACTAATTGGAGTTCTGGTAAGATTAATGACAAACCTTTGGAGTTGCCTTATTATATCATTTTTGATTTGAACAAAGTCTCTGATATTGATGGAGTATATTTGGCAAATGGTTATTCCAATCAGTGCCTGGCTGATGTTCATGTTGAATATATTGGCTCTGAAGTTGCCGATCCTTATGATATCAATGCTCCATGGGAAACGTTGCTGCAGGTTACTGACCCCAATGTAGTGAGGGCAAACTTGAAGAACGAGCGTTTCTTTGATTGCCCGAGAACTCAAGCCAGATATCTTCGTCTTAAAATCTCAAATCCCAATACGATCGTGTTTAAAAGTGATTCAGATTTGACAGAGGAAGAAAAAGCAAATCAGAAGAAGTACCATTCTTTCGCAGAGTTTGGAACTTATTACAAGAAACCATAAAAGAAATCATATATGAAAAAGCTTATAAATATAGTTATTGTTGGGGTAGTCGGATTACTTATCATTTCCCTTCATTATTCTTGTACTACGTATGAGGCACCGGATGGGATTGCAGAGGATGGGTTTGACTCTGATTCTGTGATATCAACAACTATCCACCGTAAAGTTCTTTGGATCAATATAGATGGAGCGGTCGGAAGTATAGTAGAGAAGAAGATGCCTCAGGATGGTACTATTGCCAAAATGCTGAAACATAGTAAATACTCATGGGTGGGGTTAAGTGATAACCGCACTTTACAGAAAGAGGGTAGCGAGGATCCTGTAACTTGGGCAACTATGATGACTGGAGTAAATCCTGAAAAACATCAGATTACCGATGAGTCGTATGTGGCCAACATGGAATACGATCCGAGTAATCCGAATGAGAAAGTAATCCAATATCCAACAATTCTACATCATATTGCAGATAATGATTCAGAAAACCCGACATTATGCGTAACTCCTTGGGACAAGTTGAATAAGAATTTATTAAATGCAGCACAAAAGACCGTAACTACTGCGAATGATGAGGAAACTAAAAATGTGATATTGGAGTATCTGAAAAATAGTGATTTTAATTTTACACTATTAAGTTTCTCGGGTATGTTAGAAGCTGGTAAGTCTGGAGGATTTTCCGCCAATAATGTCAATTATATCACAGCACTTCAATATATAGATGCATATATTGGTGAATTCTTGCAGGCAATTGATGAAAGAAAAAATGCTTTTTATGAGGACTGGCTGGTTGTTGTAACATCTAATCATGGTGGAAAAGAAGACGGTAGTTATGGGGGAAACTCTGCAGAGGAACGAAATACGTTTGGGATATTCTACTATCCACATTATACGGAACAGAAGATGCTAGGAAAAAAAATGTATGGAGCTTATTTTGATTTATCCAAAGCACAGGGGATTGTTTTAGATACGGTTTCTACAAACATTAAATATGCAATAGGAGAAAATTCTAGTTTCTCTGTGGAATTTATCATGCGTATGAATCCCCGTAAGGATGGATCTTACAAAGGTGATAATTGGAATGCTATTTTCTCAAAAAGCGGCAGTTGGGGAATCTTTCGGCAAAGAGAAACTGCTTCTCTTCGTATTGAAGGATCTACTGGAGCTTTAGAAGAAGCGGTGGCAGCATTTAATGATCCTCAATGGCATAATTATGGTTTTAGTGTTGCTCCAATGAACAATGCTCAATCACGAGAATGGATTGTTGCTTTAGATGGTAAGATAATGAAAAAAGGTACTAAGGATGTTCGTGGAGTAGCAGACAACAAATCCCCATTGCGTATTTGCGACCATGTTCCCACTTCATTTTATGTATCAGAAATTCGGTTATGGAAAAAAGCACTTACAGAAAATGAGCTGACACAGCAGGCAGCGTTATTAGATATATCATCAAATGATGCCCATTTTAAAGATTTACTTGCATACTGGAAATTGAATCCGGATGAAGTGAAAGATGCTAGTAAACAAGATACGCTGGTTATCAAAAATCAGATAGCGGATGGATTAGATTTGTTATATGTCAATCTGGATAAACAAAATAGCGAAACATTTAAAGAGAAAGCATTTGTTGAGTTACCTAATACGTTTCCGACGTATGTGTCAACAGGTAATCTAATAATGGAGAACACGCTGGTTGTTCCACAAGTTCTTTATTGGTTGAATATGTCGACAAATACAATTCTGGATGGTTTTAAATTTATAAATAATTATGCAAGTTCTGAAGAATGGCGAGATTTGCCCGAAGATGTATGACTCAGAACTGTGGAAGGATATTTTTCCTCAAATAAAAGAAGATGATTGGGAAATCGTGGAACAATATCTTAATAAAGAACAGGACAACTTTGTTGTTAAACTACGACAGGATTACCCCTTGCTATCGGAAGAGGATATTCATATTATTGTTCTATTGCGATTAGAAGTTTCTCATGAAAAGATTGTTCGTCAGTTTCATATCTTGTTAGCTTCTTTTCGGACAAGAAGGTATCGGATAAAGAAAAAGATGAGAATTGAAGATGAGTATCATTTAACGAAGTTTATCCGAAGACTTTATGTGTAATTGAGGTTCGTTGAATGTTTATATTGTTATTAAACGTAGACAAATGAGGTGTTTTTTTTATTTGTCTACGTTTGGTTTTAGGATAAATGTATGAAAATGTTTATATTGCGAAGGATACTAGGTAACCATTCTATTTTCCGCCTTGACACGCATCGCAACCCAGCATATCTTTGC
>CANPJW010000034.1 GCA_947574505.1 uncultured Bacteroides sp. | reverse complement strand
AAAACATAGTTCTGAAGGAACTAAGGAAACGGAATTACTTGATTTTCAATAAACTTTAAAAAAAATCACAGCTATGTTAAAACGACTAAAATCAGTCAGTATGTTGCTGTTCCTAATGGGTGCCTCTACAGGATCAGCATACGCGGTCGCCAATCCCGGCGTTACCGATGTGAAAATCACACAACAGACAGGGACATGTACGGGTATCGTCAAGGATGCTACGGGAGAAGGTGTTATCGGTGCATCTGTAGTAGTGAAAGGGACTACGAATGGTACTATCACAGGGCTTGACGGTGACTTCTCTTTAAGTAATGTAAAGGAAGGGGATATCATTGTTATCTCTTTCGTTGGTTATGCTACTCAAGAAATAAAATGGACCGGGAAACCTCTAGATGTTCTTTTGAAAGATGATACTCAATTGTTGGGTGAGGTAGTTGTAACCGCTCTAGGATTGAAACGTGAGGAAAAGGCGCTGGGTTATGCCGTTACCGAAGTAAGGGGTGATGAATTGAAAGCAGCCAACACCATTTCTCCGGTTACTGCATTACAAGGAAAAGTAGCAGGTGTTGAAATTTCCAGTTCAGATGGTGGTATCTTTGGCGCAGCCAAAATTCAAATCCGTGGTGCTTCCACGATGGGCAATAACAACCAGCCTATTTATGTAGTAGACGGTGTTATACTGGATAATAATGTATCTGGTAATGATGACTTGAACTGGGGGAGTAATTCCAGTGACTATGGTAATGAATTGAAAAATCTAAATCCTGATGATTTTGAAACAGTTTCTGTTTTAAAAGGTGCCGCAGCGACTGCACTCTATGGTTCTCGTGGTTTGAATGGTGCTGTTGTAATTACTACTAAAAGTGGCAAGGGTGGTAGTGGATTAGGTATCAGTTTCTCTCAAACATTCGGTATCGACCATGCATATAAAACTCCAGATATTCAGACTGTCTATGGTGATGGTCCGTATGTAGGACGTTATGACGCAGATGGTGATGGTAATATCTGGCAACCAACACAATTCCAAGTGAACTCAGCTGGACAACATACCTTAATTGGAACTTGGGGAACTGGATTTGGTCCTAAATATGACGGTAGTCAAATTGAAAATTATGACGGTACAATGACTACTTATTCCCCACATAAAAATAATATGTTGGATATGTATCAAATAGGTTTCAACACCAATACAAATCTAGCTATTCATGGTGGTAATGACAAAACCACATTCTATGCTTCCATGTCTTATAAACATGCTGAATCCACTACTCCGAATAATACATTTGAGCGTTATTCTTTCTTGGTAAAAGCAACACATAAATTAAATGATTGGGTAGATGTTGCAGCTTCTGTGAATTTTTCTAATTCAACGCCAAGAAATGCAGCACGCAATATCGGTGAAAATTTCGTAAACGGAACATGGACTCCCAATTATGACCCCCAATATTTCCGTAACAAATATCTCGGTGAACATGGTGGAGTGGCAAGTACTGATTATGGTGACATCTATGGAAATGTTCCTGGTAAAACCTATTGGTTCGAAATTGATAAATATGATTATCGCCAAAAAGAAACAGTTGTACGCCCTACTTTTGAAGTTAATATGAAAATAACCGACTGGCTGAAATTTAAAGCTGATGCTAATATGAATTATTACTACAATCGTGGTGATAACAAAGAATTAGGAACCGGATATGCCAATGATGGAGGCTATTATAAAATTTGGCAAAACACAAAGGAACAAACCACTTTTGGTGGCTCGTTTACTTGGAACAAAACTATAAAAGATTATTATATTGGTGGCTTTGCACGCTTTGAATATTATAATACTAGCAGATATGAATATTCTGTAAATACTGACGGAGGTATGGTGGTTCCTGGACAATGGTTCGTTGATAACTCAAAGAATCCTAAAAAATCCGATGGTGGATTGAAAAGCGAAAAACGTATGCTTTCTGCCATTTTTGCTTTAAATTTAGGATGGAAGAATCAAGTCTATTTGGATGTTACAGGACGTAATGATTGGTCTTCTGCATTAGTTTATGCTAATGGTACAGGTAATCATTCTTATTTTTACCCTTCAGTTTCAGGTTCTTGGATTATTAGTGAAACATTCCGTGAGCAATTGCCCGAATGGATCTCTTTCGCTAAGGTTCGTGGCTCGTGGGCACAAGTAGGTAATGATACCGATCCTTATTATGTAAACCAGGCTTATGGATTTGGTACAATTGAATTGCCTAATGGCGGGAATATTTATACCAATACTTTAAATACAATAATGAAAGCCTCCAATTTAAAACCGGAACGTAAAAATGCTTGGGAAATTGGTTTGGACTTCCGTACATTTAAAAACCGTCTGAATTTGGATGTAACTTACTATAAAGAAAATACCAAAGATCAAATAATGGAAATAGCAACTCCTTGGGTATCAGGTATCAGTACACAATTGATTAATGCTGGTAATATTCAGAATCAAGGTATAGAGTTAGCTTTGAATACTATTCCTTTCCAAAATGAAGATTGGGAATGGGGACTAGATTTCACATGGACCAAAAATACGAGTAAGATTGTAGAACTCCATCCGGATGCAGCTGAATATATTTCACTTGCAGGTCAAGTAAACGCCTATGACTACCGTATTGGTTCTGTTGCTAAAGTTGGTGGAAGTTATGGTATGTTAATGACTGATATTCTTCCTGCTCGTGACGATCAAGGGCGAGTTTTGTTGAACTACAGTGATACGCGTCGTGCTGTATACGAACGTAGAAGTGGAGTGGTTCAGGAATTGGGTGATATGCAACCGGATTTTTTAGGTTCTATGTCAACAAGCCTGCGCTGGAAAAATTTAAGTTTACATGTAGGTCTTGATATGCGTATCGGTGGTTTAGTAGCTATGTATAGCAACCGTTACGGTTCAAATGCCGGCTGGACTAAAACGTCTTTAAAATATCGTGATGCGGCAAGTGGTGGTTTGACTTGGACAAGTCAGTATGCAGGGGGTAGCAATGGAATCACCTATGAAGATGGTGTTATTTTAGAAGGAGTGTTTGCCCCGGGTACTTCAGCTACAGGTATTGATGGCAAATCACATGACATCAGTGGTATGACCCATCAGCAAGCTATTGATGCAGGTATTATCGAACCGACCCATGCTAGTGCATATCATGTGTTTAGAAATTCTTGGGGCGAAGGTGTCGTTAATGATGACTGGGTGCATGAGTTAAGTTACATAGCTCTTCGTGATATCACATTGTCATATCGTATGCCTAAAAGCATAGCATCAAAGATTGGTGCTAAAGGTTTGAATTTAAGTTTAGCAGCACGCAATGTAGGCTATATATATAATTCATTGCCTAATAACGTTCACCCGGAAAGTGTTCGTGGTAATAGATCTGCAGAATTCCGTATCCGTGGTTATGAACCATATATTAGAAACTATACGTTTACTATTAATGCCGAATTCTAATGCATAATGCTTTAACAATATAAAATTGAATTAGTATGAAATTAAAATATTTATTTGCTTCATGCATTTTAGGTGCAGGACTTTTATCCTCTTGTGCCGATGAGTTTAAAGATATAAACTCAAGTGAAGGTGACATTTCAACTCCTAATATCCGTTTTTTATTCACGGAATGCCTATATCAATTCGAACCGATGGATTATTCTGCATGGTATTATGATTTTCCGCGTATTGGTGCTTGGGGACAGTGTATTGTTAGCCCAAGTGGTAATGTAGACAGTTTTAATCTGATAACCGAGCAAGGTAGTACAGGATCGAATATATATGATACTTTACGTATGATAAATGATTTACGTTATCAAATTTCTCAAATGTCTGATGAAGATAAAGCACGTTATGGATATATTCAATATCTATGTAATCCTTTAGCTGTCTTTCTGGCAATGGGTGATAGCGATATGTATGGCTCACTTCAATACACGGAAGCAGAGATGGCTCGTTATGGAGGCACATTGTATCCCAAATTTGACACACAGGAAGAATTATATGATTATTGGTTGAAGGAATTGGACGAGGCTATTAACTATCTTACGACTAATAATATTAGCGATATCTTAGGTAATCAGGATTTCATATACAATGGCGATGTCAAAAAATGGGCGAAATTCGCCAACTCTTTAAAATTAAAGCTAGCAGCACGTCTTGTTAATAAAGACAGAAACAGAGCCATTAAGATAGCAAATGAAGTCATAGCCAATCAGGCTGGTATATTAGAATCCGCAACTGATGATTTTATTTATAATCGCGGAAGAACAAACAATCACTGGAACAATGATTTCCCTCAAGGTGCCGGACATGATTTATTAATTGACTTTATGAAAGACAACCGCGACACACGTCTGTTAAGTGCCTTCACAAAGAATGAGTTTAACGGAGCTGTAATACAAGCATTCTTGGATCAAGGTAAAGAAATTCCTCCTTATATCGCCGAAAACGCTATTATCGAAGACGGTAAATTTAAAGGCTGGACAGGTCCAGGCGAACCATGGGTACGTTATTACGGAGCCCCTTTAAAGATTGGTGCTGGCTTGGAAGAGAATAACAAATGGATTTTTGACCCTACAGGTTTATTGTTCCAGTTAAAAACTTCCGCAGGTGGAACAAGAGATTATGAAGCGCTGTCATTCCGCAATCAGGAATTAGTAAAAGGTATTTATGACTTCACTTATCCAGATGCACCGGATGTAACACCTGATAAAGATATTCAAATAACCCCATGGTATGGCATTTATTTCTCAGCAGCAGAAGTACAATTATTATTAGCTGAATTTAAATTATTAGGAGCTAATGCACCTAAATCGGCTCAAGAATATCTGACAGAAGGTTGTCGTTTATCTGCTTATGTATATGACAAAGCAGCGGAACTCAATCAAGTTCCTTATTATTCACGTACTTGTGTAAATGACCCGCTCGATGCTACTATTAAGATTGATGATACCATGGTTAATGAAATGCTCTCTCATGATGCTTTCAAATTAACTGGTGATACTAAATCTGATTTGGAAAAGGTATATATTCAGCAGTACATCCACTATATAATGAGCCCTCTTGATCAGTTTATAAATGTACGTCGTTCCGGTATTCCCATGAAAAACAGTACATTATTACCTTGGGAGGAATTTAGTGATTTATTGGATTATTCAACATTAATTCCGAGACGTTTCAAAGTAAGTGAACCTGCTCCTACAGATCAGATGCGTGATATTACAATTGCAGCATATAAAGCGCAAGGGTTCTCTTATGGTACTGACAATGCAGATCCTGACAAACTAAACTCTCAGCGTGTATGGGTAGATGAAGGAAATCCGCAATTTGGCGAAGGACCTAATTTGAATTAATGAAAAAACAGTCTGAAATATGACGCTAGTCCAAGTTTATTAATAAAAAAGGAAGAGGTTATGTGATATATTCTCTTCCTTTTTTATTATACCCAAAATCATTTGATATTCTGATATCGGCAAAGCATATTATGCATAGGTCATAGAGCCACTTAACATAAGCCAAATAAAAAAGGGCAGTACACTTGGGCGAAGGTCTGAACTTTATTTAAACAAATGGCAATGTGAGCATTTTATTGCTGCAACTTTAAAAAAAAACTCGTTTTGTTTATCGCGATGAACAATTTATTACTATTTTTGTAATGTGTGATAAACAAAAAGAAGAAATGGAACGATTATTTGAATCCTTTATCAAGAAACTGGCTATAACAAATACTTCTTTTGTACGTAGCCTGATGAATGAGATAGAATGGGAAGCTCGTCTTATCGGTATAAAGGGGGCCCGGGGAGTTGGAAAAACAACTTTATTGTTGCAGTATATCAAACTGAACCTTCCAATGGATAAAACCGTACTTTATGCCAGTGTGGATAATATTTGGTTCAGTGAACATAAACTTTATGATTTAGCTTCCGATTTTGTAAAGCGGGGAGGAAAATATCTGTTTCTGGATGAAGTACACAAATACCCCAACTGGTCTCAAGAACTGAAAAATATTTATGATGACTTACCTGAACTTCATGTAGTCTTTACAGGTTCGTCCTTGCTTGAAATCTTAAATGCCAAATCGGATTTAAGCCGGCGGGCTATTGTTTATGAAATGCAAGGTTTTTCTTTTCGCGAGTATTTAAACTGGAATGAAAAACTATCATTGCCGATATTGACTTTAAATAATATATTGGACAATCATCTGGCATTATCTGTCGGGATAGTAGACAAAGTTAAAGTTCTGAAACATTTTTCTGATTATTTGAAACATGGATATTATCCTTATTACAATGAATTACCCGCTCTTTATTATTCAAGAATAAATGAAGTGGTCAATCTGATTGTGGAATTGGAGATTCCACAGTTAAGAGGGGTTGATATTTCATATACAACTAAAATTAAGCAGTTACTATATATCATTGCAGAGTCGGCGCCTTTTATTCCTAATGTCAGCAAACTAAGTGAACGGATAGGAATCTCACGTAATTCATTGCTGGCCTATCTGGATGCCCTCCATGACAGCTGTCTGACTATGAATCTCCAAAAAGAAGGCTCCGGCATAAGCCGCTTGCAAAAACCTGATAAACTGTTTTTGGAGAATCCTAATTTAATGTATGCATTGTCTGCCAGTCAGATTGATATTGGAAATGTCAGGGAAACTTTTTTTGCCAACCAATTGCGTTATTGCCACAGAATAAACGTTTCTAAAGAGAGTGATTTCTTTATTGATGGACGCTATACTTTTGAAGTCGGTGGTAGACATAAAGGTAAACAACAAATAAATGGACTTTCTGATGCATATATTGTCGCTGATGATATAGAGTATGGAATAAATAATAAAATACCATTATGGTTATTCGGCTTTCTATATTAGTGCTCTTTTCGGTAGAAAATAGATAGAAAATTGTATTTAAAAGTCCTTCTATAGACTTTTAAATACAATTTTTCTTTTTGAGGCATAAAAATAAAACACATTGATATTCAGATACATAGCTACAAGAGTAGTTCTGAAGGAACTAAGGAAACGGAATTACTTGATTTTCAATAAACTTAAAAAAAAATCACAGCTATGTTAAAACGACTAAAATCAGTCAGTATGTTGCTGTTCCTAATGGGTGCCTCTACAGGAGCAGCATACGCGGTCGCCAATCCCGGCGTTGCCGATGTGAAAATCACACAACAAAATGGAGCTTGTACAGGAGTTGTAGTAGACGCTACAGGTGAAACCGTTATCGGTGCGTCTGTAGTAGTGAAAGGTACGACTAATGGTACGATAACCGGACTTGATGGCGACTTCTCTTTATCCAATGTGAAAAAAGGGGATATCATTCAAATTTCATTTGTAGGTTATCAAACAGTAGAGATTCCTTGGGATGGACAACCCATGAATGTAACTTTACAGGATGACACACAAACATTGGGTGAAGTTGTAGTGACTGCTCTTGGTATCAAACGTGAGAAAAAAGCACTGGGTTATGCCATGCAGGAGGTAAAAGGTGACGCGTTACTTGAAGCTCGTGAAACGAACCTCGCAAATGCTTTGACAGGTAAAGTTTCAGGTGTCCAGATTATCCGTTCAAGTAATGGTCCTGGCGGTTCTTCCAAAATCCAGCTTCGTGGTGCGAATTCTGTAACAGGTTTGAACCAGCCGTTAATTGTTGTCGATGGTGTGCCAATGGATAACTTTACAGGAGCAAGTAATAATGATATTGATAACCCGACATTGGATATGGGTAATGGACTTTCAGATATTAATGCTGAAGATATTGAGTCCATGTCTGTGTTGAAAGGTGCGTCAGCTGCTGCACTTTATGGTTCTCGTGCCGGTAATGGTGTTATTTTGATTACAACTAAAAAAGGAACAAAGCGTGAAGGTTTGGGTATCACTATCTCTGGTTCAGTTTCCGCTGAGACAACATTTATGCTCCCTAAACGCCAAAAAGCCTTTGGACAAGGTGAGAATGGCGTGTTCGACTCAACTAACGGCTATAGCTGGGGTCCTGAAGTAACAGGGCAAAGCTATACAAAATGGGATGGTACAACTGCAAATATGCAAATCTTTGATAACGTAAAAAATTTCTTTGATACAGGTGTGAACTTATCAGAAAGCATATCATTCCAGCAGCAGTATGATAAAACATCCATTTACACCTCATTGAATCGTATGGATGACTCCAGCATGATACCGGGTGCTAACTTAAGCCGTACAAACTTAACTTTGCGTGCATCTTCTACTTTTGGTAAAGATGATCGTTGGAGCATTGATGCAAAAGTACAATACATCAATACCCTCGCAGAAAACCGCCCTATCAGTGGTGCACGTGGGAATAATGCATTTTATACTATTTTCAATATGCCTACGACTATTGACATCCGTGACTTTTCCAGCCCTGTCAAAGACGAATTCGGCGAAATGATCTGGTGGAGTAAAGGGGGTATCAACCCTTATTGGTCTAAAGATTATAATCCCAATAAAGACAGTCGCAATCGTTTCCTGATGAACGGATCATTGAAGTACAAATTTACAGATTGGCTGGATGCTGAAATCAAAGCCGGTAGTGATATGTATTTCACTGAGGGTGAAGAGAAATTGTATGCAGGAAGTCCTACTAATAATAAGAACAGCCGTTACAGCACTAGTGAGAAAAAGTTCTTCGAAAATAATTTCAGCTTTTTGATCAGTGGCCATAAAGATGAATTGTTTGGAAAATTTGGTGGTAATTTCTCTTTTGGTGGTAACTTAATGGAAAGAAAATCTACAGGTTTGGATAATGCTATGGGAAAATTGACTGCTCCCGATTTATTCTCTTTAGCCAATGGTGACAAAAAAGATTTGTCAATAACCGAAACCTATATTCATAAAAAAATCAATTCTTTGTATGGAACTCTTGGGATCAACTATAATGGTTGGGCATTCTTGGATGCAACTTTCCGTAATGACTGGTCATCAGCTTTGAATAAAGAAAACCGTTCATTCTTCTATCCGTCTGTTTCATTGTCATGGGTGATCAGTGATATGGTGGGTAAAGTAGGCAAAGGCATGCCCGAATGGTTTACTTATGCTAAAGCACGTGCATCTTTTGCACAAGTAGGTAACGATATGGATGCATATCAGTTATATAATACATATAGTATTGGTTCAGACCCTAATGGCAATACAACTGCCGGACAAGGAAAAACCAAATACGATGCAGATGTACGCAGCGAGTTGATTACTTCTTGGGAAGCCGGTGCTGAATTGAAATTCTTCAATAACCGTTTAGGAGTTGACTTTGCATGGTACAAGACAAACGCAAAACGCCAGTTAATGAATATTCCTTTAAATAACCTTTCCGGTTATGATAACATGAAAGTAAATGCAGGTAACATTCAAAATACCGGTATTGAAATCATGTTGAATGCACGCCCTATCGAAACAGCTCAATTTAGTTGGGATACTCAGTTGAACTTCTCTCAGAACAAGAGTAAGATTATTGAATTATTACCGGGAAAACCAGGTATGCAGTATGCTTTAGGAGGTTCTGACGCATTACAGGTTTATGCAGTTGCGGGAGGTGCTTATGGTGAAATCTGGGGTACCAAATATCAACGAGTAGAAGAAGGAGAATTTAAAGGACAATTATTACTCAATGAATCAGGACTGCCACAGGCCACTAGTGACAAGCATAAGATTGGTGAACAACAGCCTGACTTCCTATTAGGATGGACAAATACATTTAATTATAAAAACTTCACACTTAGTTTCCTGATTGACGGACGTTTTGGTGGCGATATTTTCTCATTCACCAATATGAACTTGCAACGTAGTGGTATTGCCGAATGTACTGCTCCAGGCGGTAAACGTGAGGATATCGTTGTAGCGGGAGTTATCAAAGATGGCAACGGTTATAAGGTAAATGATCAAAGTGTTTCTTTAGAACGTTATTACAAAGCTTTGGCTACAGGCCGCGCCGGTATTTCGGAAGCTTATATCTATGATGCTACCAACATCCGTTTGCGTAACATCGCCTTGAGTTATCGTTTCCCGTCATCTATGTTGAAAAAGACTCCGTTCCAACAGGTTAAGCTTGGTTTCACCGTGAATAATGTATGGATGATTTCAAGCCATTTGGACGGCATTGATCCGGAATCAGTATATGCTACAAGTACTAATGCAACAGGTTTGGAGAACTCGTCAGCTCCGACATCACGTTCTTACCTGTTTAATGTAACTCTTGGTTTCTAATCATAAAAAAGAAAAAGAACAATGAAAACAATGAATAAATTATTTTTGGGGCTTGGCTTTTGCGCCGGATTAGTTTCCTGCTCTGACTTTGATGAAGTCAATACCAATCCCACAGCCGCCGGTGAGGAATATGTAAAACCTCAATATGCATTGAATAATTCTATAGGACAGGCACAGATGAATCCCGGTACCGCAGAACGTGTAGTAGTCTATAATTGGGCTAGTGCTGCCAGAATTTGTGGAGAAATGAGTTTTCTGAACGTAGGCCGCTATAGTGATGACTACACATCTGCTTATTATTATCCTGATCTCAGTTCCAGTATTAAAAATGCTACGTTGGCTATTACAGCAGTAGAGAACCAGCTCGAAGCGGCCACTACCACTGCACATGAAAAAGAATTTTTCCCGAACGTAAAGCAGTTTGCCCGTATCTGGCGTGCCTATCTTATCAGTGAGTTTGTCGATAATTTCGGACCTTATCCTATTGAAAGTTTCCTAGGGGAAAATCCTGTTTTCAACTCAGAGAAAGATGATTATGAATTCATTTTAAAGGAGTTGAAAGAAGCCGCAGCAGCTATCAACACCTCTGTCCTGCCTGTTGAGGCAGAAGGTAAATGCGACCCGTTTGACAATGTAAAATATGATCCTGTGAAGTGGCAGAAATATGCAAATTCACTCCGTATGCGTCTGGCCATGCGTTTATCAAACATCGACAAGGCAACTGCACAGGCCGAATTTGAGGATGCAGCCAAAGGTAACAAGATTTTAACGGCTGATGATATGTTTGCAGTAAAAGAAAATGATGGATGGGATGTCTTTTCCGGAGTATATACCCGTTCATTTGACGATCAGGTTCTTTCTTCAACAGTTGCCAATCTTCTGACTAATTTAGGTGGTATTAAAGTAACAGAACAACGTTCCGATTTGGCTAGTTATGTTAAACCAGCTAATTATTTAGGTATTAAATATGACAGACATTATGTTGCTAATACAGATAATCCTACTAAACAATATTGGCTGGATGGTATGCCGGAAAATCTTGACCCGCGTGCATTAAAGATATTCTGTCTGCCTGATGATGAAAATGCTGAGAACTACATAGATAAATATAATGACAGGACAGCTAAAGATTTCGTTCTTTACACAGTAGACGAAAACGGAAATCCGATTCCTAACAAGGATAATCCCGGAGAAATAAAGATTGATGCAACTCGTTGTTGGAATGGTTATCCCGCTGGTTCGCGTGGTGGATGGTCACCAACCTTGGCTTATAACCAACTGGTAACAAATGGATATGGCCCCGGCTGTACTCTTCCAATGTTGGGTAAAGACTACTGTAAGGGCAAATCTCGCATATTCTTTGCAGCATGGGAAACGTATTTCTTGCTAGCAGAAGCTTCATTGTATGGTTGGAACACTGGAACAACAGCGAAAGAAGCCTATGAAAACGGTATTAAAGCTAGTTTTGAATACTTTGGTGTTAGCGAATATGTGAATGATTATCTGAATTCCACCAACTACAATCGTGTAGGTACTTCAGTCAAATTTGATCATACCACTGAACCTACTGCTGAACAAATGACTTATGTGGATGGATACAGCAAGGAACAGAAGACTGTTACTTATGAATATCCTACAGCTTCTAAAACGTTATATGGAAAAGCATTGAATGACCACCTGACTAAAATTATCACTCAAAAATTCATTGCACAAACTCCGTATTTGGTATTGGAAATGTGGTCGGATTTCCGCCGTTTGGGATTACCATTCTTTGAGATTCCTGCAAACGAAAGTTCAATGACCGGTTCAGACATGGTTAATGTCTGGAATCCTAATTCTTGGAAAGACGGACAGAAATGGGAATTTTATCCACAGCGTATGCGATATCCTTCCAGTCTGGAGAATGCAGACCCCGAAGGCTATAAACAAGCTGTAGAGTTATTAGGAGGCTCAGATAATATCATCACCCCCTTATGGTGGACCGGACGTTAATGCCTTAACCTGAAACATTTATAGAATAATAAGTTAGCCAGCTAATGCATACTTAAAGTATTACGAATTAGTTGGCTAACTTATATTATTTTCTGAATGTCCCTTATTATGGCCCAAAATCATTTGATATTCTGATGTCGGCAAAGCATATTACACATGAATCATAGATTCCCTAAACATTCATAACTACACAAAAAAGAAGGACTACCTTCTCACGAAGCCAGTCCTTTCATTTGCTATTAATAATCTAGTAATTTTCTGGTAAATTTTGAACGCTTTCTTATCTAAGAAACAAGCATTAACGCTCTTTTGTTTATTCCTCCATTGTAAAACTTTTCAGTATTTTTTCGGCAATATTTTCATTTTCCTTGCTATAGATAATAGATATATAAAATCCACTACCTGCCGCCTTAGTCATCAGACAAGCATAAAGACAATGATCTGTTTCGCAGCTTCCTTTTAAATAAGTACCGAAAAACTGTGGTAACTCAAACTCCTGCACAGCCGACTGGTCTTTCACCCCGTCATCATTGGCATAGTCTTTTAATACACTCTTCAAGTCACTTTTTGTCATACCATCCGAATCCAAAGACTGAATGGTGATATAAAACCTGGAATTGTTCAGAAGAAAAGTCTCCTCTGTATCCTCCTCCACCAAAATCCCTTTTGGAGCCTCAAAAGTCAGACCATAGGCTGTCCATGTAATAGGAACCAAGGCTTGCGCACTTGCTGACAACCAGGCCAGACTTAAAAACACAAGAAGTAAAACCTTTTTCATTTTTAATTATTTTACCAATAAAACTCCGATCAGTCCACAACTGATTATTTATCCTTTTCACGGATTTCCACACGACGAATCTTTCCACTGATGGTCTTTGGAAGTTCTTCTACAAACTCTATGACACGCGGGTACTTGTACGGAGCAGTCACACGCTTCACATGATCTTGCAACTCCTTTACCAACTCAGGTCCTTCCTTACCCTTAAAAGTTTTGGAAAGGACAATCGTCGCCTTTACTACCTGACCACGGATTTCATCAGGCACACCGGTAATGGCACATTCCACAACAGCCGGATGGGTCATCAAAGCACTTTCCACCTCGAACGGGCCTATACGATAACCCGAACTCTTGATCACATCGTCAGCACGGCCTACAAACCAAAAATAACCATCCTCGTCACGCCAAGCCACATCACCTGTATAATAAATACCATCATGCCAAGCATCTTCCGTTAATTCCGAAGCACGATAATATTCTTTGAACAATCCCAATGGTTTGCCCCTATCTGTACGAATAACAATCTGACCTTGTTCTCCATCCTCAGCAGAACGCCCGTCGTGTGTCAACAAATCTATATCATATTGAGGATTAGGTACCCCCATACTTCCGGGTTTAGGCTCCATCCAGGGAAAAGTACCTAAAGTCAATGTAGTTTCCGTTTGTCCAAAACCTTCCATCAGACGGATACCTGTGATTTTCTTGAACGTTTCATATACAGAATAGTTCAAAGCCTCTCCCGCCGTAGTACAGTATTCCAAAGAAGAAAGATCATATTTACTAATATCCTCCTTAATTAAAAAACGATAAATAGTAGGAGGAGCACATAAAGAAGTGATATGATAATCCTGAATCTTTCCAAGAATATCTGCCGGTGTAAATTTTTCATGATCATACACAAAAATATTGGCTCCTGCTATCATCTGTCCATAAAGTTTTCCCCAGACAGCTTTCCCCCAACCTGTATCGGCAATGGTAAGATGAAGACTGTCACGATGCAAATTATGCCAGAAACTGGCAGTTACAATATGTCCCAAAGGATATGTAAAATCATGTGCCACCATCTTAGGTTCGCCTGTAGTGCCCGAAGTGAAATACATTAATGAAGTATCTTCATTCGTATTGGGATGTTCCGGTTTGACAAAAGGAGCAGCTTTTTCAATACCTTTATGAAAATCTTCAAAACCCTCCGGAATATCCGGTCCTACACTGACCAGTTTTTTTACTGAAGGACAATCGGGCATGGCATCTATAATATGCTTTGTTATCACATCTTCTCCTGCAGCTACAATCATCTTGATATCAGCAGCATTACAACGATACACGATATCCTTTTTTGTCAACAGATGAGTTGCAGGAATAACCACAGCTCCTAACTTATGCAAGGCAATAATAGAGTACCAGAACTCATAACGACGCTTTAAAATAAGCATCACCATATCACCATGACCAATACCAAGGCTCTGAAAATAAGAAGCAGTCATATCCGTATACTTTTTCAAGTCTGCATAAGTATATTGTATATGCTCCCCTTTATCATTAGTCCATAACAATGCTTTCTTATCGGGTTCTTCGGCAGCCCAGGCATCTACTATATCATAACCAAAATTAAAATTTTCAGGGATTTTAATCTTTAAATTCTTTATAAAGTCCTCTTGTGAGGTAAATGTGGTCTGTTCTAAGAATTTTTCTACCATAATCTTATTCAATTAAAAATTGAGAACCAAAAATTAGAAATAGTTGCAGTCAATGACAACGCTGTCTTTTTAATCTCAATTTATTATAATATTACTGCCAAGAATTTCACAGTCTTATCATCCAATGCCATCATACCATGTGGAATAGAAGAATCAAAATAAAGACTGTCACCTGGATTCAAGATCAATTCTTTTCCATTTATATTAAGTAACATTCTTCCTTCAATAACCAAATTGAATTCTTGTCCCTCATGTGAGTTAAAATGAATCGGAGTATTTTCCGGTTTCGGTTCTACAGTCACAATAAAAGGATCAGCCTTACGCCCGCGAAAACCGGAAGCCAATGACTGATATTTATACGCCTTGGTCCGTTCTACCGACACTCCTGAACCACAACGGGTCAGAAAATAAGAACTCATCTTAGGTTCTTCACCAAACATTAATACATCCAATGCAATACCGTATTTACGGGCTATTTTCTGTAAAGCACTGACAGAAATATCTTTCTCCCCGCTTTCCATACCCAAATACTCTTCCACTGAAAGCTGGCAACTTTTAGCCACTTCATCAGGAGTCAGTTCCAGAACGTCCCTTAATCCCTGGAGACGCTCAGCTATTTGTTTTATCTGGTCACTCATAATCTTATTGTTTTATGCTTCAAAGATAATGAAGATTTAAGAATTCCTAGCAAAATTTCATTAAGTTTCGAAGAAAACCATCTGACAGACAACATTAGTTAAGATTATATGCAAAACGTTTACTCTCCGAACGTACAGCATCATCAGCACATTTGAAACAAGACAAGAACCACGAAGTTAGCTTCCGAAGCCCCTCATCCTTTCCACAAAATTCTGAATCACCGGATACATAGCCTCAGGCGATTCCAACTCATAGCAAAGAGTTTCCAAAGGACACCAGCCTGTCCGGTTTCTGTTCCAAATACGAGAAACTATTTGAACACACTCCACCCTAATATTCGCCTTGTGCAATACAGCCAATGCAGGCTCACTGATGATATCCGTATAAACCTCCCGGACACCCCCCAGCACCATCAATGCGGCAGCTGCTTTTCCTACCACCTTGTCAGCAACCTGCGCTCCATGCAAAAAGACCGGATGCTGATTCAGCAAATCATATAAATCGGCTACCCCGCGTTGGGTAAAAGTACGGATCTCTTCCTTTCTGATAACACAGGAATAGCCGCCTTCATGCAACAATCTGATTAATTCATCCATCTTCCTTTCTATTTCATTCAGATAATACGATGCATCTCATGACCTTCTACATAAATAGCACTAAACGGGCGGCTCGGACAAAGATTTTCACAAGCGCCACAACCGATGCAACGTTCTGTATTCACAACCGGTATCTTAAGTAATTTTTCATCATCGGCATCTTTAGGAACCATCAAGATAGCCCCCGTAGGACAATGACGGGCACAATTTCCACAACTTACCCCATCTGTGTTCACTATACAATTCTGAGCAACCCACACAGCATGACCAATCTGTACAGATGACTTCTCTGTCAGATCAGCCAAGTGAATAGCATCAGTAGGACATACTTCTGCACATTTCGCACACTCAGGACGACAATATCCACGTTCGTAAGACATCTCGGGCTGCATCAGATGTTTCAAATCACCGGACGGACGCAATACCTGATTAGGGCACACCGACACACAAAGCTGACAAGCCGTACAGTGCTGCGCAAAATGACGGAAACTCAATGCTCCCGCAGGAACAATAGGAGTGGCACGCTTGGGAACTTTCTTATCTATAAGAGGAGCCAGACCGCCATCCACTTTCTTTTCCTGAGCTTTTACGGCAACACTTGCAGCAATCAAAGCCGAAACCGTAAAGAACCCACGCCGTGCAGTATCTACCTTTTCTTTGTTTAAAGACGCCTGAGAAACCTGTTTGCCAATTCCTTCACTTGCCGGAGCCTGTTTCTTCAGAAGCATCTGCCCCGATACATATTTTATTGCCCCTTGGCGGCACTTGCCTAGACAATCCATACAAGCAACACAACGGGAATAATCAATCTCATGTGCTTTGGGATTAATGCAGGAAGACTTGCAATTACGAGCACAAAGTCCGCAACCATTACATTTAGACGTATCAATAACCGGTTTAAAATAAGAATATCTAGATAAGATTCCCAATACTGTACCCACCGGGCAAATGGTATTGCAATAAGTTCTTCCTCCACGCCATGCCAAAATAAAAAGCACAATCACAGTACCCACTGCAACTGCAAAAGTAGAAAGACCTTTCATCCAAACATCTACCGAATAAAAAGCATAACTGTCCACACGCTCCGCCCATAGGGCAAGTACATTGTTCCCCCACTGATACAAAGGTGTCAGCAGGTTAGAAACGATACGGCCGTATGCACTGTAAGGAGCAATCAACGCCGCCAATGAAACCACCCCTGCTACCAAAGCGACGACAAACACTACCAATACCCCATAGCGTAACCACGACAAAGCAGGCGAGTAGCGGAAACGATTCTTCTTTACCTTTCCCGAAACCCAGGAAATGATATCTTGAAACACCCCTAACGGACAGATAACCGAACAATAGACACGCCCCAAAAGCTGAGTCAACAAAACAAGGGCTATCACCACCCCCACATTCAATGCCAGCACGGCAGGAAGGAACTGTATTTTCGCCATCCAGCCAAACCAACCATGCACAGTTCCAGTAAAATCCAAAAACAGCAACGTGATCATTGTAAAGAACAAAAGGGCGGCGGCAAGTCTTATTTTACGTAACATAAGCATTCGTTATTTTATCATGTTTATCCATTCCATTATAAAGTCTCTTGTTTCAACTGTTCCACATATGCGTCTATGCGATGCAGTTCTTTGGGAATATCAATGCTTTGAGGGCAATGCGGATTACACTGGTTACATCCGGTACAATGGCTTGCCTGCCGCAGTTTGGGCACACTACGATCATAACCTATCAGGAAAGCACGCCGTGCACGGCGGTAATTCTCATCCTGACTGCTTTTAGGCACATTTCCTTCGTTGACACATTTATTATAATGCACCAGAATCGCCGGAATATCCAACCCGTAAGGACAGGGCATACAATATTTGCAGTCATTGCAAGGAATCGTAGGGAACTTCAGCATCAATTGGGCTGTTTCTTCCAAGAACTCTTTTTCTTCCTCATTCAAAGGTTCCAAGGGCGAATAAGTCCGAAGGTTATCCTGCAAATGTTCCATATAAGTCATTCCACTCAGCACACACAACACGTTGGGATACGTACCGGCAAAACGGAACGCCCACGATGCCACACTGTTCTCCGGGCGACGCTGCTTCAAGCGCGCCACCAGGTGGTCGTTCAGTTTAGACAAACGTCCTCCCAACAGCGGCTCCATAATCACAGCCGGAATTCCACGCTTGGCCAACTCTCCATACAAATATTCCGCGTTAACATTTCTACCCGAAGCATGGCGCCAATCTACATAGTTCATCTGAATTTGCACAAAATCCCATTTCACATCCAGCGACAGCAAATAATCAAACACTTCCACCGATCCGTGAAATGACCATCCCAAATTACGAATACGGCCTTCTTCACGCTCTTTTAGTAAAAAGTCAAGAACTCCATTGTCAATATAACGGTCATGGAAAGTCTTGATTCCTTCCCCTCCACCTACGGAATGAAGCAAATAATAATCCAGATAATCCGTCTGCAATTCTTTCATCGACTGATGGTACATCTTGATGGAATTCTCACGAGTATAGTTTTGGAAATTGGACATCTTTGTCGCAATCAAGAGCTTTTCGCGGGGATAACGTTTCAAGGCCGCACCGGTGGCTCTTTCAGAAAACCCTTGGCAATAAACAGGAGATGTATCGAAATAATTCACTCCGTGAGCGATAGCATAATCCACCAGTTCATTCACCGCATCCTGATCTATCACATTTCCATCGCTGTCCGGTGCAAGTTTCAACGGCCAGCGCATACATCCATATCCTAAAAGTGAGACACGCTCCCCTTTGGGGGAAACGCGATACGTCATTTTATCCACAGGCACTTCGCCCAATACAGAAGCCTCGGATGAAGCCGGTTTCCCTTCGGATGCACAACCATACAGGGCTGCCGCCGATGCAGCCGCACTGACGCCTACTATCTTCAGAAACTTCCTGCGGCTCATTTCCTCTTTATCTCTCTTTTCCATAACCTTTTTTTATACTTAAGCACTGATTACCAATATTCGCAAAGATAAAAAGATTCCTTGATATTTATTGCGGAAAAGCACCTCATAATTACATAAAATGCGCACATAGTGCCACATGAATAATATTCTATCATAAAATGCCAAAAACTTCTTTCATTTTTGCATAATTCCAAACATACAGATCATTATTCTTCAAAAAAATACCATCCCATGAAAAAACTACTTCCGGCAAACTTATGCCTCTTCTCTTCCTTTCCGCTCCGGGTATAGGAACAAGATATTCTGATAGCTACTCCGAACACCTCCCTGCCGTTGTCCGTTCCCGAAAACGTGAAGCCATTATTACCTACAAGAAAATCCCTCCGATGATACAGCTGGGCAATTTATCATACCGTCTCATCTCGCCTTACAATGATAGAGGTGCTTTCTCACTGATGCTCTACACCCCACAGAAAAAACATGCCGTGTTCTTGCCTACAAGATTCAGCATTATTGCAATCAGATTATTCCCCGTTTCCGCATGGACAGGCTGAAAGCCGACAAGCAATACCGCATCACGGAACTAAACCGGAAAAGATGCCCGTCCGCTGCCACTGGACAACAAAATGTTCTCCGGAAGAATACTGATGAAACAAGGTGTCGAGCTACCGCTACAACATGAGTACGCCAGCCGCATACTGGAGCCGCCCGAAGTGAGCTAAACCTTCCGGTTGATATTGACAGACAAAAAGAGGATGTCAAAACTCTGTTTTTGAAAATATGAACTTATAATCTGGCATTTGAACATCCTAAAAGGCTAAAGAAAGGGCCGTATCATTACTCAATACAGAGCTTGATACGACCCTTTTTTAAGTGTTATAAATACGATCTGTAACTTTGCGGGGTAGCCATTTTAGTTTTGACACATTTACCCTTTTTTGTCTATCAGTCCATTCCGATACGTTTCATCAACTCATCATATTCCTTCTCTTCCCTGCACAACGGCCTGTACCAGGTATATTTCAACACCACGGTGGTCACCACCAGCAGCAACACCGACGCAATGAGTCCCCCCGTACCGCGCACCACCAGATACATGGGCACAATAGTGAGACAGCACTGCCACACGATACCAATCGCCACATTGAACATATCCCGCTTGAAATGGCGGTTGCGCGTCACCTGCGGATAGCGTGCTACCGCCTTGGCCGCCACCGGTTTCCACCACCCCCACGGACGTACCCGGATATAGAAGTTCACCAGCGTCTCCTCGTCAGTAGGAGGTGCCGAATACGTACCCACGATACAACCCACCAGCGAAATGCCGAACAACACGGGGAAAAAATAAAGTACCAGCGAATCGGGCACCGTGAACTTCATCACAATGGCAGCCACCACACCCGAGGTCATTCCCCAGAAATACCCTTCACCATTAAACCGCCACCAGTGCCACTTCAACACATTGGCGGCAATATATCCGCCGAACAACGCGCCCACAATCCACTGGAAAATCTCGTTGATATCCTTCAGAAAAAAGCCCATCACCGTACTGATAACCACCACCAGTACCGAAACGAGGTAACTCGCCCGTATCTGTGTTCTGACGGAAGCCCCTGGGGTGATATACTTCAGATAAATATCATTCACCACATAGGCCGGTGCCGCATTCACCGTAGAAGCGAATGTAGACATGAATGCCGACAGCAATCCTGCCAGTAACAAACCCGCCAGCCCCACCGGCACATACTTCGTAATCAGGTGAGGAAGAATTGTTTCGAAATCCGTGTGGACAGCCGTCATCTGTTCCAGTCCTCCATCCACTTTAAAGAAATAGATAGCCAGCAACGCAAACCCCATAATCATCAGATAACGCGGAATCAGCAGAATGACCGATACCGAACCGCTCATCAGCGCCGCCTCCTTGGGTGACTTGCACGACAGGATCTTCTGCATGTCATAGTTCGGAGCAGGTCCCGCCATGCTCATAAAAATCCCTTTCAGCAACGCCATCATCACAAAGACACCCATCAGGCTGTAAGGTTCGTCCGCCATGCGTTCCGTCAGCAAACTCATCCGTTCACTCCAGTCAATGTCCAGCGTCCAGCCGAAGAAAGGCGACTCCCACCCTGCAGGCACAAATTCCCGGATCATTTCAGGAGCCACCATGTTCATCCCGATAATGGCAATGACCACACCCGCCACCGTCATGATGAGGAACTGCACCACATCCGTCCACACAATGCTGAGCATACCGCCCAGCATCACATAGAAGGTAGCAATGGCCGTAAAGAAAATGCCGTAAAAATGAGGCACATATTGTACCGGAATATCCCAGGGCACATACTGCAACACTACCTCCCACGGAAAAAAGATCTCCATGAACTTGCCGATTCCGATAAACCCGTAGCTCAAGAAGCCCAGCACGCTGAGCAGAGCAAAGACAATGACAATAGTATGCGAGAGCGTAGCCCCCCGCCCCTGCCCGAAACGGGTCTTTATCCATTCGGCGCCCGTCAGCACATTGCTCCGGCGGAGCCACACCGACAGATAGACCATCAGGAAAATTTGATTGAACACGGGCCACAACCATGGAATCCACAGACTTTTGAACCCATAAGCAAAAGCCCAATACACCATCAGCATGGTGCCGGTAATATCAAACATGCCCGATGCATTCGACAGCCCCAACATATAAAACGGCAACGACTTTCCGCCCAAAAAATAAGAATCCATATTCTTTGCCGCCTTCTTTTTCAAAAACAACCCGATGGCGACAATAACCATCAGATAAGCACAAATAATCAGAATATCAACGATATGCAATTTCATAGTATCCGCTTCATCTTTTATTCAAACACCTGTGTCATGGGGCGTCCTATCCACACCTGCGGTTGCTCCAGATTGAAAACAGATGCTATAGTAGACGCACAGTCAAACTGCATCATGCTCTCTTCGAAAGCTCCCCCCTTCTTGATGTTCTTTCCGGCGATAATGAACGGCGTTTCCATCTCCTCCATGGTCTTTCCGCCATGTCCCTTATTGATTCCCCCATGATCAGCGGTGACAATAATGATGCTGTTTTCATAAATACCCGCTTCCTTGATGGCATCCACAATACGGCCCACATAGCCGTCCAGTTCTTTCAGTTTGGCATAATAAGCCGGAGTATCGTGTCCGTCACCGTGCCCTACGTGGTCAGGGTTGTCGAAACAGAAAGCACTCAACACCGGTTTCTTCTGCATAATATACTCACAGGCCATGTCACACAAAGCCGTAGGATGCGTGTTATAGTCGGGTGCCTGCGCATGATGGTTCAAAGCCAGCGTATCTACCAGATACTTGATACCATCCCATTCATACAGTACGCCCATCTCGGCATCGGGAGCCGCCTTGCGCAACTCGCTGAACACGGTGGGGAAAATGCCATGCTCGTTCAGCACACGCGAAGGTAGTTCGGGCGTTCTTGATCCCCACTCCGTGTACCCGTGCAGTTCAGGACCTGCCCCCATAAACATGGAAGCCCAATTTACAGCACTGGATGAAGGAAGTACACTGCGTTTTTTCAACGTGTAGCATCCGGCATCCATCAACGCCTTCACGTTCGGCATATCCGCCTTTGCCACACTGTAGGCGCCCCATCCGTCCAAACCGATGACAAACACATGTTCCGCTTTCCATTCCGGAGCCTTCCGGCAACCCGACAACACCATTACGGCTATGCACATAGCCCATAAAGCAATCTTTTTCATACAATATCTATTTTGGGTTTATAATTACAAAATTAGCCATTTATTCCCTTTCGACAAGAAAATAAATGGCATTATCCACTTCTCTTTCCACCTAAAAAACAGCCATTCCGCATTAAAAACGACTTTATCTTATCAATGCCTTTATATTCCTTCTATTTTACCCGTTCAGAAATGCCTCGTTGCGATCTATCAGCGCGTTCACCGCTGCCACTGAAGCTGCGGAACGCAATCCGTCGGCAGGCGTGTGCAGACAGTAGTCCACCAAGCGATCCACCGTAGAAACCGCCACGTGCATCCGCGTGTCGCTGGAGGCATAATAGATGTATACCGTACCGTCGTCATCGGCTATCCATCCGTTCGAGAAAAGCACATTGGACACATCGCCCACCCTTTCCCCCGCCAGCGGAGCCAGCAGATAGCCGGCTGGTTCAGCTATGACGCGCCACGGTTCATCGGCTGCGGTCATATACAGATAGAGCACATAGCGCAGTCCGGCGGCACATCCGCGTACTCCGTGCGCCAGGTGCAGCCACCCTTGGGAGGTGCGGATGGGGTGCGGTCCCTCTCCGTTCTTCACCTCTTTGATCGTGTGATAATAACGGTGGTTTATTATCATTTCGTCCTTCACCTCCGCCCGGGTGATGTCGTCTATCAACGCCCATCCTATTCCTCCCCCATTTCCGGCATTAATAAAATCATCCTGCGGACGGGTGTAGAGGGCATATTTCCCATTCACAAATTCGGGATGCAACACCACATTGCGCTGTTGGCTCGCCGCTTTCAAGTCGGGCAACCGTTCCCAGTCCACCAGATTGCGCGTGCGTACGATTCCCGCCTTTGCCACCGCCGCCGACAGATCTCCCGCCGGTGCCTTGTCATCATGGCGTTCGCTGCAAAAGATACCATAAATCCATCCATCCTGGTGAGCGGTAAGACGCATATCGTACACATTGGTTTCCGCCGGATCCACATCGGGCAATACCAGCGGACGTTTCCAAAAGTGGAAATTGTCCACCCCGTTAGGGCTTTCGGCTATGGCAAAGAACGACTTCCGGTCTGCTCCCTCCACACGCACCACCATCAGATACTTTCCGTTCCATTTCAGGGCACCACTGTTCATGGTAGCATTAAAGCCGATACGCTCCATACAACAAGGGTTGGTGGCAGGGTTGAAGTCATAACGCCATTCCAGGGGAATATGCTGGCGTGTCAGTACCGGATAAACATAACGGTGGATGACACCGTTCGTTTCTTCCTGCATTTCATTAGGACGTTGCAACAACGCTTCATGGCGTTGGCGCAATGCTTCTATTTGTTTTTTGAAATATCCGTTCATATCTTATTTTCTTTTCATTGTTATCAATCCATCTTTTACAGTAAAAGAATGCTATCCAAGCATCTAGAATTATACTATTTTATCAAAAATCAATCATATTCTATACAGTGTTGTTATTGGTTCTCAGGATAAAGAGACATACGGTAAACCCGCTGGTAAATCGCATCTTCCAATTCCAACTCAAACACAACATCCTGTGTTTCAGGATCTACTTCTGTCACGCGTGCACCACGATTGCCATTGCTAAGCACATTGCTCATTCCCGGACAAATTAATCTGTTACCCGTTTGTTCCAAATATTGCACCCCGGAACGGGCCGGAGTAAAATACGCGGCACCACGCTCTTTTCCATACTGCCAAACTTGGCGAACCGTACGGTTCACTTCATCCACTTCATATTCTATGCCGCAAGTATAAATATTTTTCCTGTCTGTAAAATCCAGTTTGAAGTTACGCCCATAACCATTATTGAAATAAAGAATGTGTCCATTAGGTAATGGGACAGCTGTATGACATCCCCAAGGCCATTCAAAATCATCACAAGTCTTCGTTCCGGCTATCACCTCAGGATCAGTAATAGGAGTTCCGTCGGCATGAAGAGGATTCAATAATAATTTCAAGTATTTATCTCTCCAATACCCATGAGGCGATATAATCCACTCAATACCTCCAGCTTTATTAAACTTAAAGATTCCTTGATAACGGGCTGTAGCCAGATAATCATCTCCCCACTCTACTATACCATTATTATGCGCCCAATTACTGGCACTTTGTGCAAAAGGGTCTGAGGTTAGATCATAATCGGTCATTCCATAGCGAGCCGAATCCAACATGTGCACCAAATCCCATTCTTGCAATATCTCCCCTTTTTCGGGATCCATCATAATAATAAAATCATTTATCCGTACATCTTTCCCATTGGCGATTTTAGCGGAAGTCTTGCTCACAGTCGCTAATATATTGCCTTGCTTATCTTGAGATATGGCATGATGCATAGTGTATCCCCTTTCCAGCATATCCCAATTATGAATTGTATTTCCCATCATATCCACCTCCACCATCCGATGATGGTTTCCGTCACCGGTCATATAATGTCCGTTCTGCATCCGGATCAATCCGCACCCGATTCCGATATATCGATGTTCATCCGACTTCTCCCAATCAAGAATCCAACGGATTTCTCCGTCAGCATCTATCATATAAGGAATAGATGTGTCTGTTTCATCCTGTCCGGGGGAGTTTACCAAATTCATGCCTGGCTCCATTCGGTCATATTGAGCCTTTACCACTCTGATTTCCTTAGGCAGCCTTCTGCTTTCCAATGTTTTCGTCTGAAGCTTTAGATTGGACCGAGCACGTTCATTTCCTTGCAAATCCGTATAAATTAAAGTGATCTGGTTATTATAATTGGGATAAAGTCCCAATACCGGAATATTCTGTTTTAATCCCACATCTTTAAATGTATATTCCACGTCAGGCGTATGCTTTCCCGGTTTGCTGTGCACAATCAGTTTAATGCGTCCCAATACAGGTAATTTTACAACTACACTGGCCGATAATGGATTGCAACCGGAAGGATTGACTGTAGAACTCAATATCAAGTTGTCAATCGAAGTACCTAAGGTAGGTATAACATAAGTGCTTCCATTGGCAAATGTCAAAGTCGTTTTCCAGTTTTCCGCATCCACATCTACACTTTGGATTAACTCTTGCGGAAAAATTATCTTATTGGACTCAAATAACAAAACACATTGTTCACGTTCTTGAGAAACAGATTTCAATAAATCATTTTCCTTCAACTGGTTTTGTATATCCTGCATAGCTTGGGTACAATCCTGTTCTTCATCACGACATGACAAAAATACAAATATCATAACCAACAAAGAGCATAAATAATATCCTTTCCTTTTCATTTGGCTTCATTGTTTTTATAGAGGGAGAGATCCCCCTCCCTCTCATACTTTTTAATTATCAGTTCAATGCAATCATCTCCATTCCGGCTTTTGCTCCAAATTCAAATTAGCGTCCACCTCTGCCTGAGGTATCGGGAAGTACAAGAATTTAGCTTCAAAATGGTCAAATCCTTGTGTATCCGAAATGCGGTCTGTCGGTTTATATCCTACCAATTCCTTTTCACCACTTTCATTTTCTTCGTAAAGCAATTCATAATGTTGAGAATCGGTCTTGCGTTCGTGCATGATAGCTTTCAACTTAGCAGGATCATTTCCGTACCAACGAACCATATCATCCCAACGTATATTCTCTCCGGCAAATTCCAGCAATTTCTGTTTCTGGAGTTCTGTCATTATAGCATCTTTTCCACTCAAGTTTTTCTCCGGCAGCCCGGCACGTACACGAATCCGGTTAATATCTTTCATTGCTCCGCTTTCATCATTGGTTTCCAGACAAGCCTCAGCGTGGAGCAACAAAACTTCTGCAAAGCGCATAATACGTAAATTGTTGATACGTCCGGCATCGTTAGAATACATCGTACATCCTGTGGGAACCCACCAAGCTGCAAACTTCTTCATCATGAAACGCCCTTGAACACCCTCGATAACCGGATAAGCAGGAGCATATCCTTGCTTGGCAATACCATATTTGCCATCGCCTTCGGGCAGTACCGTCCATTTAAACATATCATCAAATTCCACTTTACCACCATAGAATTTTTCATCCGGCTTCACATCACCGAAATCAGAATATTTAAAGAAGCACGTAGTGTACAAACGCTTATCCCATTTGGAATCAGATCCTTCCGGACGCTGTTCGGAAATGAATTCTTTTATCAAATAGGGAGAAGGCTGCATCTTATACCAACCACCGCCAATATTCTCACCTTTCAGTGTCGGGCCAAAATAATGAGCAAGGTTGTTTCCCATAAACGAGTCGTCACTAGTGCCATTGCCCCAAGCGTCACCCGAATTACCTTTGGCATCATAATTGATTTCCCAAATAGATTCAGCATTAAATTCCGTATCGTCACGGAAGTTGTCCTCATACTTTTGAGTCAAATCGTAACCATAACCATTCATTATAATTTCAAACTCATCCTTAGCGGCCTGATAATCCCCTTTCCAGATATAAGCTTTACCCAACATAGCAATAGCCGCACCTTGAGTTACACGACCGTTCTCATCGCTTGAACGAAGCTTAGGCAAACGAGACTTGGCTTCCTTAAAGTCTGAAATAGCCTGTTCCAGCACTTCATCACCGCTAGACAGTCCATGAGTTTCCGGATCTGCATCCTGCGGGAGAGTACGGATAACCGCATCACGATAATCAGTACGCAAACGGAAGTACCAGAATCCACGTAAGAAATAAGCCTCACCTATCATTTGCTCACGTTTGGTTTCGTCCATATCAACCGTAGCCGCACGATATATGAATTCGTTTGCCATCTGAATGCCTTCATAGATGTTTCCCCAGCTCAAATCCTTTGTATTCGTTGTGTTGACAAACGACAAATATTCCCAAATATAAGGTTCTTCTCCACGAGTGGGGTAAAGGTCGTCACCGCGCATCTGAAGATGCATGATGCCTTCCAACCCACCATAATATCCACTGGTCATACGGCGGAAAGGATTATAAACTGCGGACAAGCCTTTCATCACATTATCCTCGGATGTCCAAAAAGTGGTCGGAGTCTGACGGTTAGGATCAATCTCATTCAGAAAGTCATCACTACAAGAAGACAACAACATTGGAGCTACAGCCAATGCAGCTATGTATTTTATAAAATTCTTTTTCATATTCTGCAAATATTACTTATTCCTAATTAGAAATTTACTTGTAAACCAAAGGTGATAGTACGTGCCATCGGATAACGACCGTCATCACAACCACGGGTCATTACACCCGAACCACCTGATGTACCGGCACCATCGGCATCTACCATACCCAAGTCAGGAGTATATCCTTTATAATCGGTTATAGTGAAAAGGTTTTCCATAGCCGTATAAACACGCACATTCTGCAAACCGGCTTTAGATACCCATACTTTGGGCAACGTATAACCTAATTCCAAAGTCTTCAAGCGCAAGAATGAACCATTTTCCAACCAACGGTCCGTATAGCCCCAGTTTGTACCATTAGGATCGCTAGTACCAAACAAACAGCGAGGAATGTCAGAATGATTGTTTTCAGTCCAGCTGTTCATGCGTTCTGCATATTGGTTTCCTGTTGATTCATTATAAACCGTAGTATAATACTGGGCATTGTAAATCTTGTTGCCAAAGTTTCCGTCAAAGAACATATTCAAATCCAAACCTTTCCATTCAGCACCCAGACTTACACCCAAGTTAACTTTCGGGAAAGCAGAGCCTACATCCTGACGGTCATTATTGTCAATCTTACCATCTCCGTTATAATCCACGAAACGCAAGTCACCCGGTTGTGCATTAGGCTGGATCTTATTACCGTTCTTATCCACATACGCATCAATTTCTTGTTGGCTTTGGAATACACCATCCGTCTTTATCAAATTGAAATAACCTATGGAATGACCGGTCTTGGCATAAGTGATCGTTCCTTTGGCATGAGGATTGAATCCCTGCCATTCATCACGACTTCCGTTTACTTCCGTCAGTTCATTCTTGATAAAGGTGGCATTGACACCTACATGATAATACAAATCGCCTACATTATTACGGTGATTCAATGAAATTTCAAATCCTTTGTTTTCTACTGTACCTGCATTTACTGTAGGATTCCCACTCAAGCCAAAACTCAAAGACTGCGGCATAGACAACAACATATCTTCTGTTTTCTGAATAAAATAATCAGCACTGACACTGAACTTATTGTTCAAGAAAGCAAAATCCAAACCCAAGTTCAAAGTCTTCGTCTTTTCCCAAGTCACATTCATGGGTGAAGTCCATTCCTTACCGGTAATGGCACCTTCCCAAAGTTCTGTGCCCATCATGTTATTCATACCTTTATAAACAACAGACTGGGTAGCATAATTGCCAATGCCGCTCAAATTACCCAGTACACCATAACTGGCACGAATTTTCAATTCATTCATGGTTTCCTTGATATTTTCAAAGAAATCTTCATTCATCACATTCCAACCCAAAGATACAGACGGGAATGTGCCCCAGCGGTTTCCATCTGCAAATTTGGAAGAACCGTCCCGACGAACAGAAGCAGACAGCATATAACGATCGGCATACGAATACATCACACGCCCAAACATAGAAATCATTGTATTGGCCCATGCGCTACCCGATGTATTTTGTGAAGAAACCGAACCGGCGTCAATCACAGAGAAACCTTCCGGGAAACCCTTACGTCCTGCACCAAAACCACGCGCATTGTTACGCTGGGCAGAATAACCCACCAAAGCAGAAACCGTATGATTGCCAAACGTATTATCATAATTGATTGTATTTTCAATCAACCAATCATTCTCCCAGTCTGTACTTTCCGACAATTCCGCTTCATTCTTTTGTGAAGTAGAACTGAAATAATAAGGAGAACTATAGGCATAATTACGTCTTGTATATTTGTTTATACCTACATTGAATTTATATTTCAATCCTTTCAAGAACAAATCCACTTCGGCATAGCCATTCAATAAAATGTCTATCCCATGTCTTTGGTAATCATAGGCTTCTGTCCAACCCACAGGATTATCTCCTCTGGTCCATTCCGGAGCGACACCCCAAGTGCCATCTTCACCATATACATTCCACATAGGCACAGCTGTCAGAGCGGAGGTATATGAAACATCTTCGTACTTCTTTTTATAGAATTTCATCATCAACGTAGTCCCCATACGCAAATGATTATTGAAAAAAGAAAAAGTATTCTTAGCACGAATGTTCCATGCCTCATAACCGGTAGTATTCACAATACCATCCTGGTTAAGATAGCTTCCCGACAGATTATAGGTCGAAGTCTTGTTTCCTCCAGATACATTCAAGCTAACCTTGCTCACCATAGCCGAGTTATAAAGTTCTTTCTGCCAGTCTGTTCCAGCACCTCCATTCCAATTCAGCAACCCTTCTGCCGAACTATAACCGGTAGCCTTTGCCAAATCGCGAAGCTGATTACCATCCATTACATCAATGTATTTGGCAACCATCTGAACGCCTGTATAGGCATCCACTGTTACACGGGCAGAAGTTTCCAAACGACCGCCTTTAGTAGTGACCAATACAACACCATTAGCAGCACGAGAACCATAAATAGCAGCAGCCGAAGCATCTTTCAACACTTCAATAGACTGAATGTCAGCGGGATCAACCATATTGATATCACCATACACACCATCAATCACATAAAGCGGACTGGTGGCACTCAATGAACTGATACCACGGACATTAATATTCAAGCCTTCCCCCGGCTGACCGTTGGCAGCCGACACAGTAACACCGGCAACTCTTCCTTGCAAAGCAGCTGAAGCACTACGTGCAACATTTGCCTGTAACTCTTTACCGGAAACAGAAGCGACCGCACCTGTCAAATGGCTTTTCTTCACTGTACCGTAACCGATAACCACCACCTCGTCCAACAATTCACCTTCCGACAATTTCACATTAATCACACTGCGGCCATCAACCTTAACAGTTTGCTCCCGATAACCTACATAAGAGAAATTCAAAGACTGACCGAAAGCGGCCTTAATGGTATATTTGCCATCAAAATCGGTAATCACGCCATCCGTAGTTCCTACTACAACAACAGCCGCACCAATCAACGGATTATTCTCCGCATCCGTCACTGTTCCGGTAACAGTAATTTGCTGAGCATAGGCACATATACTAAGTATGCACAGCAACCATGTAAATGCAATTTGTTTCATAAATAATGTATTAGAGTTTAATTAAAAAATATTGCTGTAAAATTAACTAAAAATAGATTTCCAACACGTTATTGCTTTCGCAAACAACGGTAATGCCCCATGGATGGAAGAATAGCAGCTGAAATTAAGAATGTCTTTGTTTTCATAGTTATTTGAATTAAAAATTAACATTGCAAAGATGGCAATTCAAGCAAGCAGGAACAAATACAATTCAAGCATTAAACAATGAAATCTTATCAATATCAAAAAAAAATTCTTCAAGACAATGGAAAACGCATCTGAATTGAACGTGAAATATAAAATTTTTCCTACACAGTATTCTTCTAATTATCAACCAATTACTGTAAAAAAACATCCATAAAGGCTCTCAACCGGTAGGTAAGCGGTGGTATCGTTCATCAATGTACAACACAACAACCGCCACACACAAAATGACAAAACTTCAATAGATGTATTTTATCAACAGGATGCAACCGTGAAAACAGTCTTATGACTTTATTGCTTCACCTTGGTGAAGCAACCGTTTCACACAGGTGGCAACGGCACTTCACTTGAGTGAAAAGTAAGCATTCGGCCTCGTGCGTGTTTTTTTCCCCTCTTTTCCTTCCTACCTTTG
>CANPJW010000033.1 GCA_947574505.1 uncultured Bacteroides sp. | reverse complement strand
TATTTATGAGACTACCAACTTTTTATGAACAAAATCTTATCCCGAACTGGGGTAGAGGTTGCAAATGCACCCGCACCTATCACACAAAGGATAGCGGATATGATAATAGAAGAAACACTAGTACGTTTTACGACATCAGGGTGTGTTGTTGAAAACAAGGTTGCTTCAGTAGAAACTGTATTACTCATAATAATTTAAATTTTATTCTTTACTAATTAAAAATACAATAATTCATACCAAGGTCACATCTCGCCAATCACCCGGCAAGACAGAACCATGAAAAACAAATTGGTAAAAGAATAAAAGCTAAATAAGAATGCGCCTCATACCAAAGATATAGTGCTCGCAAGCACTATCCCAGGGAAGGGAATAGGAAGAGGCATACACATGGGTATGACAGCTTGCAAGACTGGCCATCCGGGCGGCCATCTTACGCAACAAAATTTTGATAAATTGGGTAGTCTCCATGGAGGAAAAACGGTACATACGCTCTGCAGAGGCACTGACGCGATGTGCTAAAGTATGAGCGTCCCCAAACTCCATATCTGCTATTCCCTTATTGCTATCCAAGGGAATGACACGATCTTCATTGATGGAGTGCTGCGGAGTAGTATCCGTATGCTGTACAGTACATACCGTCATTGATGCAGCTGGAACTGCATCTACATATTCTGTTCCGGCAAAAGCCAAGGCAAACAGAAAAAATAATATGACTGTAACAAATCCTTTCATTGCTTACTGTTTGGTTTACAAAGATAACATAAATAGCGTTTTAGGTTTCATTTCATACAATAATTAACACATATCAAAGGTATTTTGTTTTAAGGGAGCTATGAAGGATTATCCAAAATTATGAAGGATCGGTTCTCAATTCCTTCATGGTTTCTTCCTGAAAAGCAACAGGTTACCTATCTATGACGGTTTTGAAGGAATTATTCGATGTTTCTAATTCCGACTTTAAATTAAAAGCTGTTCTTGTTCTGCATGCCTCGTCCGTATCAAAACTTTTGTAAACAGAACAAGTAATATGCATGTGGACAGAAGCCTCACAGCTTGTTTTCTCATTACTGCCGGTCAGGGCATAAAATAAAAAAAGCCACAGCTTTTATAGCTATGGCTTTTATATATATGATGATTACAGATTATTCAGCTTTAGGGGCTTCCTCTGTAGTTTCAGCTGCCGGTGCTGCAGGAGCTTCTGTAGCGGCTGCACTCTTCTTAGAACGACGAGTACGAGTTGCTTTCTTAGCAGTTGCAGTCTTAGCCATGTTTTCATCGTAATCTACCAATTCGATAAAGCACATTTCAGCATTATCACCCAAACGATGACCTGTTTTGATGATACGAGTATAACCACCCGGACGATCTGCTACTTTTACAGAGATTTCTTTGAACAACTCCGTTACAGCAAACTTATCTTGCAAGTTGCTAAATACAACACGACGTGAATTAGTTGTGTCGTCTTTAGATTTTGTAATTAAAGGCTCAACGAATTTCTTCAAAGCTTTAGCCTTTGCAACAGTCGTAGTGATTCTTTTGTGCTTGATCAAAGAACAAGCCATGTTAGATAACATAGCACTTCTATGAGAAGCAGTACGACCTAAATGATTGAATTTCTTATTATGTCTCATTTTTTATTCTTTATCTAATTTATATTTAGAGATATCGGTTCCAAACGACAGATTCAGACCCTCGAGCAAATCATCAAGCTCCGTGAGCGATTTCTTACCGAAGTTTCTGAACTTCAACAGATCTGTCTTGTTGAACTGTACCAAGTCACCCAATGTTTCCACATCGGCAGCTTTCAAGCAGTTCAAGGCACGAACTGAGAGGTCCATATCAACAAGCTTAGTCTTAAGCAGCTGGCGCATGTGCAATACTTCTTCATCAAATTCTTCATTGCCGTCCACATCGGATGTTTCAAGAGTAATCTTTTCATCAGAGAACAACATGAAATGATAAATCAATATTTTAGCGGCTTCTTTCAAAGCTTCCTTCGGGTGAATGGAACCATCGGTAGTAATTTCCAATACCAGCTTTTCGTAGTCAGTCTTCTGTTCAACACGGAAGTTTTCCACCTGATATTTTACATTACGTATCGGTGTGTAAATAGAATCGATAGGAATTACATTAACATCGGTACAATATTCGCGGTTTTCGTCGGCCGGAACATACCCTCTACCTTTATTAATGGTAATGTCCATCTGCATTGTTGCTTTTGAATCTAAATGGCAAATAACCAATTCAGGATTTAACACTTCAAATCCAGTCAAATACTTACTTATATCACCTGCCTTAAATTCACTAGAATTCTCAACGGTAATGCTTACCTTTTCATTTTCGAACTCTTCTACTACTTGCTTAAATCTGACTTGCTTCAGATTTAAGATAATGTTGGTCACGTCTTCTTTAACACCGGATACAGATGCGAACTCATGTTCTACACCTTCGATCTTAATCGTGTTGATTGCAAATCCTTCCAATGAAGAAAGAAGAATACGGCGTAAAGCATTACCTACGGTAATACCGAAACCGGGTTCGAGTGGACGGAACTCAAATTTTCCAAATCTGGAGTCCGCTTCCAACATTAATACTTTATCAGGTTTTTGAAATGCTAATATCGCCATGAAATTAATTATTATTTAGAGTACAATTCAACGATCAAGTGTTCTTTAATGTTTTCAGGAATGTCTGCTCTTTCAGGTATATGCAACAACTTACCTACCTTAGAACTTTCATCCCACTCCAACCAAGGATATTTGCTGTGATTGAATCCTGCAAGTGAATTAGCAATCACTTCCAAAGATTTAGATCTTTCGCGTACACCCACAATCTGACCGGGTTTTACAGAGAATGAAGGAATATTAACTACCTTTCCATCTACTGTAATGTGCTTGTGACTTACTAACTGACGGGCAGCAGCACGAGTCGGAGCAATACCCAAACGGAACACCACGTTGTCAAGACGAGCCTCTAAACTCTGCAACAAGATTTCACCGGTAATACCGTTAGCACTTGCAGCCTTTTCAAACAGGTTACGGAATTGTTTTTCCAATACACCGTAAGTATATTTAGCTTTTTGTTTTTCTGCCAACATGACACCATACTCAGAAGTCTTTCTTCTTCTGTTGTTACCATGTTGTCCGGGAGGATAATTCTTCTTAGATAAAACTTTATCTGCTCCAAAGATTCCTTCACCGAATTTACGGGCAATTCTTGATTTTGGTCCAGTATATCTAGCCATTTCTTTTTCTAATTTAATTGTTACTAATGAACTTAATTTGTTGCAGCCGCGATTACAGAAAGGAAGTGCAATCCATTATTAACAAAATCAAGTTACATATAAAAATAGGTTATCTATTAAACTCTTCTTCTTTTCGGAGGACGACAACCGTTGTGCGGAAGCGGAGTTACATCAATAATTTCAGTAACCTCGATACCAGCTCCGTGAACAGTTCTGATAGCAGACTCACGTCCGTTTCCAGGACCCTTTACATAAGCTTTCACCTTTCTCAGGCCAAGATCAAACGCTACCTTAGCGCAATCTTGTGCAGCCATCTGTGCTGCATAAGGAGTGTTCTTCTTAGAACCTCTAAATCCCATCTTACCTGCAGAAGACCATGAGATAATCTGACCTTCACTATTTGCCAGAGATACAATGATGTTGTTGAATGAAGAATGAACATGCAACTGTCCATTAGCGTCAACCTTCACATTTCTCTTCTTAGCTGCGACTGTTTTTTTTGCCATATCAACAATTATTATTTAGTAGCTTTTTTCTTATTTGCAACTGTTTTCTTTCTTCCCTTACGTGTACGAGCGTTGTTCTTAGTGCTCTGGCCACGAACCGGCAGACCAATACGGTGACGTACACCACGATAGCAACCAATATCCATTAATCGCTTAATGTTCAATTGGATTTCGGAACGAAGGTCACCTTCTACTTTATACTCTGCACCGATAATCTCACGAATCTTAGCAGCTTGATCATCTGTCCAGTCTTTAACCTTCAGATCCTTGTCCACACCAGCTTTATCTAAAATTTTTGCTGAACTACTGCGACCTATTCCATATACATAGGTCAACGCAATTTCACCTCTCTTGTTCTGAGGCAAATCTACACCAACTATTCTTATAGCCATATACTAAATTATTTTTTTTGCAAAAATAACAAATTATCCTTGACGTTGTTTATACTTAGGATTTTTCTTGTTAATAACATACAAACGGCCATTTCGTCTAACGATTTTGCATTCCGGCGTACGTTTCTTTAATGATGCTCTTACTTTCATATCTTATTTCTTTTTTATTTATATCTAAAAACGATTCTTCCTTTAGATAAGTCATAAGGAGACATCTCTACTCTGACCTTATCCCCGGGTAATATTTTAATGTAATGCATTCTCATCTTGCCAGAGATATGAGCAGTAATCTCATGCCCGTTTTCTAGCTCAACACGAAACATTGCATTAGACAATGCTTCAACTATAACTCCATCTTGTTCTATTGCGGATTGCTTTGCCATATTAAATTGCTTTATCTCCTAATACTTGTTCGACATATTCAAATGAGGACAAAATATCTGCCTTCCCAACTCCTATTGCAACTGTATGCTCAAAGTGAGCGGCACATTTCCTATCGCGTGTACGCACTGTCCATCCATCTCTTTCCATTACTATCTGGCGGGAACCCAATGTTATCATCGGTTCGATGGCAATGCACATACCCTTTTTCAACTGAGTGCCGTATCCTCTTTTTCCATAATTGGGTACCTGCGGATCTTCATGCATATCTTTTCCAATACCATGACCTACGAATTCTCTTACCACACCATAGGAATTAGCCTCGCAATGTTGCTGGACAGCAAAACCTATATCACCCAAACGCTTTCCATGAATGGCATTCTCTATACCTAAATATAAAGCTTCTTTTGTTGTCTTCAAAAGTTTCAAGACCTCAGGATCAACTTCTCCTACACAGAAGGTATAAGCTGAATCCCCACAAAACCCATTCATATAAGTACCACAATCAACAGAAACAATATCACCTTCTTTCAAAGGGATATCATTGGGAATACCGTGTACAACCTGATCATTTACCGAAGTACACAAGGTACTGGGAAACGGATCACCATACTGATTGGGAAAACCTTTAAAAGTAGGAACAGCTCCATTATCTCTAATAAACTCTTCAGCCACCTTGTCAAGTTCCTTAGTTGTCACACCGGGTTTTATCAATTTAGCAACTTCAGCCAGAGTCCTACCTACAAGTAGGTTACTCTGACGAAGCAGCTCTATCTCATCATCTGTCTTAAGAAATATCATCTCAGACTAATTAATATGCAGCAACATTACCAGCACGCCCCTTGATTCTTCCGGAATTTAACAATCCGTCGTAATGGCGCATCAGCAAATGACTTTCTACCTGTTGGAGTGTATCCAATACAACACCTACAAGAATCAATAAGGATGTACCACCGAAGAACTGGGCGAACTCAGCTTTTACTCCAAAAATACCGGCAAATGCAGGCATGATGGCTACAAGAGCCAAGAATATAGAACCCGGCAGAGTAATACGAGACATGATCGCATCTATATACTCAGCTGTATTCTTACCTGGTTTTA
This sequence comes from uncultured Bacteroides sp., assembly GCA_947574505.1. Taxonomy (GTDB): domain Bacteria; phylum Bacteroidota; class Bacteroidia; order Bacteroidales; family Bacteroidaceae; genus Phocaeicola. The sequence continues at coordinate 26,867 of CANPJW010000033.1, read as the reverse complement.
TTCCCGGAATAAAACCATTATTTCTCTTCATATCTTCTGCCATCTGGTTAGGATTAATTGTTATTGCAGTATAGAAGTATGTAAACACAATAATCAATATTGCAAAAACAAAATTATACCAGAAGCTAGTATGATCTACAAATGCACGTACAATACCACTTGCTGTTGCAGCATTTGAGAAACCTACCAATGTAATAGGGATAAACATGATTGCCTGGGCAAAGATGATAGGCATTACATTCGCAGCATTCACCTTTAAAGGAATATATTGTCTTGCACCACCATATTGTTTGTTTCCTACAATACGTTTCGCATACTGTACGGGAACTTTGCGGACGCCTTGAACCAGCAAAATTGCTGCTGCAATAACGAACAACAAAAATACTATTTCCAACAAAAACATGATGATACCACCTGCACCCGGAGAAGCCAGACGAGAAACAAACTCTTGGAATAAAGATTGTGGCAGACGGGCAATAATACCAATCAAAATGATGAATGATATACCATTACCTATCCCCTTATCTGTTATTCTTTCTCCAAGCCACAGAATAAACATACTTCCAGCTGCCAAAATGATGGTAGAAGTAATTATAAAGAATGTCCAATCTAATGAAGCATTAAGTGATGGTCCGGCTTGCATCTTAAGGTTAAGCAAGTATGAGGGAGCTTGGAAAACCAAAATTGCAATTGTCAATATACGAGTATACTGATTGATTTTTCTTCTACCACTTTCACCTTCACGCTGGATTTTCTGAAAGTAGGGAACAGCAATCGCCAAAAGCTGAATTACAATTGATGCCGAGATATATGGCATGATTCCCAATGCAAAAATAGATGCATTGGAAAACGCTCCTCCAGAGAACATGTTTAACAAGGCTAACAAACCTTCACTCGTTTGTTTATGCAACTGAGTTAACATAGCAGGGTTAATACCTGGCAGAACCACGTAAGAACCAAACCTGTAAATTGCAACAAATAATATAGTAATGAGGATCCTTTGTCTCAGATCCTCAATTTTCCATATATTCTTTAATGTTTCAATAGATTTTCTCATTGAATCAGAGTTTTACTGCATTACCACCAACAGCTTCGATTGCAGCTACCGCACTCTTTGAAAAAGCATTAGCTTCCACATCAAGCTTAGTAGTCAAACTACCGTTACCTAGTACTTTTACCAATTGATTAGAAGAAATGAAACCAGCTTCAATAAAGTCATTCATACCTACCTTAGTCAGATTCTTAGCTTCAGCCAATTTCTGAATAGTTTCAAGGTTAATAGCTTTATATTCTACACGGTTAATATTCTTAAAACCAAACTTCGGAACACGACGTTGAAGAGGCATCTGTCCACCTTCAAAACCAATCTTCTTTGAATAACCTGATCTTGATTTAGCACCTTTATGACCTCTTGTAGAAGTACCACCCAAACCAGATCCCGGGCCACGGCCAATTCTTTTTCTAGTCTTTGTAGATCCTTCTGCAGGTTTTAAATTACTTAAATTCATATCGTAATTAGTTTTTTTATTAACAATGAATTACTTAACGATGGCAACCAGGTGTTTTACCTTTTCAACCATTCCCAGAATAGAAGGAGTTGCTTCGTGCTCAACCACACGATTCATCTTGCGAAGTCCCAGCGCATCGAGTACTCTCTTTTGATCAGCAGGAGCACCAATTCTACTTTTTACTTGTTTAATCTTAATAGTTGACATAATTCCTCCTTATCCTCTAAATACTTTTTCCATACTTACGCCTCTGTTCTGAGCAACCATACGGGCATCTCTCATCTCGCCCAAAGCTAAAATAGTAGCTTTTACCAAGTTGTGCGGATTAGAAGAACCTTTTGACTTAGCCAAAACGTCTGTAACACCCACACTTTCCAAAACAGCACGCATCGCACCACCTGCTACCACACCAGTACCGGTAGAAGCCGGCTTGATGAATACTTCAGCACCACCAAATTTAGCCGACTGTTCATGAGGAACTGTACCTTTCAATACAGGAACACGAGTCAAGTTCTTTTTAGCTGCTTCAACACCTTTAGCAATAGCAGCTGTTACTTCACCTGCTTTACCAAGGCCCCAACCAATAATACCGTCTTCGTTTCCAACAACGACAATTGCAGAGAAGCTGAATGTTCTACCACCCTTTGTTACCTTTGTAACACGGTTGATAGCAACCAATCTGTCTTTTAACTCTATATCGTTAGTTATCTTAACTCTATTATTAACTGCCATAATTGATTAAAATTTAAGTCCACCGTTACGAGCAGCGTCAGCTACTTCTTTTATTCTCCCATGATACAAGTAACCATTACGGTCGAATACGACAGTCGTAATACCAGCTTCCTGAGCCTTCTTGGCAATCAGTTCACCAACTTTAGCAGCCTGTTCTTTCTTAGGCATAGCTTCCATTCCCAAAGATGAAGCTGCAGCCAAAGTTCTACCAGACAAGTCATCGATAACTTGAACGTAAATCTGCTTGTTACTTCTAAACACACTCATACGCGGACGTTCAGTAGTACCTGAAATCTTATTGCGTACTCTATATTTGATCTTGATTCGTCTTTCTAATTTTGTTGTCATGATAATACAATTTTATGTAAATTATTTAGCACCGGCTGACTTACCAGACTTTCTACGAATTTCTTCGCCAACAAACTTAATACCTTTACCTTTATAAGGTTCCGGCTTACGGAAAGAACGTATTTTTGAACAAACCTGACCCAGCAGTTGTTTGTCACAAGATTCCAATATAATAAGAGGGTTCTTATTTCTTTCTGACTTAGTTTCTACCTTGATTTCAGGAGGTAACTGCATAAAGATATTATGAGTATAACCCAAAGCGAAATCAATAATATTACCATTGTTTGAAGCACGGTAACCTACACCGACAAGTTCCAGTTCTTTCTTATAACCTTCAGAAACACCAATAACCATGTTGTTAACCAAAGAACGATACAAGCCATGAAAAGCATGTCTTTGTTTTACGTTATCCAACATCGCGTTTTCGTTTTCTGTCAACATCACATGTCCATCTTCAATTGCAACATTGATAGAAGGATCAACAAATTGGCTAAGTTCGCCTTTAGGACCTTTTACAGTAACTACATTATCCTTCAGAGTAACTGTTACTCCAGTGGGAATACTAATGGGTAATTTTCCTATTCTTGACATTGCTTATCCTCCTATTAATATACGTAACAAAGAACTTCACCACCGATTTTCAGTTCAGCAGCTTCTTTGTTAGTCATTACACCTTTGGAAGTAGATATTATAGCAATACCTAAACCATTAATAACTCTCGGCATGTCTTTGTAACCCGTATACTTACGTAAACCCGGAGTAGAAACTCTAATAAGCTTCTTAATAGCATTTACTTTGTTTACTGAGTCGTACTTCAAAGCCACTTTGATAGTTCCTTGAGGACCATCTTCTACAAACTTGTAGTTCAGAATGTAGCCTTTGTCGAAAAGGATCTTAGTGATTTCCTTTTTCAAATTTGAGGCAGGCACTTCTACTACTCTGTGCTTTGCACTAATTGCATTTCTCAATCTGGTGAGATAATCTGCGATTGGATCTGTCATATAATAATAAATTAAATTAATCAGGACTACCCTGACAATATTTAAAAATAAAAAGAATTACCAGCTTGCTTTCTTTACGCCCGGAATCAAACCATTAGAAGCCATTTCGCGGAACTGAATTCTTGAAATTCCGAACTGACGAATATAGCCTTTAGGACGACCGGTCAATTTACAACGGTTGTGCAAACGAATAGGATTAGCATTCTTAGGAATAGCCTGTAATTTCTGAGCAGCTTCAAAAGCTTCAGCAGGATCACCTGAGTTGACAATCTTTTTCAACGCAGCACGTTTTTCAGCATATTTGGCTACAAGTTTGGCTCTTTTTACTTCACGAGCCTTCATTGATTCTTTTGCCATAATATATTAATCTTTTTTTGAGTTTTTAAACGGTAAACCAAATTCCTTCAACAAAGCATAACCTTCTTCATCTGTCGGAGCAGAAGTTACAAAGGTAATATTCATTCCGAGAATTTTAGTAATACTATCGATATTTATTTCAGGGAAAATGATTTGTTCCTGAATACCCAATGTATAATTACCTCTTCCATCGAACTTGCTTTCGATACCTTTGAAGTCACGAATACGTGGCAAAGCAACACGAACAAGTTTTTCAAGGAACTCATACATTCTTTCACGACGCAAAGTCACCATTACGCCAATCGGCATTTTCTTACGTAACTTAAAGTTAGCGATATCTTTACGTGAAACTGTTGCAACAGCTTTCTGACCAGTAATTGCTGTTAACTCATTAATAGCAACTTCAATAATCTTCTTATCAGCAACAGCCATACCCAATCCTTGATTGATAACAATCTTCTTAAGTACGGGGATCTGCATTGTTGAAGAATATTGGAACTGATTCTTCAATGCAGGCGCAATGCGCTCTGCATATTCTTTCTTAAGGCTAGCAGTATTACTCATTATTTAATCTCCTCTCCTGATTTTTTAGCATAACGAACAAATGTTCTACCATCAGAACTTTCTCTTCTTCCCACACGTGTTGGCTTGCCTGTTTTAGGATCAACCAAATTCAAGTTTGAGATATGTATAGCAGCTTCCTGCTTTACGATACCACCCTGAGGGTTCTTTGCATTAGGTTTGGTACTTTTCGATACCATATTGATACCTTCTACAAGTGCACGTCCTTCTTTAACAAGAACTTTCAGCACACGGCCAGTTTTACCTTTATCTTCACCAGAGTTTACGTAAACTGTATCGCCTTTTTTTATATGTAATTTACTCATTACTTAAATCTTTTACAAAATTAAAGTACTTCAGGTGCAAGTGATACCACTTTCATGTTTGCAGCACGCAACTCTCTTGCAACAGGGCCAAAAATACGACTTCCTCTAATTTCACCTGCATTATTCAACAATACGCAAGCATTATCATCAAAACGAATATAAGAACCATCAGCACGACGGATTTCTTTCTTAGTACGTACAATTAAAGCCTTTGATACTGCACCTTTTTTAACATCACTAGAGGGGATTACACTCTTGATAGAAACTACAATGACATCCCCTACAGAAGCGTAACGTCTCTTCGTACCGCCTAATACGCGGATACAAAGAGCTTCTTTAGCGCCACTGTTGTCACACACTGTAAGTCTGGATTCTACTTGTATCATAATTACTTAGCTCTTTCAATTATTTCAACCAATCTCCATCTCTTAGTTTTGCTCAAAGGACGAGTTTCCATGATGTGTACTGTATCACCTACATTACATTCATTCTTTTCATCATGAGCATGGTATTTTTTCGTTTTAGAAACGAACTTACCATAAATAGGGTGTTTTTCTTTAAACTTAGCAGCAACAGTAATGGTCTTATCCATCTTATTGCTTACTACAACACCTGTTCTTTCTTTTCTTAAATTTCTAGCTTCCATGAGGACCATTATTATTTGTTAAGTTCTCTCTGATGCAATTCTGCCTTCATACGCGCAATCGTTCTGCGTAACTTTTTAATCTGTGCAGGATTATCCAGCGGAGAGATAGAATGATTTAAAACCATCTGATTGTAATTGGCTACTTCAGCTTCAATTCTTTCTGCCAATTCATTGGTAGCTATTTCTCTAATTTCTGCAATCTTCATAATAAATTAAGCATTTTGATTTTGAGCATCGTAATCACGTCTAACTATAAACTTAGTAGTAACAGGAAGCTTCTGTGCTGCAAGACGCAAAGCTTCTTTAGCTACTTCATAAGGAACACCTTCTGCCTCGATGATAATACGACCCGGAGTAACCGGAGCAACGAAACCTTCAGGAGCACCTTTACCTTTACCCATACGCACATCAGCAGGCTTGCGAGTAATAGGTTTGTCCGGGAAAATACGGATCCAAATCTGTCCTTGACGTTGCATATATCTTGTTACCGCAATACGTGCAGCTTCAATTTGTCTACCTGTAATCCATTTAGTCTCCAAAGATTTAATACCAAATGAGCCGAAAGCCAATTGGTTTCCTCTTTGAGCATTTCCTTTCTGACTGCCCTTCTGCTGTCTTCTGAATTTTGTCTTTTTCGGTTGTAACATAATTCCTAAAATTCAAATCCGTTAGCGATTGTTTTTCTTTCTTTTGAAGTTCTTACCACCGTTATTGTTGCCATTACCACCACGACCACTCTCTTTAGTCTGAGTAAAGTTGGGCGCTAATTCTCTCTTACCATACACTTCACCACGGCAAATCCATACTTTAATACCCAGCAAACCAACTTTAGTCAAAGCTTCTGCATGACAGTAGTCAATATCTGCACGGAAAGTATGCAACGGAGTTCTTCCTTCTTTATACATTTCAGAACGGGCCATTTCTGCTCCATTCAAACGTCCTGAAATCAACACTTTGATACCTTCAGCGCCCATACGCATTGTGTTAGCGATAGCCATCTTGATGGCACGGCGATAGGCAATCTTACCTTCTACCTGACGAGCGATATTATTAGCTACAATAACAGCATCCAACTCAGGTCTCTTCACTTCAAAGATATTGATCTGAATATCTTTGTCCGTGATCTTCTTCAACTCTTCTTTCAGCTTGTCAACTTCCTGACCGCCTTTACCAATGATAATACCCGGACGTGCTGTACAAACCGTAATTGTCACCAATTTCAGTGTACGTTCAATAACAATTCTTGAAACGCTGGCTTTTGCAAGTCTGGCATTCAAATATTTACGGATTTTGCTGTCTTCCAACAAAGCATCACCATAATCATTGCCACCGTACCAATTAGAATCCCATCCTCTGATAATTCCTAAACGGTTGCTTATCGGATTAACTTTCTGTCCCATCTAGTCTTAATTTTGATTATCATTAGTACTCTTAGAATCAACGAACAAAGTCACGTGATTTGAACGTTTACGAATTCTGTAACCTCTTCCCTGCGGAGCCGGACGCATTCTTTTCAGCGTTGCACCACCATCAACATAAATCTTTGTTACAAACAATTCGCCACTTTCTGCCTTACGTTCGTTTTTCTGTTCCCAGTTAGCAATAGCAGAGCGCAACAGTTTTTCCACTCTTGCAGAAGCTTCTTTAGAAGAAAACTTCAAGACACCCAGTGCACGGTTCACTTCCATACCACGGATCATGTCAGCCACGAGACGCATTTTTCGCGGAGAAGTAGGAACATTTTGCAACTTTGCAAAATACATGGTCTTAAGGGCTTCTTTTCTTTTTTCAGCCGATATTTTTTTTCTTGCTCCCATTATTTATTACTTTATTATTTCTTCAGATTATCCTGCTTATTTTTTCTTATTACCTGCATGGCCGCGGAATGTACGTGTCGGTGCAAATTCACCCAATTTGTGTCCTACCATGTTTTCTGTAACGTAAACAGGAATAAATTTATTTCCGTTATGAACTGCAACTGTGTGCCCTACAAAATCAGGCGAGATCATCGAAGCTCTAGCCCAAGTCTTAACGACAACCTTCTTGCCGCTTTCATTCATAGCAAGCACTTTCTTTTCAAGTTTAACGTTAATATATGGACCTTTTTTTAATGAACGACTCATAATTTACTCAATTAATCAGTTATTACTTTCTTCTCTCAATAATATACTTAGAAGACTGTTTCTTCGGAGCTCTTGTCTTCAAGCCCTTAGCATACAAGCCTGTACGTGATCTTGGATGACCTCCTGAAGCGCGTCCTTCACCACCACCCATCGGGTGATCAACAGGATTCATAACAACACCACGGTTGCGAGGACGACGCCCCATCCAACGAGTACGACCTGCCTTACCGGAAGATTCCAATCCATGATCAGAGTTACCAACGCTACCAATAGTAGCCTTACAAGCACTAAGTATTTGTCTTACCTCACCTGAAGGCAATTTAATCACACAATACTTGCCTTCTCTTGAAGTTAACTGAGCAAAATTACCAGCTGATCTTACCAAAGCTGCACCTTGGCCCGGACGTAATTCTATATTATGAATTACAGTACCAACGGGGATGTTCTCAAGCGGAAGTGCGTTACCAATCTCAGGCGCTGCATTCGCTCCAGACATCAATGTGCTACCAACTTGCAATCCATTAGGAGCAATAATATATCTCTTTTCACCATCAGCATAAAACAGCAAAGCAATACGAGCCGAACGATTCGGATCGTATTCTATAGTTTTAACAACTGCGGGTACACCGTCTTTGTTTCTCTTGAAATCAATAAGTCTGTATTTTCTCTTGTGACCACCGCCCATATAGCGCATTGTCATTTTACCAACGTTGTTGCGACCACCTGTTGAGCGCTTTCCAAATACAAGAGACTTTTCTGGTACCGATGCAGTAATCTCTTCAAAAGTACCAATAATTTTATGTCTTTGCCCCGGTGTTGTGGGCTTAAATTTACGTACTGCCATCTTTATTAAATATTGCTATAAAAATCAATAGTATCGCCTTCTTTCAATGTTACGATAGCTTTCTTATAAGCATTCGTACGACCATTGATGATTCCAGACTTAGTGTAACGGCTTTTACTCTTTCCCGAGTATTTTAGCGTATTTACATCTACTACTGTAACATTATACAAAGCTTCAATCTCACTCTTAATTTCCAACTTGTTAGCTTCAGGACGTACAATAAAGCCGAATCGATTTAACTTCTCGGTAATTGCAGTCATTTTCTCAGTAACCAACGGTTTAATAATAATTCCCATTATCTAAGCCTCCTTTTTAAATTAAGATAAGATATTCTCGATAGCCTTGAGCGAGTTTTCTGTAACAACAAGAGTTTCAGCATTCAATACATTGTAAGTATTTAATGCAGAAGCAATTGCTACATTAGCACGTTCGATGTTACGAGCTGACAAATATACATTTTTATTAGCTTCCGGCAAAACAAGAAGCAACTTTTTGTCAGCAATTTTAAGATTATTTACCATAGAAACGAAATCCTTAGTCTTTGGAGCCTCAAATGTGAAGTCTTCAACAATAATGATTGCGTTTTCTTGAGCTTTATAAGACAATGCCGACTTGCGAGCCAATGTCTTAACTTTTTTATTCAACTTAAACCAATAGTCACGAGGTTTAGGACCAAACACGCGAGCACCACCCACCAATACCGGAGAGTTGATATCACCACGACGAGCACCGCCACCACCTTTCTGACGACCTAATTTACGAGTAGAACCGCTGATTTCGCTTCTTTCTTTAGATTTATGAGTTCCCTGACGTTGGTTAGCCATAAACTGCTTAACGTCCAAATAGATAGCGTGGTCATTGGGTTCAATTCCGAAGATAGATTCGTTTAACGTAACCTTTCTTCCGGTGTCTTCACCTTTAATATTTAATACGTTAACTTCCATTATTTCTCAATTATTACGATTGAACCTTTGCAACCCGGTACCGAACCTTTAATCAAAAGAAGATTGTGTTCCGGAATCACTTTTAATACCTGTAAGTTATGTGTAGTAACGCGGTCACCACCCATTTGGCCACCCATACGCATTCCTTTGAATACTTTTGCAGGGTAAGAACATGCACCGATAGAACCCGGTTTACGAGCGCGGTTGTGCTGACCGTGAGTAGTCTGACCTACTCCACCAAATCCATGTCTTTTAACTACACCTTGGAAGCCTTTACCTTTAGAAGTACCAACAACGTCAACATAAGCCGCATCATTGAACAACTCCACTGTAATAGTGTCTCCCAAATTCAATTCTGTTTCAAAATCTTTGAACTCGGCCAAGTGTCTCTTCGGAGTTACACCAGCTTTTTTAAAGTGCCCCATCAAAGGTTTGGTAGTATGCTTTTCCTTTTTGTCCTGGAAACCTACCTGAACAGCTGCATAGCCGTCTTTCTCAACACTCTTAATCTGAGTAACTACACAAGGACCAGCTTCGATAACAGTGCATGGTACATTTTTACCATCAGCACTGAAAACGGATGTCATTCCGATTTTCTTTCCTAATAATCCTGGCATTTCAGTTAATTTTTAAATGCATTAAACTTTAATTTCTACTTCAACTCCACTCGGTAATTCCAACTTCATCAGAGCGTCTACTGTCTTAGCTGTTGAGCTATAGATGTCGATTAATCTCTTGTAAGAAGACAATTCAAACTGTTCACGTGACTTCTTGTTAACGAAAGTCGAACGGTTTACCGTAAAAATACGCTTGTGTGTAGGCAATGGAATAGGACCGCTAACAATAGCACCTGTTGCCTTCACTGTTCTAACGATCTTTTCAGCAGACTTGTCTACCAAGTTGTGATCGTAAGATTTCAGTTTAATTCTAATTTTTTGACTCATTAAATTTTAAATTAAAAAATGATTAAATATAAAGTGGGGCCGGATTAAGAGTCATTCGCTAACCCGTAGCCCCTGCTTTTTTTTATTATACTAAGTCTACGCGACCTTTCACTTCTTCAAGTACAGCCTTAGCAATAGAGCTGGAAACTTGAGCATGATGATCATAAGTCATAGACGATGTAGCACGACCCGAAGTAATAGTACGCAAAGCTGTTACGTAACCAAACATTTCTGCCAAAGGTACTTTAGCTTTTACAATACGAGCTCCAGAACGGCTTGATTCCATACCTTCTACTTGACCACGACGCTTATTCAAGTCACCAATAACATCACCCATGTTTTCTTCAGGAGTTACAACCTCCAGTTTCATAATAGGTTCAGTCAATACAGGACCTGCTTTAGCACATGCATTTTTGTAAGCCTGGATAGCACAGATCTCGAATGACAACTGGTCAGAGTCAACCGGATGGAATGAACCATCCTTCAAAACTACTTTCAGTGAATCAAGCGGATACCCTGCCAACACACCATTCTTCATTGCGGTCTGGAAACCTTTCTGAACTGATGGGATAAATTCCTTAGGAACATTACCGCCCTTCACTTCATCAATAAACTGCAAACCACCTTGTGTAAAGTCTTCGTCAACCGGACCGATTGCCACAATGATATCGGCAAACTTACCACGACCACCAGACTGCTTCTTATAAACTTCACGCAATTCAACAGTCTTAGTGATAGCTTCCTTATAGTTAACCTGAGGTTTACCCTGGTTACATTCTACTTTAAACTCACGTTTCAGACGGTCGATAATAATATCCAAATGAAGCTCACCCATACCGGAAATAATAGTCTGACCGGACTGCTCATCAGTCTTAACAGTAAATGTCGGGTCTTCTTCAGCCAGTTTAGCCAAGCCATTAGACAACTTGTCCAAATCTTTCTGAGTCTTAGGTTCAACTGCAATACCAATTACAGGATCAGGGAATTCCATTGATTCCAATACGATCGGTGCATCTTCATCACACAACGTATCACCTGTACGGATATCCTTGAAACCAACACCGGCACCAATATCACCAGCTCCAATCACCTCTACAGGATTCTGTTTGTTTGAGTGCATTTGGAACAAACGTGATACACGTTCTTTTTTACCCGAACGAGTGTTATAGATATATGAACCAGCCTCTACCTTACCAGAGTAAACGCGGAAGAAAGTCAAACGTCCGACATAGGGGTCAGTTGCAATCTTAAATGCCAAAGCTGATGTTTTTTCATCCTCGCTAGGTTTACGGTCTTCCTCTGCTCCTGTAGTCGGATTAGTACCTACAATAGCAGGTGTATCCAACGGAGAAGGCAAGAACGCACAAACATAGTCAAGCAATGTCTGAACTCCCTTATTCTTGAATGAAGAGCCGCAGAACATCGGAACGATATCCATTTTCAATGTACCTGCACGCAAAGCACGCAAGATTTCTTCTTCAGTGATTGTAGAAGGATCATCAAAGAATTTCTCCATTAAAGCATCGTCAAATTCAGCCACTTTTTCGAGCATTTTCTCTCTCCATTCATTAGCTTCATCAACCAAGTTCGCCGGAATTTCTTCTACGCTATAATCTGCACCCATTGTTTCATCGTGCCACAAAATAGCTTTCATTTTGATCAAATCAACAACTCCTTTGAAGCTCTCTTCAGCACCAATAGGAATTACCACAGGGCAAGCATTTGCGCCTAATACATCCTTCATCTGGCGAACAACTTCGAAAAAGTCAGCACCAGAACGGTCCATTTTATTAACGTAACCAATACGAGGCACATTGTATTTATCAGCCTGACGCCATACGGTTTCTGACTGAGGTTCAACACCACCAACCGCACAATAAGCTGCAACAGCTCCATCCAAGACACGTAAAGAACGTTCTACTTCAGCAGTAAAGTCAACGTGTCCCGGAGTGTCAATCAAGTTTATTTTATAAGTATTTCCCGCATATTTCCAACGAGTAGTAGTAGCAGCAGATGTAATAGTAATACCACGTTCCTGCTCCTGCTCCATCCAGTCCATTGTTGCTGCACCATCATGCACCTCACCAATTTTGTGAGTCAAGCCAGTGTAGAACAAAATACGTTCTGAAGTCGTTGTCTTACCAGCATCAATGTGAGCCATGATACCGATATTGCGGGTCAAATGCAAATCATGTTTAGCCATCTTCGTCCTTTACTTATTAATTATTACTTGATTAGAATCTAAAGTGAGCGAATGCACGGTTAGCTTCAGCCATACGGTGCATATCTTCTTTACGCTTATAAGCACCACCCTGTTCGTTGAAAGCGTCAATAATCTCAGCTGCCAGTTTATCTGCCATTGATTTACCACCGCGTTTACGAGCGAAAAGAATCAAGTTTTTCATTGAGATTGACTCTTTACGATCAGGACGAATTTCAGTAGGAACCTGGAAAGTAGCGCCACCTACACGACGAGACTTTACTTCAATCTGCGGAGTTACATTATCCAAAGCTTTCTTCCAGATTTCCAAAGCTGATTTTTCTTCATTAGGAAGTTTTGTTTTCACTGTTTCCAGTGCTGCATAGAAGATCTCATAAGATGTATTCTTTTTTCCATCATACATCAAGTGATTTACGAATTTAGAAACCTTCTGATCATTAAATACCGGATCCGGAAGGATCACACGTTTTTTTGGTTTTGCTTTTCTCATTTTTTCTCAAAATAATGTTTTTGTTTGGGGCTGCACTTTTTCCGTTTACTTCAACGCTTCCTCTGAAGCATTTACTCAACCTTTATAGCTTATTCCAACAAACCAAAACTTAAATTAATATTCTTTGTTTCAGGAATTCAGTTACAATTTACTTCTTTCCTTTTCCTTTTGCAGGAGCTGCAGCTTGTCCTGCTTTAGGACGCTTCGCACCATATTTAGAACGTCTTTGTGTACGACCAGCTACGCCTGCTGTATCCAAAGTACCACGAACGATGTGATAACGTACACCCGGAAGGTCTTTCACACGACCACCACGAACCAACACGATTGAGTGTTCCTGCAAGTTATGACCTTCTCCCGGAATATAAGAGTTTACTTCCTTAGAGTTAGTCAGACGCACACGAGCAACTTTACGCATTGCTGAATTCGGCTTTTTCGGAGTAGTAGTATACACACGAACACAAACGCCACGTCTTTGAGGACATGAATCCAGTGCCGGAGATTTACTCTTCTCAACCAAAACCTCTCTTCCTTTTCTTACTAATTGTTGAATAGTAGGCATTTTGTTTGATTTTTAATTATTATATATTGTTTATTAATTTGCTGTACTAAGTCCAAAACTATACATTTTGGGCTGCAAAGTTACGAATAACATTTTAATAAACAATACTTTCTACTAATAAAAATAGTCTGTTTCTCAAAAAAGTTTTTGAAAAACAGACTACTATGTTATTTTTGCTACAAAAGCCCTTATGCTTCCCCTTTAAATCCGCTTATAGGAGGAATGAATGTTTTTCCATCCGGTCCATTATTTCCCCCATTCATTTCTTCCGGCATTCGAATAGGTCCAAAATTACGTTCGTATTTTGCAACATTCTCCTGTAATGCATACATCAAACGTTTTGCATGTTCAGGAGTCAGTACAATACGTGACTGCACTCCAGCTTTAGGTAATCCCGGCATTACACGCACAAAATCAACAATAAATTCCGAACTGGAATGGGTAATAATGGCAAGATTTGCATACGTTCCTTGAGCTACTTCTTCTTTCAACTCTATCTGCAACTGATTGTTATTTTTTTCGTTTTCCATGATTTTATACTTTAGCATTAAAAAAATATTCTGAATTTCAAGGTCCCCAACTTCTATTCTTTGGTTGGAGTACAAATATAGACATTTATTTGTAATAATACAACATACTGATTATTCTATATAATTTTCCTATAGCATTTACTATAAACCTAAAGAGGCTGATTTCTTAAACAGAAATCAGCCTCTTTTACAGTGTATGTATTAAAAATTACTCTACCTCACTATAATCGAGTACATTCTTACGATTAGCAAGAATGCGATCATATTCTTCCTTCGAACCAACAATAATCTTTTCGAATTCACGCTGACCGGTACCGGCAGGAATCAAGTGACCACAAATCACATTCTCCTTCATACCCTCCAATCTATCAACCTTACCATTGATGGCAGCCTCATTCAAAACTTTCGTTGTTTCCTGGAATGATGCAGCAGACATGAAACTTGAAGTTCCCAAAGCGGCACGGGTAATACCTTGCAGAATCTGAGTAGATGTAGCAGGAATAGCATCACGTACCTCAACAGGCTTCAAATCACGACGTTTCAACATACTGTTCTCATCACGCAACTTACGGGCAGTAACAATCTGACCCGGCTGTAAATTCTGAGAATCACCAGAGTCAACAACTACTTTCTTGCCCCAAATACGATCGTTTTCTTCCATGAACTCTTGCTTATCCACTACCTGCTGTTCCAAGAAGCGAGTATCGCCCGGCTCATCGATTTCTACCTTACGCATCATTTGACGAACAATAATCTCAAAGTGTTTGTCGTTAATCTTCACACCCTGCAAACGGTAAACGTCTTGCACTTCATTTACGATATATTCCTGTACAGCCGTGGGACCTTTAATGGCCAAAATGTCAGCAGGAGTAATCGCACCGTCAGATAACGGAGTTCCGGCACGAACGTAGTCATTCTCCTGAACCAATATTTGTTTAGACAGATTCACCAAATACTTTTTCACTTCACCTGTCTTAGATGTGACAATAATTTCACGGTTACCACGCTTAATCTTACCCATAGTAATTTCACCGTCTATTTCAGAAACGACAGCAGGATTAGATGGGTTACGAGCCTCAAACAGTTCTGTAACACGAGGAAGACCACCAGTGATATCACCAGCCTTGCCTACAGCACGAGGAATCTTCACAATAATGTCACCAGCTTTCACTGCCTGACCGTTTTCAACCACAACATGCCCCCCCACGGGTAAGTTATAAGTACGGATCAAATTACCATCCTCGGTTACAATATGGGCAGAAGGTACTTTTGTCTTATCCTTAGACTCGATAATGATAATTTCACGCAAACCGGTAGCTTCATCAGACTCTACCTTATAAGTTACGTTTTCAACCACACTCTCGAATTCAATCTTACCAGTAGCCTCTGTAATAATAACAGCGTTGAACGGATCCCACTTAGCAATCAGTTTTCCCTTCTCAACAATATCACCGTCCGCAGCATATAATTTTGAACCATAAGGCACATTATGAGTTGACAGGATAATCCCTGTATTCACATCGATAAAGCGGACTTCAGCCAAACGACCGACTACCACTTTCACAGCCTCACCCATTTCATCAACCGTATCTACCGTACGCAATTCTTCGAATTCCAAACGTGCATTATTCTTGGCCACAATGCTTGCATTAGCAGCCATATTACCTGCGATACCACCGGCATGGAATGTACGCAATGTCAACTGTGTACCCGGCTCACCAATAGATTGGGCAGCGATTACGCCGACTGCTTCACCTTTCTGAACCATACGACTGGATGCCAAGTTACGTCCATAACACTTAGCACATACCCCTTTCTTAGATTCACAAGTTAATACCGAACGGATTTCAACGCTTTCAATCGGAGAATCCTCGATTTCCTGCGCAATATCCTCTGTAATCTCCTCTCCACCGGCTACAATCAGTTTACCAGTAGTAGGATGGACGATATCATGTACAGAAACACGTCCTAGAATACGTTCGTACAAAGTAGCAATAACTTCATCGTTATTCTTCAAAGCCGTACAAACCAAACCACGAAGTGTTCCACAGTCTTCTTCATTGATAATCACATCATGCGACACGTCTACCAGACGGCGGGTCAAGTATCCCGCATCAGCAGTCTTCAACGCTGTATCCGCCAAACCTTTACGAGCACCGTGGGTAGAAATAAAATACTCTAACACAGACAAACCTTCTTTAAAGTTTGAAAGAATAGGGTTTTCAATAATCTGTGCGCCTTCAGCACCGGCTTTCTGCGGTTTTGCCATCAAACCACGCATACCAGACAACTGACGAATCTGCTCTTTAGAACCACGGGCCCCGGAATCAAGCATCATAAATACTGAATTGAAGCCTTGGTCATCATTCTTAATCGTCTTGTAAAGTATATCAGACAGGTCACTGTTCACGTGAGTCCATGTATCGATAACCTGGTTATAACGTTCATTGTCAGTAATGAAACCCATATTATAGTTCATCATAATCTGTTCCACTTCCTCATTACCACGTTTTACCAGTTCTTCTTTTTCTTTCGGGATAATAATATCACCCAAGTTGAATGACAGACCACCCTTGAACGCCATATAGTAACCTAAGTTCTTAATACCATCCAAGAATTCACAAGCACGTGCAACACCGACAGCTTTGATAACATCACTAATGATATCTCGCAAAGACTTTTTGGAAATAATGGTATTCAAGTACCCCACTTCCGCTGGAACGATTTCATTTACAATCACACGCCCTACGGAGGTTTCTTTCATCATCACATCTACGATTTTGCCATCTTTGTCCAAGTCCTTCACCACTACGTTGACGATAGCATGAATATCCACTTTACCTTCATTATAAGCAATCAAAGCCTCTTCCGGACCGTAGAAAGTCAAGCCTTCACCTTTAGCCCCTTTTCTCAGCTTGGTAATATAATACAAACCAAGTACCATATCCTGTGCAGGCACAGTAATAGGAGCACCATTAGCAGGATTCAGAATGTTATGAGCTTGAAGCATCAACATCTGTGCTTCCAGAATCGCATCATTACTCAAAGGCAAGTGAACCGCCATCTGGTCACCATCGAAGTCGGCATTGAACGCTGTACAAGCCAACGGGTGCAACTGAATAGCTTTACCTTCAATCATATGCGGTTGGAAAGCCTGAATACCCAAACGGTGCAGAGTCGGCGCACGGTTCAGCAATACAGGATGACCTTTCATGACATGTTCCAAGATATCCCAGATCACAGGCTCCTTGCGGTCTACAATCTTCTTTGCAGATTTTACAGTCTTCACAATACCACGTTCAATCAACTTACGGATGATAAACGGCTTGTAAAGCTCTGCAGCCATCAGTTTAGGAATACCACATTCACCCATCTTCAATTCAGGACCAACAACGATAACCGAACGAGCAGAGTAGTCAACACGCTTACCCAGCAAGTTCTGACGGAAACGTCCTTGCTTACCCTTCAAGCTATCGGACAGTGATTTCAATGGACGATTAGCGTCAGTCTTCACTGCACTTGATTTACGTGAGTTATCGAACAAGGAATCGACAGCCTCCTGCAACATACGTTTTTCGTTACGCAAAATCACTTCGGGAGCCTTGATTTCAATCAGTCGCTTCAAACGGTTGTTACGGATAATCACACGACGATACAAGTCATTCAAGTCAGAGGTAGCGAAACGGCCACCATCCAACGGAACCAATGGACGCAGTTCAGGAGGAATAACCGGCACAATACGTACAATCATCCATTCAGGTTTATTACGTCCGCGAGATGCACGGAACGATTCAACTACCTGCAGACGCTTCAAAGCCTCGTTCTTACGTTGCTGCGAAGAATCATTACTTGCTTTATGACGTAATTCATAAGATAAAGCATCCAAATCCAAAGTTGAGAGCAGATCATAAATGGCTTCTGCTCCCATCTTAGCTATAAACTTATTCGGATCTGTATCTTCCAAATATTGGTTTTCTTTAGGAAGTGTATCCAAGATATCCAAATACTCTTCTTCAGAAAGCAAATCATATTTATTAATGCCATCTTCAGCCTTCACACCCGGCTGGATAACCACATAACGTTCATAATATACAATAGCGTCTAGTTTCTTTGTAGGCAGCCCCAACAAATAACCGATCTTGTTCGGCAATGAACGAAAATACCAGATATGCGCTACAGGCACAACTAACTGAATATGTCCCATACGTTCACGACGGACCTTCTTTTCAGTCACTTCAACGCCACATCGGTCACAAACAATACCTTTATAACGGATACGTTTGTACTTACCGCAATGACATTCGTAATCTTTCACCGGACCGAAAATACGCTCGCAGAACAAACCATCACGTTCCGGTTTGTAGGTACGGTAGTTGATCGTTTCAGGCTTCAACACCTCACCGCTCGAATTCTCAAGGATTTCTTCGGGTGAAGCCAAGCCAATTGAGATTTTCGAGAAATTACTCTTTATCTTAGTTTCTTTTCTAAAAGCCATACTTCCTTATTTATAATGTAAAGAGTTATATTTTTTTATTATTCAAGGTTGATACTCAAGCCAAGACCTCTCAGTTCGTGTAACAATACATTCAGAGATTCGGGGATACCCGGAGTTGGCATAGGTTCACCTTTCACAATAGCTTCGTAAGCCTTTGAGCGTCCTACAACGTCATCAGACTTAATGGTCAGGATTTCCTGTAAGATATGTGCTGCGCCGAATGCTTCAAGCGCCCAAACTTCCATTTCTCCGAAACGCTGACCACCGAACTGTGCCTTACCACCAAGCGGCTGCTGAGTAATAAGGGAGTACGGACCGATAGAACGGGCATGCATCTTATCTTCAACCATGTGCCCTAGTTTCAACATATAAGTTACACCCACTGTTGCAGGTTGGTCAAAGCGTTCGCCTGTACCACCATCACAAAGATAAGTCTTACAATAACGAGGCAATCCAGCTTTATCTGTCCATTCATTTAAATCATCCATAGAAGCACCGTCAAAAATAGGAGTAGCAAATTTCACACCCAACTCTTTTCCGGCACGACCTAATACGGCTTCGAAAATCTGACCAATATTCATACGAGAAGGCACACCCAACGGATTCAATACGATATCTACTGGAGTACCATCTGCTAAGAACGGCATATCTTCCTGACGAACCACACGAGAAACAATACCCTTGTTACCGTGACGTCCCGCCATCTTATCACCTACACCAATCTTACGCTTCTTGGCAATATAAACCTTAGCCATCTGAATAATGCCCGCAGGAAGTTCATCACCGATAGTGATAGCAAACTTCTTACGCTTTAATTCAGCATCCAATTCTTTATATTTCTTCAAATAATTCATCACCAAGTCACGAATCATGTCATTCTTATGAGCATCAGCTGTCCACTTGCTCAACTGGATAATAGTATAATCCAATGATTCCAAATCGCGTTTGGTGAACTTCGCCCCCTTGGCAATAACTTCCGTTCCCAAATAATCTTTCACTCCTTGGGAAACCTTACCATTAGTCAAAACCAATAGTTTCTCAATCAAGATATCTTT
Source organism: uncultured Bacteroides sp. (assembly GCA_947574505.1). Classification (GTDB taxonomy): domain Bacteria; phylum Bacteroidota; class Bacteroidia; order Bacteroidales; family Bacteroidaceae; genus Phocaeicola. The sequence goes on along the minus strand of CANPJW010000033.1, from coordinate 7,180 downwards.
CAGTTTTGCTGCCTTTTCTTCGAATTCATCATTCAGTTTAGGCAGAATAGCCTTATCGGCATTCTTCTCACTTCTGCTCTTGATAACACGTGAGAACAACTTCTTGTCAATAACGACACCACGTAATGACGGAGAAGCTTTCAATGAAGCATCCTTCACATCACCTGCCTTATCACCGAAAATAGCACGAAGCAATTTTTCTTCCGGAGAAGGATCTGATTCACCTTTCGGAGTAATCTTACCAATCAGGATATCACCCGGTTCGATACGTGCACCTACACGTACAATACCGTTTTCATCCAAATCTTTAGTAGCTTCTTCACTCACGTTAGGAATATCAGAAGTTAATTCTTCCATACCGCGTTTCGTTTCGCGGACCTCCAAAATATATTCATCAACGTGTACAGAAGTCAGCAAGTCCTCACGTACAACGCGTTCATTCAATACAATAGCATCCTCGTAGTTATAACCTTTCCAAGGCATATAAGCCACCAACAGGTTTTTACCCAATGCAAGCTCACCACCCTGAGTTGAATATCCTTCAGTCAGGATATCACCCTTCTTCACACGCTGTCCTTTATCACAAGTAGGACGGAGGTCAATGGTCATGCTCTGATTAGTCTTACGGAATTTAGGAATTCTGTATTCCTTCAAAGCAGGTTCAAAGCTTACAAATTCTTCATCTTCATTTCTGTCATACAAGATACGAATAGTTGTTGCATCGACATATTCTACAACACCATCACCCTCTGCTGCAATCTGAGTACGAGAGTCTTCAACCAACTGTTTTTCAATACCTGTACCTACAATAGGAGCCTCTGTACGCAACAAAGGAACTGCCTGGCGCATCATGTTTGATCCCATCAATGCACGGTTAGCATCGTCATGTTCCAAGAACGGAATCAAAGAAGCAGCGATAGAAGCAATCTGCTGTGGAGAAACATCCATCAACTCTACCTGGTCAGGAGTAACAACAGGATAATCAGCATCACGACGAGCTTTTACTTTCTCACGAACAAATTTGCCTTCATCATCCAATGGAGCATTACCCTGAGCGATTATCTTATCCTCTTCCTCTTCGGCTGTCAGATATTCAATACCTTCATCAGATATATCCACCTTACCATCAGCTACTTTACGATAAGGAGTTGAAATAAAGCCAAGTTCATTAATCTTAGCATACACACACAAAGAAGAAATCAAACCGATATTCGGACCTTCAGGAGTTTCAATCGGACACAAACGACCATAATGAGTATAGTGTACGTCACGAACCTCAAAACCAGCACGTTCACGTGACAGACCACCAGGTCCTAACGCTGACAAACGACGCTTGTGAGTGATTTCAGCCAATGGATTAGTTTGATCCATGAACTGCGACAAAGCATTTGTTCCAAAGAATGAATTGATAACAGAAGAAATAGTCTTCGCATTAATCAAATCAATCGGAGTAAACACTTCATTGTCACGCACATTCATACGCTCACGGATGGTACGAGACATACGTGCCAGACCAATCGCAAATTGATTGGACAACTGTTCTCCTACAGTACGTACACGACGGTTACTCAAGTGGTCAATATCATCAACATCCGCTTTAGAGTTAATCAGCTCAATCAGATACTTAATGATTTCAATAATATCTTGTTTTGTCAATACCTTCACATCCATGTCCGTAGTCAGTCCCAACTTTTTGTTGATTCTGTAACGTCCTACCTCGCCAAGGTCATATCTTTTTTCAGAGAAGAACAGGTTATTGATAACCTCACGAGCACTGGCATCATCAGCCGGATCTGCATTACGCAACTGACGGTAAATGTAAAGTACAGCCTCTTTTTCAGAGTTGCTCGGGTCTTTCTGAAGGGTATTAAATATAATAGAGTAGTCGGATGAATTCGCTTCTTCCTTGTGAACAAGGATATTCTGAACGCCTGAGTCTATAATTTCATCGATATGATCCTCTTCAATCACAGTTTCACGGTCGATAATAACCTCATTACGTTCAATAGAAACAACTTCACCTGTGTCTTCATCTACGAAATCTTCTGTCCATGTTTTTAAAACACGAGCAGCGAGTTTTCTTCCTACGACTTTCTTCAAGTTAGTCTTATTAACCTTAACGTCTTCAGCCAAATTGAAGATTTCGAGGATATCTTTATCATTTTCAAAACCTACAGCTCTTAACAGAGTAGTAACAGGCAATTTCTTTTTACGGTCGATATACGCATACATTACATTGTTAATATCTGTAGCGAATTCGATCCATGAACCTTTGAATGGAATAATACGGGCAGAGTACAATTTAGTACCGTTAGCATGTACGCTCTGACCAAAGAACACGCCCGGAGAACGGTGCAACTGAGAAACAACTACACGCTCAGCACCATTAATAACAAAAGTTCCTTTCGGAGTCATATACGGAATAGGACCCAGATAAACATCCTGAATAACCGTATCGAAATCTTCATGATCAGGATCAGTACAATACAACTTCAGTTTTGCTTTCAAAGGCACGCTGTATGTGAGCCCGCGCTCCAAACACTCGTCTATTGAATAGTGAGGCGGATCAATGTAATAGTCCAAGAATTCAAGGACAAAGTTATTACGAGTGTCAGCAATAGGGAAGTTTTCAGCGAACACCTTATACAGCCCGTCATTCTTACGCTTTTCGGGCGGGGTATCCAACTGTAAAAAGTCTTGGAATGACTTCAATTGCACTTCCAAGAAATCCGGATACTTCATCGGATTCTTGATGGAAGCAAAATTAACTCTTTGATTTTCAGTATTTGAAGACATTTGTTAATATTTTGTAGAACTTAATAATAATATAGACACAAAAAGGTTAAGAATCCTCTACCAGAGGATTCCTAACCGTATTACCTGATACTCAGGCTAATATTATTTAAGCTCAACTTCAGCTCCAGCTTCTTCCAAAGTTTTCTTCAGTGATTCAGCTTCGTCTTTAGCCAAGCCTTCTTTTACTGTGCTAGGAGCACCGTCTACCATGTCTTTAGCTTCTTTCAAGCCAAGACCACATGCTTCTTTAACGGCTTTAACAACCTGCAATTTTGCAGCACCAGCGCTCTTCAAAACTACATCAAAAGATGTTTTTTCTTCAGCAGCAGCTGCACCAGCAGCAGGACCAGCAGCAACAGCTACAGCTGCAGCAGCAGGTTCAATACCGTATTCTTCTTTAAGGATAGTTGCAAGTTCATTAACTTCTTTTACTGTCAAGTTAACTAATTGTTCTGCAAAAGCTTTCAAATCTGCCATTTTTGTATGATTTTAATTGTTTGTTACTAATTGATTATAAAATTGATTATTCGGCACGTTCGCCCAGAGTCTTAAGAACTCCATGAATGGTGTTACCACCTGATTGAAGAGCAGAAATAACATTTTTCGCCGGTGATTGCAGCAATGCAATAATATCAGCAATAACTTCATTCTTACTCTTAATGTTGCAAAGAGCATCCAGTTGATTAGCACCTACATAGAAACCTTCTTCAGCATAAGCTGCTTTCAATGCAGGAATTTCCTCTTTGTATTCTTTCAACAACTTTGCAGGAGCGTTAGCTACTTCGCTAAACATTACTGAAGTTGTACCTTTTAAAGAATCGAACAACGGAGAGAAATCAACACCTTCCATGCTCATCAGAGCTTTGTGAAGCAAAGAATTCTTCACAACAACCAGCTTAATACCTGCTTTGAAACATTTTCTTCTCAGTTCACTTGTCTTAGCTGCATCCATAGCAGTTGTGTCAACCAAATAGAAATGTCCGTATTGCTTAACGGTTTCAGCCAACTGACCAATAATAACGCCTTTATCTTCCTTTCTCATGATTCCTCCTTATTGTTAGTTTTCTTCTACAGTTTTGGGATCAATCTTGATACCCTTACTCATAGTACTTGAAAGATAAATACTCTTAATATAAGTACCCTTAGCTGAACTTGGTTTCAATTTAATGATAGTAGCGATAAATTCTTTCGCATTATCACGAATCTGATCTGCAGTGAAAGAAACCTTGCCAATTGAAGTATGAACGATACCGCTCTTATCAACCTTAAAGTCAATCTTACCTTGCTTAACTTCCTTAACAGCCTTAGCTACATCCATAGTTACAGTACCACTCTTCGGATTCGGCATTAATCCACGAGGACCAAGAACACGACCCAAAGCACCGATCTTACCCATGATAGACGGCATTGTAATGATTACATCAATATCAGTCCATCCACCTTTGATCTTTTCAATATATTCATCAAGACCAACATAGTCAGCACCAGCTTCTTTTGCAGCAGCTTCAGCATCAGGTGTACACAGAACCAAAACACGCACTTGCTTACCTGTTCCGTGAGGCAATGAAACTACACCACGAACCATCTGGTTAGCTTTACGAGGGTCTACACCTAAACGTACGTCAATATCTAATGAAGCATCAAACTTAGAAAAAGTAATATCTTTAACTAACTGTGCAGCTTCTTTCAGTGAGTATGCTTTCCCTGCTTCAATTTTTTCTGCAGCCAACTTTTGATTTTTTGTCAGTTTACCCATTATAATTGAAGTTTATTAGTTATTACCCGGGAATTCCCCTTTTACAGCGATACCCATACTTCTAGCTGTACCAGCTACCATAGTCATAGCAGACTCGATAGTGAAGCAGTTCAAGTCAACCATTTTGTCCTGAGCAATCGTACGAACTTGTTCCCAAGTAATTTCGGCAACCTTCTTACGGTTAGGCTCAGCAGAACCACTCTTAATCTTAGCCAATTCAAGCAATTGAATAGCTACGGGAGGAGTCTTGATAACAAAATCAAAAGACTTATCTGCGTAGTAGGTAATGATTACAGGTAAAATCTTACCTGCTTTGTCCTGGGTTCTGGCATTGAATTGCTTGCAAAATTCCATGATATTAATACCCTTAGAACCCAAAGCAGGTCCAACGGGAGGTGATGGATTTGCAGCGCCTCCTTTAATCTGTAATTTGATTAGTCCAGCAACTTCTTTAGCCATTTTGTTTCTAATTTTTATATATTAATTATAGCGAAAGTCCAATGCACGTAACAGAATGCATTATTCTTTCTCGACATCCATAAAGCCAAGTTCCAGCGGAGTTTTACGTCCGAAGATCTTAACCATAACCTTCAACTTCCGTTTTTCGGTATTCACCTCTTCAATGAGACCACTGAAGCCACTGAACGGTCCAACGGTAACTTTCACTGTTTCTCCTACGGTATAAGGTACATTAAGTTCCTCACCACCTTCCTGAAGTTCATCCACCGTACCAAGTATACGATTCACTTCCGATTGTCTCAAAGGAACCGGATTTTCGGAACCTCCCAAGAAACCGATTACATTCGGGGTGTTTCTCAAATGATGAGCAACCTCACCGACCAAAGCGGCCTCGACTAAAACGTATCCGGGAAGATAACTTCTTTCTTTCACAATTTTCTTACCATTGCGAACCTGATACACTTTCTCGGTAGGAATCAACACCTGAGACACATACTCGCTAAGATCACTGTTCTTAATGTCAGCATCAAGATACTCCTTAACCTTGCTTTCTTTTCCACTAACAGCACGTAATACGTACCACTTTTTTTCAATCTCAGACATTTTATTCAATTAATTAGTGCGGATAGATAATATCCTCCATTACAAACTGGAAGGCTGAATCCATAAGAAAAACAACTAGCGCAATGAGTAGGGAAGCATATAAAACAACCACTGCGCTACTAGAAAGTTCTTTACGAGTAGGCCATGATACTTTATGGACTAATTCGTCATAAGATTCTTTACAATAATTTGCTACTTTCTGAAACATATTCTTTCAAGTTTAGCACGGGAGGAGAGGCTCGAACTCCCGACACCCGGTTTTGGAGACCGGTGCTCTACCAACTGAGCTACTCCCGTGTGTACATAATCAGTTCCCGATACAAGACCGAGAACTGATTAATTATTGTGTATTAGTCAAGAATTTCTGTAATCTGACCAGCACCTACCGTACGTCCACCTTCGCGGATAGCGAAACGAAGACCTGGGTTCAATGCTACTGGGTAGATCAACTCAACTGTGATAGTTACGTTATCACCCGGCATTACCATTTCAGTTCCTTCCGGCAAAGTGATTTCACCTGTACAGTCCATAGTACGCAAGTAGAACTGAGGACGATACTTGTTATGGAACGGAGTATGACGACCACCTTCTTCTTTCTTCAAGATATAAACCTCAGCTTTGAACTTAGAGTGAGCCTTAACCTGACCCGGCTTACACAAAATCATACCACGTTTGATTTCGTTTTTGTCGATACCACGCAACAACAAACCAACATTATCACCAGCTTCACCTTGATCCAATAATTTACGGAACATTTCAACGCCAGTAACAACTGATTTCTTATCTTCACCCAAACCAAGAATTTCAACTTCGTCACCTACATGGATAATACCAGCTTCGATACGACCTGTAGCAACAGTACCACGACCAGTGATAGAGAACACGTCTTCAACAGGCATCAAGAAAGGTTTATCAATATCACGCGGAGGCAATGGAATCCAAGTATCAACTGCATCCATCAACTCCATTACTTTATCTTCCCATTGAGGAACACCATTCAAAGCACCTAATGCAGAACCACGAATAATAGGAGTATTATCGCCATCGAAATCATAGAATGAAAGCAATTCACGCATTTCCATTTCTACCAATTCCAACATTTCTTCATCATCAACCATATCACACTTGTTCAAGAAAACAACCAAACGAGGTACGTTTACCTGACGAGCCAACAGGATGTGTTCACGAGTCTGAGGCATCGGACCATCAGTTGCAGCACAAACAATAATTGCGCCATCCATCTGAGCAGCACCTGTAACCATGTTTTTTACATAGTCGGCGTGACCCGGACAGTCAACGTGAGCATAGTGACGATTTGCAGTTTGATATTCTACGTGAGAAGTATTGATAGTAATACCTCTTTCTTTTTCTTCAGGAGCGTTGTCGATAGAATCGAAAGAACGCAATTCTGAAAGACCTTTTTTAGCCAACACAGTAGTGATAGCAGCAGTCAAAGTGGTTTTACCGTGGTCAACGTGACCGATAGTACCAATGTTAACGTGCGGTTTCGAACGTTCAAATTTCTCTTTAGCCATAGCTTTACTTGTTATTTATTTGATTAATAAT
>CANPJW010000032.1 GCA_947574505.1 uncultured Bacteroides sp. | reverse complement strand
GTAAGTTAAAATATCAGCTATAATATTATGACTGAAGAGAATTTAAACAGGCTCTTAAAATCATGAGAAAAAAGACATTTTTTCCGAAGGCTTCGTTTACCAAAACAAGCAAGCCGTAACGCTTGAAAAAGGAGAATTCCCCAAAGTATCCCGGTTCATCACACAAACGCTTGGTAGTGTCAATAATCTGTATGCCAACAGGATAGAGGTTAGCCCGCGCGACCGTAAGAAGTTTCTCCTTCCCTTTGCTCATCTCTGCTATGACCGTGACTCCCCCTTTAACATTAAAGGTCCCAAGTTCTTCTCAGAGTGGTTGTTTCTGGCTGTTAAATTCAAGAAATCTGATGATTCGGACGAATCATTAAGTGTGGAAGAGATTGATTGTGAGATACAAAGACTGAGAAGAACGTTTCTTGATGATTAGTCGTTAAGAACCAAACGTTAAAAAACTGCTTTTTGAGTACAAAAAGCAGTTTTTTTATTCTACACAAAAAGCCGTCCTTTGCAGCGTGTTACTATTGGCACAGCTTAAATACATATCAACAAGTAAAATGAAAAATATCGCAATAACCACATACAGAGGACTATCACTCGTATCGGGAAGTATAAGTATCCAGCAGTTGTTCGGATTTATCCGGGGAAATGTTTATCGCGACAGAATCCGGAGACTTCGGGAAGCCATGGAAGAGGGAGATACGGTGAAGGCAGACCGAATGAAGAAACAACTGCCCTACCACACTATCACGGCTACCTACATAAAGGAAAGGCTGGCTTGCAGTCTCGACACGTATCAGGACATCATCACGCTCGACTGTGACGACATGCCGGTAGAAAAGCTCCCGGAATTCCGCCGGCTGGTGAATGACTGTCCCGACACTCGAACGATACCATCACCGCATGTATGCCCTGGCAAGCAGCAAATATGAAAAGCTGCTCAACACAAAAGTGGACACAAGCGGAAGCGACCTGGGACGAGGATTCTTCGTGTCGCATGACCCGGACGCTTTCTTCTCTCCCGAACGGCTGGAAAACGTAAAGCCGCTGACCAGGCTTTCTTCGAAGACAGTTTCCGCCGGTGGCTCGTGGGAATGGTGGCGTGCGCCATCAACGACGAGGTGCAAAACCACCAGTTGATGCTATTCCACGATGCACAGGGGAAAGGAAAGAGTACCTTTATCCGCCGCCTGCTGCCGCCGGAGCTTAAGAATTATTATCGCAACGGCATGATTAATCCTGACAATAATAACCATCTGCTTCAAATGTCGTCTTGCCTGCTCATCAACCTGGATGAGTTTGACACGCTCTCTCCCGAGCGGATGCAGAACTTGAAAAGCCTTATCACGCAAGATGTCGTAAACGAACGCAAGGTTTACGATATCCAGAATTATACATACATCCGCCAGGCGTCGTTCATTGCCAGTACCAACAACCCGCACTGTATGCCGGACGTCGGTCAGAACAGGCGTATCCTGTTCAACACTCTGCTGGATATTGACTATCACACGCCTGTCAATCATGAGGGGATATACGCACAGGCATACGCGCTCTACCGATAGGGATTTCAATACTGGTATGAGAACGATGAGATAACGTTTCTCAACAACCGCAATGAGGCGTTCCGCCAAAAAGACCCGATAGAGGAAAATCTCTTCTTCTATTTCCGGGCTGCCAGACCGAACGATATACAGGCGCAATGGTTTCCTGCCTCCTATCTGCTGTCGGTATTGAGCCTGAACGGGCGCACACAGTCCAACGCGCAGATGAAACGAATGTTGGTCACAGTACTGGAAAACAATCATTTCCACTCCCGAAAAAACGACAACAAGGTGACAGAATATTGTGTGGTGGAATATACGCCCCAAGAACGCACGGAAAATTCAATACGCCCGCAGCTTCCGGTTCAGACGGGGTTGGAATTCTAACCCCCTCCCCTTGCGGAATGGCAGTTTTCCCGCAGATAGTCGTTTTTGCACGAAATAACAGATAAACGGATTATAGATAAACTTAATCACATGAGAAGTATAGATAAACTTAATCACATGAAATGTGTGAGTGGGGCTTATCAATGAAAATCAGACACGGATTGCTAAATAACAAATCAGGCGCGGATTACGCGGATTTCACGGTTTTTGTTAATCAAAAATGATTAGTTATCGTGTTATCCGCGCGTAATCCGCGCCTTAGTTTTATGGCTATGGCTAAGCGTTAGCGTGATTATTTGTCACCGTACATCTTCGCTCTCAGTTCCTTGATGTGGTCGGACGTGATATATTCGTCATATTCCATCATCTTGTCGATGATGCCGTTCGGAGTCAGTTCAATGATGCGGTTGGCAACGGTCTGGATGAATTCATGGTCATGGGAAGAGAAGAGGATATTTCCCTTGTACGTCTTCAAGTTGTTGTTGAATGCCTGGATAGATTCCAAGTCCAAGTGGTTGGTCGGAGTGTCCAGAACCAGACAGTTGGCATTGCGGAGCTGCATGCGGGCAATCATACAACGCATCTTCTCGCCACCGGAGAGTACGCTGACTTTCTTCAGCACTTCTTCGCCGGAGAACAGCATACGGCCGAGGAAACCTTTCATATATACTTCGTTGCCTTCGCCGAACTGGCTGAGCCAGTCTACGAGGTTGAGGTCGGTGTTGAAGAAGTCAGTGTTGTCCAACGGAAGATAAGCGGTGGTGATAGTCACGCCCCAGTTGAATGTTCCGGCATCCGGCTTCATGTTTCCGTTGATGATTTCGAAAAAGGCAGTCATCGCACGCGGGTTGCGTGAAAGGAATACGATTTTGTCTCCTTTCTCTACGTTGAAGTTGACATCGTTGAAGAGCACTACGCCTTCTTCCGTCTTCTTGCTCAGACCGGAGACTTCCAGAATCTGGTTGCCCGGTTCGCGTTCGGGGGTGAAGATGATACCCGGATATTTGCGTGAAGAGGGTTTGATTTCTTCTACGTTCAGTTTCTCAAGCATCTTCTTGCGGCTTGTGGTCTGCTTGCTCTTCGCTACGTTGGCGCTGAATCGGCGGATGAACTCTTCCAGTTCTTTCTTCTTCTCTTCAGCCTTCGCTTTCTGGTTCTGCTGCTGGCGGAGAGCCAACTGGCTTGATTCGTACCAGAAGCTATAGTTACCGGCAAACATGTTGATTTTTCCGTAGTCGATGTCTACCGTATGCGTACATACGGAGTCGAGGAAGTGACGGTCGTGGCTTACTACGAGCACGGTGTGTTCGAAGTTGGAGAGATATTCTTCCAGCCAGGTCACTGTTTCCATATCGAGGTCATTGGTAGGCTCGTCCAGCAGCAGGTTGTCCGGATTTCCGTACAAGGCTTGTGCCAACATCACACGCACTTTTTCCTTACCGCTCAATTCACCCATCAATGTGTAATGTTTGTCTTCCTTAATGCCCAGTCCGCTCAACAGCATGGCGGCATCACTTTCTGCATTCCATCCGTCCAGCTCGGCAAATCTTTCTTCGAGTTCGGATACTTTCAGTCCGTCTTCGTCTGTGAAATCTTCTTTGGCATACAATACTTCGCGTTGTTTCATTATGTCCCACAACACGGTATGCCCCATCATTACGGTATCCATCACGGTAAAGGCGTCCCACTTGAAGTGGTCCTGGCTCAATACGGAGAGGCGTTCGCCCGGTCCCAGGGCAATCGAACCGGTAGTAGGGTCCAAATCCCCGTATATCGTACGAAGGAAGGTAGATTTTCCCGCACCGTTCGCACCGATAATACCATAACAATTACCACTCGTAAACTTCAGGTTTACGTCATTAAACAACACTCTTTTACCAAACTGTACCGATACGTTTGAAACTGTAATCATCTTCTTTATTTACTATTTTACCAGTTACTATTTACTATTTTACCAGTTACTATTTACTATTTTACCAGTTACTATTTTAATATTTACTATTTTAGCGTGCAAAGTTAGACATTAAAAATGAATTATGAACTATCTGCTATGTGCCAATCTGACATAAAAGTGTTACCTTTGCTGCGTTTTTTGGCAAAACAGCCAACTTGGCAAAGCATTTGCAGACAATTGGCAAAGTTTTTGCAGGCAAAATCAATGACATCCGGTCAGTCCGGCATGTTTTTTTATGGACGCTATCTTCCCAATAGATATCGTGCATGTGTGTTAAATAGTAAATAGTAACTAGTAAAATAGTAAATACCAAAAATGGATCCGAAAGAAAAAAAAGTGAAGGAAGAAGAGATGAATGTGGAAGACATTCTGAACAATGGTGCGGAAGAACAACCGCAGAACGAACAGGCTGAGGACGCGGCTCCGCTGACGCACGAGGAAGAGCTTGAACAGGAGTTGGGAAAGGCTCAGGAGACGATTGAGGAACAGAAGGACAAGTATCTGCGCCTGTCTGCCGAGTTCGACAATTACCGCAAACGCACCATGAAGGAGAAAGCCGAACTGATTCTGAACGGCGGCGAAAAGAGCCTGAGCAGTATTCTTCCGGTAGTAGATGACTTCGAACGTGCCATCAAGACGATGGAGACGGCAACGGACGTGAATGCCGTGAAAGAGGGCATCGAGCTGATTTACAACAAATTCCTGGCTGTATTGGCACAAAATGGGGTAAAGGTCATCGAGACGAAAGACCAGCCGTTGAATACGGATTATCATGAAGCCATCGCAGTAATTCCTGCACCGTCGGAAGCACAGAAGGGCAAGATTCTGGATTGTGTGCAGACGGGATATACATTGAACGACAAGGTGTTGCGTCACGCTAAAGTGGTAGTAGGAGAATAAAGAGATTTATGAATGATAAATCAATAAAAGGGCATGGCAGAAAAAAGAGACTATTACGAAATATTGGAGGTGACGAAGACAGCCACCGCAGATGAAATAAAGAAAGCATACCGTAAGAAAGCAATTCAGTATCACCCCGACAAGAATCCGGGTGACAAGGAGGCTGAAGAGAAGTTCAAAGAGGCAGCCGAGGCATACGACGTATTGAGTAATCCGGATAAGCGTTCGCGTTATGACCAGTTCGGTCATGCGGGTGTGAGCGGTGCGGCAGGCAATGGCGGACCGTTCGGCGGTTTCGGTGGCGAGGGAATGTCGATGGATGACATCTTCTCTATGTTCGGTGATATTTTCGGTGGTCGTGGCGGTGGCTTCGGCGGCGGATTCAGCGGTTTTGGCGGATTCGGTGGTGGCGGCGGTTCACAACAGCGCCGGTATCGCGGTAGTGACCTTCGCGTGAAAGTGAAACTGACTTTGAAGGAAATCTCCGAAGGGGTGGAAAAGAAGTTCAAACTCAAGAAATATGTGCCGTGCGACCATTGCCACGGTTCGGGTGCCGAGGGTGACGGCGGTTCGGAGACGTGTCCTACTTGTAAGGGTAGCGGCTCGGTGATTCGCAACCAGCAAACGATTCTGGGCACTATGCAGACACGTGTCACTTGTTCTACTTGTAACGGTGAAGGTAAGATTATCAAGAACAAGTGTAAGAAGTGCGGCGGCGACGGAATCATTTACGGTGAAGAAGTGGTGACGGTGAAAATCCCCGCCGGTGTGGCAGAGGGTATGCAACTCTCGATGGGCGGCAAGGGTAATGCCGGAAAGCACAATGGCGTGTCGGGCGATTTGCTGATTCTTGTAGAGGAAGAACCGCATCAAGACTTGATTCGCGATGAGAATGACTTGATTTACAATTTGTTGTTGAGTTTCCCGATGGCTGCGTTGGGTGGCGCTGTGGAGATTCCGACGATTGACGGTAAGGTGAAAGTGAAAATTGATTCGGGCACTCAGCCGGGTAAAGTGCTTCGCCTTCGTGGCAAGGGATTGCCGAACGTGAATGGATATGGAACGGGGGATTTGCTCGTGAATATCAGTATTTATGTGCCGGAAACTCTTAACAAGGAAGAAAAAGCTACACTGGAGAAAATGGATGCTTCGGATAACTTCAAACCGAGCACTTCGGTGAAGGAGAAGATTTTCAAGAAGTTCAAGAGCTTCTTCGATTGATGTTTTGCTATTATATATAGATAAAAAGGTATAAGTGAGCTGCAAATTTTTTGCAGCTCACTTATGCTTTATATAAGGGTATGTGAGTTCGATAGATGTTCACCCGCATGGTTTTCCCTCCTTCGGGAAGAAGAAGAATCGAATAGTACAGGCATCTATCGAATTCACATTAAGGTAGTACGAAACCCATGCCCGGATGTCTATTTCACGATTATCTCGTCAGTAAATATCCAACCACCGAACTCTTTTCCGGCTTGTGCCTGATAGCGTACATATCTTCCTTGTGCGTTTCCTACCCAAGAGATGTCCGTGAATTTAATAGGGTCTTCTTTGGTTACTTCAAAGGTTTGATGTTTCAACTCGGTGAAGTTAATTCCGTCATCGGAAATAGAAATCGTGACAGATGCGGGCAGGAATACTTCCGCGCCTACCACTTGCATAAAGGCTGCGGTAACGGAATGGATGGAAGTTTCGGCTTCCATATCAATCGTTACATCCAGACGTTTGCCGTTGATAAAGCCTTGCCAACAACCGTCACCATAAGTCCAATCGCCACGTATGCCGTCCGTCAAGGCGGTGTTTCCCTGAGCAGGATAGTGGAGGCTGTACGGAGCGTTGTAAATCACTTTCTTTCCCAAAGCAAGGTGAGCGGCAGTTTTGGTAGATTCCGGGCGACTGCCGATTTCGTTTTTAAGGTCGAAAGGATGGTAGCCTTTTGCCTGCAAATCCGATACGGCTTTCAAAGCACGGGCATGGAAGTCCGGCCATGATTTACGTTCGGGAGCCGACCAGGCAACTTCCGCCAACGCCAATGTGCGGGGATATAACATATACTCTACATGCTCGGGAGTCGGAACATATTCTGTAAAAAGGTTAACTTGTGCACCATACACAAGTTTCGCCTGTTCCGCCGACAATGAAGCGGCAACCGGATTGTAAGCATAGACCTTTTTCAAAGGTAAGTATCCGCCGATGGCTTCCGGCTGAGAGTACGGGGCATCCTGATAACTATCCAAATAACAGTGACTTCCCGGCGTCATGACAGCCCGATGACCGGAAGTAACAGCAGCAATGCCTCCTTCTTCTCCACGCCATGACATGACTGTCGCATTAGGAGCCAGACCACCTTTAAGTATCTCGTCCCAGCCCAACAAACGACGGCCGCGGGCGTTCAGAAACTTTTCTATCCGGTGAATCAGGTAGCTTTGCAGTTCGTCTACGTGAGAGAGATGTTCGTCCTTCATTCTCTTCTGACATTTCGGGCAGGTTTTCCACGCTGCCATACCGGCTTCGTCACCGCCTATATGAATGTATTCGGAAGGGAAAAGTTCGAGGACCTCGGTCAGTACATTCTCAAGAAAAGTGAATGTTTCTTCGTTTCCGACGCAGAAATCCGCATTCTTATAGGGCTCGCCTGCACAAGAGAGTTGCGGATAGGCTGACAATACTTCTTCCGAGTGGGCAGGCATTTCAATCTCCGGAATAACCGTGATAAAATGCTGACGGGCATATTCTACGATTTCACGGATATCATCCTGGGTATAGTAACCGCCGGAAGCTCCGGGTTCGTCGAAACGGACGTATTTGCGGTCGCCATTCCACCACTTTTTCCAGTTGGCATCGGTACGCCAGGCTGCAAATTCTGTCAACAGAGGGTATTTCTTGATTTCAATCCGCCAGCCTGCCGCATCCGTGAGGTGCAGATGCAGACGGTTAATTTTATAGAATGCCAGTGCGTCTATCTGTTTTTTCACAAATTCCTTGGTGAAGAAATGGCGGGATACGTCGAGCATCAATCCGCGATAAGCGAAACGGGGCGTGTCCTGCACTTCAACGGCAGAGACGGTGATGACGCCCGTGTCCGAAGAAACCGATAGCTGCAGGAGTGTCTGAATCCCGTAGAAGAGTCCGGCCCCCGAAGTTGCCTGAATTTGGATGCGTTCCGGTGTGACAGACAGCGTATAACTTTCAGGAGTGGGCAACTGCCCGCTCTTTTCCGTTATCAATAGAGAAAGTACATTCTGTGTATCTTTCTTTTTCCCTTTCTTGAGATGAACCGGCAATGTTTGCAGGCAATTCTCCAGAAGCTGCGCTTCTCCGCCTTGTAGGTTTGTATAAAGTTTTGTTTTCTCTGAAAGCAAAAAAGAGCCCGTCCCCTGCTCCATTTTCAACGGGACAGGAATGACGGACTGTGCTTTGAGGGAATGTGCGGTCAAGCACATTCCCAATACCCATAAGAAAAGACAAACTTTAGCGTATCTATTTCTCATATTCATTAATCTATCGTGATTTCGTCTACAAACAAGAATGCCGGATTATCTTTTCCGCCATGCCATGCCGGTATTTTACTTTCAGACAGGGCAACCACTTTCACGTATTGAGTTTTTACCGGACTGAATGACAGTTTATGTTCGTAGATACCATTCTTATCGCTTTCTTTCATTACAGGATACTCCTCAGAAGCGACTTTGGTAAAGTTCTTGCCATCGTCCGAGACTTCTACGGAGAGTCCTCTCGCATCAAACACCCAGTCGCCCTTCTCCACGCAAGTAGAAATGGCAACACTCGAAATCTCGGTTGGCTGCTGAAGGTCGATAGTCATATCCATATCGTTCTTGTAGAATGCAATCCAACGGCCGGTCTTGTAATTGCCGTTTCCTTTCAAGCCGTCTACCAAAGTAAATTCGCCTTTGAACATATATTGCTTATTGATAGGCTGGTTAGCTACAATCGGCTTCATACTTGACTTGCTGAAATTAATCTTTTCAGAAACCACACGGCTGTTTCCGGTAGGACGGGCAGCAATGGCAGAGAAAGTCACATTTTCCTTGATTTTCAACGGGCTTTCATAAAGCGGAGAAGCAGCGGTAGGTTCCGTACCGTCCAAAGTGTAGTGGATAGGCGCATTGTCAATGGTAGACAAGGTGATGTCCAACGTACCGTCTGCCGGATTCGGAGTGTATTCGGCAGTAACGTTGAATACATGTTTAGCATAATTGTATCCTTCCGCATCGTACCACTTAATCAGGCGTGGCAGACGGGACAGGAAGTCTTCATAATTCTTCTTGTCGGGAGTCGACCACTGAACTTCGGACAAAGCAGCCCAACGGGGCAATACCATATACTGGGCATGAGAGAAAGTAGGAATGTACTCAGTCCAAAGGTTAGCCTGCACGCCTTTGATATATTTCTGTTCTTCCGGAGTGAGGGAAACCGGCATGGGCTCATAGCTGTACACTCTTTCAAGAGGCAGATAACCACCAATACCGAGAGGTTCGTTCTCCGTGTCTTTTGTCTGGTAGTAGTCGAAATACAAGTAAGTGTTCGGTGTCATGATAACATCATGTTTCTGCTTGGCCGCTTCGATACCCCCCCCTTCGCCACGCCATGACATGACAGTCGCGTTCGGTGCAAGCCCGCCTTCGAGGATTTCATCCCAACCGATAATCTGACGTCCGTGTTCGTTGAGGAATTTTTCAATATGGTTAATAACGAAACTCTGCAAACGTTCTTCCTTGCTATGCTTATCATCCGATTTCAACCCCAGCGCCTTGATACGTGCCTGGCATTTCGGACATTTCTCCCAACGTACTTTCGGACATTCGTCACCACCTACATGGATATATTCCGACGGGAAGATTTCAATCAGTTCGGCATATACGTCTTCGAGGAATTTTAATACCTGGTCGTTTCCGGCACAGAGCACGTCTTCGGATACACCCCATTGTCTCCATACTTCGTACGGGCCACCTGTACATCCGAGTTCCGGATAAGCGGCAAGAGCAGCCTGCATATGTCCCGGCAGGTCGATTTCGGGGATAACCGTGATATAACGTTCCGCCGCATAAGCTACTATGTCTTTCGCTTGTTCCTGAGTATAGAAACCGCCGTAAGGTTTGCCGTCATATTCGCCGGAGTTGCGTCCGATAACTGTCTCCGTTCTCTTGGAACCGATTTCCGTCAGTTTCGGGTATTTCTTGATTTCCAAACGCCAGCCCTGGTCTTCAGTAATATGCCAGTGGAAACGGTTCATATTGTGTAAAGCCATCATGTCTATATATGTCTTCACTTCATCTACGGTAAAGAAATGGCGGCTGGTGTCGAAGTGAGCGCCACGATAAGAAAAACGGGGAGCATCCTTTATCTCTACTGCCGGCAAGGCTATATCCGCCCCCACTGCAACGGGCAAGGATTTGCGCAAAGACTGGATTCCGTAGAATACTCCGGCTTCCGTAGGACCGGTGATAGTGATTCCGTCACCTGCTACTTTCAACTGGTAGGATTCGGGATTTTCGGCTTCCGCTCCCAATGCCAGTACAATAGCGTTCTTACCTTCTGTTCCGGCTTCGATGGCAAAGTCTTTTCCTGTAGCTGTTTTCAGATAGTCTGCCAGGAACTTTGCATTGCGTTGCATCTTTTCGTTACCTTCCGGATAAAGGATTTTCACTCCGCTCTTCAGGATGAAGGCCCCCCCCTGAGCTGTAACGATTTCCTGTGGCAAGGGGATGATTTGATAATCTGCTTCTTGTTGCGCGGATTGGCACGAAGCAAAAAGTCCCGCCACTGCCAGGCATCCAGTTAGTTTTAAGAATTGTTTCATAAACTAAAAATTAAGTGTTAAGTTACTAATAGATATTTAATTATAGGTTTCACGAATATGCTTGAGTTTCAATGGCAACTCTTTCCCTTTCTTTATTTGGGGAGAAGTGATGACAACCGTTTTACGCTCTCCAGGCAAAAGGTCGAAGAAGTTGTCGCTAAAACGGGCACCCTGCAAAGGTATTTCGATAAAGACATCTTTTGCCAAAGCAGGAGAAAGAAGTGTCAGTTCGCATTTGCCGTCTGTCTGTTTCATCTTGCAGGTGATGTTCGTTTCGGGCAGAAGCAGGTCTTTGGTCTTCTCAAAGAAGTAGACTGTTTCGGCTACCGTATGACCGGATTTGTCTTTCAAGGTCAGTTGCATGAAGCAATGGCGGAATACTTCCGAAAGCCGTTTTTCCGCAGAAGATTGAGACGTTTCCGAAGATTTACGCTCTATTAAAGAGAGCAAATCGTCGGGCTTTGCCCTGTACACGCATTGAGAAGTATTTGCCGGAATAGACAAGGATTTCAGTTGTATCGTTTTTCCTGACTTTTTTCCTTCAAAGTCTGTTATCTTCATTTCCAATGTCATCTTCTCCATTGTATCGGGACGGTCTGAGAGAAGATAGACGCACAAGCTGTCATTCTGCCGGATAGGGTTGATATGAATAGGGGCGAAAGCTCGTTTCGCCTGATAATGCAGGGCTTTCCAGTTGCCATAATAGTCAATGCCCGACCAGGAAACAACAGGCCAACTGTCGTTCAATTGCCAGTATAATGTACCCATACAATAGGGGCGGTTGCGGCGGTGGGCTTCCAGACCGTGACGTATGCCTTGTCCTTGCAATACAAGTCCGACGTAAACGAAATCCTCAAATTTCTCGGGTACGATGTAATCACGTTCCATATAAGTACGAATCAAGTCATTGCCAATGCTGCTCTTCTGATGGGCATTCATCACTTCCGACTCGATTTCGTAATCTTCGGGAGATGCGAATGTGGCAATGGTTTTCATTTCAGGGAAAGACTGAAAGCCGAATTCACTCATAAAACGAGGCAAATCGGTGTCCAAGGATTCAAAGGGTTTCTTTCCGTACCAGACGCCCCAATTGTGGCTATCCCCTATTCCCCATGATTCGGGGCGTCCCCAGTTGGCAAGATAAGGGGAACTGTGAATATAGAAGCGGTCTGCATCGAGTTCTTTCACTTTGGCGGGAAGCAACTCGCGGAAAAGCTTGTTGTAGCCGGTCATCATTTCCCGGTAGATTTCTGGGGTGTATTTTTTCTGATAGCCCCAGTATTTCAAGGCTTCGAGTATTTCGTTGTTGCCGCACCACATGGCTAGCGAAGGATGGTTGCGAAGACGGCGGATATTGTAGCAGGCTTCCGCCTCTACCCTCTTCAGGAAGGTGGGGTCGGACGGATAAGGGGTGCAGGCAAACATGAAGTCCTGCCATACCAATATCCCGTTCTCGTCTGCCAGATTGTAAAAGCGGTCGTCTTCGTAGGTTCCGCCGCCCCATACGCGGACGATGTTCATGTTCGCTTCCTTGATGTCGCGGAACAATGTCTGATAGCGTTCGGTAGTCACATTCGTCAATAGTGCGTCTTGAGGTATATAATTGGCTCCCTTAGCAAACATCGGGATACCGTTTACTTCAAAATAGAAGGATTCTCCGTCTGCGTCCTTTTCGTTCACCAGGCGGACGGTGCGAAGTCCAATTCTATGGGATTGTTCGGCAACGATGTTACCTTCGGTGATGATTTGAGCGGAGAAGTCGTATAAGGTCGGAGCTCCCCAGCCGTTCGGCATCCAGCGTACCGGTGAGACGACTTCCGTAGGGATACAGACGTGGTTGATTCCAGGTTGCAGGATGACTGTTTGGCTCATGGCGGATTCCTGTTCTCCTTCGAGCGAGGTGTTTATTTTTATTTCTGCTTGAAGCGGATGGGGAAGTATGTTGTTTATTTCCAGCTCATTGGATAGCTTCGCCACCTGGTCGGTCAGAGATAATTGCTTCACGTGGTAGTCGCTGATGGAGGCGGCATCGTAGAAGCGGATAGTTACCGGACGCCAGACGCCGCTGGTCACCATACGGATTCCCCAGTCCCAGCCGTAGCTGTAAGGGGCTTTGCGGGAGAATACACTCAGGTGTTTCTCGTGATGGTCGTTGTCGGCGGGATAGTTGAATCCGTTGGAAGCGTATTGGGGCAATGTCTGCCGGATGGGCGAATGAAAATATATGTGAAGGAGATTTTCTCCGGAACGAAGGTATTTTTTTACGGGGATTGTATAGCCGACGAACATGTTGTCGGCTTTTAATAGCAATGCTCCGTTGAGGTAGACGTCAGCGTAGGTATCGAGTCCTTCAAAGGTGAGTTGGGCGTCATCACGTTTCAGTTGGTCGGCGGTGATTGTGAAAGCCGTCTTGTATTCCCAGTCTTCATTTTCTATCCATTGGATTTTCTGTTCGTTGGTACCGTAGAAGGGACTGGGGATGAGATTGTGATGAATAAGGTCCTGATGTACCGTGCCGGGCACTACGGCTGTACGCCATACTTCTGTCCCTACTTGGGAAAACTCCCAGTCTGTGTGCAAAGTTAGAACTTCTGAATTATCATTGCTCTGGGCATAGACCATGCTGCAACAGCAGAGTAATCCACACGCTATTTGAGCTTTTTTTCCGGTTAAATTAATCATCATAGTGGGAGTATTAGATATTAACGGTGTCAAAGATATTATTTTTCCGCCAATTTCCCTGATAATTTAACAAAATATAGATTACAAGCGGCATTGTTTTTATTATTCGACTGTTATTC
Organism: uncultured Bacteroides sp.; assembly: GCA_947574505.1. Lineage (GTDB taxonomy): Bacteria > Bacteroidota > Bacteroidia > Bacteroidales > Bacteroidaceae > Phocaeicola. The sequence goes on along the minus strand of CANPJW010000032.1, from coordinate 19,113 downwards.
TGATTATTTCGGGGGTGCGGACACCCGGCTTCAATTCTCCGTTTATGTTGTAATAAGTTTCATCCCATCCTGTCAACGCCGCTCCGGCACGGGCTGTTTGCGGGGTACGGGCGATTTCCTGCCATGTGTTTTGATTGATATTATATATTAATATACGATCATTGAATTTGTACCATTCGGCTGGATGAAAAAGATAATCCTTTTGAGGCTGTCGGAGAGCTGTGAGGAAGATATCTTTATTCACTCCGCCTGTACAGAGAATTAGATTTTCATTTATAGCGATAGCTGTCCCACCACCCAAGGAGAGGGTTTCACCATCGTTTCCTGTCGGGGTAGCTATGGGAGTCCATTGCCGGGATGCGGATGAGTAGCAATAGCCGTCAGTAGAAAGTGTTGCCGGTTTGCCATCGGTGGAAGCGGCGAATCCACCCCATAGGAAGATACGGGTTTCACCGTCTTTAAGCTGTCCGGCACAGACGGCTTGCGTCCGTGCATCTCCGGGAAAATCCGGTAACTCCTGCCAACCAGTCTCAAGCCTGTCCAAGTCGAGACAAAGGAATGAGTTGGAAGGTTTGCCGTTTCTGTTGCCGCCTGCAACGAACAGTTGCCCGCCTATCAACGTGCCACACATATTATCCAACGCATAAGGCAAAGCAGGAAGAGTTTCTATGACGACTTTCCCTTGTTTTGCCGCCTTCGGGTTTCTCCCCCAGCTGATTTTATAGACGGACGTCAGCGCATCTTTTCCATCGGTTCCCCCTATACAGATGATACCGTCCGGACAAGACACGGAAACTCCGTAAGCGGAAGCGACAGGCAACTCTCCTACCTTACGCCAGGCAAGTACCGTATCGGTATTTATCATTGCCGTATAAATCCCCCGATAGAATTTCTTCTTTCCGCCATCACTGGCAGGAACACCGGGAAAATTACAACCACCCGCCATCAGCAGGTTGCCGCTCAGGATTCCTGAGTAGCAGGCGGAAACGCCAAATTTGAAGCCTTTCTCCGATTGGGGGAACCCTTCCATTTTCTGCAAATGAATATCCGTAATGAACCGCTCGGGTGCTTCCGCACGGAAAGTCGAAGCCGGCAGGCCTGCTTCATTCACCAGATTTGCACATGTGAAAGGCTGCCAACCGTAGCGGACATATCGTGGATGTTTTACTTGTTCACTATATACTTTTATCCGACCGTCTATTATCTCAGCAACGGCAGGGTAATAAATACCGTCTGTCTCGGCGACCTCAAACGTGCGCAAAGGATGACCGTCCGAACTCTTTAAGCCTTTGCCGTAATTGAAAGTTACATATACGGCATTTTCACGGAAATCGGCTTGGTGGAATAACGGGCCGGATGGCAGTACATGGTTCATGCCATACGTTCTATTCAACGCCCAACGAGCGAGACGTTCGCCAATCGGTTTCTTATTTCTAGGGTGTACGTCTAACGAGTCGCCATTATCACTAGATACCGCCATACCCGTATTCGGTACTTCGTTCATCATCCTGCGCTGACTGTCACGGAACCACGGCCAGGAAGGACGGGCTATACTGGAGAGCTGAACGTAGTAGAACGGCAGTTCCTCATTCTCCCAGTTCTTACGCCAACTGCATATCAAGAGTTTGAAAAGTTTCTCATGCGCTTCGCAATTATGAGCGTTCGATTCCCCCTGATACCAAATCACACCTTTGACTGGATACTGTGCTAACGGACGAATACCTGACTCGTACAAATAACAAGGTTCGTAAGGGTGGCGTTGGAATTTCTCTTTCGACTGTTTGATGTTTAATGCAGCGCGTCCGCGTACCCAGTCTTGTATAAAGTCATTGTGTGTCCAGTCTTTCAATATAGCCGGGAAGTGATATTCCAACGTATTCCGGTCTATCCATGATTCGGTAGGCGAACCGCCGATTGCATTGCATATCAACCCTACCGGAACTTTCAAGCTATCCCGCAACATCTGACCGAAATAAAATGCTATCGCCGAGAAACGGGCTGCATTGTCGGGGGTACAGGTTTGCCATTCTGTGTCTTTATAATATTGAAGATGATTCAGGGAGTCGAGGACGGAAGCGTCCCATTGTACCGCGTCCGTACGCCAACGGGCTTTCATGTCATACAGGCGCAACTGTTCGTCGGCAGCTTGAGGAATGTCTTTCTTGCCGGTAGTGGCTTGGCTCAACATAAATTCCATGTTCGACTGACCGGAGCATAGCCAGACTTCTCCTGCCAGGACGTTAGTGTATTTCAAGGCTCTTTGAGGGGTGGAGATTGCCAGCGTATAAGGGCCGCCTGCTTTCAATGGTGATAATTTCACTGACCATTTCCCATCCGGTGTAGTTTTTGTAATCCACTGCTGACGGTTTATGCAGACTGTTACTTGTTCTCCTGCGTCGGCTGTTCCCTGTATCAGCAAGGGGGTATCACGCTGGAGAACCATATTATCCGTATAAAGCGGGGATAATTTCAAGCCGCCATAATCTCCGGTAATAGCCGAATAAACTGTTTTTGCCATGATGGCTGCCCCTTCGGCGGTAGGATGAACGGCATCCGGCAGCAAGAAAGGATATGGATAAAGCGGTTTGTGGAAATCTATCAATTGCACACCGGCATAACGCGCTACTGTTTCGATGGCTGTCTGTATCTCGCCGTGCCAGTCACGGGTTCCCGAAAGAAAACGGTTATGGCGGTCGGCAATCGGGGTCATTCGCGCTATGATAATCCGCACGTCGGGATTAGCTTTGCGGAAGGTATCAATCAGACTCAAATAGTCTTTCACAAAGAAGTCACGGTAGTTTGCCCAGTCGCGGGGGTCAGTATCATTGATTCCCAAATGAATGACGACAATGTCTCCCGCAAAATCCAATGCTTTCTGATATTCTTCTTGTCGGGTATAGGGGCGGTGTCCCTGATTGAGCAGGGTAGCACCGGGTTTCCCGAAATTTTCGACTTCATATCGCTCTCCCAGTAGTTTCTGCAACTGTATGGGGTAAGATTGTGTTGCACGGTCGGATAATCCGGTTCCGTAGGTGATACTGTTTCCTACGCATGCAACTTTTATCCGTTGTTGGGCAGAAAGCACGCAACAAACGAACAGACAGACGGATAGTATCAGAATCTTTTTCATTTATTTTTTCCCGGTGTTTAGTTTTCTCTGGTATTTGGTTGTTTCAGGTATTTACTTCTTTCCAATGTAAGGTTTCACAATCTCCACCCATTTCAGATACCCTTTTCCGAGAAGATGCAGACCGTCATTTGTGTAGGCAGTGCTCATCTTTCCGGTTTGTCCGTCTATAAAGTGAGAGTACAAGTCTATGTAAGTCAATCCTTCCTTCTCTGCGAGACGGACTAACCCTTTATTGATTTCAGGAATAACCTGCCAACGGGAAGTATGCCCCTTGAACATATTGTAATGGTCGGTGACGGGAAGAACACTTTGCAGATAAAGCTTTGTTTTCGGTGAATCCGTCTTTATCTTCCTGACAATCATCCCGATACGGTATACAATCGTATCGGCAGGAGTTCCACGGCTCACATCATTAATGCCAATCAGAAGAAATATTTTAGCTGGTTTTCCTTTCAGGATAGCGTCCAAGCGGTCATATACTCCCATGCAAATATCGCCGCTGATTCCACGGTTTTTCACGTGTTTATTTTGAAACAGTTCCGCCCATTCGGCACCGTTCGTGATACTGTTTCCGAGGAAAATAATGTCGTTGGAAGTAACGGGCAATTCTTCAAACAACGTAGCACGCTGGTAATAAAACGTAGAATATTTGCGTTCCTGAGCATGGCATGCCAAAGTTAAGGACAATATGACCACTAGAAAAAAGAACTTCCTACAAGCTATTCCTTTTATTGGTTCATTGACATATCCGTTTTGCATCATAGTACATCCGTCTTTTATTATAGCACATCCGTTTTTCATTATAGCATATTCTTATTAGCTCATGGCATATCCAAAAAGTCTTTCTCTCTATGATTGGCTATTTCAATATTTTGTCCGGTGAATACACAAGTCCTTCTAACGCTTTCTGTCCGTCGGGAGTAACAAAAACAGTGGTAAACATCCATTTCACCAACCGGACTTCGGGAGAAGTAAACTTTCCTACCGGCAATTTCATAAATACTTTATTCCATCCTTTTTGCAGACGGACTTCCAAAGGGGGACGCACTACACAGTTCTCGTTACCCAGAGTGATTTCATTACTTTTAGTCCGGTGGGTGGCTGTCCATACGGGCGGCAATACTTCCTGTTCATTTATCCAAATGCGGCTTTCTTTATAATCCCATTTTCCCTGTAAAGGGGGAAGGTCGGCTTCCGAACGGCTGTAATTCTGGAATTCCACCCACAAGCCGGCTGTCTGTTCTTTCGGTGAATAAACATAGGTGTAAGCATAGGCCGTATGGTTCTCTTCCGGTTCTTTATAGAATCCGGGAACAAGCGTACCCCATACATGGCGCAAATAAATGCCGGCACCAATGGCAGGACGTACATTGTATGTCTTTCCTTTATAGGTATAACTATCCCGCAAGGATTCTTCCGGTGGGAAAGACTTTGTCAAATCTCCCCCATTCGGAAACGCATCCGTAATATTCCATTTCACATTTGTCTGACGGACATACGCAAACGGATAACCGGCAAAGGTGTGTTCCTTATGCCACAACAGACGACGTTCAAAATCGGCAAAGCTCTTGAATAGTTCCGACTGTTCGTCGCTGGGAAGTATTGTGGCGTTCTTGTCAAAATATTCAGTTCCGCCACCTTTCCAGGCACGCTCTGCCACAGCCAGCATATTGGGATAAAAATTATTTTCGATAATCATATCCCATTCGGAATCAATCAGCCTATCATTCCATATAGCCAAAATCGTTCCTGCCAGGTCGTCGCTTCCCTGTTCCTTATTATAAACACGGCTGTTGTATAATGCGACAATATCACCGAATGTATCAAAATGGTTCAAATAATGAAAACGTGAATCAATGGCGGGAATACCTTCCTGCGCTTTCCCACGATAGCTCCAAAGCTGGGTCATATCAATTTCTCCGGGTTTATAGTGCCAGCCCGGATTCCATGAGATTACTTTCTTGCCTTTGGAACGTACATAGGACACCATTTCCGGTACGAAACGGGGGTTGGTAAACTGCACTTCATCCGTTCCGATATGCAAATAAGGCACATCAAACGTTTCGCACACTTCGTCCAGCAGAAGTTTCAGGATTTTCATTCCTTCGGGACTTTGCATATCGTGGCGGAAGGTGCGTATGAATGCGGCACTGTGTCCGGGCATATCTATTTCGGGAATTAGCGTCATGTGGTGTGCCTTACAGAATGCGACCAGTTCTTTAGCTTCTTCCAGCGTGTAATATTTGCCGGGCATCCGGGTGGTGTTCACACTATCATTCAACATCGGGAATATCTTGCTTTCCAAACGCCAGGATTGATTCTCAGTCAAGTGCCAGTGGAAGACGTTGATTTTGAATTGAGCAAGCGCGGCGATTTCACGCTTGAGTTCTTCCAAAGAAATGTAACTTCGTCCTACGTCCTGCATGAATCCACGGATGCGGAAAGCAGGCCAGTCAACGATTTCAGCTCCTTGAATCTGTGTTTTTGAGTTTCTTTTCTCTGCCAGTTGTCGTAAAGTCTGCATAGCCCAATAAACGCCGCGTTCGGTCACAGCCTCAACGGTTATCCGTTTCTTGGTCACATTCAGGCGGTAAGCCTCATCCCGGTTCATCGGTATTTCGGGGAGAGAAGGCAGTAGTCTCACCTCGATGACGGCAGTTGCCTTTGGTGAGACTGTTCCACCCATTTCTGCGATAAAGGCTTCCCACTCCTGTTGAAGCACAGGAGTGGAAAGCATCACCTTATTCACTTGAAAACTTGTATGAGAAGGGGTAAACTTTTGTGGTTGGGGGAGCAGGTGATTATCACCTGCTTTTGCCACTGAAGACGTGTATAAGTTAATTATAAAATATATCAATAGTATGAATTTGTTTTTCATGATTACAGGTCATATGGTAAGTACTCGTTTTAAATTAGTACTTGATGTCTATTTTATTATATCCCTTAGTTGGACAGCCTGGAAAGTCATGTGGGCTACACTACTTTCATATAATATACCAATTGTCTCCTTATCAATCATTGTCAGGCAAGAATATCCCCATCCTTCACCCTCGTCCAGCATCACCTGATGTTCGGGCAACCATGTGACACCTCCGTCCAGGCTTGCTTTGATAGTGATATGATGGCGGCCTTTAACTGTATTCGGGTTGGAGAACAAAAGGATATCTTTGTTTAATACATTGTCTTTCGCTTTCACGCTAATCAGGCTTGCCATACAAACCGGCTCCTGCAAAGCCTTGCGGGAAGAGGAATGTTCTGTCCATGTCTTGCCTAAATCCTTTGTAGTGGAGATTGCACGGCTACCGCCACGGTTGTCTCTCATGTTCAGCATCAACACGCCCGGTTCTACTTCCGCCACTTGGGCTTCTGTTGTATTGGTACGTGCGTAGTTATGGATTTTCCATGTCTCGCCACGGTCTTTGCTATACATGATTCCCGCATTCGGGACACGGGTAGAGTCGATAAACTGAATCGGAAATACCAATGTACCATCCTGCATGGTGATGCCACGTCCCGGGCCTTGCAGAAGGAAATACCAGGAAGGGTCTTTCACCTGCTCTGTGATATTGATGGGGTTAGACCATGTCTTACCGTCGTCCGTACTCTTTGACAACACCAACTGGGCTGTATGATTCATATCCATTCCCGGATATGAGCTCCACCAGGCACGTTGGTTACCCATTCCGTGCGTCCACGCTGCCACCACCCATACTGTGTTGGTCTTGGTATCCACTAGAATTGAGGGGTCGCCGACACCGTTCTGTGCAGCAGGCAAATCACCAGTCTCACCAAAAGCTAAAGGCAAACGCATCTTCTCCCAGGTTTTACCGCCGTCTACACTGCGGCTCAAACCTATGTCTACATGTTCCTGCAAATCGGCACTGTTATTATAACGTACATCATATACTCCCAGTAATGTTCCCTTATTGGTAGTCACCAATCCCGGAATACGGAAGGAAGCCGAACCGTCGTCACCGGCATGACGCACGCCTACCCCTACCCTATGAACTATATTCTCCGGTGAAACGGTGTGCATAAGGGCTTCTTTGTTATCAACCTTAATCGCAGCAATCTTAGCCGCAACCTTATCCAACAAAGATGCATCCGGCTTCATCTGCAAACTAATCCAGAAATAGTTGATTCCGGGGAAAAGTTTCTGATTAGCCTTCAACGCAACTTTCCGCTTCGGATTATTCACTTGCGACTTGTTAATCGAATAAGAAGGATTCGCCGCCAATGTCTTTCCCGGTGTATGGCTGGAAATATAAGATACAGGAGCAAAGAAATTCTTACCGTAGTTCTGTCTGGCTTCCGTACCACTATAATACAACTTAACGGACTGTATATCCGACATATTTACATCTTTGCCAAAATTCAAAACAACTTCGTCCAAAGTATGACTCTCTTTTGCATTCAAACGCAGCATAAACAACACATTGTCTTGTCGTTCAATCAAAACAGGAATCTGAGTTTCACGCACAAATACAGTATCTGACGCAAAAGCCTGCAAAATCACACAGAAAGAAAAGATGATTGATAAAAATAAATTCTTTTTCATGGTATTATTTAAATGTTTCATGCCGCAAATATATAAAATCGCAACGAATTTCCGCTATATTTAATAAAATAATTTATTATAAAAAGTATAATTAATAAATCAACCACCATAAAAAACGAGAACGCATATGCCAAAACGCACATACGTTCTCTTGCTTTATTTAATTATCAGCCTGAATTAATCCTATTCTTCACCTTCTCCACTGGTGAGATAACCTTCAGTCTGAACCAGTTCTCTATTATTGGTCAACGTATTGGCATCAATCGGCCATAACAGCCTTTTTTCATTTGCTGTAGAATATTTTGCCGTATAACCCAAAGTACGTATATCATACCAGCGTTTTCCTTCATACATCAACTCGCGCAAACGTTCCTTCAGAACTGTTTCAATAGGGTCATCATCACCTGCCACAAACGGATTGCCGGAATAAAAATCACCGCCTTTTTCATTCGGATAGGCCACCGTTGCCTCATTCGCCTCGAAATAAGTCTCACCATACGCACGTTTACGAACAGTATTGATTTCAGTAGTGATATCTTCACCTAGCAAAGCTTTGGCTTCTGCCAAAAGCAGCAAGCAGTCTGCATACCGATAAATAGGATAATCGTCTAACCATGCACGCTCTGAGCCGCCAGGCAACATCGTACCCTGGAATTTATAAGGGAAACAAGCCTCATATACCAAGTCTTCCCCCTCTTTCACATAAACAGCCTTCACCGAACCAGCTTTACGAGTATCGCCTTCACGGAATACCTTATTATAAAAATCTTTTTTAATCTGAAGTCTTATCAAACCATTCAGTTCAGCATCTTTCGTTTCGGCAAAAGAAACTCCGTTCTCATCAAAATAACTGCCGGAAGTCATGTAAGCTTGCTGAGGGACAAGATTACCTCTAAAACTACCATTCCACATGTTATATTCATCACGTCCATTATGAATGGTGAAGATTATTTCTTTATTTTTCTTGTTCGCATAGGCGAAAACATTGGTAAAGTTGTCTTCCAAACCGATACCCGGACAATTATCCACTTCCTGCAAAGCCGTTTTAGCAGTACGGTAGTCGGCTTCACCACCACCCATCTGCTTGCCACTCCACAAGTATACTTCACCTTTCAACATTTTTGTAGCTCCCAACGACCAGTAATGTTTTCCGTATTTGTAGGAATAATCACCATTAAATGCCGTCTCAGACGCAGCAATGTCTTCTTTGATACGGGCCATCACTTCCGTTGCCGGCGAAGCAGCCTTCTGTATATTTGCCAAATCAATGGTCGAACCACTGGTGTAAGTCAAATGCAGAATGACATTCCCCCATGAGCGGAGCAAATGAAAGTAAAGAAAAGCACGCATCCCATAAGCCTCTCCCAAATAATATTTCTTGGTAGCTTCGGGCAGCAATCCGGTTTCTTCCGTTTTGGCAATCATCAGATTTATCTGATTGATAACTCCGTACAAATTAGCAAAATTACTGAGCCCTACGTTCTCCCTGTTTAGCGAATTGGCAGGGAAGATTTCCATGCCCTGAGTTGCCTCCCCGCCGAACGGTGCATCACCATAAATATCGGCACGAGGTTCACCCAATATAAACAAGTTGTACGAACGTTCTCTGAGCTGCGCATGCAAACCCACATTGAAAGCACTGAAGTGCGTATCACTCTTCCAATAGTTGGCATCGGTTATTGTACTTTCCGACTCCAAATCCAAAGAGTTACATCCTGTCAGGAAAGGCAGCAAGGCTGCGCTTGCCAATAAATATTTGAATATACTTTTCATAATTCTATTCTTTTTTTAAGTCCTATTAAACTAGAATGTTAGAGATAAACCGAACAAGAGTGTTCTCGGAGTAGGATAACGACCATTATCGATACCACGACCGTATGTAGTCGATACGGCTGGTTCAGGAGATACACCACCATATCCGGTGATATAGAACAAGTTCTGTCCGGTGACATACACAGATGCATCTGTCATATGTACCTTGCTGATAAGCGATTTCGGCAACTGATAGCTCAATGTGACTTCGCGCAAAGCCAGATAATCACCCTTTTCATAATAACGGGAACTGTTGTTGTCGGCTGCGGTAGAAGCATTGTTCGAACGAGTAATATTCTTTTTCGCCAACTGGTCGGCATAGTAGAACTTCGTAAGGTCTGAGTTCGGATTTGCTTCGCTCCACATATCTTTCACATCCGTAATGATGTTGAATTGCCCCTGATATTGTCCCAACGAACGAGCTTTCAAGTCATTGTATAAGGTATGTCCCAAAGCATAGTCGAAACGGGCATAGAGTGACAGGCCTTTATATCCGAATGTAGTAGAGAAACCACCCGTAACATTCGGGAAGATGTTACCCATTACAGAACGGTCGTAACCGTTAATTATATTATCACCGTTGATGTCTTCCCAACAAGCGTCACCCGGCTCGATAGGCTGCCATCCGGCAGATTCCTTGTAAGTCTTTCCGGTAGCGGGATTGATCTGATCAGCCAGTCCGGGACCATACAAGTTGGCAACTTCATCCACACGTAAATTTGCATGTTGCTTTACGTCATCCCAGTCTTTGAAAACATGCTGCTGTCTATATCCAACCAATTCTCCCAGTTTACCGCCTTCCTGACGACCGGCAATCCATTTTGTCGGGAACTTGCCATTGGCATCTACTTTACCAGCCGCTACTTCATAACCGCCTACGCGGTTGTTCTCAACATTGTTATAAGGTAATGCAATTATCTTGTTGGCAACAGAAGTGATATTCGCAGTCATATCCCATGTGAAACCACCCTTGTTGATGATATTTGCTTTCACTTCTGCTTCGAAACCGGAATTGCGCAACGTACCCATATTCGTTACAATATCCGAGAATCCGGTATATCCGGGCAATGCTTGTTTGGTCAGCAAATCCTTTGTCCGACGGCTGTAGAAGTCGAGAATAAAAGAAAGTCTGTTCTGTAGGAATCCGATATCCAATCCCACCTCAAAGGTCTGACTCTGTTCCCAGCGCAGGTTGGTATTGAGCAATTTCTTATTATAAAGAGCTGTTGCCCCACCATAAGTTTTAGCATCCACCTGTGCATATTCTCCATAGACTTCATAATTTCCGATACCATTTACATTACCATTCACACCATAACTGAGACGCGGTTTCAAATTGGAAACGATATCGGACACTTTGGATTCTTTCCAAAAATCTTCTTCCATGATATTCCATCCTACGGATACCCCCGGGAAGAAGCCCCAACGATTGTCTTTCAAACGGGAAATTCCGTCATAACGAGCCGTGAAAGACAACAAATATTTCATGTTGTAGTTATAATTGACACGACCGAAACCGGAAAGAATGCGATAAGCCGTTTTTTCCGTACGAGTGAAAGTCCTATCGGAACCAACATTCAAGGTCGGGATATCGTCCGTAGGAGAACCTTGTGTCTTAGCTTCAAAATCAAATTGATTGTAAGTATAATACTCTCCGCCAATCATTGCATCCAAATTATGCTTTTCGGCAAACGTTTTGGTATATGTCAATGAAGCGTTAAGCTGAATCTGATTATATTTTTGAATCCAAGCTTCCGCATTACGAGTCGTATTCGGGGTAGAAGATGTCTGCGTTTGATATGCCTTGTCAAACTTCTCTCTCTGATACTGATAGTTCAATAAAGAAGCGTTTCCATTCAAAACCAATTCTTTGGGAAGAATATCCAACGTAAAGCCGATATTGTATGTGGCACGTGCCGTACTGTTCTTTTGGGTCAGCAAATCACGATAGTAAGCCGGATTACCATCCCCTGTACCACCCCCTGACGCAGGAGAACCGTCTTCCATCCAAGGATTCCATGTGGGACGCTGCGAACGGGTACGATAAAAGAATTCATAAGTACCGATCCATAATTCCGGCCGGGTAGACCATACATAAGAGACACCCGCTTTTATATTTAATATCGGAAAAATCTTATACGATCCGTTGAACGATCCACTGAAACGCTTGAAACCTGTTCCTTTAACCATACCATCTTCGTTATAGTATCCCAAGCTACTCGCAAAGGTGCTTTTCTCATTACCACCTGTAATATTCAAGTAATGGTCTTGTGTAATGGCACTGCTGCTGAATACCTCATCATCCAACTGTCCGTTGTAATCTCTAAATAAAATCTGCTTCCCGTCATAATACGGGTCGTTCATTACAGACCATCCTTCATTCTGAAGATGAGCCGTTTCATCCGTCAGATACTGAATATCGTACAATGCATTCCCTACGCCATATCCGGCTTGTGCATCTACATTGTATGGGGCCATACGTCCATCCCTTGCCTGGTTGGTACGAAGCATACCCAAACGGTTATAATAGATATAATCTTCCGCATTTACAAATTCATATCCCTTACGAGTGAAGTTTTTGCCTATCTTGAACTTATAGTTGACAGAAGTCTTTCCTTCCTTTCCACTTTTCGTTTCAATCAAGATAACACCACCATTCGCGCGAGCTCCGTAAATAGCCGTGGAAGCCGCATCTTTCAAAATTTGGATAGATTCGATATCGGAAGGATTCACATCAGACATACTGTTGCGTACAATACCATCTACAACAACCAAAGCGTTACTGTTGTCACCAGTGATAGTCGCTCCACCACGTAAAGTAATATCCGGATTCGTACCCGGCTGACCAGTAGTGTTTACTACCCGGAGACCTGTTACGGAGCCTTGCAAAGACTGCCCGGCATTACTGAATGCTGCGTTTTTCAAAACAGAGTTGTCCAATTTAGAGATTGCAGTCGTCAACGTCGCACGTTTCTGAGCCCCACCATACCCTGTAACCACCACTTCATCCAAAACTTCCGTGTCATCGTGTAAGATGACATTCAACATCTGTCCGGCAAACTTAATTTCCTGTGTTTTATAACCGACGAAAGATATTTGAATTATATCTCCGTCCTTCACATTGCTTAAGGTAAATTTACCATCAATATCCGTAATAGTACCATTAGTGGTACCTTTCACTATTACAGACGCACCAATAACAGTCTCACCGGACTGGTCAGTAACCACACCTGTAGCAGTTTTAGTCTGTGCCATAGCCCCTATCAAGCCAAATAAGCACAACATCAACAAAAAGATGTTTCTTTTCATAAGTATTACTTTTAGTTAATAAAAAAAAGAGTTGTTCACATATCTCACCTAAGTTCGATTAGAACTTAGGTGAGATATTTCTTGGAATTATTTCTATTTCATAATCAATTTTATTCTTACCCATCAATATATATTTCTTAAAAACCTCGCAAATATACATATATTATTAATAATGACAAACCATTTAATAAATAATTTTATTTATATATATTGATAAGCATAGGATTATTTATTAAATTGCACTATTAATACTCTGTACTCGAATATTTACTAATTAAGGGGATAATAGGTATTTCTTTTGAAGTTTCTTTTTCGTATTTAGATTAGCACAGCTACTTCTTAATAAGATAAACATAAATATTACGATAGAATTAGTTCTAATCGAACTTAGGTATTCATTAATAATCACCACCTATTATTTTAATAATAATACTTATAAAAAACACGGTGTATTTAGGAAACTCAGAAAAGTGTTTTTAGCACCGGACTGTGCTTCTCCTTTCATACAAGAAAAGAGAAGCATAAGTCCTGCTAACAATGTGTTTTTCAATATACGCATAGTAATAGTTTTAGATTTTATCTTTAAAAGCTACGTACTACTTCAAAGAAGTTCCTTACAAAGCATATAACTACGAATCATCATGCGAGGTATATGGAAAGGACCTTTAAAAAGATTCCCTTTGGCGGGTTGGGCTACGGTACCGTCACGATGAAGATAGCCATACCATTCTCCGTACTCCTTATCGGGAAAATGAGCGTACGTCCAATCACTGATCTGCTTGTGCATCTGAAGATATTTTTCATCTCCGGTAGCTTGATAAGCATATAAAGTAGCAATAATAGCTTCTGTTTGCGGCCACCAGAATTTCATATCCTGAGAATAGTCTTGAACCGGAAGATTACGACAGTCACGAAAATTGATGATTCCACCGAACTCCTTGTCCCATCCCCATTCCCAAGACCAATCAAGAATTTGAAGAGCCAATTGGAGTAAATCTTTATCCCAGTTGCGATATTTAGCTTCTTCCATGATGAACCAGGCTGTTTCAATACAATGTCCCGGATTTATGAGACGTCCGTTACAAGTATCAATAAATTCACCATTGGGTCCTACCATCTCAAGCAAAGCTTTAAATTCGGGATGAATGAAGTATTGACGCAATGCTGCAATCGACCGGTCGATCTGTTCTGTCAACACCGGGTCGTCAACAACCATACGGATCCGAGAAGCTGTATTAATCAAAATCATCGTAATTGAATGACCTCGTGCTTCCAATGAAGGCAGATATTTCGGTTCCAGCAAACCAGGAGTTTGTAAGAAATGCTGTATACTCTTGAAAATCTCCAAAGCTCTTTCAGCATATTTATTGTCACCGGTTGCCAAAGCGTATTCAGCCATTGCAATAGCAGCAAACCCTTCAGAGAACACATAACGACGTTTACGCAAAGGAGTACCTTCTTCCGTTACTTCAAAAAACATGTGCCCATCCGTATCAAAGCAATGGGCTTCTATAAAGTCAATACAACTTTTCGAAGCGGAAAGCCATTCGGGATTCTTTTCTATATTATTATATGCAAATGCTGCAATGAAACCAAAACGTCCCTGAAACCACACAGACTTTGTGGTATCTATTATACTGCCATCGCGATCGATACAAGTATAAACACCGCCATGCTTACGATCCAAGCCATGCTTCATCCAGAACGGCATAATGTCGTTCATTATGTCGTCCTTATAAGATGCAGCCCATTGATTAATATATTCTGTTTCGTTCATGCCTCGTACAATTAGAATTTGTTACAACGTTTGAAGAAATGGATTGCTTCCAATTCTGCTCTCATCTGCGCCTCTTCTGCATCTGTCATATTCTGAAATGGGGTACGGTTCTTACCTAAATCAAGGCCTATCAATTTCATTATGCGTTTTCCACCAACTATATTTCCACGGAAATGGCAGATAACGTTAATCACTTCCTGTGAGAAGTTCTGACGTTCACGGGCTGTCTCCAAATCACCGGCTTTCCATGCATCAATAATACCAACCAATTCTTTTCCGTTATAATTGGTAGTTCCGCCAATGCCACCCTGAGCACCGCCCATAGCCAGACAAGGAAGAATCGTTTCGTCCTGACCATGCAGCATATCGAATTTACCATTCTTATATAAACGACACTGATTGTACTCATACATGCTTTCAAATGTATATTTGATACCTGCGAAATTAGGAATACGTCCGTCTACTGCTTCCAATAATTTAACCATTGGCAAAAAAGCACCATTAAATGCCGGAATATGATAATAATAGAAAGGAAGTTCGGGTGCACCGGATGCAATCTCTTCGATGTACTTAACTAATTCTTCAATACGTCCAATCTTCGGAAAAGGTGGAGCCATAGCACCAATCCCCCATGCACCGATTTTCTGTGCATGTTCGGCCAGCATACGGCTCGCCTTCACACAGCAACTACCAACATGCACAATTACTTTAAAGCCTTCGGGTACAACAGACACCCAGCGTTCGGCCAGTCGCATGCGTTCTTCTTCTGTCAGCATATAGCCTTCACCGGAAGATCCATTGATAAAAACTCCTTGCAGCCCATTCTTTACCAACATTTTGGCGTACGCTTCAATTGGTTCTAAATTTATTTCACCATTTTCATAAAAAGGAGTAAACGGTGCATCAATAAGTCCTTTAATTCGTTCCATCATTTTATTTTTTTATAAAGTTAGTATTATTCTCAATCTACCATATTATCCGTCTTCGGTCTTAAGAAATAGATTTGAAGTACCAATGCCACAGTCACTACAATACTCAACATTGCAAATCCTTGTCCCAGGCTTCCACCATCTGTCCACTTGCCAAGAAGTTCGGTCACGGCAGCCCCGGCAAATACTCCGGTCATATTCATTATGCCATAAGCAGTTGCACGGTGTTTTGCCGATACAAACTGACATAGGATAGGCATATTATTTGCATCAAATATTCCAAAACCAATACCAAAAAGCAGACCTGCACCAATCACACTGATAAAACTATGACCAAAACCGAGCAAAAGCAACGCCGGTATAGTCATCCCCAGGCCAATAGCTCCAGTATAAATACGTCCACGAATATTTTTTTGCACCCAACGGTCGGACAATATTCCACCTAGAATCACACCGATAAAAGACGATACTGCAATTGTTATGGTAGAGATCGGACCTGCCTCGGCCATAGGAATATTCAGACTATCTGCAAACAATGTCGGAAGCCAGTTCTTTGTAGCCCATCCCGGAAGGCTGGGAGCAGCAAAATAAATAAGAATTATCCAAAATGCCCAGTTAGTAAACAGCAGGGAGAGACCACTTATGACAGAAGAGTTCTTCTCTTTAGGAACATTATCTATTTCCTTAATAGCAATATTATGGATAGGATTTTCTTTCAAAAATAATATTAGCACCAAAGAATAGGCGATACCAACAATACCAAACCAATGAAAAGTAGCTTGCCAAGAAAAAGCCGCAGCCGCTGTAGCTCCGAAACCACCGATAGCCTGTCCTACATACAACCCTGTCATATGTACTCCTACCGCTAAAGAACGTGATTTTCCTTCATGCCAATCAGCAATCAACGACAAAGCCGATGGAATATACAACGCTTCACTGACTCCCATTATAGCACGTAACCAATATAGCTCGTGAAAATCTTGAGCATATCCCATCAAGAAAGTAACAGCAGACCAAACAAAAAGACTGCCAACCACCAACCATTTACGATTGACCCTATCTGCTATCATTCCGGCAATAGGACTCATAAAGCCATATATCCACAAGAAAATAGCCATCAAAGCACCAAAAGCTTCTGCTTTATTCAACTCCACAATATCGACTTTCATAGCTTCTTGCATAGTAGAAAGCATCTGACGATCCATATAATTAAGAAGCGCCACTATCCACAATAAGCCAACTACCACCCAGGGATAAATACTCTTGTTTTTCATATAAAGTAATTTTTTATGTTTCACTCGCGTTAAATCATTGCAAACGTAATAACATTTTTATTATCATCCAAATATTTAATTAAATATTTTATTATATAATCCTAGATTAATTAATAAGCAATGCATAACAATAGCTTACACAGCTAAAAAAGGTAGCGCTACTACAATAAATAACGCTACCTTTTTGGTATTGAAAACCAATCCAATAATAAATCAAAGCTTTACTTTAGCTATCAACTTACGAATCTTACCATGACCGATAACCGGTGCATGGGGATCCTCCGGATACACAATCACAAATTGCCCCGGCAACAGATTAACATAAGTAGTAGGACGATCTGAATATAAAGCACATTCTTCCTCTTTAGAATATGCCTTAACCTCATTTTGCAAATCCTCTAAAGCCTTCCAGCCAATCGTCTCTGCGCCCTCTAACAGAATATGCACATCAATGTAATCGTGATGCAACTCTAAAACCTGCTCATCAGAAGCTACACACTCCGGATTTACATTATTAATAAACAAGCGCTCACCATCAATCTCAATACGCCCCAAATCCGCGTGAAGTAAATCATGCGTTTTCACATAGCTGAACAGAAGCCCAAACATAGGGTGAAGCCCTTCAATGCGCTGACTATTTTGCAGATTAGATACAATCATATTTCTCCTTTCATTTATAGTTAAACAATATCTGCACAAATATAGAATAAATATTTAATATAAATATCCATATTAATAAATTTATTTATTATATTCACTTGTAAAAGTCAGATATTTCACATTAATCATTTACGCCAAAGAAGAACACAGAAATGGACATTATAACAATTTCAAATTCGGCAGACATCTATTAATAAATAAATTTATTATCTTTGTGGAAAAGAATATAGAAGAACTAAGATGAAACAACATTTACTGAAAGAAATAGAAGCAGGAACCAAAAATGCTCTTCTCAAGAAGAGGATTATTACGCATTATATATATAATGGTAGTTCTACTATTACAGATTTAGCAAAAGAGCTAGATCTTAGCGTTCCAACCGTCACAAAATTCATTAGTGAAATGTGTGAAGAAGGCTATATTAATGATTATGGCAAACTGGAGACAAGTGGTGGACGTTATCCCAGCCTGTATGGTCTTAATCCCGAATCCGGATACTTCATTGGGGTAGACATCAAGAAATTTGCGATTAATATAGGTTTAATCAATTTCAAAGGCGATATGGTAGAATTAAAAATGAATATCCCTTTTAAATCAGAAAATACTTCTGAAGCACTTGATGAGCTATGCAGACTTATTCTTCAATTTATAAAAAAAGTAGATGTTGATAATGATAAAATATTAAATATCAATATAAATGTTTCCGGCAGAGTGAATCCTGAATCCGGTTATAGTTTCAGCCTATTCAATTTCGAAGAAAGACCCTTAGCAGAAGTACTAACTGAGAAAATTGGATTTCGGGTAACGATAGATAATGATACACGCGCCATGACCTATGGAGAATTCATGAAGGGATGCGTAAAAGGAGAAAAAGATATTATCTTTGTAAATGTTAGTTGGGGATTAGGTATCGGCATTATTATTGATGGGAAAATATATACCGGGAAATCGGGCTTTTCCGGAGAATTTGGACATACCAATGTCTTTGACAACGAAATCATTTGTCATTGTGGGAAAAAAGGATGCTTGGAAACCGAAGCGTCCGGCTCCGCCCTTCATAGAATGTTAATCGAACGTATCCAAAACGGAGAAAGTTCTATTTTATCAAACAGAATCTTATCAAAAGATAATGCACTAACTCTTGATGAAATTATCGCTGCCGTGAATAAAGAGGATTTACTCTGTATCGAGATAGTAGAAGAGATTGGACAGAAACTTGGAAAACAGATTGCAGGATTAATAAATATCTTCAATCCCGAATTGGTTATCATAGGCGGAACCCTATCATTAACCGGTGACTATATCACCCAGCCCATCAAAACAGCAGTACGTAAGTATTCTCTAAATCTGGTCAATAAAGATTCGGCCATCATGACTTCCAAATTGAAGGACAAAGCTGGTATTGTAGGGGCTTGCATGCTGGCACGTAGCAGAATGTTCGAGAGTTGATTCTATCTTCTGCGCTGAGAAAGAAAGTTATCTATAAAACGAACAATATAGACTACGGTAACTCCGGCAACAACTAAAACAATAATATGACTTAATATAGATTGTATTTTTATATTTCACATAAAATCCATACAAAAAGACACTCATAGTGGCTCAGTTGGTAACCATTCTATTTTCCGCCTTGACACGCATCGCAACCCAGCGTATCTTTGCGC
>CANPJW010000031.1 GCA_947574505.1 uncultured Bacteroides sp. | reverse complement strand
TGAAAATCAGGCATCCTTATTTTGGAACTCAAAAAAGTGACGAAGTCAGGAAATATGTATCCCAATAATACATATCTTGCTGAAATGCACCACTCAAACTTGGAACACTATAGGGTTTTGGCAAAGCAATATATCCCAATGTATCCTTTTTACACTCTTTTACAGTATGTCCCATATGTTCTTTAATGAATAAACGTACATTTCGTATGTCTTCAAGCGATTGCTGTTGGGCATTTATAAAGAGAGAAAATATGAAAATAAATATTGCAGTTAATAATTGACGCATAGTATATTGTATTTTAATAATGTTTTATTTTAACTCAAATACTATTGTTCCTTTGATATTCCGGGAGGAACTCCCAATCATTGCTTCAAACTTGCCGGGTTCGGCTACCCATTCATGTCTTGCATCATCAAAGAAACTCAACGCTTTTTTATCAATCGTCAGTGTTACCGATTTCTCTTCTCCCGGAGCCAATTTAACTTTTTGGAAAGCTTTCAGCTCCTTCAACGGACGCGGCAGGGAAGATTTTTTATCGCTGATATAAAGCTGAACAATTTCCTGACCTTCATAGGTTCCTGTATTTTTTATGTTGACGGTAAACGAAATCGTATCATCGGCGGTCATTGTTTTCTTGTCCGCAGCAGGTTTGCTATAAGTAAAAGTGGTGTAGCTTAATCCGTGTCCAAACGGAAACAATGGCTTGATTTTTTCTTTATCCGCCCAACGGTAACCTACAAAGATGCCTTCATGGTAAGTTTCGTTTATTGTGTCCCCTTGATGCTTGGTTACCAATTCTTTTTTATTGCCTGGATATTCGCCTAATTTATGAGCACCTACATCATCCAATTTTACGGGAAAAGTAAAAGGTAACTTACCGGAAGGATTAATATCTCCGATTAATACAGAAGCGAGGGCCGTTCCGGCTTCCGAACCCAAAAACCAGCCTTGAACAATGGCGGGAACTTCGTTCACCCAAGGCATGGCTACTGCATTACCGGAAATATTGACAAAAATCAAATTCTTATTAATCTGAGCCAATTCACGGATTACTCTGTCTTGCGCATATGGCAATCCCAAAGAAATACGGTCTGAACCTTCACAATCTTGTCCCTCACTCTTATTTAGCCCACCGAAGAAAATGACATAATCCGCGTTTTCGGCCGCTTGCAGAGCCTCAGCGAGAAGTTCGTCTTCCGAACGGTCGTCTTTCAAGTTCTGTCCTGTTGTTACTCCATTTAATTCACTCGATGAATCTCCTACATATCCACGTGCATAAACCACTTCCGCTTTATCTCCCACACGGTTTCTCAATCCGTCCAGCGGAGAAATCTCATATTTTACTTTCAAGGAAGAACTACCACCACCCACTGTCATCATCTTGATTGCATTTTCGCCAATAACGGCTATTTTCTTTGTTTTATTCAAATCGATAGGCAGTATATTGTTGTTGTTCTGTAAAAGAACGATTCCCTCTTCAGCTATTTTACGACTGACCTTCCCGTGGTCAGGAGAACCCAAAGAACCGAATGGTTTATGTGAAGCCATTGAAGTCCGAAAAATCAGTCGGAGAATATTGCTTACTTTTTCGTCCAGTTCCTTTGTTTCAATCTTGCCCTCTTTTATCAGCTTCAAGTAAGGGAAAGCAAGAAAATAATTATCATAAGCATTTCGTGTACCGTTTGACAGACCGTCTGTCCAAGTCCCGAATTCGAGATCCAAGCCATTGTAAACAGCTTGTTCCGTACTGTGTACTCCGCCCCAATCGGATACAACCACACCGTCAAAGTTCCATTCGTCACGAAGAATATCTTTAAGTAGACGTTTGTTGTGGCAAGCATGTTCTCCTTGATAAAGATTATAAGAACCCATAATTGCCCATGCTCCACCTTCTTGAACAGCGGCTTGGAACGCAGGTAGGTATATCTCATAAAGGGAACGGTCGCTCAGATATACATTAGTAGTGTGCCGATTGGTTTCCTGATTATTCAAAGCGTAATGTTTCACACAAGCGGCTACACCATTTTCCTGTACTCCTTTGATATAAGGAACTACCATAGTGGCGGACAGGTACGGATCTTCACCCATATATTCAAAATTACGCCCATTCAGAGGAGTGCGATAGATGTTCACACCGGGTCCTAACAAGATATCTTTCTTGCGGTAGCGAGCCTCTTCACCTACACTTTTTCCATAGAGATGAGACATCTCCGGATTCCATGTGGCAGCAAGACAAGTCAATGCAGGGTAAGCGATACAAGAGTCATTTGTCCATCCGGCCTGATTCCATTCATCCCACAACACTTCCGGACGGATACCGTGAGGACCGTCGGTAGCCCATATCTCGGGGATTCCAAGCCGAGCTACGCCTGCCGAACTGAATTTTGACTGTGCATGAAGCATCTTCACTTTTTCCTCAAGAGTCATACGACTCAGCGCATCTTTTACTCGCTCTTCAATAGGCTTGTCTGCATTCAGATACACAGGTACTTGTGCCAAAACTGACAATACAGGCATTAAAGCCAAGCCCAATAGCATTGCTTTAAATTTCATATTTATTTCTGATATAAGATTTGTTTTCTAATTATATATTTATTTTTGAAGTTTCTTTTCAATGTTCATTGACGAGAATGATTCTAAAGTCATCTTGTTGTGTGATTTACCACACAACAAGTGCATCATGAAGAGTAGCTTGTACTCTCTGATTTACTACATGTTTTCTCAGTTTTTTACGAAGAACAAATAGTTGCCGGAACCAATCTTTATTTTTGTTTTATTACTTTCGACTCCTAAAAAAACGATATCTTTAGACAGA
The DNA here is from genome assembly GCA_947574505.1 of uncultured Bacteroides sp. Taxonomy (GTDB): domain Bacteria; phylum Bacteroidota; class Bacteroidia; order Bacteroidales; family Bacteroidaceae; genus Phocaeicola. The sequence goes on along the minus strand of CANPJW010000031.1, from coordinate 29,912 downwards.
TGCAAACATACTCCATAATCTGTTATATTCTCAATGTTTCTCGTTGGTAAAAGAATCACCGCTTCGCTATTTGCAGGAATAGAAACTTTCAATTCGAAACCTTCTTGCTTTTTCTTCCATTCACTACAAATCCGACCATAAGGTGACTCATAAGAAGCTGATGCAGAAGTGATGTTTCCAACGACATGAGGGTCAATCTGTATTGTTTTATAAGCCAATGATTGTTCTGTCTGACGTATTCCTCCTATGCCACCATATAACCACTCCATCAAATGTCCTAACATAAAATGATTGTTGGATACAAATCCAAACGCTTGCCATGATTCAGTAAGTGCCGTTGCTCCATGTGCTAACTGCCAACCATATCCTGGTACATTGTATTTACAATTCATCTTATAAATCAACTCTGACAAACCGTTGGTTTCTAAAGCTTGCAATACATATCTATAACCGATATCACCCGCAGTTAACGAATAATTTCGTTTCTCTATATCGCAAACCAGATTGTTAATGATTGATTGTTTATATGTTTCATCTGCTAATCCCATAAATAGCACTATCGAATTTGCAGTCTGACTATTACGGTCATAAGTATTAGTGGAAGAATTGAAAAAACTGCGATTGAATGATTCTTTAATTTCAACTGCCAATCTTCCATACTTTTCCACATCATCCGGTTGGGCCAATAAATGTGCGATTTTTTGCATAATAGTAGCGTTATAGTAATAAGTTGCAGTTGCGGTTAAACCATTTGAAGTCAGCTGGGAATTTCCAGGAACATCTGGACCTATGTCAAACCAATCACCCAATCCATATGCTATGATATTGTCGTTTGCGCGGGAAGCTAAGTAATCCATGTATTTTTTCATCATAGGATAATATTTTTTCAACGATCTATCATCGCCATACCATAAATATGTATACCAAGAGGAAATAATAAAAGCACTTCCCCATTCTGGTGTATCCTCAAAACCGTCTTTAAACCTCACATACTCAGGCGCAATGGACGGAATCATGCCTTGTTCGGTCTGCGACAGATACATATCTTTTATAATCTTATTATACATCCTTGACATATTATAGCGGTATTGCAATGAATATTGCATCAAGTATGCCTGTTCTACCCATCCTAATTTTTCCCTGTGAGGACAATCGGTTAATACACTGGCCATATTGCTGCGCATAGCCCAATCAATAAGGTTATGTATCTTGTTGAACAATGGATTGGAGCAAAAGAAAGTTCCGGATTGAGAAGCAGATAAACTTGTATGTAATCCTACAAGTTCGGTTATAACAGGAAGGTTCCTTGGATTTCTTTCTCCCGCAGGAACGGCACCTTTTACTTCTACATAGCGAAACCCATAATATGTAAATTGCGGTTGCCAAATTTCAATGCTATCCCCCCTCAATGTATAATTATAACAAAAAGGATGTCCGGAAGCTGTCTGATTGGCGGTATTGTTCTTGTTTAGCAGTTCGGCAGGAACAAGACTAAGCTTCTGGAATCTTCTCCCCGATACATGAAGACGGACTATTCCCGAAAAATTCTGTCCAAAATCGTATATCCAATTCCCCTTACTATTCTTATAACATCTGACTACTGGAATTTCTTCTTTTACCTTTAGTGGTTCTATTTGTTGAGAAATCATTTTAGGATGATAGTTTGCTTCAAGGGCATTTTCCCAATTTTCATCGTCATAACCTACTTGCATCCAGCCTTGTTTTTGTTTAGTGGCATCATAATCCTCTCCACCATATATACTGGAGTATGTGATAGGGCTCTCTGTTACTTTCCAAGAGTTATCCGAAACAATCTCCTGCGATGTACCGTCATTGTATGTTATTTTTAGTATTAATTTCAGTTTGGGAGAGCCATATGATACTAATAATTTGAAATAACGTTCTTGTGGCATATTATAAAAACCATTTCCAAGCATAACTCCAAGAACATTATCTTCCTTCTGCAACAGAGCTGTTACGTCAAATGAAACATAGAAGACCTCCTTGTCATACAAAGTCCACCCTGCATCCAAAAAATGATCTCCTACTTTGGATCCATTTAAAAATAAGTCAAAATGTCCTACACCTGAGATATAGATAAAAGCCTTCTGTATATTTTTCTTTACTTGAAATTCTTTGCGAAACTGAGGCATTTTATACATACCTGTTTTAGAAGCGGGCAAGGCATCCTTGTTTTGATAATGAATTCCCTTTATTTTCAGTTGGTCTGCTTCCATTGAAATCCAACTGGAAGTCCCCCAGTCATTTTCATTCAGAAGTCCTGTCGTAAAAGTATTTGCTCGACTCCATACGGATTCTTCTCCTTTATCATTCCAAACCTTTACCTTCCAATAATAGGTGGTTGAAGAGCACAATTTTTTTCCTTTAAATGGATTAAAAATTGAATTGTCAGAAAGAACTTTACCACTGTCCCATACATTGGGATCACCATTCTCCAATTTTACAGGAGAATCTGCAACACATATACGATAAGCACTTTGTTTAAAATTTCGTTCTTGTGCATATATTTTCCAACTGAAATGCGGTTCTAAGGTTTCTATTCCAATAGGCCTTTCCGCCAGTTCTACCATAAGGTCGTATACCGAGAATGAAGGGGTAGCCGACGCACTTGCAGTAATAAACCAAACGAATATAAAAACTATTTTCTGTATCTTCTTTTTCATTTTATTGCATTCAATATATCGGTAATTTCTTTTTTGCAGTTACGACCTCATTATCATCTGCCCTATCATTACAGATAGGGCAGACTACAATGTTGTTAGGAATATAAACTTTTCAATTTACTTTCGTCACGGTCAATGTATAATCTTGAAGATTGACTGTCAATTTATATTTCCCAGCAGGAATATTAGGAACAAACCATCCACAATCAGCCGCTGCATCACGATATTTGAATTTATTTTCGCCCAAACTCAACACCTCATTTCCACCACTGAATGGTATAAGAGACCTTTGTTCACCATCAAGATGTATGGTAAACATTTCATCTTTACCCGATATTTCCACTTCAAATTCAAAAACAAATTGATTATCCGTCTTCTTCATGTGAGCAAAATTCCCCCAGTCATACCCAATAGCTGGTCCTGACAAAAGAATGTCTGAAGCTTCTATAGAAGGCTGGTCACAGTTGGCCCAAATCAATCCCTGTTTAAGATCAACGGTAATCACATACGAATGTCCCGGAGTATCGGTATGTAGCCAAAAGTTTGTAGTTCCATTCATCGTGAGCACAAATGGCGTTTTGGCCAATCCTCCATCACACTCAGCAACCGATTTATCACTGTCAGAAGGAAGAATGACCGGAAGTGAATGCCCACCAAGATCCATTTGGCATCTGAACTGCCCGGATATTTTGTCTTCTGGAACAGAAACCTTGGCCTTGAATACTCCATTTCCTGTTTTTTCCATTTCAATCATTTGGTCAGCACGTATTCCAAACTGTTCTTGATCATTGTATTTAACGTTCAAATAGAGTTTTTCTACTTCGATTTTGGAAAATACAGAAGCGGCATCACAGAGATAAGTTGCCTTAAGTTTTGAAGTATAACAATCAAGGACTATTTCATAATAACCTTCTTTGGTCACAGTCCATTTGTTGTATGTTGACGGTTCGGATAATGCTTCCGTAATCGTCATTGCACTCTCTCCTCCCTGTTCTCCAAATTCAGCGCCATTGTCTGTTGCACTGAAAACATACTTTATAGACTCATTATTTTTGCCAAAACAGAAGAATGTTCCCTGATTTAGCCATCCTCTATAAACATATTCATAAACACCGGTAGTCAACTGAAAAGCCATCCAATCTTGAATGAGATCATTCGCTACCGGTGAGGCTGTACCTGATGCTGCTAATACTGTTCCTTCTTCAATTTCTGGAACATCTGGAGCATTGATTTCATAATTCACATCAACTGTTTTACCTGCTTCAAAGGAAATTTCATTTAATGCATAAGTTAGTTCAAAGTTATCCAGCTCGAGTTTTAATACCTCTTCATTTGCGATAAAAGGCTTTACTGCGATAGTAAATGTCATAGTCTCCCCTGCAGGCAAACGACTTTCTGTTTCTGAAATCAATACTGATTGGGATGCAGCGGGGCAGTCGATATATTTTACTTTTTCATCAGTAAAATCCACACACATTTTCCCAAATACGGGATTTCCGCAGGAAAGAGATGCAGAGTTGAATATGATAGCCCGATTGGTAGTGTTCTTGATATTGACCTTAGCAAATGCTACTAATGAAAGCATATTAACAGAAGGAGCATTCTCACCAGCAATAGCTTTTATCTTGCCGTATTGGGATTTTTCTGATACAGGGATAGTGCATGAAGCTGGAGAACCTTCGGCAGAAGGACTTACCACATACCAGTTGTACTCGGTTCCGCTAACAAGAGATTCAGCTAAAGTACCCTTGAAAGTCGAGGTTGATGGATCTGAAAGCGTAAACTTTCCATCATCAACAAACCCCTTCGAACCGCCATGCCAAACATAAACCTGATCTTCGGCTTCCCAATTGCCATTGGCTATAATTTCATAATCACCGGTCAGAATACTCGGAGCATCAGGAGGCAATATATCAGATTCATTCTCTTTATTACAAGAATTTAATGCAATAGCAGCAAATATTGAAAAGTAAAAAACTATTTTTTTCATTTTCATAATAATTAATGATTAAAATTTTTGATATTTGGGACTGTTAAAGACTCCCTTATTCAACAGTAACACCGGATACAAATTCATTTGTATGGATGAGATTTGACGTTTTAGTTACTTTTGTACCATTCACATAATAGTCTTTTATATTTATATTGGTCACTTTATGGTCTTTGTCATATCCGGACAAGTCGACTCCGGTGCAACCGGAACCTATATGACGAATATTCTGAAAACTTACGTTATTTATACTTCCTCGGATGTTATCTTGAGACCATTGAGTACCGGTAATTCCTAAACCAATCGTTTTTCCCCACCAGCTTGTATCCATAGGTTCATCTTTTAACATAGCATTTTCTTTTATTGGCTCCTCAATGGAGATATTTTCAAAACGAACATTTTCAATGTGCCCCCTATCGCCATTCTGCATAGACATTGCCACCATTGTGAAGTGAGGAATATAACAATTCGAAATAGTGACATCACGAATAATATCCACTACTGTTTCAGCTCCAAATTCAAAACATTTCCCCCAGTCATTCCAAAGTACACAGTTATCCACTTTTATATTTTCTATAATTTTTTGTTTGTCATAAACTGCTTTCTGCCCTTTGATTGCTATGCAATCATCAAATGTTCGGAGAAAAGAGTTCTTGATTGTCACATTGCTACTATTAACGATATCTATTCCGTCTGCATTGTATCGCCAGAAACCTATCAACTTGACATTATCAAAAGTTACTCCATTACAATAATAGGGAACTGCCGCCCAACCGGCCGGGTCTTTCAAAATTACACCTTCAATATGTGCGTTACTAACGCCCTTCAAAGAAACTATATGTCCGGAATTCATATGACTCGAATCAAGAATTCCTTTCCCTACAATCTTTATATTGGAAGCGTTTTCACTTTGAATGGCTCCATAAACTATTGCCCCTTCGTCAATATATACCATTTCATTGCTTCTCATTGTAATAACGCCGGCTTCATGGATACCTGGACCGAAATAACGCGCATTAGCATCCCTGTCGACAGTCAGTTTTTCTGGATTGACGAACAGATGCAAGGCTTCATGATGTCCATCGAATTCAACTACAAACTGGCAGGGCTCTGTTAATGTAAACTCAACACTTTTACCTTTCACCACGGGAGTAATACCGAATTCTGTAGGACGTATTTTACAGTCTTTTATATCTTCTGAAGAGGTAATTTTCACCACTGCATTCTTTTTGAAGTCGAAGTAAGCAAAATTTGCAATTTCCGTCTGATTAACGGGACGTTGATACCCTTCCCAAACCATATTCATAGGATATTTGGAAACTCGCGCCTGATGGACCGTCACCGAAGTGCCGTTAACTTCAACCTTCAATTCTCCTAAAAGTTTGTCGACCGCCTCATCTTTTGTCTTACTTTCACAACTCGTGATATGCAAACAGCAACTTGCAATAAGCATATACTTAAAAAAAATTACTACTGTTCTCAACATGTTTTTTAGATTTATTTGAGTGCCTGAAGTTGTATAACAGAACTTCAGACACTCTGTTTATTTTTCAATTTACTAGTATTCAGGATTTTCCACTAAATTAGAGTTATTACCTGTGCGTCCTAACGTAATAGGGAAATAATATTGATGTTCATAAAATTTGGGAGCATTTGCAGCACCATCTATATTATCCAATACCTCTAACTTATATTTGGGCGGATTTGTACCATGTATCAATATATAACGTAATCCGGAATTGGGCCTCGATAGAACATCTGTAGCCTTTCTCCAACGTCTTACATCCCAGTATCGATGCCCTTCGTAAGCCAACTCCACTTTTCGTTCGTGACGTATTTTATCGCGATCGATGTTTTCCAATTCTGCAATACCTGCCCGCGTTCTCAGGGCATTAATTGCATCCAAAGCTTCTTCCGGCTTATTCAGTTCAAAAGCAGCTTCAGCAAAGTTTAGTAGAATCTCTCCAAACCTGAAAATAATATAGTCGGTACTCGAAATTCCCGGCATTTGAAGCGTATTACTGTTTTCATCCAGATATTTCATCACTCCGAAACCTGTTCCAAAACTGTTGTCAACAGACTGGGTGCCCAATGCTTGTACACCCTCATAGCTTCCTTCGGTGAGGATAGTTCCATTTGACAAACGCAGTCCGTTATGGAAATCAACTTTTGTTCCTTTCCATTCGGTATTTTGTGTATAAATGGTGGCAAAAAAGCGTGGATCTTTATCTTTCCAAAGTTCTTCTGTAGTCCACTCTCTATTCGTAATTTGTTGTCTGTTCAACGTGCCGGGGCGTCCGTCCGTATATTCAAATTCCTCTGCCATTTCAAGGTAAGGAGCGTCTTTGTTTCCAGCATTCCATGCGTGTGGTTTCGGGCACTGAGCAAAATCATATCCCCAGCAGTGTCCTCCACTATACTGACCTGAATCAATAGAAGCTGGTGAACTATTATGATGCTTGGCAAAAATCACCTCGTTGTTGTTTTTCACAAGAAATATATTCTTGAAGTTCGTTACCTTATCGGAGTCAGAGTTATATAAAGAAAATTTCTTTTTTATCTCTTTCGAAGCAAGATACGATTGAAGATAATAACCTTCTGCTTCCGAAGAAGGAATCCCCAGCAAACCTTCTAATTGCACTTTACCGAATTGTGCAATACTTCCGGCATATAAAGCCGCACGGCTTTTCAATGCCAATGCAACATACTTAGTGGGACGCCCTGTTTTTGAATCCGCCACATCAGGCAAATAGTTATTATTAATGATATCGTCCATTTCGGAAAGTATAAAGTCATATACATCTTTTTCCGGGGTGCGTTTGACGTACAACTCTTCCTTCGGATCATCCATATTCTGAAGAACTGTAATCAATGGAACCGCACCATATCGCTTTACCATTGCAAAATAATTGAATGCTCTTAGAAAACGAGCCTCCGCCATTCGTTGGTTTCTTAGATTGGCATCAATCGGAGATGAAGATAACCGTTGCAAAAATTCATTCAATTTACGGATAATAACGTAAGAATGTTCCCACCATTCCAGTAGCCCGCCTCCTATATTCAATCCGCCGGCTTTAAAAACAGGAGCAGCATCTGTATTGTATTTCCAATGCGCCATAGCCTCGTCAGCAATCTCATTAATCCAATGCATTCCCATTCCTGCTTCACTTTGCCAAAAACTATCAAAGTCCTTGGAAAAATAAGTGGGTGTTTCGTTTACGAATACTGAAGTCTGATAATAGCACTCTGAAAGATAACTTTCTATCAATACAGGATCATTCCAAACAGCCTTATCGGAAATCATATCCAACGGTTCCTTGTCAAGTACATCCAAACAGGATGTCATTGTGGTAGTTATTGTAAAAAAGACTAACAATATACTTTTTTTGTAATTTCTCATTGCATCTATTATTCTAAAATGAAACATTTACTCCAAGACTGATAGTACGTTGTTGCGGATAATAGCAACCAACGTTCGGCGCTTCCGGGTCAATTCCATATTTACCAAGTTTATTGAATGTCAGTAAGTTTGTTCCCGACAAATAGAGTCTTACATTACTTAGCTTGCACTTTTCTATAAGATGTTTCGGCAAATTATATCCTAAAGATGCAACCTTCAAACGAAGATAACCGGCTTTTTTAGAAGCAAAATCGGATTGCCAACTATTGCTTGAGGAACCACCTAAACGAGCGAACAAAGCATTAGAGTTATTATTGATTGAAGTCCATCTTTCTTCATAAAGCAGAGTGGATAATTGATTGCTTGCCACAAGCTGGTTATAACCGAAAGCTCCTTGAAAAAGTGCACTGAGGTCAAATCCTTTATATGCCAATGCTACATTAAAACCATACATCCAATGGGGAGTAGTACCTTTTCCTATATCAGTTTGGTCTTTCCAGTTAATAATTCCATCATCATTCAAGTCCTTATACCGTATATCTCCTGGACGAAGAGTAGCGTTTCCGTTTAAGGCCTCATAATGTGGTGCTTCCATAATTTCTTCTTGACTGGTGAATAATCCGTCAGATACATATCCAAATACGCGATCAGTCCATTTTCCGCTCTTCAAATAAATTCTTGCTTGGTCAGGATCGGTCAATTCTGCTTCTTCAAGATATTTCCACTTCGCACGCGACCATGATATGTTTCCACTTATATCATAAAGCAGTTCGTTCCACTGTCCCGAAGTTCCCAATTTTATCTCGAATCCTCTATCGTTGAGACTATTCAGGTTTTCTGGGGGCAGACCAGCGCCAAAGGTTGATGGCAAAGAAGCAAGTCGGTTTCCCGGAATCCCTGTGCGCTCACGATAAAATGCATCCATTTCTCCATAAAGTTTTCGGTCGAAGAAAGAAAAATCAATGCCGACATTGCTTATCTTGATTTTTTCCCACGTTAAGTTAGGATTTGCCAGCCCTGTGGGAGAAATGCCTTGCATAGATTCGTCACCAAATAAATAAGCGTGTCCATAACTATAGCCCGACAAATATTGGAAATTTCCCACTCCGTCATTTCCCGACTGTCCATAGCTAAGACGCAGCTTCAGATTGTCGATGAAATCAATACCGGACATAAACTTTTCCTTGGAAATAACCCATCCCAAAGAAACGCTTGGGAAATATCCCCACCGCTTTCCAGGAGGGAATTTAGCTGAAGCATCGGCCCGAAGAATGGTTTCCAACAAGTATTTATCCATATAACTGTAATTGATTCGTCCGACAACGCTCATCCGTCCCATCTCCGATGCATATCCGTTGTTGGTCATTCCTACTGCGCTTCCTGCAAACATTTGGTCAATGGCAGTAGTCATAAAGTCTTTTCTTCCTGCAAGTAATGTATTGCTTGAATAATCAATACATTCCAACAATGCCATTGCCGTTAAATGATGATCTTTAAAATGGTTATCATAATTAAGAGAATATTGTTGAGTAAACGTAGACTCCTGCACCACAGACTGACTCAAAGTAGCCTTGTTTCCACCAGATGTTCCAGCCAATGTATAAGTATCACTGTTGGGTTCATATGTATAAAGCTGCACTGGCTTAGTAAACGTCTTGCCAAACATATTAACCTTCCTGTAACTTTCAAATATTTTCAACGACAACCCTTTCACTGCTTTAAACTTATATTCCAATGAGGCTGTACCACGCAAATCTTCATTTTTAGTATCCGAATATCCGCTTAATTCCCTATTAGAACTAACATGCAGACCACCTGTTCCTGCTCCGTAAGCGTATGATACCTTGTTCGGATCCGGCAGACTGGCAGGATAATAAGGTAATGTGTTCCAATAATCCTGCCACATATTATTCAACCCCGGAGACATATCGCGTGTTGTATAGTCACGCTGCTCTTGAGTGTATCCAAGGTCTATTTGTAAAGTCAGATTATCCAATATTTTGGCATCAACATTGGATTGGAAATTGAACCTTTCATATTTACCTCCATTTTTCTTAATCATTGTTTGTTGATTCAAGTAACCGAAAAATCCATAGTATTTAATTTTTTCGCTTCCACCACGGACTGAGATGTTATGCTGCTGTTCGGGTGCCCAATCTCTAATTAACACTTTATACCAGTCAGTGTTAGGATAGAGAGGGTCTGTACCATCGTAATATTTCTGCACGGCTTCTTCCGTAAAAGGAGCAGAAGATTCCGGCAATCCGGCTTGGAGATGTTTCTCTCTTTCCATTTCTGCTCTTTGTCCCGCACTGGCAGGCTTCAACATACTGGTTGCCCCTTGCCAAGTGAATGTACTGTTAAGCGTGATTATGGGTTTCTGATTAATACCTCGCTTTGTTGTAACCAATATAACACCATTACCAGCTCTGGCGCCGTAAATCGATGCAGCTCCATCTTTCAGTATAGATACAGACTCTATCTGATTAGCATCAATGTTGTCAAGAGACGCTTCAATTCCATCAACAATAACCAAGGCATTGCCAAATCCACGAATATTCAGTGCAGCTGAATTAGAACCAGGCTGTCCACTGGATTGAGTGGCAATCAATCCTGGCAACCGTCCTGCCAATGAGTTGGAAACTGTTGCTATAGGAGCTACTGTCAGGTCTTCTGATTTTACACTTGATATCGATCCTGTCAAATTGCCCTTCTTTTGGCTTCCGTAACCCACAACAACCACCTCATTCAGCATTGCATTGTCTGGTTGCATCCTAACATTTAATATTGGTTGGTTTTCTATTAAAAGGATCTGTTTTTTATATCCGATGTATGAAAACTGTAATTTTGTATTATTATATACCTCTATTGAAAAACTTCCATCTATTCCTGTGATGATACCTCTGTTTTCTTCTACAGCAACAATACTAACCCCAACTAAAGGTTCGTTTGTCTCTTCATCCACTACTTTCCCTGTCAATTTACGTTTCTGTTGCTTCTTATCCTGTGGACGTTGCTGTACAGATCCTTTTTTTAAAGAAATTTGGCGGTCTTTTATCTCGTACTGCACATCTGTCCCCTCAAACAACCTATCTAAGATTGTCGTGATAGGTTTGTCTTTTACATGCATACTGACACTTCGCTTCGTGTCAATCGCTTTGTTATAGTAAAAGAAAATAAACTCACTGTTTTTTTCTATATAATCGAGTACCTCCTTGACAGTTTTATTTTGTACCTTTACTGTTAGCGTTTTCTCTTGAGCATATTTACTTGCGTTTATAGCATAGGTATACAAAGAAAGAAAACAAAAACTAAAAAGAAATAATATGCGAGTAACTCTCGTTCCCGCAGAAAATATACTACTGTTATTTTTCATATATTAGCAACGAATTTTATAAAATTAAATAATCAATTGTTGTTTAATTTTAGGGCTGGATGATATCGCAACTACCATTCAGCCTATTTTTTAAGGACTTCTGTTTTTCATAAATACGTATTAATTAACTGTAAATCATATCTACTTTTTTCTTGTGATTTTTATTTAAATATTAAGTTCATCTTAATGAAGCGGCTTTTACGCCTGTATTAGTCATTTCAACGGGTAAAATACTTCCGTCCTGACTAAAATACATCCGATCAATGCAAGTCACCCGATGATTTCCATCGGTATCCCCCAAAGGATGACGATGGTAGACGATATACCATTCATCTTTATCCAGACCTTTGATAATTGAATGATGTCCAGCACCTGTAGCAATGTTTTTGTCCTGTTTTAATATTTGTCCCATTCTTCTAAAAGGACCAAACGGTGAATCAGCAATGGCGTATGCAACACTATAATCAGGACCGTTCCAGTCGCCTTCCGACCACATAAAGTAATATTTACCGTTTCGTTTCAGCATGAACGGACCTTCCACATAATTTTCAGGAGTCACTTCCTTATACATACTGCCATCTTCGAAAGGCACTATGCTAATTAGGTCAGTTCCCATTTTCACTATATTACAATGTCCCCAGCCACCATAATACATGTAGTATTGCCCGTCATCGTCTTTAAAGACAAATTGGTCAATCGGTTGGGCACCGTTGACAATTTTACCAATCAACGGCTTGCCCAATACATCTTTGAACGGTCCTATCGGAGTATCGGCAACCGCAACGCCAATTCCACCGATTTCTTCATTATTTTTTATATCATTTGCTCCAAAATAGAAATAGTACTTGCCATTTGCTTCAATGACAGCAGGTGCCCATAGTGCCTTTCTTAGCCAACTGATATTTTCTATAGAAAGGACTTTAGGATGCTTTTCCCAATTAACAAGATCTTCAGATGAAAAAGCATCCATATATAATTGTTGTTCGAAAGGAAGCGATGAAGTTGGGTAAATCCAGTATTTATTGTCAAACACTACCGCTTCAGGGTCTGCATACCAACCACTGAATATCGGATTGCCACTTTTTTCTTTCTTGTTTGGCAACTCCGAATATTTGTAAAAAGGTTCGGACATAACATGAAGTGTTTCAGGAATCCATACCCGATAACGTCCTGTAGTTGCCCAGTCATTGCCAGATGAAGCAAAATCGCAAAAATGAATCATCCGAACAGCCTTATTTTCCGGATTCTCCAAGTCAGTGCCCAAAATCATGGGAACTTCCATTGTTATCCATGCGAATGAGCTTTCAAAGGTGTTTTTGAGTGTTGCTTGGACGACTCCTTCCCGGTCACACTGAATAACGGCACATTCATCTACATCACCATCATTAAAACGACTGTCTCTGGCAAATACAAGCGGTCCGTGTGTCACAGCCTGCGAATGTTCATGATGCACTACACGGGTTTCCAAATCAAAGTCCATGGTAATCCGGTCACCTTTCATCCATTTTCGATAAAGTGAAAGATAGCTGCCTTTATGGAAATATCTCTGCTGCTCACCATTTACCAAAATACGGAAATTTCTGCCTGCCCACGAAGGAATACGGATTTCAAATCCAAAGGTCGTTTCTTTTTGAGGATTGATTGCCAACTCGATTTTCCCATCCAAAGGATATTGAGTTTGCATATGGAGCGCTATCTTGTTTTTGTTTAAAGCAACAACAGCATCCGAATTCAAATATAGATTCACATATATTTGATTGTCTTTTACTTGGTAGGCAATGTCCGGAATCAATGCAAATCCTCTCGGTCCGTTAGCATTGCAACAATTTATATGCATTCCGCACTGCTCCTCACCCGGTTGCCTCCGTCCTTCTAACGGACTATATTTCGAAATTTGCGAACCATCTCTCTTCATGGACGCCATTAATGCATTATACATCGTGCGTTCGAACTCGTCCATATACATCGGATTGGCAGTTTCCCGCCACAAACGTGCACAAAGTTGCATCCAAGTAAAAGTAACACAAGTCTCCATTGTGTGATAAGTAGGTATTGTCTGTTTCTTTTTTCCTTCATACCAACATTCAAAAGCTGCACCGGAGCCTGCAATGTTTATCTCTTCCTGAAGGATATTGTCAACTGTTTTTTGAACTGCTTCCAAATAAAGCGGTTCATTCAGCACTTTTCCTAATTCTACCAGTCCTTCATAACAGGACATCATTTCATAGGCTTTTTGTCCGTTTTCAAAAGACCACCATTGATTAGGAAATGGAGAACGGTGAGATACGGGAATATCTTGAAGTGCCTTGGTGATGAGCTGCGAACTTCCTGCTTGCTCAATGCCTCCAACAATCATTTTTGCAAAATCTAAATATCGGGGCTTGTTTGTTTCCTTGTATAAATAGACTACAGGTTCTAATATGGAACAACTTGCCATGCCGTAATAAAATCCGCTTGCTGCAATATTGACATTCCTTTCTTCCAGTTCTTTTATCAAATGGTCGATCAGCCGTTCCACAGCTTTCAGAGCCTTTCCATCCTTGGTCAGCCGATAATATTCCAATAAGGCAAGAGATGAGTACTTACGTCCCCAAATATCCCAATTGGTCAGTCTGTCTTCCTGTTTATAGTTTCCGATGTAGCCATCCAGTTGCTGTGTTTCCATAAAATCCGATGCGGCATCTTTGATTATTTGAAGCAATTCTGGATCGGCAGTGTATCGGTAGGAAGCAGTAGCTCCAAGCATCCACTTGCCGAAAAATTCAGATTGCCACCATCCGCCTTCTGTCATATGCCGGAAAGGATGTATCAATTCTGGCACGTTCTGTGCCTTTACCCGCTTTTCGATACAGGTATTAATTCGTTCTCCAATAAATCCATCAATTTTAATTCGTTCGATTCCGGATTGTGAAAAGGCATACGTCGGTAACAATATACCTAAGGTTAACATCCACTTAATCACTTTCATTGTATATCTAATTTTAATAATGTATTTCTGCTATAGAATGAATGGTTGTTACTAATTTTCTTCTATTATTATTGAAAAATATCAAATAATCCCTTCATTACTCTAAATCTTACTTATATCTGTACAAATGGACTGATATTAAGAAATGGGAAAATAACAATTGTCTATAAAATAATAATTAATCATTTTAGGACAAAATGATAATTGCAGTATCATCCAACCTTTTCTTCAGAACTTTTGTTTCTCATAAAATTATACATTAAAGGGTTAACTATAAATGATTCATATCTATTTTTTTTCTTACAAATATTCTCCCTTCTATTTCTTCGCAATATATAGGAGCAGAAAAAGAAATAGTATGTAAAACGTCTTCTAATTTTTCTTTCAAATCCAGTTTTCCGGAAACTTGCAGCTCTGCCACGCCGGATTCCAAGATAAATTCTTTGCCGTAATACAAATTTAATTTTCTAAATACCTTATCCAAAGGTTCATCTACATACATCAGCATATTCTTCACCCAGCATACATATGGCTCAACATCTACATTGCGGGGAGAATGCAACCGTCCCGTTTCTATATCAACCAGTTGCCCTGGAGCAAGTATCACTTGTTCTTTCTGCTGATTCTTTACATTCACACTTCCCTCAACCAACACGACAGATGAAACGCCCTCCGACGGATATGCAGAGACATTAAAAGATGTCCCCAAGACCTGTATCTGAAAATCTTTAGTCCGGACGATGAAAGGAGCATCCTCATTACGAAACACGTCAAGATAGACTTCTCCTTCTACATAAATCTCACGGCGATTTTTTTCAAAATGACCGGGATAAACGACGCGTGTCCCTGAATTTGCCCATAAACGTGTTCCGTCTGCCAAGGTCAATCGGGTTCTTTTTCCTTTCGGTATTATCAATTGATTGAACTCTCTTTCTTTCTCCTGTGTTTCTCGCTGAGTAATTGTATCAGAATTGACTACCACCGTTCCATTTTGCGAATAGATGATATTTGCATCTGTTTCTTTCACTTCTACTTCCTTCTTGCCTGGTATCAGTAATCGAATATCCTTGTTGGTTGCTTCTTCGGCTTGTGTGTATTGGGCAAAATCAACAATTGAATCATCATCCGCATAATAAGCAATGAATTGTTTGCCTAACCAGAACATGCAGAAGAAGATAACCGCAGCCGATAAAGCCATGGTGTCATACAGGATACGGCGTCGTGAGTTCTTTCTTTTCTCTATGAATACTTGTTCTTCTACACGTTTCCACAAGTCGTCCAGTTCTTCAGGAGTGACATGTCTCTCCTGTTCTCTGGCGTGCTCGATCAATTTTCGTGCAACATGGTGGCGTATTTTAAACTTTCTTTTCTCCATTTTTCATCGTCTTTATCTTTAAAACGATGATAATGCAAATGTCTACTCACTTTTTCCGAAAAAAAATAGAGTATTTATAAAAAAAGAGTAATATAGTCAGGAAAAGAATAAAATAATAAATAGTAAATACTCATCCAAAATCATTTTTGACCGTAAATTGGTTAATGCACGAGAAACCAAATTCATGGAAGACTGGGGATTTATGTTCAAGACAGCTGCCATTTCTTTATAGGATAATCCTTTGACATAACGAAGATAGATTGCCATCCGCTGATTCTCAGGCAGACTTTTGTATGCGTCTACCAATTTTTTGCTTAATTGAAGTTCTTCATCATTGCCTTTAAAAAGGGATTCTAAAGCAGTATCTTCAATTTTCAGTTCAAAGCAATGTTCATTCAAATCTTCCGTCAATCTCATTGATGACAATTTATCAGATATAACATTTTTCAAAGAAGTTAAAAGATAAGAACGTACATACTCCGTCGATGACAATCGTTTACTTGTACAAAGTTTTACAAAAACATCCTGAATGCAATCCTTTACGAATTCTTCGTCTGAAGTATATTTCAGACCAAAGTTAAGTAATAATTCGTAATGTTTCTTATACAATAAAGACATAGCTTTCATATCGCCCTTCAATACAAGGTTCCATAAAGCCACATCTTTCATATTTTGATATAAGGTATATTGCATCAGAAAAGCAGAAGATATTGTGTTTATAAATTAGTAATTCGTTGCAAATATAATTAAATCTTCAAGAAAAAAAATAATTTCCTCTCCATCTGTTACTATCAATATGCATTTTGCTATTTATCAAGTTACAAATTGATAGGGACAGGATAGTTTAACCTTCGAAAATAAAGGATACTTACGATGTACCTCTTTTAGCTTATTTCAAATACTAATATCTAAACTGTATTGGTGGTTGTTCGTCACAACTCAAAGAACGGGTATCTGCTGATGTGTATTCCTTTACCCCGGGAATAAGAGGGCTGTAAGATAATACGTGGCGGATACGTTTGCGTTGCTGGAATGTAAATTGGTCTGAATAACAAAAAGCATAGTCCATGATATTGTGAGAAATAAAGGTGTCGCCCTCACAGTTCGTTCTTGTACACAATTCATCGAATGAATACTTGTTCAAATCGTCTATGTCGTTAACCCATTCTGTATATTCAGTAATGTTGTAAGTAGGGGTGTCGGTGCAATAATCGGTATCTTTACACAAATCAGTATTATCTCCATCTTCGGAAAAGGCATGATGTAATCCAAGATAGTGTCCTAGTTCATGTGCAAGAGTATTGTAGACATCAGTCGTATAGTAGGAACTATTGTCACCGTTTACATAAATATAGTTGCTATTGATAGACACACAATGAGGGTATTCTACCTCATGGCTTAAGAAATAATTTCCATTGTTTAAACCATCTAACGGATATGATGATAAACAGTAAGGTAAATGTGCAATTCCTAAAATGTTGTTTTCGCTAAATGGATATACAAAAATATTGATATATACTTTAGGATTCCAGAGCATTTCCGCATATTTCTTAGCTTGGTTTTTATCTTTTCCATCCATAAATTGTTCGCAAGACATCGGAACTTCATCCCATTCTATTCGTTCAACTCCTGCTTCTTCCAAAGTTGTTCCGTCCGGCTTTTCTGTAGCCATGACAAATTCAAGATTCATATCTTGGCTGATGTTATATTTTGAATTTTGATATATCTTGTTCTTATATGTCAAGTTACAAGCGTTAATGATTTGGGCGAGACGGCCTTTGTCTACATATTGCTTTCTATCTTTGCGGTTTTTATAAAGGACGTGGAATATAACGGGCAATTTATAATGATGTTCATTGGCTGTACTTGTAGAAGGGGATTGAGTTATTTTTATAGTCTTGTTCGTTTTCTTTGCTATGATGGTGACTGTCGCATTCCTTTCCTCTGACGTATTGTTGGCATGTATAGTCAAGACGAGTTCTCCATCATTATTACCATTTTGTAAATTTGGAATACACCAATTTTGGTTACTGCTTGTTCTCCAAGTAGAACTGCATGTGATGGATACTTTTATGGTAGCTCCTTCCGGACTGACATCATCAAATGTAGATTGGGAAATTTCTAAAGTTGCTGAATCAGAGTCTGAATCACTACAGCCTATTAATATCCATAATAACGGAAGCAGGAGAATTAATCTTGTTTTCATAAATGAGAGAGTTTTTTCTATAAACATAGGTTTCAAAGATAATGTTTTTAATCAGTTAGTAGATTACTTATTTCAATAAATATTCTACTTCCTTAAACATATATCTTCTTTTTGCCTGCATTTCATCTTCCAGAATCAATCTTCCTTCGGGTTCTACACATACAATCCGTGCAAGAAATTCACCGTTGGTATCTTTGTATCGATGCATCCCTTCTTTTCTGAAAAGCGATTTTTCATAGTGGGCAACAATTGATAAAGTATCATTCTTTTTAAGCTGACAATAATAAGACTGTATGCGCAGCATAATATTCTTCAATACCTCAAAAATATCATATTGCTTTCCTGTGATTTGATACAATGAAACAGGGTTGGGAGCCGGGCTGTGAAACTCTTCTTGGTTGATATTGATTCCGATTCCCGCAATACTCCGGCTGATATTCCGCCCCATCAAATCATTCTCTATCAATATGCCACATATTTTCTTCTCTTTCCAGTAAATATCATTCGGCCATTTGATAGAAACATCATCGGTATATGTATCCAATTCTTCTTTGATAGCTAAAGACACAATTTGGGAAATAAGAAACTGGCGGCGTGCTTCCAGAAACTCAGGAAAAAGCACAAAGCTGAAAAGGAGATTTTTGTGCGGTTCCGATTCCCATGAATTTCCACGCTGTCCCCGTCCGGAGGTTTGGTAGTCGGCAGCTACGGTTGTAAACTCTTCTGTTTTTTCTTTGGCACAAAAGGTTTGTAAATAGCTATTGGTAGAATTTGTTTCGCTGATATGAATCAATGGAACCGGAAATAAATCAGGGGAGAGCATCATATTCTGCACGTAATTTTTTAGTAAATTTCTTGATTACTTCATCGTAAGAGTGGTCTATGAGTTCTTTCATAAGCCTGTCATCTACATCACTGTCAAAGCGGACGCTATTCCAGTACTTCTTGTTGAAATGGTAAGCTCCTTCAATTCCGGAATAATGTTCGCGTAGTTCAATCGCCTTTTCCGGATCGCATTTTAATGAAATGTGATTTGCTTCTTCTAGGTCAATAAGGGCAAACATCTTGTTCATTACTTTTATAACAAGTGATACCTCATCAAAAGGAAAAGATTCAGTGGTTCCTTTCTTGTTTAAGCAATATTCTCTGACAGTTTCTACGTTCATAATAAATTAATAATTATAGTATGTTTTCATAATTAGTTTATATCATAAATTTAAGCACGGATTGCATGAAGCTTACGGCTTTTAATAATGATAAATATGAAAGCCACAGCATTTTAATATAAAGGAGGATAAAACGCTTCCTCTATGTGTTCAACCTTGAAATTCCCGTCGTTGCCTACTACGGTAATGATATCGAAGCGTACAGGATTGTCAATCTGGAACAATTTGATATAGGCATCCGCCGCACGTACTGTGCGTCTTATTTTGGGTAAATCTACAGCATCTTCCGGTGCCGCAAACAGAGTGTCACTGCGCGTCTTCACTTCTACTACAACCAGTTCATTGTCTTTTGCAGCTACAATGTCTAGTTCGAAATGTCCTTTTCTCCAATTCCGGTCACGAATAAGATAACCTTTCTGCTCCAGATAAGCTACAGCGGCATTTTCTCCGGATTTTCCTAAATCATTATGTTCAGCCATCTTTTTTTTGCAAATTTACTGCTTTTATTCTTTGTTTTTACAGAAGTAAAAGTAATTTTGCAGAAGATATGAGAAAAAGGAGTAAGAAGTGCCTGAAAATGCATGTCGAGTGTACCAAAAGGGAACGACGGATGAGCATTTTATTGAGTGACGAGGAACAGCTGATTGTAGATCGTTATCTTGAGAAGTATAAGATAACGAACAAGTCACGGTGGCTTCGTGAAACAATTCTCATGTTTATCCATAAGAATATGGAAGAAGATTATCCCACCCTTTTTGGTGAACATGATATGAGACGATAGTTGAAAATTGAAAATTAAAGCGGGGATGCCGGACGATATTTACTTCATGAAACAAGCTTTGATAGAGGCAGGTAAGGCAGCCGAGCGGGGAGAAGTTCCCGTTGGAGCTGTCGTGGTTTGTAAAGAGCGGATTATTGCGCGTGCCCATAATCTCACAGAAACATTGAATGATGTAACGGCTCATGCCGAGATGCAGGCTATTACGGCTGCTGCCAACGTGCTTGGTGGTAAGTATTTGAACGAATGTACCCTGTATGTCACCGTTGAGCCTTGTGTGATGTGTGCAGGAGCTATTGCCTGGGCACAGACTGGTAAGCTTGTATTTGGTGCCGAAGATGAAAAACGTGGCTATCAGAAATATGCTGGTGCGGCATTACATCCTAAAACAGTGGTTGTAAAAGGAGTCATGGCCGATGAATGTGCTACACTAATGAAAGAGTTCTTTGCTGCGAAGCGAAGATGAAAGTGGCAGCGTGATGCTTATTTGATTTCTTCAAAATCTACATATTCACCATCATCTTGGGTGAATATTTTTTTATGTCTTTTTCCCGGAACATTCTCGGAATATATTTCTTCTTCATCATCATTTGAACGGCGACTTGCCTGGTCATAATCCTGTTGACTTGTACGTTTGGATTCCGTTTGTTGCGGGCGGGATGATGAAGAACCACGTCCTAATCCGAAAACCGTTCTTAGTATGAAGCCGACAATAGAAAGGCCAAATACGAAAATGGCGATAATAAAAATGAGTATGAATAAAAGTATATGCATCGGGCTATGATTTTTACGTTGTAACTTTGATAAGACTCATAATACAACAAACGTGCCAAGAGATTGTTTATTTACTTTTTCTTGTAAAAAGTGAAAGTAAAATATACCATACAATAATGGCGGCAAAGCTGCTAATCCCAAGAAATATAAGGAGAGGAATACAGATAATCAGAAATATAAAACTTATTTTGTTGTCATTCCATGACAGGTTTTTAAATTTCAATGAAAACATCGGAATTTCTGATACCAGCAATCCGGAAAAAAGACAGACAAGTATAAGAAGGTAGACAGGATGGCAGTTGTCTGATATCAGGAAGTCATGTGCCCCTGCCACTAATGATCCCCAAAACAGAGCATTGGCTGGTACCGGAAGCCCGACAAAAGAACTGGTTTGCCGTGTGTCATTGTTGAATTTAGCCAGACGCAAGGCAGAAAAAACAGAAATCAAGAATGCCAAATAGGGTAGATAAGGAGCTATGAACTCCATATTTGCCGGATAGTACATTTCTTTGAACAAGGAGAATACGATCAGTGAGGGAGCAACTCCGAAGCTGACATCATCTGCCAATGAATCCAGGTCTTTTCCGATAATGGAATGTGCGTTGAGTGTACGAGCCAACAATCCGTCAAAGAAATCAAAAATAGAACTTAAAGCGATGAAAAGTAGAGCCAGTTCATATTTTGCTTCAAAAGCCATGACGCAAGCAATACAACCGGAGAAAAGGTTCAGGCAGGTTACGGTATTCGGAATACTATTTTTAATAACGTTTGTCATTGTGACAGAATTATTTAAGTTTGGCGATAACCGTTTGGTTACCGGTCGTTAATTGTCCCATTTTGACACAAATCTCCGTGCCAATGGGTAAATACACATCCACGCGGGAACCGAATTTGATAAATCCCATGTGTTCGTCAATATAACATTCTTCTCCTACTTCAGCGTAGGTGACAATACGGCGTGCCACTGCTCCGGCGATTTGCCGGGTGAGTATTTCCACTCCTTCCGGAGTTTCGATCACTACCGTAGAACGTTCGTTTTCTGTGCTGGCTTTCGGCAGCCATGCTTTCATAAAATTGCCATTATGATGTGCTACCTTTTTAATAGTACCATCTACCGGATACCAGTTGGCATGTACATTCACGATGCTCATAAAGATAGATACCATTAATCGGCGGTCATGGAAATATTCGTTTTCATCCACTTCTTCGATCACGACGATTTTCCCGTCGGCAGGCGCAACGACTATTTTCTCAGTGTCCTGTCCGAAGAGACGGATCGGACAACGGAAGAAATTCACCATTAGCAGATAGACTGCGATACTCGCCACTGCTACCACATAAAATGGAATTTTGCAATCGATTCCCCAATAAAGAGCGGCATTAATCAATAGCAATAGCAAGAAGCTAGCCCATAATATATGTGTTCCTTCACGGTGAATACGTATTTTCTTCAATTTCTTTAGTCGGCTCATGAATGCTGTTTAATGATATTGTCTGCAAAAATATACTTAATTTAAAAAATCAGCAAGTAAATGAGCATAGAAATGTGAATGTTGATAACTTTTTGAGGATTATTTTTGTTTATAACCCAAGAGGTCGTACTTTTATGCCTTCAAATTAACTACTTATCATTATGCAGGATTTCGTTCATTTACATGTCCATACCCAGTATTCTCTCTTGGATGGTCAGGCAAGCGTGGCTCGTCTGGTCGATAAGGCGATGAAGAATGGAATGAAGGGTATTGCCGTGACCGATCATGGGAATATGTTCGGTATCAAGGAATTTACGAACTACGTCAATAAGAAGAATAGCGGTCCGAAAGGTGAAGTCAAGGACTTGAAAAAGCGGATAGCGGGAATTGAAGCCGGTACCATAGAGTGTGAGGACAAAGAAGCGGAGATTGCCGCTTGCAAAGCCAAGATAGTGGAAGCGGAAAACAAACTTTTCAAACCCGTCATCGGTTGTGAAATGTATGTGGCGCGCCGCACAATGGATTTGAAAGAAGGAAAACCGGACCAAAGCGGTTATCACTTGATTGTATTGGCTAAGAACGAAAAAGGCTATCATAACCTTATTAAATTAGTATCGCACGCGTGGACGCGCGGATATTATATGCGTCCGCGTACGGACCGCAGCGAACTCGAAAAGTATCATGAAGGACTGATTGTCTGCTCCGCCTGCCTCGGTGGTGAGATACCGAAACGGATTACTGCCGGACAATTTGCGGAAGCTGAAGAAGCTATACAATGGTATAAGAACTTGTTTGGTGATGATTTCTATCTTGAGATGCAGCGCCATAAGGCAACTGTTCCCCGTGCCAATCACGAATGTTACCCATTGCAGGTGAATGTGAACAAATACCTGATGGAATATGCTCAGAAGTTCAATATCAAGCTGATTTGTACGAACGACGTCCACTTTGTGGATGAAGAGAATGCCGAAGCACACGACCGCCTGATTTGTTTGAGCACCGGTAAGGACCTGGATGATCCAAGCCGTATGCTTTACACCAAACAGGAATGGATGAAAACACGGGAGGAGATGAATGAACTCTTTGCCGATGTGCCGGAAGCCTTGAGCAATACGTTGGAAATCCTCGACAAAGTAGAATATTACTCCATCGACCATGCGCCTATCATGCCTACTTTCGCTATTCCCGAAGACTTCGGGACGGAAGAGGGATATAGGGCTAAATATACGGAAAAGGACCTTTATGATGAGTTTACCCAAGATGAGCATGGTAATGTGGTGTTGAGTGAAGAAGAAGGGAAGGCAAAAATCAAACGCTTGGGTGGCTACGATAAACTTTATCGTATCAAACTCGAGGGAGATTATCTTGCCAAGCTGGCTTTTGACGGAGCGAAGCGGATATATGGCGAACCGCTGACCGAAGAAGTAAAGGAACGTATGAATTTCGAATTGTACATCATGAAGACGATGGGATTCCCCGGATACTTCTTGATTGTGCAGGACTTTATTAATGCTGCCCGTAAAGAGCTGGGGGTATCTGTAGGACCGGGGCGTGGTTCCGCTGCCGGTTCGGCAGTGGCATACTGTCTGGGCATTACGAAAATCGACCCTATCCAGTATGACTTGCTGTTCGAACGTTTCTTGAATCCTGACCGTATTTCATTGCCCGATATTGATGTGGACTTCGATGATGACGGTCGTGGTGAAGTGCTACGATGGGTGACTAATAAATATGGGCAGGAAAAAGTGGCTCATATCATCACTTATGGTACGATGGCTACGAAATTGGCGATTAAGGATGTTGCCCGTGTGCAAAAACTTCCTCTCTCCGAATCCGACCGTCTGGCAAAATTGGTGCCCGACAAGATTCCCGACAAGAAATTGAATTTGCGAAACGCCATCGAATATGTTCCCGAATTGCAGGCAGCCGAAGTATCGCCCGACCCATTGGTGAGAGATACGCTCAAATATGCCAAGATGCTTGAGGGTAACGTGCGCGGTACAGGTGTGCATGCTTGTGGCACGATTATCTGCCGTGACGATATTACCGATTGGGTGCCGGTCAGCACCGCCGATGATAAGGAAACGGGTGAAAAGATGCTCGTCACCCAGTATGAAGGATCGGTCATTGAGGATACCGGACTGATTAAAATGGACTTTTTGGGACTGAAAACTTTGTCCATTATCAAGGAAGCCGTCGAAAATATCCGTTTGAGCCGTAGCATCGAAGTAGATGTGGATATGATAGATATCAACGACCCTGCTACCTATAAGTTATACAGTGATGGTCGTACGATTGGTACATTCCAGTTTGAATCTGCCGGTATGCAGAAGTACTTGCGCGAATTGCAGCCTTCCACATTCGAGGATTTGATTGCCATGAATGCCCTCTATCGTCCGGGACCAATGGATTATATTCCTGACTTCATTGACCGTAAACATGGTCGTAAGCCGATTGAATATGATATTCCGATAATGGAGAAATACCTGAAAGATACGTATGGTATTACGGTTTATCAGGAACAGGTGATGCTTTTGTCACGTCTGTTGGCGGACTTTACTCGTGGCGAATCTGATGCTCTTCGTAAAGCAATGGGTAAGAAGCTGCGTGACAAGTTGGATCACATGAAACCTAAATTTATTGAAGGTGGGCGTAAGAACGGACATGATCCGAAAGTCCTCGAAAAGATTTGGGCGGACTGGGAAAAGTTTGCGTCCTATGCGTTCAATAAATCGCATGCTACCTGCTATTCATGGGTTGCTTATCAAACGGCTTATCTGAAAGCGAACTATCCTGCCGAATATATGGCGGCTGTCATGAGCCGAAGTTTGTCGAACATTACTGATATCACGAAACTGATGGATGAATGTAAGGCAATGGGTATCCAGACACTTGGACCGGATGTGAATGAGAGTAATCTGAAATTTACAGTAAATCATGACGGTAATATCCGTTTCGGACTTGGTGCGGTGAAGGGGGTAGGCGAAGCTGCTGTGCAAAGCATCATGGAAGAGCGTGAAAAGAATGGACCTTTTGCCGGAATTTTCGACTTTGTGCAACGTGTCAACCTGAATGCCTGCAATAAGAAGAACATGGAATGTCTCGCATTGGCCGGTGGCTTTGATAGTTTCCCGGAATTGAAACGTGAGCAATATTTTGCAGTCAACTCCAAAGGGGAGGTATTCCTGGAAACTCTGATGCGTTATGGAAATCGTTACCAGGCAGATAAGATGGCTGCTGTCAACTCCTTGTTCGGTGGTGAGAATGTGATTGATGTGGCAACTCCTGAAATTCCCCAGGGAGTGGAACGTTGGAGCGATCTTGACCGTCTGAACCGGGAGCGCGACCTGGTCGGTATCTATCTTTCCGCTCATCCGTTGGATGAATTCTCTATTGTATTGGAACATGTCTGCAATACTCGTATGGCTGATTTGGAAGATAAAGCTGCATTAGCCGGTCGTGAAATAACAATGGGCGGCATTGTGACCAGTGTTCGCCGTGGAATCAGTAAGAATGGAAATCCTTATGGCATCGCCAAGATAGAGGACTATTCCGGTTCTACCGAAATCCCATTCTGGGGAAATGACTGGGTGACTTATCAGGGGTATCTCAACGAGGGTACTTTTTTATATATCAAAGCCCGTTGCCAGGCAAAACAATGGCGGCAGGATGAACTGGAAGTGAAGATAACCTCTATGGAACTTTTACCGGACGTAAAAGAAGCATTGGTGCAGAAGATAACAATCGTTATTCCATTGTCTGTATTGAACTCTGCGCTGGTCACAGAACTTGCAACGTTGACGAAAGACCATCCGGGCAATACGGAGCTTTATTTCAAAGTGACGGATGATGCTGATATAAACCATATGTCGGTCGATTTGATTTCCCGTCCGATCAAGCTTTCGGTAGGCCGTGAATTAATTACTTATTTAAAAGACCGTCCCGAACTTGGATTCCATATAAATTGATTATATTTGTGGCGTAAATGCCCGGCGAAATAATTTTTAATAATTAATACTTAATACTTAAAGAAAATGGCTTTAGAAATTACAGACAGCAACTATAAGGAAATCCTTGCAGAAGGCAAGCCGGTTGTTGTAGATTTTTGGGCTCCCTGGTGTGGCCCTTGTAAAATGGTGGCTCCTATTATTGAAGAATTGGCTACGGAGTTTGAAGGACAGGTTATTATCGGTAAATGTGATGTAGACGAAAACAGTGATTTGCCTGCAGAATATGGTATCCGTAACATTCCTACCGTACTGTTTTTCAAGAATGGTGAGATTGTAGACAAGCAGGTAGGTGCCGTAGGCAAACCTGTATTTGTAGAAAAAGTGAAGAAACTGCTCTAAGCGGTAATACTTGAAACTTATCACTTAATACTTAAATAATCATGGGACTGGAAGAAGATTTTTTTATGGCAGATGCTGACGACGAAAAGACTGTCGAGTTTATTAAGAACTATCTGCCTCAGGAACTGAAAGAGAAATTCGTGGACGACGAGTTGTACTACTTCATCGACTTGATCGACGAATATTATGCTGAAAGTGGTATTCTCGATGCTCAGCCCGATGACGACGGTTATGTTAACATCGACTTGGAAGAGGTTGTGGCTTACATTGTGAAAGAAGCTAAGAGTGACGGACAAGGAGAATACGATCCTGAAGAGATTCTTTTCGTGGTTCAGGGAGAGATGGAATACGGAAACTCTCTGGGACAAGTGGACTAAACGACGTCCGGTCTCATTGTAGATGATAAAAATGAAGAAAAAGTCCGAAAGATAATATTCGTTCGGGCTTTTTTTGAATCATTTTGCAACCTTAAATATGACAATACTAATGAAAGCTAGGCAAATTTGGTGGGTATTTCTTCTTTTGTTGGTATCCTGCGTTTCTACGGTTAATAAGCCTCACTCGTCTCTGTTGCATGCAGATTCTTTGATATGTGCAGGCCGTTCGGATAGTGCTTTGTCGTTGCTAGAGTCTGTGGAATCTTCACTTTTTACGACTGAATTGTCAAGAGCGTGGTATGCTTTGCTATTGACACAAGCCAAAGATAAGAACTATGTGCCTCATACGGATGATTCGTTGATTCGTATAGCGGTTGATTATTTTGATACTACGGATGATATGCTTCAACGGGCTAAGGCGCATTATTATTGGGGACGTGTGTTTCAAGACAAGGAAGAGGTGGAAAATACCGTCCGTGAGTTTCTGACAGTATCGGCGTTGCTAGAGAAAACAGACAATTATGAGTTGAGTATATTGCTAAAAAATAACTTAGGACTTCTGTTTTGGGAACATAGTCTATCCAAAGAAGCTGATTCACTATACAGGCAGTCGGTGGAGTTGGCAGAAGCTCATCACGACACTTTACGTTTGGCTATTGCTCTTGTACATCGTGCGGATATATGTATGGAGAAAGGTAAAGAATATTATGCTGATGCGGATACAATAATGAATCGGGCTTTGAAATTAGTTGATGGAATTGATGATGAGCACGTAAAATCCATTGTGTTTAGCTCTTTAAGTTATCTTTGTGATTATCAGGAACGGCTGCAAGATGTCATTTTCTATGCGCATCAGGGACTTAGATATACCTCGGATAGTTCTGCGAAGAAAGGCTATTATCTTGTTTTGGGAAGTGCATATTCTCGATTGACGAATTATGATTCTGCCACAATTTATCTGAAACGCAGTTTGGATACGGATAGTTATTATACCCGGGCAAGTGCATGTATGAGGTTGTCGGAAGTGGCAGCAGCATTGGGGGATAAAGACAACGCCTTGAAATATGAAACTCTTTATGGCGTATATAAAGATTCCATGAAAATGGTGGAACGGCCTACAGTGGTGGTTTCTTCTCTGAAGAATGTATTGCATGGTCAGTCAGTGAGTCGTTATGAATCTTCTTTAGTTCAATATCGTTATTATTTGTTATTGATTGGAGGGTTGCTGTTAGTCTTTGTTTGTTTTTATTTATATAAACGAAAGCGAAGACATGCGGAGATTGTGAAATTGCAAGCGAAGCATCAAAACTTATATATAAGTATAGAATCTTTGCAGAAGGAATTATTTGAAAAAAAAATCGAAATAGATAATTTGCAGAAAAACTATCAGCAACTAAAGACAGGTACAAGTCAAAAAGAACAACAAGAAGGGTGTCTTCGGGAATTATTGGGAGAATATCATCGGATGCAGGAGAATTTGGAGAAACAACTTAATGAAAAAAATGAAGAAGTAATAAAATTAAGACGTTTGAATCTTAAATCCGTTCTGGCTTCATCTCCGGTTTATATAAAACTACTTGAACTCTGTAAACATAACAGACTGAATCCTGATGAAAAGCGAATGTTTTCTTCCGAAGAATGGAATATGTTATTACAAGAAATAGATATTGCATCATTAGGGTTTGTTGAACGCTTGCAAAAGAAATATGAATTTTTGTTAGAAGATGATATTCATTTTTGCTGTCTTGTAAAGTTGGAGTTTAAATATTCGGATATTGCATTCATTTGGGGATGTTTAGATGTAGCTGTATATAAAAGGAGTAACTCTGTTCTGAAAAGAATGGGAGTATCTGCTACTAAAAAGAGTGAGTTGATTAATATACTGAACCGAATTTGACTTGCTAACTTATTTCATAAAGCAATAAATGATGGTTTTAGCTTATGTTAACATAATGCTATAATGAATTTCCGATGCAGAACTTTCATATTTGTGCTGTTAAAACATTAAACAGATAATATTATGAAAAAACTATTATTTTTATTCCTTTTGGGAATACTCCCCTTGAATTTTATAGTAGGTAATGCTGGCTGCTATAGTACACAAAATAATAATGTGTATTTAGTGCATAATCAGAGAACAATAATTCTTAAAGGGAAAAAAGAAAATAAAACATCTCGAACTCTAAAGATTTATCCAGTAGAGGCGTTTCTTGAAAACAAAGTATTGTCTCTCAATTTTCTTTCTGAATTGCCGAGTGTAGTTGTCACTGTTACTAATGTAGAAACAAATAATGTTGTTAGTCAAGATATTTTTACTTCGTATATAGGGACTTTATCTATAGATTTAAGTACGGAAGAGATGGGAAACTATAAAATAGAGATTGTTGCGGGAGAGTATGAATTAACTGGTGACTTTGTCCTTGAATGAAATTTAGTATTCTCTTATATTTAATAAAGAACTTTATCTGTAGTAATGGATATTTGGTAAACTTCTAAAAATGCAACAGAATATGATTAGTAAAATTATTGAACCCAAAATTTTATCGTTGATTACAACAGAAAAGTGTACTGCAGCTTGTCATAATTGTTGTTTTCAGTGTAGCCCGCGATTGAAACAAAGAATGTCATTGGAAGATATGAAATTTCTGATAGATGAAGTGATTAAAGATTTTCCAATGATTTTAGCTTGTGTTTTTACAGGTGGTGAATGTACAACATTGGGAACAGATCTGCATCAAATAATCAATTATGCAGCTATAAATAACCTAAAGTGTAGAATCGTTACTAACGGACACTGGGCTGTATCTGAATCTCGGGCATTATTATTCCTTAAACAACTAAAAGATGCAGGTTTGCATGAATTAAATTTAAGTACGGGTGATGAACATCAGAAATGGATTCCCTATGATCGAATAGTATATGCTTGTCAGGCAGCTGTAAAATTAGAGCCTGTTTAAATTCTCTTCAGTCATAATCTTATAGCTGATATTTTAACTT
>CANPJW010000030.1 GCA_947574505.1 uncultured Bacteroides sp. | reverse complement strand
CAAAAATATAAGAATGAAAAATGGGCGACAAGATAGAATCGCGGAGACGCTTACAAACAAGTATCACACAAGTATCTGCCCCAACCATCTCTTCAAAACACATTTTCCACCTTTTTTCCTTCAAATTCTTCATACGCGGGCAAGACTTTGAACCTCAAGCCATTACAATGAACCATTCTTATTCCAATCCTTCATAAATTCTTCATAAAGTTATATCCGTTCCCTTCGCATGAACCAACCACGGGAATCCATTCCGACAACCCATCGAATCTTTTTCCTTATTTTACCGTACCCGATTACAAACCTCGGTTGTATTACTCATAAAGAACAATTAAACACTAGTAAAATGAGACCAGACGGCTATTTGAAAACAGCGTGGATCATGACCGTATTATTCAGCATCATCCTTCCGCTTCATTCACAAACACCCCGGCAATTCTCTATAGAATTAAAGGACAAACCACTTCCCGCCGCCCTTAAACTAATCGAAAAGGAAGGCGGAAAGAATATTATCTTCTCCTATAACGAAACAGAAAGCTACCGGGTTACAGCCTCCATCCGGCAAAAAACCGAACTTGAAGCCATCGGCACTGTCCTGAACGGCATTCCTTTCATTTGTAAAGAACGGGAAGAATACTTCGCCATACAGAAAAAGGGAAGAGACATACGCATTACCGAAATACGAGGACAAGTAACCAATGAAAAGAATGAACCGCTGCCCTACTCCAATGTACTCTTATTGACTCCCGGCGACTCCACCTTTGTAAACGGATGTGTCACCCGTGAAGACGGAAGTTTCCTGATGATAGCGGAAGAAGGGATACCTTACTTGATACGGGTTTCTTATATAGGCTATAAGACGGAAGTGCAACCTTACCACCCTACTCTTACGTTTCACCTGCTTCCCGACACCCAACTGATGCAGGAAGTAACCATCAGCGCCCGACGCCCCATGATAGAAGTGGGTCCCAACGGACTAAAAGCCAACGTGGCAGGAACTTCCCTGGCCCGAATGGGGTCTGCCGCAGAAATGTTGCCCCATCTTCCTTTCGTCACCGGCCATAACGGCGAATACAATGTAATGGGATGCGGTTCTCCTGTAATCTATATAAATAATAAGAAAGTACGTGACATGACAGAACTGGACCGTATCCGGGCCAACGAAATCTTATCCGCAGAAGTCATCACCACTCCCGGAGCCGAATATGCCTCGGACGTAGCAGCCGTCATCCGCCTCCGCACCATCCGCCGGCGCGGACAAGGGTTGAGCGGCCACTTCAATACGACTTATTCACAAGGACATTCCGCCAACGCCAACGAATATATGGCATTAAATTATCGCACCGGCGGTCTGGATCTCTTTGTAAAGGGATATATGGCACAGCAAAACTCGTATGGAAAAACCACAAATATGAACCGCATCAAGGGTTCCGCCATTTGGCAAACCAACAAAAATGATGTGCAGACCCATAAGAGCCAACGTTTTTCCGGTGAGCTGGGATTCAATTATGAACCGGATGAACACCATTCTTTCGGTCTGCGCTATATGCCCGAAACCGGAATAGGGAATGCAGACAGAAATTCATCCGGTAAAACCGTCACCAGACGTAACGATGAAGAAACCGACCGGATAAACTTTACTACAGCAGAACAAATACATACAGGTTGGGATCACGCGGCAAA
Organism: uncultured Bacteroides sp.; assembly: GCA_947574505.1. Taxonomy (GTDB): domain Bacteria; phylum Bacteroidota; class Bacteroidia; order Bacteroidales; family Bacteroidaceae; genus Phocaeicola. Next base: position 31,253 of record CANPJW010000030.1, on the reverse strand, counting down.
CGCCTACTACGCAGGAGAACTGGGCAAATGGAATATTGACTTCAACGCCGATTACCTGTTCAAACGCTCGCATTCCGACCAGAACGCCATGAATAATGACGATGCAACCGTGCAAGCAGACAGTCGTATGCGCAGCTCCCTCTATGCCGCCAAGCTGGTAGTCAGTGCCCCTTTATGGAACGGACGTTTTTCATTCGGTACGGAAGAAACTTTTACCAACCGCCATGATATCTTTACCCAAAACGGTTTCTCTGCTGATGCCGACGACCACATCAAACAATCCGTATATGCCGCATTTGCTGACTATTCAAGATCCATCCGCCATTGGAAACTGAATATGGGAATACGTTATGAACATCAACAAACAGATTATTATGAAAAAGGGATAAGGATAGATGCACAAAGCCCTACCTATAATGATATTATTCCTGTATTGGCCGCCAGTTGGTCACACAATGGCAAAAGTTTCAGCCTCTCTTACCGGTTACGTAAAAATAACCCCGATTATAGCCTATTGACCAATTCCATCCGCTATCGCAGCAAATATGAGTATTCTCAAGGAAACCCTTTGCTGAAAACCCAAAAGACGCATCGCTTTTCGGCCGGCGCCTCTTGGAATTGGCTCTATTTCTCAGCCTATTTCAGCCGTATTCTCAATATGTATACCAATATAATTATGCCCTACAAGGAAGATACACATCCGGGCGTCCTCTTATTTGCCACACAGACCATTCCTACAACCCATAATTACGGCATTAGTTTCAACGCCTCTCCCAAACTGGGGTGTTGGGAACCACAACTCAATGTGAATATGGCTTTTTTGGACATGAATGCGAATAAAATAGGAATCACCGAACACCGGAACCAACCCCGTTTCTATATCAGTCTGGACAACAACTTCAACCTTCCCAAAGGCTGGTTCTTCAATATGGAAGGATATCTCTCCACCGCTTCCCGGCAAGGATTTTTTGTAACGCGCACGGAAGGACAAATCAATGCACGCCTTTCCAAATCCTTTTTAAAAGAGACACTCACCATAACATTCACCGCCAATGATATTCTTAGAACAGGGTATTTCCATTTTGATTTATACGGCATAGATGCCTATATGGAAAATCGGATTTACCGGGATTTCCAACGCTTCGGCCTCCAAGTATCCTATAAATTCAATGCCACCAAGAGCAAATATAAAGGAACCGGAGCCGGACAAAGCGAAAAGAATCGTCTGTAACCCCAGCGGAGAAAAGGAAATTTCCGTACCTTTGTTCACGGAAGACAAGGAAACATGCAGATTTTATTCAGGAGAAGAAACCATAAAGAAGAGCACTTCGAACGACTGTTCGCAGAAATGTACCCACGCCTCGTCCGCTTTGCTACCACCCTGATGAGCAATACGGAAGAAGCCAAGGACATAGTAAGCGAAACCATGGAACAAGCCTGGAAGGAGTTCGACCAACTAAAGGAAAACACCCGTAGCGCCTGGCTCTATGCCACCGTGCGTAACGGATGCCTCAACCGCTTGAAGCATTTGAATGTGGAACAGCAACACATAGACCGCCTCATCGAAGCCACCCGTGCGGAAATGAATCAGGGTTACCGCGCACACGAGGCACTGTTGCAGCAAGCGGAAAACATAGCCCGCAGTTTGCCCGAACCGACTTGCACCATCTTGCGAAGCTGCTATTGGGAGAAAAAAACATATCAACAGGTAGCCGACGAATTGGGAATCAGCCCCGACACCGTGAAAAAACATATATCAAAAGCATTGCGGACTCTGCGCGAAGCGATACTGAAAAAGGAGGATAAACAATGAAAAAGGAGTTTTCAACAAATGACCACATCCATCCGGACAACGGAAAGAATCCCCATAACCAAGACTCCCCCCAAAACGGAACTTGGAATGACCATCAATTGGAACAACTCTTTGGTGAAGCATTGGGGGATATTCCCACCGCAGACGAAACCCGGAAAGCCTGGCAGACATTCATCCGTCGTCACCGTATCAGACACCAATCTATCCGACGAATAACGATACCAGGTATAGCCGCCGCTGTCATCGCCTTGGTACTTGTATTCCAGCCTTTACTACAACCTGAGCCGCAGGAAGTGGAAGTCTTCACTTCACTGGAAGTTCCTGAGGAAATTACTTTTCGGGAAGAAGGGAAAAGGATAATTGTAAGCACCCCGCCCGCTACCATTACCTCCGTTCAATTAAGCGACGGAAGCAAGGTATTGCTCAGCGCAAACAGCCGTCTGGAGTATCTAAAGGAGTTTACAGATACCATTCGCAGTGTCAAACTAAGCGGAGAGGCCCGTTTTGAAGTAGCCAAAGACGCTTCCCGCCCCTTTATAGTATGCACCGAGCAACTACAAACACGAGTACTGGGAACGGTGTTCGATGTGAAAGCCTATCCCCGTTACTCGCCGGATGTCATCCTCTATCAAGGACGAGTGAATGTAAGTCATACCAAGCGCAATCAAAGTAAGGAAATGCACCCGGGGGAACAAATATCCTTGGATAAACAAGGAAAACTCCAATTGAAAAGAGTTGATACGGAGAAGAGAAAAGGATGGGCGGAGAATGAATTTTCTTTTGACAATACCGACTTGAGGCAAGTCATGCAAGATATAGGTTCATGGTATAACATCAGCATCGTATTCCGTTCACGTCCGTTACTGGACGAACGCATCTATTTCCATATCAACCGCCAACTCCCGGTGAATACCGTACTGGACGCCTTGAATGATTTGAAAATCGCACAGTTCACCATGAAAGAAGGAAAAATAATAGTGGAACCACCACAAGACAAGAAACGATAACATCAATGGGAGTTCAATAAACAAGCCTGTATTTTCACCTGGAGATTAACATATCAGCGTTCTTTTCATCTTCAGGTGAGAACCATTCGGTTTATCCCCCCTGTGCTAAAGAACTGACAGCACTATCTCTCTTTCCAGTTCCCTCGTGTGAAATCGGGAATCTCCACCGGTACACTGCCCTGTCGCACGGAGCGCTCGCTCAGTTCCGTAATGCAAGACCATTCGGCAGCGTCATACACATCCTGATCCAACGGCAAACCGTTCCTCAAACAATGAATAAGCCGGTAGTCCATGATATAATTCATCTCATTCGGCATATTCTTCCGCCGCGCCTCCTCGCCGATAACTGCCGTAAAAGGATGTTTATACTGCTCCATCATCCGCTCAAACTGCTCACCGGACAAAGGTTCCTTGCCATATTCATCGAGCAGAAGACAGGGAACAGGATATTTCTGCATGAATCCCTTCGTGCCGCACACCGTCTGATGGCGGCTGTACGGGCGAGGAGTGGTCACATCATATTGCAACAAGATAGTTCTTCCTTTTACAGTATGAATCAGCGTGGTATTCACATCCCCCATCTCATAACTCTGCGCCGCTTCTTCGGAGGATGCACCAAACACCTGTCCGGCATAAGCAGACAGACCGGCCTGACGCGAGGACATGGAAACCAGATACTCCATACGGTCTCCCCGATGAATATTCATCCATTGGCAGACAGGACCCAAGCCGTGAGTAGGATAAGGATTCCCCGTATGCTGCTGGCTGTAAAGCTTTATCCAGTGATTGTGATACCCACCCGCTTTTTCGTCTGCAAAATAATGCTTGCGCAAGTCATGGATGTATGCCCCCTCGGCATGAGTGATTTCGCCCAACACCCCCTGCTGCACCATGTTCAATGTAGTCAGGGCAAATGCATCGTAACAACAGTTCTCCAGCATCATGCAGTGACGGCGGGTTTCTTCGGCTGTATCCACCAAACGCCAGCAATCGGCCACACTCATGGCGGCAGGAACCTCCAACGCCACGTGACGGCCCTGCTGCAAGGCATAAACGGCAATATCAGTATGAGTCAGCCAGTCCGTACAAATATAAATGAGGTCTATCTCCTTGCATTCGCACATCTTGCGCCACATCCCTTCTTCCGAATAGTTCTCGGCTTCGGGACGGCCGAACTCCCGTAAGATATGCTCTGCACGCTCTATATTCTCTTTCCGCAAATCACAAAGCGCTTTCACCTCAATGCCTTCCAGGTGCATATATCTCTCAAGTGCAAGAATGCCCCTGTTTCCTAATCCGACAAAACCGATCCGAACTACGGGGATGGCAGGGCAGGTTAAATTAAGTACGTTGGGTCGTTTCATGGACTGCTTTATTTTTCCGGCAAAGATAAAGAGAAAAATCGAGAGGCGGAGGACTGCCTGTGAATAATTTGCCGGTATACCGGTCTGATATCTTTCCGTATCGGAACCTAACCTCTTTCAACAGCAAACATAAGCCTTTTTCTCCATACAACTAAGGTCTTTATTCCTATTATCTTCTATAGTCTTCCGGTGCAGACCGTACAGTCCACTGTAGCAGACCGTACAGTCCATTACGGCAGACTCTACAGTCCATTGCAATGAACTGTAGAAGGTTTCAGTATAAAAGCCCTTAATCATCCGGAAGAAAACGCTTAGCCAAAGAGAAGACAGCACTTAAAAGCCGCTTTATAACCAGACAGTCCCCTTTCCCGGAAAAAGACAAAGAGGATGTGTCCGGACCGAAGTGACAGCCACAGGACACATCCTCTGTTTTCGAATGAGAACAGTACAAACGGTGCTTAAATAATAGAAGTACGTTTGGTAAATTCTATAATTTCGGGAATATAACCGAATGCCAGACCGGTCACCGTGTCGGCACAACCATAATAAACGGCCACCCGTCCCGTTGCCGGATCATGCAAAGCCGCACAAGGGAAGCATACATTGGGCACATCACCCATGCATTCGTAAGGTTCACGCGGAGAGATAAGATAAGGTCCCGAACGGAATTTCACCTTCCAGGGCTCGTCCAAGTCAAGCAATGCCGATCCAAAGGCATAGACATAACCGTTGCAGGAGCGAAGCACACCGTGATAGAACAGCAACCAGCCCTCACTGGTTTCGATGGGAATGGGGCCGGCGCCAATCTTCAGGCACTGCCATGCACTTACTTCAAAAGGCGCGGGTGACATGACGTGACGATGGTGTCCCCAAAACTCCAAGTCGGGCGACTCGCTATAATAAATATCTCCGAAAGGAGTATGCCCGTTATCACTGGGACGGCTCAACATGGCAAACTTACCATTGATCTTGCGGGGAAACAGCACGCCATTACGGTTGAAAGGCAGGAAAGCATTCTCCACTTGATGGAATGTCTTGAAATCCGTAGTCCATGCCACGCCGATGGTGGGCTGGCCCTTATATCCGTTACACCAGGTCACATAGTAACGGTCGTCGATAAAGCAGACACGCGGGTCATAACCGTACACCCATTCACCAATCTCAGGAATATCACACTGGAACTGCAACTTCTCCGGATTGATGTCCCAATGAACGGCGTCCTTGCTGAATCCCACATGAAGCGCCATCCGGCGGTTTGTATCATCACAACGGAACACTCCGGCATACCCTTCGCCGAAAGGTACTACCGCACTATTGAATATACTATTGGATGTAGGCAGCAAATCACGGGGAATGATGGGATTCGCGCTACATCTCCACATTACATTTTTACAACCTTCGGGACGTTCCTCCCACGGCATACCGGGCAACGGATTGCCCGCAATCTTCAATTCACTCATATTCTCTTTTTTGTTAGGTTAATAGTTTTTCTCTATTTCTTGTCTTCGTGCGTGAAGGGTACAAACCAAGTCATCAGGAATGCCGGAATGGCAGCCACCAGCACAAAGATGAAAAACAGTTTATAGCCCAGCCAGTCGCTGACATATCCGGACATCATACCGGGCAACATGACACCCAGGTTCATGATACCCGATGCAAAAGCATAATGCGCCATCTGATGAGGGCCGGCAGCCACCTGTTGCATCATGAACAAGGTAAGTCCCACAAAGCCGAAGCCATATCCGAAATACTCCAGCACAATGGCTCCGCCGATAAGAGGCGCACTCTGCGGTTGGAAAATGGCAAGCAGCGTGTAAGCCATAAAAGGCAGATTGAATACACAACACAAGGAGAACAAAGTCTTTTTCAATCCACGTGCGGAAATATAATATCCGCCCAGCAATGAACCGAGTACGAAAGCTGCCGCTCCGAAGGTTCCGTAATAAATGCCAATCTCCTGTTCTGTCAATCCCAAACCGCCCACATCACGACCGGCTTTCAGGAACAAAGGTACAATTTTCATCACAAACCCTTCGGCAAAACGATATAAAATAATAAAGCAGATGTAATAAACGATATGCTTTTTAGTAAAGAAGTTCCGGATGACATTCCATAACTCGGCCATACTCTGCGAAAAAGAGGTGACCGAATGGGCATGCTTGCCCGAAGGCAGCATACGGGTATGATAAAGTCCCAAAGCGAACATCACTCCTCCGAGGACAATCATAATGACCGTCCAGGAATAGAGTACCGCATCTTCGGCAGGACCTTCGTATTCATCTTTCAAGAAACCGGCCAGATAAACCAGCAGACCTGTACCGATAATCTTGGCTACGTTATAAAAAGCACCTTGCCAACCTATATACTTAGCCTGTTCCTGTGCATTCAACTCGTCCATATATACCCCGTCACAGGCCACATCGTGCGTTGCCCCGCTAAAGGCGACAATGGCGAACAAGGCGATAGTGATTGCAAAAAAGGACGGAAGATGAAGCGACAAGGCAATCAACCCGAAAGTGACTCCCGACACCATCTGGGTGAGGACGACAAAGAATTTCTTGGTACGGTACATTTCGAGTAGCGGGCTCCAAAGGGGTTTCAATGTCCAGGGAAGCATGATAAGGGAGGTCCAGAAGGCTATTTTCGCATCACTGACTCCCAGACCTTTGTACATCAGTACAGCTACCATATTGAGGACAACAAAAGGGAGCCCCATACCAAAATAAGCGGTGGGAACCCAAAAAATAGGACTACGGCGTCTGGCCGGAGTTGGGGTTTCGGTTGTTTTCATTTATATCTAAGTATTAAGGTTGTTGAATTCGGCTATAACCGAAGATAACTTCATCCCCTTTCAGAAGGAGATGAAGTTACCTTTCGGAATCTATAAACGCAATAGGACGAAGCATTTGGTAAATCAGTCAGTTATAGGAATAAAGCTCACCGCTTGTCCACCACCTTTTGCCATGACTACAGACAAGGTATCGGCTGCTGTCACCTCTTTGTCCTTAATCTGATACGAAGTAGGATTCGTTTTCCAGTCGGCATCTTCTCCATCAGCATAAATCACGGCATGGTATTTTTTATCTTTCTCCAGGAAATCCAATGGAATGGTGAGTGTACGCGACTCTTCATTCGTGGTGGCTCCCAGGAAATATTTATCTTTCGCTTTCCGCACCACAGCTACAAACTCTCCCGGTTCGCCCTGCAAGGCTTCGGACCAGTCACAGTCCGCATCAAAATCCCGGAAGAACTGGAAGGCAGGATGCCCTTCATAGTTCTCAATCATATCCGAGGCCATCTGCAACGGAGAATAAATGACAACCCAATTGGCTATCTGCTTTGCCAAGGTGGTATTCACACGGCTGTTTCCTTTATCCAAGTCATTCCACTTCTTGCGGCGTGGGGAATTGCGTGTCTTTTCATAAAGAATATCAAAAGTACCCGGTGTATAATCCATCGGACCGCCCAGCAAGCGGGTAAACGGCAATAACTCGTGATGCTCGGGGGGATTACCTTCACTCCATCCGTTCCACTCCATGCCGCGGGCGCCTTCGCGCGTCATCATATTGGGGTAAGTACGACGAATTCCTGTATCTTTGATAGGTTCGTGGGCATTAACGGTTGTATGATAACCGGCGGCAGTCTGCACCACCTTGCGGTAATGGCGTACATTGAACTGTCCATGATGGCTGTGACCGCCCGGCAGTCCTCCGGCATAACCGGTCTTCACGCTGTGCACTCCCAGGTCTGCATACCATTTGTAAGCATTGTCCAGCTGGCGTTCGTAATTAAAGATATTGCCACCCGTTTCGTGGTGACCGATTATTTCAATCCCTTTCTCCTTGGCATAACGTGCCACCTCTGCCATATCGAAATCGGCATAAGGCTTGGTATAGTCAAAAGTCTGCATACCGCCCCAACTTTCCCAGCCTTCATTCCAGCCCTCGAACATCACCGCTTCTATGTTATTGGCAGCAGCAAAATCTATATATCGTTTGGCATTAGCGGTGGTAGCGCCGTGGCGTTCATCCATCGTCCACGTTTCAACCCCCAGATGCATTCCCCACCAGATACCTACGTATTTCATAGGACGTATCCAGCTCAAATCACCCTCCAGCGCACAAGGTTCATTCAGATTCAGTATCAGGCCGGAGTTTATCAGACCTACCGCTTTGGGAGCTATCTGGATACTGCGCCACGGAGTAACGAAAGTTCCTCCGGCAAAACGGGCTTTTACCCCATCGGGCCAGGAGGCCAGTTCCGATTTGAAGTGACAACCTTCGGTATGCTTCAAAGTCATTTCGGGGAAATCGGTCAAAGCCGCTTCGTGAATACTGGCATATACCCCGTTATCTGTTTTGAAAGTCATCGGGGTATTGGCATTATCCACCTTGCTGACGGGCAGGGTACGATACAGCAACTCGTAGGTTTCAAAACTGGCGGGAATAGACCATGACTTGCCATCCTGCGCCAGATTGAATGAAGTGAGCTCGTCCATCACGAACACACTGTCCACTTGGGGTACTTGATATTCATAACGAAAGCCCAGACCGTCGTCGAACACACGGAAACGGAGGGTCAGCCGTGTATTCGCCGGATCTTTCAAGCGCACAGCCATCTCGTTATAATGGTTCCGGATAGATTTATTCTCCCCCCAAGGCTGGGTCCAGGTTTCATCCTTTGTGGTAAACTCAGTATTTTCTATCTGAAAATCTTTGGAGAGATTGAGCCCGTCACGGCCTTCAAAGCCCATAACAGAAGGAGTGATGAACGGTTTTCCTCCTACAGAAACTCCATAGGTCATCGCTCCTGCCTCATTCAGGTTGAATACTAATTTTATATTGCCATCCGGCGATGTTAATTCCGTGGGACGGGAACATCCGCAAAACACAACTAACAAAAATAATACATAGTAACTGTATGTCTTCATACTATTAAATTGGATTAATGATACAAATATAGAACAATTAAGTAAGGTATCACACTTATCGAAGGAGGAAAATTATTTTAAATGGGAGAAGATTACATATAATGAGAAGTATCAACAGAATAAAATAACAAACGCCGATAAAGCCCTTTTAAAGACTCTACCGGCGTAAGTTCACCTATTTAAAAAATCAGAATTCCAAGTCAGCCAACTGAGGATTATGGTCGGAAAGTAAAGCTTCCGGTACTTCAGCCGGTATTTCACAACTCTTCACCAGAACTTGCGGAGTGACAAAGATGAAATCAATCTTTTCACAATCCTCGGCCGGGATACGGGCAAAATCATGAAAAGTATAATCAACGCCGGTCACACGGGCAGCCGTCTTATAAGCATCCTTCATCACAAACTCGTTGGTGGTGATTGTTTCGTATGCATCGCTCGCATCGGTCACATTAAAGTCGCCCGTAACCACTGCGGGACGTTCGCCTACGATCTCTTTTATCTTACGGATAATGAGCAATGCGCTTTGACGGCGGGCCTCTTCACCCACATGGTCAAAATGAGTATTGACAGCCATGAATATCTTTCCGGTAGCCTTGTCCTTAAATTTTGCCCAAGTGGCGATACGGACACAAACCGCATCCCATCCCATCATTCCTACGCTATCGGGATTTTCGGCCAACCAGAAAGTATTGGAGTCCAACACCTCATATTTGTCCTTACGATAGAAAAGCGGCGCATATTCACCTGCTGTCTTCCCGTCATCACGTCCCACACCGATACCATCGTATTCGGGCAAGCCTGCGCGAAGATCCTGAAACTGGCTATGCAAGACTTCCTGCATACCGACAATATCCAGCTCATGGTCCTTAATAAACTGGCACACACGGTCTTTCCGATATTGCCAATTGTTCAAACTGTCCTGCGGATTGTCGTAACGGATATTGAAAGTAGCCCAACGAACGTCGGTCTTCTTCTCTTCCGCACAGCCGCCCAATAACAGGACGGCTGCCAATAAAAATAGAATTTGCTTCATTTTGTTTCTTTTTATGTTCCCTAGGATACAAAGATAGCAATTTCTAGCGAAAATTATTCGGAGTATGCCACTGACCTCTATCATTCATCGTATCGGCCACATCCCACCATACACGGCTACCCTGGTTCACATTGCCCGGTTTATTGGGGTTACGGGACTCGCTGTTAGGATAGTTGATGCGTTTGATAAGCTTGCCGGACGCCACTTCTCCATTGGAATTGTTTCCATTGACCGGAGCCAGCAGATAACGCGGATAGTCGGTACGGCGCACTTCCGCCCATCCCTCATTTCCATTCGGGAAAACGGCAATCCACTTCTGAGTAATAATCTGTTCCAACTGTTCTTCCTTGCTACCACCGGTAAATGCTTTTACGCCATCCAGATGACTGATGTATTCATTGGCCTTGTCCGCATCAATTTCATAATAATCCATAGATGCCTTGATACCTTTCAAATAAAGGGCTTCGGCTGTTTCATCCACCAATGACGGCCAGCGCAATGCCGCTTCCGCTTTCAGGAACAAGCTTTCAGCATAACCCATCCAGACAATTTCACGAGCCAGATTCCACCAATAATCCTTGTTCATGGCATCAGATGACAGAATACAGCGGTTGGCAGAATATCTGTTCAGATAAGAACCGCCTACATTGGTTTCTCCATTCATCACTCCGTTGAAATCTCTCTTCAGATTCTCTGTAGGAAGCGGACTGGTAGTCAACGAATCAAACGGAGTAGGACGGAACCATAAAACTTCACAACGAGGGTCGAGATAACAGTTCTCAGAATTCTCATTGAAAGTAACGGCATCGGCTGCCGCACCTTCTTTCAAAGCCTGATTCTTATAAGCCCGTTCCATTTCTTTCGACAATACAGCATTGCCGGTCCAACTGAACAACAACGCGTAGATATTTTCATTACCGCCGGCGATATACTGACGTTTCGGAGTCTGCTTCATATTGTCATCCTGACTTTGCATCAAACCGGCAGGGTCTGTCAAAGCCGCCTTTGCCTGAGTCTGGGCCAAAGCCGGGTCTACATTGGATACACGCAAAGCAAGGCGCAAACGCAGTGTATTGGCAAAACGACGCCATTTGTCCACATCACCCCCATAACATTTGTCATTGTCACCTAAATCATACTGACTGACAGCAGGAAGATTTTCCTGATGCAACTCTGTTATTGCCTGATCCAACAGCTGGAAAAGGATATTATAAACTTCCTTTTGAGGTGTATAGGTCACATTTTCTTCCGGTGGCATGGCTCCCTTCACATAGTAGGCTACAGGAATATCTCCGTAAGTGTCCGTCTGCATGGACAACAAGAAAGCATAATAAATACGGGTGATATAGAATGCCGTATGGTAATAATCCTTATTGCAGAAATAGAATGTCTTGACCAACTGGCTGTATTCCGAAGTGCTGCGGTCATCATAGAAATGCTTCCAGCGGCTGGCCGACCATCCATCCGTATAAGAATAGGTAGGCGCCTGATTCACAAAGCCGCTGACATTGTTTCCCCAATAACCGGCATAGATATCATGAGTCAGATTGGTTGTTGTCTGATAATCATTGTAAGGACCTTCGTAGGTGAAATTGGCAAAAATACTTCCGATAGCACCTTCCATCCCTTTCAAACTTGCCATGGCATGTTCCGTCAAAGTATAATCAATATCTATACCGTCGGCCGATACATTCTCCACAGTCGGGTCGTAAATCGGTGCGTAAGGATTTGTATTCAATTCCTCAAAATCATGGCATCCGGCCAAAGCCAGCAACGAACATAAGGCTACGGATTTATATAATTTGATTTTCATAATCAGTTTTTCCTTTTAATTAATTAGAAACCTAAGTTGATAGAAATACCGAAAGTACGTGTAAACGGCAACGATGCATAGTCAATGGCTTGTGAGAACATCGTAGTGTCATAGCCACCTTCGGGGCTTGTACCCGGTGTGTGCTTCATCAGATAGCACAAGTTACGTGCTACAAATGAAACATTCAGCGAGTTGACAGGAGTCTTCTTCAGCATAGATGAGGGGAATGAATAGCCGATTGACAATTCTTTCAGCTTAATGAAAGAAGCATCGTAGATGAAATCCTCAGCCTGCAATGCACCATAGTATTCTGAAGCGGACACCTGTTTTGTATTCACCTCGCCTGACTCTGTCACACCGGGGAATACCATCATATAGTTGTTTTCCTCACCACGGTTCAAGGTACGTTTAGCCAAACCGTTTCCGGTAGCCAGCATCTCGGAATAAGAGAAGATATCACCACCGAATTTCATATCAAACAGTGCGGACAGTGTAATCCCCTTATAAGTAAAGGTAGGAGATACAGACATGGTCAGCTTTGGCTGGATATTACCGATAGGTTTGTTCACATATTCGGACTCATTGGTCACAGTCATGGGCAACCCATTTTCATTTACGATAATATCACCGTTTTCATTGCGCTTATAAAGCGATGTAGCATAAATCTCGCCTAATTTGTGTCCGGCGCGTGTACCTACTTTTACAGGGAAGTTTCCGTCACCGTTAAAGAACATATAGTTCACATTTTCTTCCGGAGCCAGTTCTTTCACCTTCGATACGTTGTGAGCCATATTCACATTCAAGTCAAAAGCGAAATCCTTTGTTTCTACCAGAGTGGAATACAACATCAGTTCCACGCCTTGATTGGTTACCATACCTGCATTTACCCATTGTCCTCCACTCCAGGGAGCTGCTGCGGGTACTTTCATAATCTGGTTCTTTGTCTTGCTGTAATAATAAGTAAAATCAAATCCCAGGCGATTGTTCAAGAACTTCATATCCAGACCCGCTTCGTAAGAAGTCGCGATTTCAGGCTTCAACTGGTCGTTCATCTTCACATTGTCTTTGGTCGGGGTCAATACACCATTATCGAATTTGAAAGAGTAGGTGTTGTATAACTGATAAGGACTTGTATCCTTACCTACCTGTGCGGCAGACAGACGTGCCTTGGCAAATGTCACCCAGCTTGGCAACGGTTTGTCGATAGAGCGCAAGAAGTCCGACACTACGAAACTGAGGTTGGCAGACGGATAGAAGAAAGAATTGTTACCTGACGGAAGAGTGGATGACCAGTCGTTACGGGCTGTCAAATCCAAAGACAGATATTCCTTCCACGCCATCTGTACAGAGCCGAACACCGAGTTCATGGCACGCTTGTAGCCATCCTCACTACCGGTTCTCAACAAATTGGCCGCATTCAGCATCCAGTTACCTTTGTCCACCATATTACCTACGCCCACGCCCAAAGTTTCCGAACGCTGGTACATAAAGTTACCACCGACATTGAAGCCCAGACGGAAGTTATCAGTCAACTGACGGTCACCCATCAAAATGACTTCAGCATTTGACTCGAAGAAGTTTTCTTCACTACGGTCCATTGAATCATTCGTAATCATGGAAGTATTGGCTTCTCCATTGATACCATCCCCCGCATTGGTGCTTTGCACTCTGGTGCGGTAGTAGTCAAAAGCGTATTTGGCAGATAGATGCAGCCAATCAGTGAAATTGATTTTCATGCTATAATATCCGAAAGCACGCCAACGTTCATCCGAATTCTGACGCTGATGCAATACATAATAAGGATTACGGATACTGGCAGTAGGCCCTGTCCAATTCACATGCGCATGAGTTTCATCAGAATATTGTTTCAAGTCATCCAGACGGACGTTGTTAGGGATTCTCATCAACTGGGAAATAGCACCGTAATCTCCATACAGTGGACGGTTATCGGCTTTTGTACGTGAAAGAGAAATTTTTCCGTCCATAGACACCCATTTGTTCAATTCCGTTCCTGCATTCAGATCGGCATTCACACGGCTCAAACTTTCAGTGGGGAATACACCGTCATTGTCGGAGTATCCGAAAGAAGTACGAAAATGTGATTTCTCTGTACCGTTGCTGATAGATACGTTATGCGTATGCGAGAAACCGGTATCAAAATAATCTTTCAACTTATCCCCATAGTTAGAGTAAGCGTAAGTTTCTCCGTTCCAAGCCTCTTTCATGCTTCCATCCAATACCGGACCCCAGCTTCCGCTATCCGTTTTGTCATACACCGCAGTCTTGGCATCTTTTGTATCAATATGTCCTTGTCCGTAACGGCGTTGCATATCCAATGTCTCGCCGATAGCTGTCCAAGTAAAATTACCACTATAACGGATTCCGAAGCCATCCTTCTTACTACCTTTCTTTGTCGTAATCAAGATAACGCCATTACCTGCACGTGAACCGTAAAGAGCAGCCGCATTCGGACCCTTCAAAACAGAAATACTCTCGATATCATCCGGATTAATGTCCATGGAAGCGCTACCACGGTCTACACCATCATAGCGGGATGCGCTTGAAGTGCTAGTGTCGCTGAAAGGAACGCCATCCACAATCCACAACGGCTGGTTATTGTCTGTCAGAGAAGAGTTTCCACGGATGGTAATCTTCGTAGAGCCGCCCAGACCGGTAGCCGAGGTATTCATCTGAAGGCCTGCCACCTTGCCCTGCAAGGCACTGGTTACCGAGGGGTCACCTGTCTTGTTCAGTTCATCGCTCTTCAGTTCCTGAACCGCATAACCCAACATTTTCTTCTCACGTTTGATCCCCAAAGCGGTTACCACCACTTCGCCAATCTGCTGTGTATCTTCCTGCATGGTTACATTCAGTACATTCTTGCCATCGGGCTTCAATGTTTCCGAACGGTAACCAATGTATGAGAACACAATCTCACCATTTCCGGGAACGGACAAAGAATAGTTACCTTCAAAGTCTGTAATCGTACCGGCTGTGGGATTTCCTTTCACTTGTACGTTTACACCAATCAAGGCTTCGCCTGTCGCATCAACCACTGTTCCGGTCACTGTATGTTCCTGTCCTGTCTGTTGAGGTGTCTGAGGCTCTCCGGATGCTGAAAGATAGACAATGTTATCCTCTATCTTATACGTAATTCCTTTGCCTTGCAAAGCCGCATCAAGTACAGACTGTAATGAACCGTTCTTCACATCAATGGCATTCACCGGCATTTCAGCCAGCTTGTCATCATAGAAAAACTGATAGTTAGACTGTGATTTAATGTTCTTGATCACTGCTCCAAGCGTTGTCTTGGGAGTTGAAAGAACGATTTGCGCGCGGGTCCATTGTATGGGTGCAGCCACAAACAAAAGAATCAAAAGCGCCCTGAGTAATTTGGGCTTTCTCATTAATTGATTGCCTTTCATAATTTATAAATTCGTTAACACTGACTTGTTTTTCTCCAGTGAAGGGGTTCTCATTCCCCTTTCGAGAATAAAAACAGGCAGCTAAAAGAAAACACTTACTCAATCTTGTTCTTTTTTCTAAATTTTCCAGAAAAAAGCAGAGGAAAGGCAAAAGTAGTAATATCATCGGACTTTGACGTATAGAAGAAATACTTAAAAAGAAAAAGGGGATGTACTCTTGCAATGCTGCCAAAAGAGAACATCCCCCTCCAACCTCTCTTTATAAGAGAGAAGTGCATGGTGAAACTTTTATTTTACTTTTTCGTCTTTTGAAAATGAATAAGGCAAATCACTTTCTTGTGTTCCACGCTGCATATTCGGACGGTCGGTCATCTTGAAGTCAATAGTACCGCCTTGTAACAATTCGTTATGCTTCAAATAATTCTTGGTATAAACAGTACCGTTTACACGCATTTCATCTACATATCGGTTGGTATCGCTGTTATCCGATGCGGTTATTACCAAGTTCTTTCCGTTTTCAAAATGAAGTGTCGCCTTCTTGAACAACGGAGCACCCAGAATATACTCATCCGTACCGGGACATACCGGATAGAACCCTAATGCGGAGAATACATACCATGCCGAAGTCTGACCATTGTCTTCATCACCGCAATATCCGTCCGGACCGGCTGTATACATACGGTTCATCACCTCACGCAACCAATATTGCGCTTTCCAAGGCTGGCCTGCATAGTCATACAGATAAATCATGTGCTGGATGGGCTGGTTTCCATGTGCATAGTTACCCATGTTCATGACTGTCATTTCACGAATCTCATGAATTACCTGTCCGTAATAGCTATCATCAAAGATGGGGGGAACCGAAAAGACAGAATCAAGCATGGTAACGAACATTTCCTTACCTCCCATCAAATCAATCAATCCCTGAGGGTCATGGAATACAGACCAGGAATAATGCCAGCTGTTTCCTTCCGTAAAGTCACCTCCCCATTTCAACGGCGAGAATTCAGGAGCGAACTTGCCGTCCTTCTGCTTGCCACGCATCAATTTACTTTCCGAATCAAACAGGTTCTTATAGTTCATGGCACGTTTGGCAAAAAGTGCGATTTCCTTCTTCGGACGCTTCAACTCTTTCGCCAGCTGATAAATACACCAGTCATCGTATGCATATTCCAATGTACGGGCTGCATTCTCATGAATCTTCACATCACAAGGCACATAGCCCAGCTTGTTATAATATTCATATCCCAGACGTCCGGTAGAAGAAACTTCAGGATGTACGGCTTCCGTTCCATGAATCAGTCCTTTGTATAATGTTTCCACATCTTCCACACGTACTCCTTTCAGATAAGCATCGACCAAGATAGAAGCTGAATTATTGCCGACCATGCAACCACGATGACCGGGGCTGGCCCATTCGGGGAAGAAACCGCTTTCCTTATAAGTATTAACCAAACCTTCCTGTATCTCCTTATTTACCGAAGGATACATCAGGTTCAAGAAAGGGAACAAGCAACGGAATGTATCCCAGAAACCTGTATCCGTATACATATATCCCGGCAGCGTTTCGCCATTGTAAGGACTGTAATGAACAGGTTGTCCGTTGGCATCCAGTTCATAGAATTTACGCGGAAACAACAAGGAACGGTACAAGCAGGAATAGAAAGTGCGGTATTGATCCAATGTTCCACCTTCCACCTCTACTTTACCTAAGGCCTCATTCCAAGCCTCTTTACCTTTCTGTACCAATACTTCAAAACTGTCACCACCCAATTCCTTCAGGTTCCGAATTGCTTGTTCAGGACTGATGAATGAAGAGGCCACACGGGCATGAACTACTTCACCTTTCTTTGTCTTGAAACCGATAACGGCTCCGGTATGGAAATCAGTCTGCTCCAGTTTACCTTCTTTCAAGGTTACAGGAACACTGCCATCCGGTTTTTCAGGCTGTACATCATTAGAGAACGTAGCCTCATAAGTAAACGGCTTATCAAACTCAATAACGAAATAATTCTTGAAGTTGGCAGGAACACCACCACTGTTACGGGTAGTATAGCCCACGATTTTGTTTTCTCCGGGAATCACCTTGACAGACGAACCACGATCAAAAGCATCCACCACTACATATGAATCATTCTCAGGAAAAGTGAAACGGAACATTACGGCACGCTCCGTAGGAACCATTTCGGTTACGACATCATGTTCTGCCAAATAAACCTTATAATAATAAGGTTTTGCAATTTCAGCTTTATGAGAGAACCAGCTTGCACGCTTGTCCTCTTCAAATTCCGGTTTTCCTGTTACGGGCATGATGGAAAATTGACCATAGTCATTAATCCACGGACTGGGCTGATGGGTTTGTTTGAAACCACGGATTTTATTAGCCGTATAAACATACTGCCATCCGTCCCCCATCTTTCCTGTCTGGGGAGTCCAGAAATTCATACCCCACGGGCGGGATATGGCAGGATAAGTATTTCCTGTAGAGAGTTCAAAGGAAGACTGTGTACCTACCAACGGACTCACATAGTCTGCATAATCCTTTGCCTGTACAAACAGCGTGACACACAGCGCTACAACTGATAGAAATAGTTTTTTCATGATATTGCTATTTGGGTTAAGTTATACTTTTAATTCTTCACCTGTTTTCCCCATTCCGTCGGTACGGGACTCATGGTAATCTCCATCGTTCCTCCACGTACCAGATCATCATGGGTAAAGAAAGGAACATCCAGCGGTTTTCCGTTCAACAAAACCGACTCAATATACTTATTGGTCTTCGAATTATTGTGGGTACGGATAACGAAAGTCTTGCGGTCGGGCAAATTAATCGTCACCTCCTCAAACAACGGACGTCCGATAGAATAAACCGGCTTACCGGGACATACCTGATAGAAGCCCATGGAATTCAAAATATACCAGGCAGACATCTGACCGCAATCTTCATTACCCGACAAGCCGTCAGGAGCATTGAAATACTGGTTATACAGCACACTGTCAACCAATTCCTGAGTACGCCATGGACGGTTTACATAGTTATACATATGAGTAATGTGATGACTAGGCTCATTACCATGCGCATACTGGCCTATCAGTCCTGTGATATCAGCAGAGGTAGCCTCCCCTTCCAACTGGGAAGAAACCGTAAACAAGGAGTCCAGCTTTCCTACGAAAGCATCCTCCCCACCCATCAAATTCACCAGTCCCGGGATATCATGCGGAACAAACCAAGTCCATTGCCATGCAGTACCCTCGCAATAATCATCATTACGGTGATTGGAAGAACGGGGATTGAACGGAGTACGCCATTCACCTTTACTATCCAATCCACGCATGAAACGGGTGGCAGGATCAAAATAAAATTCGTAAGCATCTGCAAAACGGGCATACTTCTCCTTGGTTTCAGTATCTCCCAAGCTGTCTGCCAGCACGGAGATACACCAGTCATCATACGCATACTCCAATGCTTTCGCTACCGATTCATTCTCACGGTCACATGGAATATAGCCAAGAGTATTCTTATAATAACGTGCTTTGGGCATAACATATGGAATCAGCCAATCGGGAGCTACAATACCGGTAGTGTCATATTCCGCTGCACGCAGACATGCCTTGTAAGCTTCCTGCACATCAAAATCGCGGTATCCCTTCACATAAGAATCGGTTACCAACGAAGCCGCATGATATCCCACCATAGTTCCGGTATAATTGGACACACAGTCCCATTTCGGAAAGATACCACCTTCCTGATGCTTCTTTATTAATGAACGGATAAACTCCGTATTCAACTGAGGATCGACAATAGTCAGTAACGGATGTAACGCACGGAAAGTATCCCACAAAGAGAAAATGGTATAAACCGGATGTTTCATGTCGGTGGTATGCACTTTCAAATCCATTCCCAAGTAACGCCCGTCTACATCTGTAAACAGATTGGGACTTAGGAAAGCATGATACATAGCCGTATAGAAAATGGCACGCTGGTCTTCATCATTGGTTTTGACTGCAATCTTTGACAAGCATTCATTCCATTTCTTCTTAGCATCGGCACGCACTCCATCAAAATTCCAACCGGGCATCTCAGCCTGGAGGTTCTTATAAGCACCTTCCGCATCAACAGAAGAGATAGAGAACTTAGCCAGCACTTGTTCATCTTTCGCCGTTTCAAAATGCAAAAGCATTTTACATACAGGAATCTGTTTGTCATTTTCCTGAACAGTATCCGTGTACAAGGTATACGTAAAGGGTTTGGAAAATACGGCATAAAAATAAAGATCCTGTCGGTATGCCCAATAGGCACTGCGTTTGCGCCCCCGCAACACAGTATCATTCACTGCCTCCACTTCCATTACCTGATTGATTTGTTGCTGAATATTATAGTCCATATCCAAGATAAATCCAGACTCCTTACTTTCCGGAAAAGTATACCGATGCATTGCCGCACGCTCTGTCGAAGTCAGTTCGGCTTTTACCCCGTATGTATCCAGAAAAACAGAATAATATCCCGGTTCGGCATATTCCTTTTCATGAGAAAAAGCCGATGCGAAAGGACGCTTCTGGCTTTCTGTTCCCAAGAAATCAGTACGCTGCACACCTACAGTCGGCATCAACAGGAAATCTCCGAAATCCGCACACCCTGTACCACTAAGACGTGTATGGGCAAAACCATTGATCGTAGTATCTTCATAATAATATCCGGAACAGGAATCCCAACCGTCAATACGAGTATCCGGCCCCGGCTGTATCATGCCATGAGGAACCATAGCACCCGGATGAGTATGCCCATGGCCTCCTGTACCAATAAAAGGATTGACATAATGGGTGTAATCATTCATTTCATTGCCCTCAGAATCACATGCAGTGAAACACAATAACCCTAGAAGACAGCCGCTTAAGAGCATGTTGATTTTCATAGATCTTTATTTAAAAATTATTTTGTTTCCGATGAGATAAATATATTGTTATCATCTACTTTCTTATAATTGAAAGGAATAGAGTTACGCAAAGAATTCAGCACAGACTCTATATTATCTTTCTTTTTCAGTACACCTGAATAAGTATTAGTACTGTCTACATCCGGTGAAAGGATTATCTTCACTCCATAGAACCGTTCCAATGCTGCCGCAATCTGGAAAATAGATGACTTTTCAAATGGAATCAAGTCATTATGCCAGACTATCTCCATCTTGGGATCGACCTGTTTTACTTGCATCCGCCCTGTTACCCTGTTTAAAACGGCTTTTTGTCCCGGCAACAAAGTAATTCTTCCTTTGTCCGATTTATCTTTTACCTCAACTTCACCCTCTATCAAGGTTGTTTCCGCAAAACTGTTATCCGGACGACATTTTATATTGAAAGAGGTTCCCAAGACCCTGACATCCATTGCCGGGCTTTTTACCATGAAAGGTTTCTCATGATTACGTGCTACTTCAAAATAAGCTTCTCCATCCAGATATACATGACGTTCCTTTCCTTCAAAAGCACGCGGATATTTTAAAACAGACGACTGGTTCAACCATACTTTTGTCCCGTCAGGCAACAACATCTCACGCACTTGTCCATGAGCAGCCGATGCTACCACCAATTCCTCCGCTTTATTCCGGAACCAATAGGCCAATCCCGCAGCCAGCACCATCACACCCACTATAGCAGCTGCATAACGCAACACACTTCTAAGCTTGAACACCTCTTGTTTCTTCTGATTTTCCCGTTTCAATCTTCTACCCAACCTGCGCTCTGCCCTCACTACCAGATTTTCCTCCTCAAAGGGGAATTTACCTAACTGATAAATCTCCTCCATACGGAACAGCTCTCCGGCATTCTCATCAGATTCTTTCATCCATTCATTGATAAGAACAAAATCCTCCTCCGAGCATCGGTTTTCCAAATACCTGATAATAATATCTTCGTTAAGTTTACTCATCTTTTTCCCTATTCATATAGTAAACAATTCAACTTGTAAAAACACTTAGCAGTTTTGCTGAAAATATAATCAATGACAATAATAAATGGCTGAGACGTTCGCGCAAAAATTTCAAGGCCTTATACATATGTGCCTCTACGGTACGTAAAGAAATGCCAAGAGTATCAGCGATTTCCTTGTTTTTCATATCATGAAGATAGCTCAGTTTAAACACCTCCTTACATTTATCCGGCAATTCATTAATCGCTCCAAAAATTTCCTGACGCAATTCCTGATTCTCTATCTTTTTAATGACTTCGGCATGATCCGGCTGGTAATATTGCAATTTTCGTTCATAGATTTCTATCATTGCCGCACTGTAGTTATTCTCTATAACCTGATGCTTCAATAAATTTATAGCCTTGGTATATACAGAACGATAAAGGAAAGCTAAAATCTGCTCTCCTATGACGACTGAATCTCTCCGCCTCCACAACTCCACAAAAACATCCTGCACTACATCTTCGGCTTCTTCGGTACCGACCAGCCGTGTCGCATAGAACAACAGCTTAGGATAGCATTGACGAAAGACGGCCTTATAGGTGTCATCAAGTTCCTCGTTCATATTATATAATTCACCTTTGTATGAAGGAGAGAGCCAATGTTCCAAATAACGATCCAATCATCCACTGTAGAGGCAAAAAGCTTCCGCTCATCATACAATTTTCAGGCAGATTCAAACCGCCTCTACAGCAAAACGATAACAAATATTACTTTTAACTCACCTCCTGTACAATTACAATTCTTAATAAGTTGAACCAATTATTATCTATCTATACCAAATATTTCCCGGTTCCGGACCCATTTCAAATTCTACAGTAGCACCATCCATTATTTGCCGGTGTGTGATATAGCTCTTATCGTATGGTTGCCCATTTACTTTCACCGACTGGATATAGATATTTTCACGACTTACTCCAGGGGCCAGTACTGTGAACGTTTTTCCATTATCCAGATGCATCTGTATCTCGGGGAACAACGGCGTACCAATCTCATATTCACCACTTACCGGATTGACAGGATAAAATCCCATAGCACTGAATACATACCAGGCAGACATCTGTCCACAATCCTCATTTCCACACAGTCCGGCAGGTGCATTGAAATAAAGGTCATGCATGACCTGCGCCGCATACTTCTGAGTTTTCCAAGGCTGACGTACCTTATTATACAAATAAATCACATGATGGCTAGGCTCATTACCATGAGCATACTGGCCAATCATACCTGTACTGAAAAGAGGCAAATCTGCATTACCAGCCGGGATATAAGTAAACATACTATCCAACTTTTCCGTAAAACGATCCTTACCACCAGTCAAGGCAATTAGCCCCTTAATATCCTGCTGTACAGACCAAAAGTACTGCCAACCGTTACTTTCACAAATGTGGGCAGTGTAGTCATCCGGGCTGAAATTAGGTTGGAATACTCCTTTATCATCTATCGGCTGCATGAAGCTTGACGCCGGATTGAACACATTGCGATAATTCTGAGAACGCTTGTAGAATTCGTCCGCTAATTGAGTCCTCCCCATCTTCCGGGCCATTTCGGCTATGCAATAATCATCAAAAGCATATTCTAATGTTTTGGAAAGCGACCAATTTTCCGCATTATATTCATCCTTTATATTATAAGGTATATATCCTAATTTTTTATACAGACCAATGCCGCGATAATCATCCAAGTTAGCAGTAGCCACACAAGCCTCCAATGCCTTCTCTGCATCAAAATCACCAATACCTTTCAAATAAGCATCGACAATAACAGGTACAGCGTGGTAGCCAATCATCATATCCGTTTCACTTCCCCAAAAATTCCATACCGGCAAACGTCCGTTCTGTTCATAAAAAGCAATGAATGATTTCACCATATCATTGACACGCTGAGGTTCCGTATAAGTAAATAACGGATGTGCGGCACGATAAGTATCCCACAATGAAAAAGTTCCATAATTCACCCAACCATCCGTCTGATGAATTTTCTTATCGGGACCATAATAAGCCCCGTCCACATCACTATAAATAGTCGGGGCAATCATTGTATGATACAATGCTGTATAAAAATTAACCTTATCGTCCTTGTTATCACCTGTTACCTCTATTTTTCCCAACTGACGGTTCCAATTATCTTTAGTTTCAGCCAAATATTTATCGAAATCATTGTGAGGTGCTTCAGCCGCCATGTTTTTAGCAGCACCTTCCATGCTTACTCCCGAAAGAGCAGTACTCAGAACAATCTGCTCTCCTTTTTCCGTATCAAAATTAAAACGGGCGATATAAGCCGTACCTACACGTTTACCTTTCAAAGCAATGGCAGTAGTATCCATCTCTACCGAGGCAAACGGTTTGGAGAAACGAGTGCGGAAATACACATGCTGGCCTCTTGCCCATCCTTCGGAAAAACGATATCCCTGAATGGTGCATGAGTCAATTATCTCAATATAAGAATCATTGGTAAAGTCCCAATTCATCGCTTTCTTCAGATTCAGAAAGACAGCCGACTCTCCTTCAGGAAACGTATAACGCTGTATACCGCAACGCTCTGTAGCAGTTAACTCCACATTGATATCATAATCTTTCAGCAACACGCGATAATAACCAGCTGAAGCCTCTTCATCCGCATGAGAGAATTTGGAATAGATGCCTAAAGGAGCTTCCGCTTCCTGATAAGGCAAAGTTACAGGCATGAAAGAGATATCATACAAGTCTCCGGCTCCCGTTCCCGACAAATGGGTATGACTGAATCCGGCAATCGTACTGTCCGGATAAAAATAACCGGAAATACGGTCCCATCCGGGCAAACCGTTATCCGGACTAAGTTGTACCATTCCGAAAGGCGCTTGCGCTCCCGGATAAGTATTGCCGGTAAAATCGGTTCCGATAAACGGATTCACCAATTGGGTATAATCGGTTGACGGCTGGGTTTGTTTATTGGACACACAGGCTCCAAATGCCACTAAAGAAATGAATAGCGCGAGAACAGGTGTTTTCATACTTAAGAGGTTTTTCATTATTACTTTGTTACAAAAATACACATTATAATAATATGAACAACCTTATTATAAAAAACACTTAGCTTTAATTCATTATTTTTTCGTATTTAAATAGTAAAGAAGGGATTCTTTCACCTTTTCATCCGAAGTTACAATCAAAAATTCACCGCCTCTTTTATCATACAGAAAGCAATAGGTCTTATAAAGAGCTATACCTGCTATCTCCTCCCAAGGGAATGTCTGTTTCAGTTCCGCCTTATCATATGTCAGCCCTTCCGGAGTTATTTCTACCCAAGTCTGCCCCGCAATACTCCGCTTATAAATCTTATTTAGTCTGACAGGCAGCATAATCAAGATATAAATAAGACACAAGAACCAAATCAGCAGCGGACTGAACAGGCTTTGCTCTTCGGGAACAATATAGTGCCCTGTACACAGTGCAATACAAATATAAATGATGAACAACAAAGAAAAACTGAAATGACGGATGTCCCACAATTTATACAAAGCATACTTTTTCAGGCTGATATTATAATCACAAACCACGACACCTGGTTCCCGTGTCAGTTTGCTTTTCGGTATGCTGAAGATACGCAATATCTGGATTCCCCGTTTCACGCCATACCCGAATAATAAAACCATCACACCAAGATTTATCAAGATCCACCACCACAATGATTCGTTTGCCAAAGCCGGTTGCCCGACAAGCACCATTGATGCAAAAGTGATACCCGCCACCAATAACAACATACTACAAATTACAGTTAAAATCCATCCTTTTGTTTTCATAATAACCTTTTTATTTTATTCCATGACGGGAAACAAAGATAAAAGATTATAGCTAGATAACAAATAAAGAGCCGTCGAATTTAAATTATTGTTTGGTTAGGAACTTAGATTTTTTTCGTATGTTTGTCGCAAATATTAATGAAAAACACATTTCTATCTATGAAAAAGAGTGATATTCTGTTCTTTTTGTTTGTAATAGCATTGTTTCTACCCTTTTTTATTAGCGATACCATTTATGAATGGTACAAATCTTTCAATGCAATCCATGGTATGGTCATGAGTTTTGTGAAGTTCGCCATTCTAGCTACTTTGGGAGAAATGCTTGGGCTTCGCATCAGCACAGGAGTGTATCACAACAAGACCTTCGGTATTATCCCACGCATGGTAATCTGGGGGGTACTGGGTATGGGTATCAATATGGCTATGATTATTTTTTCAAAAGGCACTCCCATTTTCTTGGAATATATGGGTCTGGAATATGCCTCCACATTGATGAACGGGGATTTCTGTCTTGCCAAATTTCTGGTTGCACTGGCTATTTCCGTTACAATGAACTCTATATTCGCTCCTGTATTCATGACATTACATAAAATAACAGACACTCATATCGGGAATTGTGGCGGCTCTATCAAAGCGCTTTCCACCCCTATTCCCATGACACGTATTTTCACCGGATTGAATTGGGCGGTACTTTGGAGCTTTGTATTCAAAAAGACCATCCCTTTGTTCTGGTATCCGGCCCACACCATCACTTTCCTGCTTCCTCCGGACATGCGGGTATTATTTGCCGCCATTCTAGGGGTGGTACTGGGAGTATTACTAGCTATCGCTGCTAAAAAGAAATAACAATCTTCATGTATAATGAATACCAGCCTTCCCTGCTTTTAGCCCCCTATATTGACAAATACTGGGAATTTAAAGGCAATCCGGACTATGGGATGAAAATCAACATATTGCCGGACGGTTGCACCGATTTTATCTTCACCCTTGGCGAAGTAGCTGACATAGCGGAACAAGAAAGTCTTATAATGCAACCCTACCGTTCTTATTTTGTAGGTCCCATGAGCCGATACTCCACCCTAATAACCTATGCGAAAAGCATCCATATGTTTGGTATCCGTTTTCTGCCTTGCGGTTTATTCCGCTTCATGCAATTACCATTGGAAGAACTTGGGAATCAAAGAATCAGCACTTTTGAGTCAGGAGGTATCTTCAACGACTCGCTAGCAGAAAGATTATGTGAACAACCGTACATACAGGACAAAATCAGACTGATAGAATCTTTTCTCACCCAAGCCTTATGTACTAACAACAAGATAGAAAAACAGATATCATATGCAGTAGATTGCATTAACCTTTCCAAAGGCCAACTGCCTATCCGTTCTTTAGTAGAAAATGTATGCTTGTGCCAAAGACACTTCGAGCGCAAGTTCAAACATCAGACCGGATATTCCCCTAAGGAATACAGCCGGATTATCAAATTCAAGAATGCAGTGGATTTACTGCGTTCCACCTCTTCCAACCAACTCTTCTCTGTTGCCATTGAGGCCGGATACTATGACACAGCCCATTTGAGCAAGGAAATAAAAGCCTTATCAGGCAATACACCCGGTTCCTTTTTATCCTTACCGGTTACGGAAGAAACCACATTAACATATCTGAAACTATAAAAGTCGTTTTTTTACAACGAAGCCATCCTGGCGTTTCTTACTTTTGTACCGTATCAAATACTAAAAAGAAACAATGGAATCACTTAAAGAAAAAGCAAAAGCTTTGCTTCAACAATGTGAAGTAGTCACACTAACTTCCATCAATAAAGAAGGGTATCCCCGGCCGGTTCCCTTGAGTAAAATCAAAACGGAAGGATTAACAACCATCTGGTTTGCAACAGGAAACAGTTCGGCAAAGACAAAGGATTTCCGCTCTAATCCGAAAGCCGGCATATGTTTCTACAAAGAGGGAAACAGCGTGGCCATGACCGGAGAAGTGGAAGTTGTATCAGACACTGGCACCAAGAAAGAGTTATGGCAAGACTGGTTTATCCATCATTTTCCTAAAGGACCGGAAGACCCCGAATATATCCTGCTGAAGTTCCGGGGAAACCATGCCACCATTTGGATTGACGGCCAGTTTGTTCACAGAAAAGTCTAAGTTTCCACCTCTTATCCTTGGATTTTTTCACATTTTATTTTTCATACACGTCTGTCATCCTTGAGACATCTTATTATATATATGGATGTTTTAAGAATGACAGACAGGCATGAAAGGAATTCAAGACATCAGCTCCAGACCATCCGTCTACAAAATTCATCTCTTCCCTACCCTACCTTTCCAATACTTTCCCTACCTTTGTGCCATAAGTACGTATGACAAATACCAATATGGAACAACAACAATCATCTTATAAAGAAAAAGAACGTATAGACCTTCGCGAGCCGCGACGCTTCAAAGTTACTATTTTCAATGACGACTTTACTACAATGGAATTTGTTGTAAAGATATTAACTACCGTTTTTTTCAAATCAACGATGGAAGCAGAAGCTTTGATGATGCAAGTACACAAAAGTGAATCGGCCGTAATAGGCATCTATACGTATGATATCGCCCGGTCAAAAGTACAAAAAGCCACCCGTATGGCTCGTGAAGAGGGTTTCCCTCTCCGACTCACGGTTACACCGGAAGAAGAATAAAAAATCAAGAATAAGATATGGATATACCAAATACCGATTCGGTGAACTACGCTTTCGCTTCTGCGCAGAGCCAAGCGATGCAATATCGGCATGAATTTATCACGCCCGAACACTTATTGAGCGCATTGCTGGAACAAGTTCCTTTTCAAAAAGCATTGGCAGAGTGTTTTTGTACCCCGGAAGAACTGTCCCAGTCCATTTCCGAATATCTGTCGAAAGAAGTGGAACGAGTTCCTCAAGAAATAGAATATGAGTTGGAAATTTCAGGTCAACTCTCCGAGCTGCTGCAATATGCCTATATGACAATCAGCCATTCAAGCGCAGAAGAAATGGATGTTCCTCATCTGGTACAAGGAATGCTTCAACTGGAAGATTCATGGGCCGGCTATCTGCTAAAAGAAACAGTGGGAGAAGATATGCCGGAGTTTCTCAGCTCCCTCATTTCAAATTACGAGCACATGAATCAGTTTCAAGAGGAAACTTCCTCTGAGCAAGAGAAAAGCGAACCTTGGCGCAACTACGTCACCTGCCTCAATGAAGGTCTGCAAGACCGGAATCCGCTTATAGGCCGGAATGTGGAATTGGAACGCACCATTCAAGTTCTCTGCCGCAAAGAAAAGAACAACCCTCTGCACGTGGGTGAACCGGGAGTGGGAAAAACCGCACTGGTCTACGGACTGGCTGCACGTATAGAAGCAGGCAATGTTCCCGAACGCCTCACAGGTTGTCGTATCTACGAACTGGATTTAGGCAACTTATTGGCCGGTACACAATATCGGGGTGAATTCGAGAAAAGGCTGAAAGCCATTATGGAAGGAATACGGAAAGAAGGACACGCCATTGTATATATAGATGAAATACATAACCTGATAGGCGCCGGACGGACGGGAGACGGTTCGATGGATGCCTCTAATATGCTCAAGCCTTATTTGGAAGGAGGAGAGATCCGGTTTATCGGTTCCACTACTTACGAAGAATTCAACCGCTATTTTTCACGTAGCAGAGGATTGGTACGGCGTTTCCAACAGATTGACATACAGGAACCCGGAATCGAAGAAACTATCCACATAGTAGAAGGATTAAAAGAAAGGTACGAAACGTTCCATGGAGTAGTTTATGAAGAAGGAGTGATAGCATATGCCGTCACAGCTGCCGCACGGTATATCAGCGACCGTTTTTTGCCCGACAAGGCCATCGACCTGGTGGACGAAGCCGGGGCTTATCGTGAAATCCACCCCACAGATACAGAAACACAAACGGTGGACAAAGCATTGATAACCGATATACTGGCACGTATCTGTAAAGTGGATGTACTCGCCATGAAGGAAGAGGACAATGCCACATTAGAAACCTTGCATGAACGCATCAGTGCAAAGATATACGGTCAGGAAGAAGCTGTCTGCCAAGTGGTGGAAGCCGTACAAATGGCCAAAGCCGGGCTACAGGACGAAAACAAACCACTGGCCAGCCTTCTCTTCGTTGGCCCCACCGGAGTAGGAAAGACGGAAGTAGCCAAAGTATTGGCCTCCGAACTAGGTATTGCCCTGCAACGCTTTGACATGAGCGAATATACGGAAAAGCATACAGTGGCCAAACTCATCGGCTCACCTGCCGGATATATAGGTTATGAAGACGGCGGACTGCTGACAGATGCTATCCGCAAAACTCCCAACTGTGTGTTACTGCTTGACGAAATAGAAAAAGCGCATCCTGATATATTCAATATCCTGCTGCAAGTCATGGACTATGCCGTACTGACGGATAACAAAGGACGGAAAGCGGACTGCCGCCATGTTATACTTATCATGACCTCCAATGCCGGAGCACAATTCGCGCACCAAGCTTCTATAGGTTTCAGCGGACAAATTACTGCCGGAGAGGCAATGTTGAAACAGGTTAAAAAAACTTTCAAACCTGAATTCATCAACCGGTTGTCTGCAACAGTCGTCTTCCATGATATGGATTACGGAATGGCTTCTCTCATCCTGAACAAAAAACTCAACGAACTGAAAAACAAACTGTCTGCACGTCATGTAGGAATGGAACTCAGCCCGGAAGCCTATAAGCATCTGCTGAAACTAGGTTTCACCAAAGAATATGGTGCCAGGGAAATGGACAGGATAATTACTTCGCAGCTGAAGCCACTGCTTATGCGTGAAATCCTATTCGGAGCATTAAAAACAGGAGGTAAAGTAAGAGTGACAGCAGGAAACGGACAA
Organism: uncultured Bacteroides sp.; assembly: GCA_947574505.1. Taxonomy (GTDB): domain Bacteria; phylum Bacteroidota; class Bacteroidia; order Bacteroidales; family Bacteroidaceae; genus Phocaeicola. Next base: position 1,216 of record CANPJW010000030.1, on the reverse strand, counting down.
TTGAGCTTGCAAGTACTCAAAGAGTAATACCTTTAAATGAATCGGCAACTTCTCCGCAGAGGCAGAGATACGGAGAAGTTCCTACAGAAGATATTATATGAATCCAATAAATAAAAAACAATATGGTCTTTCAACTAACTCAAAAACTTGTTTTTCCCGACCCTCACTATGGCGAACCGGACGGACTATTGGCAGTGGGCGGCGACCTCTCCGTAGACCGTCTCCTCCTTGCCTATTCCAATGGCATATTCCCTTGGTATGCTTTCCGTGAAAAACAGATACAATGGTGGTGTCCCCTGAAACGGTTTGTGATTTTCCCTAACGAGATTCACATTTCTCACTCCATGCGTACTTTTATGAACAAAGAACAATATGGAGTCAGTTTTAACCAGGCATTCCATGAAGTGATTCAAACCTGCGGCAATCTGCGGATGGAAGAAACGGGAGCATGGTTGGGCAAAGATATCATGAAAGCCTACATCCGCCTGCATGAGCAAGGTTTCGCGACCAGCGTGGAAGTATGGGAAGAATCTTGTCTGGTCGGCGGACTCTATGGAGTCACTTTGGGAAAGTGTTTTTTCGGCGAAAGCATGTTTTCTCTAGTCCCCAATGCATCGAAACTGGCGCTTATCTATCTGGCACAAACATTTCAGAAGTTGGGAGGAACCTTGATTGATTGTCAGTTTGAAACCCCACACTTAAAGTCAATGGGTGGAAGGTATATAGACTATGAGGAGTATATGAGGTATGTGCAGGAACCTCTTGAATCTCTGTAAAGTCTTTGTTTACCGATTTTGATTATCAAATCATCAGTCAAAAATAAAATATAGGATACAAAGCTGAGATTATCAAATATATTTGCTAGCTTTGTTTTCGACATTACAAACAGAGCTATTTACCCAACTCAAAAACAAACATGAAAAAGATATTCTACTGTTTTTTACTACTTACCTTCTTTGTCTTGTCTTGCTCCAAAGAAGAGGCCGATATGGATGGTAGCCAAAATAAAGAAACAGAAAATAAAGAGATCAAAATTATATTAGAAGCAGAAACAAGTTCTCAAAACATATTTGCTCCTATTGTATTCTACCAATCTTTTGATTTTGGTAAAGATGCACCTTGTCTAAGCGAAGTGTATGATTCCATAGTGTGGAAATCATCTGGCTCACCCGATAAATCAGGGGGAAAATTCTTTAATTCTATAGAAGATTTGCAC
>CANPJW010000029.1 GCA_947574505.1 uncultured Bacteroides sp. | reverse complement strand
CTGCTCTTTTTTTTGATTATTTTTGAATAAATAGGCTAAGTCGTTGATTGATAATGATGTTGTAGAACATATTTTCTTTATCATAAAAGGATTGGGACAGAAGCGGTAAAGGAAATGCACATTATTATATTGCATGCGGGTACACGCGTGCGCATGCGAAGAATCGCACACATGAAAAGAATAGAGCGAAAGGGATAAACAAGAGAAAAAAGGTAGATAAGACAACGGATTGTTGCTTGAAGAGACCTATTGGTTCCGGTTGTCCCACATATTGTGGGAAAGTATTCCCGCATATTATGGGAATTTGTTCCCAATTAATAGGGAATCTTTTCCCAAGCAGTAGGGAAACTTTTCCCACAATATGTGGGACTAATACACGGTATATGGAAACAAGCAAAAGGAAGAGGGCGGATACGATATAACTATACTTGGCAAAAGCCGGCAATTGAGGCATATATCAGGCATTCAAGCGATAAAAAAAACGCGAAATGCCCTAAAAACAGAGGAGTGCTTGCAGAGGTGCAAAAACAACATATATCATTATCAATCAATGGATTGAATCAAAAAATGGGGAGTTCGGAGAGTGAGAGCAAACGTCTGCCCTCACTATGCTATCACACTTACTCTAACAGCGGAAAGCACCATGAATAAAGGGATGGAGACAAAATATGAGAGCATGAGGGCAAAAAAGGGAAATAATTCCTGTGGGAGGATTAAGAAAAATGAATTTAGGGGAGAATTACGAAAGTAAGCAAATATAGGCACTGGCTGAATTTACTAAATGAACGGAGAAAAACTTACTACCAAATTGGAAGAAGAAACAAAAAATGTGCCGAATGTGCTAAAACTCTCTTTTTAATGTAATACCCCTCACCACAAACAGTTGTAGTGAGGGGTATTCTTCGTTTATAAAGGTTTGGAACACATTCTTATCCAACCTATTACAGATATGTCCAATCTATTTTCAAGATTTAATAGACATAGACAATGTAGCGTGCAAAGTGGTTGTTTACTTAATCTTCAAAGCAAAACCACCTCCGGGTGCCAAATGAACCTTCAACTTACTGTCATTCTTTATCCGGATGGATTCACATTTATAATCACGCCCGATCCGGTGAGCATTTGCTCCATCTTTAAACAATGTAGCGTCATACGTCTTATCACCCAGGAAAGAGCAATCCACCTCGATGTCACGTGCCGTCCAATTGGTAATTCCACCTATATACCAGACATTTCCACTCCGGCGTGCTGTCACGATATACTCTCCCATCTTACCATCAAGCACGATACTTTCATCCCACACTGTCGGAACATCAGCAATAAATCCTGTTGATTCCGGTTCGCGCATATAGTTGCTCGGCGTATCACACAACATATTGAAAGGAGATTCGAATACAACATACAGAGCAAGTTGCCGGCAACGGGTTCCTTGGCTCATCGGTTCAGTATTGCAAGGGTAATAATTACCTTTCGAAGCATTCCGCATCGCTCCTTGAGTGTAGTCCATCGGACCGGATACCTGACGAATGAAAGGAATCATCACGTCATACTTCACCTGATCCACTGAAGCCGGACTCCATTTCATCTGTTCCAAACCATGGACACCTTCAAAGTTCAACACATTCGGATAGGTACGATTCAAACCGGCTGGTTTGTGCGTTCCGTGCAAGTCGAGGATCAGTTTGTATTTAGCACACATTGCGGCAGCCCGATAATTGAACGCAGTCATAAGCTGATCGTCACGATCCATAAAGTCGACCTTAAAACCTTTTACTCCCATGTCGGCATAATAACGGCAAACGTTCTCCATATCACGTTCGAAAGCATAATAACCAACCCAAAGAATGATGCCTACATTTTTGGTGGCTGCATAATCTACCAATTCTTTCAGGTTAATCTCTTTCACCACTTGCATCAAATCCGCTTGCAGATTTACCGCCCAACCTTCGTCAAGTATCACATACTCAATGCCGTTTGCAGAAGCAAAATCAATGTAGGCTTTATAAGTCGGATTATTGACTCCGGTCACAAAATCAACGCCATCCAAATTCCAGTCATTCCACCAGTCCCATGCTACTTTGCCGGGTTTGATCCATGAAAGATCCGTCAGACGGGAAGGGGCAGCCAATAAATAGCTCAAGTTGCTTGCTGCCAAATCCTTATCGGAAGTGGTAACAATGCTCATGCGCCACGGGAAATTCCGGGGTTTATCTACTTTGGCAATGTAAGCTTCATGCTCTTTCACCAACATCTGAAGCCGATTGTGTCCGCCTTGCACCATCTTCTTGGGGTATGGAGCGAAACGTCCCGTCAACCGGTTGTCTCCTTCAGCAGCAGACAAATAGAGACCGGGATAATTTTCCAAATCGGATTCTGTGATACAAATCTTAACGCCTTCTCCGGCATCTACGACTAATGGCAAAAACATCAAACGTTTTTTATTCAGCTTCGATAATGGATCGGTAGTATAAGTATTTTCGAAGGAATTGAAATATTGAGAGTCATAATCACCGTCTTTTCCCGTTTTTACATAAGGTACGGAAGCTACCATATCGGATGGAAAACGATAATCTACTGTTTCATCTACCACGTTGAAAGGTTTCTTCGAACGGCTGACAAAGCGGTAAGCAATACCATCGTTGTATGCACGAAACTCTACATTCCAGTTTTTTTTAAACCGAAGAGTCAACTCGTTATAGAAGTCTCTTAATTCACTGGCACGATAGAAAGGAGAAGGGATCATCTGATCGACTTTTTTCCCGGAAGTGCCGGACAACTTTGCTTTCTCTCCCCAGACTTCTCCGTTATCTAATGTCATCGAAATTGGAGAAGGAGCAAGAATCTGCCGTCCGTTACAGCAGATTTCATAAGTCAACTTGTCACCTACGGTAATCGTCGTTTGGAGTTTTCCATCCGGAGAGTTCAAAGTAAATTGTTTTTGCGCCTGTACCGTAAGCGTACATGCGACAACACACAAGAATAATAAAATCTTCAGTTTTTTCATGGTTTTAATTATAGTAGTTATCAAATTATAAAAGAATGATGCAAAAATAAAATAATATAGTATAGTAACCTATATAAAAACTAAAAAACAGAGATAAAAAAGAATACGTAATTCTATCTTTTTCCTGTCAGGGATTGGGTACAGACCAACGGACGGTTAAGCATCTTCAGAAATTTTATACATTCGCCATGCCGTGCCTCGTTATCGTAATTATGATAAGAGACAGACTACCTAATATCCATATTAATATCTTCAAGGACATCACAACCCAAAAGAATTATTAAAAACTTCTCTCACTCACTTACGAAATATAGAATAAAAAGTTATTTTTGCACCGTTTTTAAAATTTTATCTTAAACTAGTATCATGTACAAGATTTTTCACGGCTTCCATCTGGTGGAAGCTTATCAGGACTTAAAGAAAGCCAAACGGTTGGCAAAAAATCAGACAGTGGCCAGATGTATAAAGCTAACCGTAGCTATTACCCTTTCCCTTATTTTATGGCTCCTCCCTATTGACACATTTGGTATAGAAGGGTTGACTGTTATAGAACAAAGACTTATTTCTATCTTTATTTTTGCCACACTGATGTGGGTATTCGAGGCTGTCCCTGCATGGACCACTTCCGTACTTATTGTCGTCTTACTGCTGCTTACCGTATCGGACAGCAGTTTGTGGTTTTTCACACAAGGGATTCCGGTAGCAGACTTGGGACAGACGGTCAAATACAAATCCATTATGCATTGCTTTGCCGATCCAATCATTATGTTATTTATTGGTGGGTTCATACTTGCCATCGCAGCAACCAAAAGCGGATTGGACGTATTGTTGGCACGCGTCATGTTACGCCCGTTCGGGACACAATCACGTTATGTATTATTAGGGTTCATCCTTGTTACGGCCGCATTTTCAATGTTCCTCAGCAACACGGCTACAGCTGCCATGATGCTTACCTTTCTCACTCCTGTATTAAAAGCTCTGCCGGCAGACGGTAAAGGAAAAATCGGTCTTGCCATGGCCATCCCTGTAGCTGCCAATGTAGGAGGCATGGGAACTCCCATCGGCACACCCCCTAACGCCATTGCACTAAAATACCTGAATGATCCGGAAGGACTGAACTTGAATATCGGTTTCGGAGAATGGATGAGTTTTATGATGCCTTACACCATTATAGTATTATTTATCGCATGGTTTATCCTCTTACGGATGTTCCCTTTCAAACAAAAGACTATCGAACTGAAAATCGAAGGGGAGGCTAAGAAAGACTGGCGTTCTATAGTGGTATATATCACTTTTGCCATTACAGTCGTACTATGGATGTTCGACAAAGTAACGGGAGTAAATTCCAATGTAGTGGCAATGATTCCTGTAGCAGTGTTCTGTGTAACGGGAGTTATCACCAAACGCGACCTGGAAGAAATCAGTTGGAGTGTACTCTGGATGGTAGCTGGCGGCTTTGCTCTGGGTGTCGCCTTACAGGAGACAGGACTTGCCAAACATATGATTGAAGCTATCCCATTCAACACATGGCCTCCTGTATTAATGATTGTCGGCTCCGGACTGATTTGTTATGCTATGGCTAATTTCATCTCACATACAGCTACGGCAGCATTGCTCGTTCCCATTCTTGCCATTGCAGGAAGCAGTATGCGTGAGAACCTATCTTCCTTAGGTGGAGTAGAGACTTTATTGATCGGAGTGGCAATCGGTTCATCATTAGCAATGATATTACCTATCAGTACTCCTCCCAACGCACTGGCACATGCCACTGGCATGATTCAGCAAAAGGATATGGAGAAAGTCGGCATCATTATGGGAATCATCGGACTGATATTGGGATATACCATGTTGATTATCCTTGGCTCTAACAACTTATTATAAACAATCTTCTTCTACTAAGAAGAAGCTATAAAATCAAGCCCTGTGAGAATCTGTTATTCTTACAGGGCTTTTTTTGTTAATCAGTTTTATTCTGAAAGTTGGGAGTGTATCCTATCCGATTCCGCATACTTGCTCGGACTTACACCATAATACTTTTTAAATACTTCACGGAAATATTTTGCATCCGAGAATCCGACCATATCAGCAATCTCGGTTATCGTATATTCATCTTGCTTCAACAACTGTGCAGCATGTTGCAAACGTATCATCCGGATATAATCGGCCGGAGCATAACCGGTCAACGCCTTGAGTTTGTTGAAAAAGCTCGTACGACTCATATGATGCTGGCTACTGAGCATTTCCACATTAAAGTTCGAATCTCCCATATTCTTCTCTATACATTCCTTGACAGAAGCTATAAATTTCCAGTCCAGAGTATTAGTGCAATTGACCGGAAAATCCTGTTCTTCATCTTGAATGCTATTATAAACTTGACGGAGCAAAGTACGATTTGTAAGTATGTTCTTAATCGTTGCCTTGAGTATCCCCACACTGAAAGGTTTGATGATATAAGCATCCGCCCCGATTTCCAGTCCTTCAAGCATATGCTTCTCATCCCCCAGTGCAGTCAGCAAAATGACCGGAATATGAGACATCTCAAGTTCTCCCTTTATAGTAGCGCAAAGTTCGTCTCCACTCATCTCAGGCATCATTATATCGGATATAACAAGTTCGGGGTTAAATTCACGTATAATAACAAGTGCATCTTTTCCATTCGGACAGGACTGAATATTATAACTCGTACTAAGCATATCCACAAGATAATTGCGCAAATCATCATTATCTTCCACTATCAGGATGCGCTGTAAGGAACTGTTTATCCGGGATGTCTCCATAGCCGGCAAAGCTGAAGTCCCCCTAGGTATGATAGCCTCCGGACGTTCATCCGGTACTTTGGGAGAAATAAATTTTGCTTTATGGAGATGAGCATTTCCTTTCGGGAAAGTAATCCGTACACATGTGCCCTGACGTTCGGCACTCTGAATCTGAATCTTGCCTTTATGTAGCTTGACCAACTTGTATACCAGCATCAACCCGATTCCGCTACCTGTCACTTTCAGATTGACGACATTACTACCTCGAAAACAGTTTCTGAACAATTTCTTCTGTTCACCCGAGGGAATACCGATTCCGGTATCCTTCACCTCGATACTCCATGTATTTCCTTCCTCACAAGCATAAATACATACACTGCCGTCCTCGGGTGTATATTTCAATGCATTAGACAAGATATTCTTTAAAATGGACCCCATCTTGTCACTATCAAACCATACATTCAAATAGTCAAAATTGCTTTCATAAACAAACCTGACATGTTTCATTTCGGCATATTTGCGGAAAGTGGCACAAACATCATTCATATAAGTATTCAGTTCATACTCGGAAACGTAAAGAGTAGAAGAATAAACATCTATTCTTTCAAAATTTATCAGGTTAGTCGTTAACTGAAGTAATGTATTCACATTTTTAAGAGCCATATTCATATGGGGTATGGCCCGTTCAGCCACCATGCAATTTTCTACAACTTCCTCCAATGGCGCCTTTATCAATGTAAGCGGTGTGCGTATGTCGTGTGCCGTATTGATAAAAAAACGTGTTTTCTCATCCGACACTTTCTTTTGTTTGTGCAGCATGATGACACGGAATATACCCCCCATAACCAGCACCAATAAAATTGCATATCCCACCATCGCCCACACACTGGCCCATACAGGAGGCGTTATAACAATCTGAATGTTCCTTGTCTCGTAGGTCTTATATTTCTCTTCATTAGATACGGCACGGATTTGTAACGTATAGTTGCCGGGAGGCAGATTCCTGACAAGAATCCGGTTATCCTGACTCGGGCGGCTCCACTCTTTATGATAACCGTCGATTTTCCATGAAAAAAGGATGTTGGAAGGATAATCATAATTAATGGAAACTACATCAAGAGAAAACGTATTTTGCCCGTAGGCCAGTTCCAGCCGGTCAGTTTCATCAATATCTTTTTCCAAAGGAGAACCTTCATCACCCGGATAAACAGGATGATAGGCTATCATAAAATCGCGCAGTAACAAGCGTGAATAATGCGGTTCCGGTATCTCTATATCTGTCGGAAACTTCACTGCACCGTCATTGCCTCCAAAAACAAGCGCGCTTTTGTTATAGACCGTAGCAGAGCCCGCATTAAAATTGACACTCATCAATCCCTGTTCCCGTGTCCAGTTGCGAAAAAAGTGTCCCTCTGGTGAATAAATCGTTATACCATTCTCTGTACCCATTAGGAGACTCCCGTCCTGACGCGGAAGAATTGTATAAATATTGTCGGAGAGCAGTGCACAATTGTCACTTCGGTATTGATGAATAAATTTTTTCTTATTAATGTCATAAACAAGAAGTCCGGCTCCACGGGTACCGATATACAGGATTCCATCTTCTCTTTGGTATAATGCGCATATATAGAGAGATTCAACGGGCAAGTCGATATACTGGTAAACTCCGGATTGTTTGTCAAGCAGATAGAGCCCCATTCGCGTACCAATCCACATCTGCCGGAAGTCTTTCTCCAGAATGGTGGTGATAGAACTTACTCCCGGATATAAGCGCACATCTTTAGTCTCAAGATTGATTCGTTTCAAATGATAATACCCACCGGACCAAATATTACCTGCCGAGTCTTTTTTTATGTCAAAAATATATTGGTCCGGACGTACTCCCGCAATAGCAGCAGGAGAAAGATAGCTTATCTTAAAACCTTTATTCTTCTCTATCTTATAAATGCCCGATGTAAAACCACCAACCCATATCACACCGGGTGAGACTTCACACAGTGCTAAAAAAATGTGATTTTCATCATCCGGCACCGGATCAAAAGAGCTAAAGAAAGAACGCCATTCTTTTGTCGCAGTCTGATAAAGACTGATACCGTTACTAGTTGCAAACCAAAGGTCACCGTCACTGTCTTCCATCACGTCATGAACCTGGTCGTTCACCAATGAGCGGTTGTTACCGAGAGAATGCCTTATCAAGTCGTAACTCCTATAACGATTGTTACGAACGGTAATGCCGGTAGGATAATTGGCAAGCCAAATACGTTCTTCTTCATCCACATAGATGTCATTGATATTGTTTCCGTTCATCCCGTTATAACTACTATAATCGGCGGTTATATAGGGTTCGCTCATGCAGGTATTCACATCCAGCTTATATACACCTTTTCCGCCTGTAGCTACCAGAAGCTCGTGAGCGTTCAAAGCTACAATCTGATTGACTTCCACATTATTGGGTGACTGAAAGGAGATGATTTCTCCTGTACCGCCCATATCATACATAAGTATTCCCTCCTTATAAGTTCCCACAAAGAGTTGGTTTGAAACGGCATGGTAATAGAGTTCATGTACTGGTGTATCGATACTTTCCAGCGCTTCGTCAGAAACCAGCTTCAATTCTCCCTCTTCTATCCTGGCACGAAACAGACCACTTCCCGTACCGATAAAAAAATGATTGCCATCCGCCTGTTCAATGGCAGTTATTTCACCAATAACCGACGCCGATATATACAAGGGCTTTCCAGTATGGATATTATACCAGGTGATACTGTCTTTACAGCACAGCCATATACAGTCATTCTTGTCCAAATAACCGTAATTCAGAAATGCCTGCGACTTATTTCTGATCAGCTCCGGGTGCACATAAACCAGTTCGAATTTATCATGTTGTGAATCATATCTGAAAATACGCCCTTTCTGACCGATTACCCATAATACATTTCCGCTATCCATGTAAAGCCAGTTTAAGGCAATCCGTGAATCCAGCTTCATTCTGTCGTCCGAAAAGTTGTAATGCTTGATATGTTTGCCATCATAACGGTCTATTCCTTCCTGAGTCAGAAACCACATATACCCTCGTTGGTCTTTTTGAATATGGTATATTTTCTGATTATTCAAACCGTCTTCCAATCCTATGTACTTATAAATTTGCCCTTTGCTTACAGTACTACTTATGAAAAGAAGCACAAATAATAAACATCTTCTCATTTTTTCAAAACTACTCATGTCTTTCACAAATATTCAAAAATACCCTGCAAAAATATGAAAAAATTAATTAAAACACAAGACATAAATGTATTCAATTTTCAATCAGTAACCAAGATTATTTTTTCATATCTCCTGTTCTTAGTTTGTGAAAGAATATATCATAAATGAAAATGGAGAGAGAGTATTTTTCCGCCAATTAATTTGCATCTTTCAATATATTATCCGAATATTGCAGGGATGAAAAAGCACACCATGAATCCAGTTGATGAAAAAATCATAATAAAAAAGCTGAAAGCAGGAGACAATGATGCATACAAGTACTTGTATGACTATCATTATGTTGCTCTCTGCAAACTTAGTTATTATATGCTGAAGGACAAAGCGCAAGCAGAAAGTATAGTCAGTGATGTTATTTTTCACTTATGGGAGATTAGGGAGAATCTGGAACTTATACCTCCCCTACGTAATTACTTAATTATAGCTGTACGCAACAAATGCCTGAATTATCTGGCCCTCAAACAACAAGAAGTGGAAATCCGCTTTTCTGCTATGGAACAGGCAGGAATCCAACTGCAAAATATCATTCCGGACAATCAACAACCTTTGGGTACATTATTAAAAAAGGAATTGGAAGATAAAATTCAAGAAGCGATTCAAAAACTTCCCCCTGTCTGCAAGCAGGTATTTACGATGAGCCGCTTCCAAGAAATGAGTTACGAAGAAATTTCCCAGAAACTCGGCATTTCCGTCAATACGGTTAAATATCACATAAAGAGCGCATTAGTAATACTTAAAAGAGAACTTGGAACTTTTTTATGCATTTTTCTCGCTTTTTACCCTACCCTCTTATTCTAAAAAACTGTAATATATATAAAGGCAATCATTATTTATGAATGAACAATCACTACATACAGACACTGTCAACGATTGGATTACCGGATATCTGACAAATAGCCTGACACCGGAAGAAATGCAATCATTACAGGAATGGCTGAATGCTTCGGAAGAAAACAGAAAATATTTTTCCGATATGCAGGAAGTATGGATAGCCGCTTCGGATGAAGCAGACAATATAGTCTTTAACAAAGAAAGAGCCTATCAACTATTCTTGAAACAAACCGAAGCTACTACCCGCCAAAATATCAATAAACACAAGTTTTTCCAACTTCGCCCGTGGATGTATGCTGCCGCGATGATTATCGTTGTCTTTATTTGCGGAACGATTGCCTTTCAGAGTGGAAAGAGAGTACTCCGGAATCAGTTGGCACAGATTACAATTGAAGCTCCATACGGTTCAAAAACCAAACTATACCTTCCGGACGGAACGCTGGTCTGGCTGAATGCGGGTTCTAAGATGAGTTATGCACAAGACTTCGGCATCAACGAACGGGCACTGAATCTTACCGGAGAAGCTTATTTTGAAGTAACTAAGAATAAACATATTCCTTTTAAAGTACATACTGATGAACTGGACGTAAAGGTATTAGGAACCAAATTCAATTTCAGAAATTATCAGGACGCTCTGGAAGCGAAAGTTTGTTTGCTCGAAGGTAAAGTAGCTCTCAGCACCCAACAAAAGGAAACGATACTTCACCCGGACCAGCAAGCCCTATTAGATAAAAAGACCGGAAATTTATTGATTTCAAGTACAAAAGCTGCTTACAGTGCCGAATGGACAAACGACCGTCTCTATTTCGACGAAGCGTTGCTCCCCGATATTGTGAAGGAACTGGAAAGAAGCTATAATATAAAAATCACTATTGCAGACGCTGCGCTAAACTCCGTCCGTTTCTATGGTAACTTCCGCAGAAAGGAACAGAGTATCCGGGAAATTATGGATGTACTATCATCTACCGATAAAATGACTTATACCATTGAAGGAAAAAATATTGTGATCACACTTCCTGAATGAAACAGAATGTTAAACCTTTTAAAACTTAAAAGAATATGAAAAGCAACTTTGAAAAAACATGATTTTACTCTCCCTGATAGAAATAAAAAAAGGTCAGGTTCCTTTCCAACCCCTGACCCCTTTTGACTTTCTGTCTTAAAAGCCACAGTGACTTTATTGATGAAAGCTTAGGCAAATATAAATAAAATCCTAAACTTCTCATCCTATTTATCAATTATTTATTCATTGACTTATGAAAACTAAGAAAAAAGTTTTTTTCATGGTCCTGCTCATGCTATGTCTTCATCTGAGTTCATTTGCGCAGCATATCAGTATGCAGTTGAAGAACGTGACAGTAAAACAGGCCATTGAAACCATACAGAAGCAGAATGGATATTCATTTACATTTGCGGCAAGCGATCTGAATACCAAAAAGATTGTGACGGTGCTAGCCAAAGATTTACCTATTGAAAAGGTGGTAGAACAGGTCCTGGCAGGACAAAATGTTAGCTACACTATCCAAGGGAAAGATATTATCATCAAAAAGAAAAGCGGTCAGTCTGTACAACAATCCTCCAGGAAATACACTATTAGCGGGATAGTGAAGGATATGGCGGGCGATCCTGTCATCGGAGCCAATATAAAAGAGAAGAATGGCATGGCGGGTACAATCTCCGATATGGACGGTAAGTTTCAGTTGACAGTTAGTGAAGAGGGGGTTGTACAAATATCCTATTTGGGGTTTCTGACGCAAGAAGTGAGCGTGAAAAATAAGAACTATCTGACAGTAGTGTTGAAAGATGATACACAGACGTTGGACGAAGTAGTGGTGGTCGGATTCAGTACCCAAAAAAAGATAAACTTGACAGGGGCGGTAGAAAATGTATCATCGGATGTATTTGAAAATCGTCCGGTGGCTAATGTCACACAGATGTTGCAAGGCGCTGTACCCAATCTGAATATTTCGTTAGTCGACGGTAAGCCCAATCAATCGGCTTCGTATAATATCCGTGGTGTAACGTCTATCGGAGCGGGCGGTAGTGCGCTGGTATTGATAGACGGTGTAGAAGGTGATCCTGCCATGTTGAATCCGAATGATATAGAAAGCGTGTCCGTATTGAAAGATGCGGCTTCAGCAGCCATCTACGGTTCACGTGCTCCGTATGGGGTTGTCCTGATTACAACAAAAGATCCGTCAAAACAAAAAGATAAATTTACGGTCAATTATACAGGGAACTTCTCCTATGAAACTCCGTATGCTGTGCCGGATGTCGTTGATGACGGTTATGTCTGGGCTTATCTGTTTCGCGAGGCGGAATACAATTACCGCGGGATAGAGCCTACCAGCATTAATAAATCACAACCTTTCTCAAAAGAATGGCTGGAGACTTTCCGGCAGCGAAAGTTGGCTGGAAACACATTGCAGGCAGCTGTTGGAGCTGATGGAAAGTACACTTACTACGGGAATGAAGATTACTATGATGCGCTTTACAAAGATCATACGTTTGCACAGTCGCATAATGTATCCATTAGCGGTTCGAACGGAAAAATCAGTTATTACACTTCCGCGCGTTTATATGATTATGACGGTCTGTTCAATTATAACTCGGATACCTACCGCACTATGAATATGCGTACCAAAATCAGTGCACAGGTGTTCGACTGGCTGAAAATTTCTAATAACATAGACTATACTCATGATAAATATACGCAACCATTGGGGTATGTAGAACAGAATGAAGGTCTGGTTTGGAAAGCCATCAATATGGAAGGGCATCCGTCCGAACCAATCTTCAATCCGGACGGCACCTTGACACACTCCGGAGCACGTTCCGTCGGTGGACTGGTAACAGGTAACAACTGGATAAAGCGTACAACGAAGACGCTGAAAAATACGACGACCTTGAATATAATCATGTTGGACAACAAATTACGTTTCACCGGAGACTTCTCTTTCCGTACGAAAGATTTTATAGAAGACAAGAAAACGACCGTTGTTCCATATAGCGATTACGAAGGGGTGATTAAATATCTCGGAGTACCGGAAACGGATGATAAGATGTTGGAGAAAGTGCAACAGACCACCTATATATCCACCAATGTATATGCCGAATATGAAAATACATTTGCCGGAAAACATTATCTGAAAGCTTTGGCGGGATATAACTACGAACAACAGGACTACAAGGCAATCTCTTCAGAGCGGAATGGTTTGTTGATGCCTGATGTGGAAAATATCAACTTTGCTATGGGAGATAATATGTCCATTAAGAGTGACGGTAATCGTTGGCGATATGCTGGGGCATTCTTCCGGTTGAATTACTCTTATGATAACCGTTATCTATTTGAGGTGAACGGGCGTTATGACGGTTCTTCGAAGTTTCCTAACAATTCACAATGGGGATTTTTTCCTTCAGCTTCGGCAGCATGGCGTTTCTCGGAAGAGAAGTTCTGGAAAGTAAATCCGACTATTATCTCCAATGGAAAGTTGCGTGTCTCTTATGGCGCACTGGGTAATAGTAATGTGAAGCCATATTCTTATCTGGAAAAGTTCTCATTAAAGACTTATTCTACTACCGGCTCATCGAGCGAAGGCCGTTATCTCGACGGTAAGGCACAGTTACGCTACACGCTCAATCCTGCCCAAATTCCTGATAATATTGGCTGGGAAACCTCACGAACCATTGATGGCGGTATCGATTTGGGATTCTGGAACAACAAAATTACGTTGTCCGCCGATTATTACGTACGTAAGACTGTTAATATGTATACGGTGGGACCGACACTTCCCGATACATTCGGTACATCATCGCCCAAAGGGAACTATGCTGATATGAGTACCTATGGTTACGAGATTTCTTTGGGATATAACGACTCGTTCCGTTTGGCAGGCAAGCCGTTTAGCTTCGGCATCAAAGCAACACTTGCCGATTATCATTCAGTGATAGACAAATATAATAACCCGAAACGTGACTTGGATGATTATTATATAGGTCAGCGTATCGGTGAGATTTGGGGATTTGTTTGTAACGGACTGTTCCAGTCGCAAGATGAAATCGATGCGGCTTTTGACGGAAAAGGCTACAAAAACAACCTGATGCAGACATCTATCAATTACATTACTTATCCCGGTGATATGCGCTTCGAAGACTTGAACAATACAGGTAGTATTGATAACGGAGCTAACACAGTAGACTCACCGGGCGACCGGAAAATCATAGGAAATTCCGAACCGCGCTACATCTATACCCTCTCATTTAGTGCCGACTGGAATAACTTCTTTCTGTCAGCCATGTTCGACGGTGTAGGAAAACAAGACTGGTATCCCAGTGGTGAGAGTTCTTTCTGGGGACAGTATAACCGTCCTTATAACCAAGTCCCGGTGTGGCACTTGAATAACTATTGGACCAAAGACCGCCCTGATGCTTATCTGCCGCGTTATTCGGGTTATTACAATCCTTTATATAAAGGCACGGCCAATACACGCTACTTGCAGGATGTATCTTACTTCCGGCTCAAAAATCTGCAGTTTGGCTACAATTTGCCAAAGAAATGGATAGCAAAAGCCGGGTTTTCTAAAGTATCTGTCTATTTCTCGGGCGAGAACTTATGGTCGTGGTCTCCACTCTACCGTCACACGAAAGATTACGATGTGGCAGTGATAACAAAAGGTTCGGATAATGACCTGACTTCCGGTAATAAAGGAGACGGTTTCAACTATCCGACGATGCGGAATCTAAGTTTAGGAATCTCTATTACTTACTAAATAGAAACAAAGAAGATATGAAAAGATTAAGTACTATACGTAATATCCTGCTTCTGTGTGCAACGGTGTTGCTAGGAAGTTGCGATTTGACGGAGACGATGCAGGTAGAAGCTGACAAATCTATGGTTTTCGGCAGCGAGTCCGGATTGCGCCTTTATGCCTATTCCTTTTATCGGGCATTGCCTACACTTTCTACGGGCTATCAGCAGGATGAGATGTGCGATATTGCCGCTGTCCGGCAGACGAATGTGTTTATTCAGCAAAACGCGTACAATTCGGAAACAGCTACCAGCTGGTCATGGGGAACCCTACGGAACATCAACTATTTTATCGACGGGTGCTACTCAAAGGAGTGTACGGTGGATGCAGCTACCCGCGATAATTACTTGGGTATCGCCCGTTGGTTCCGCGCCTGGTTTTATTATGACAAGTTGACTCAATATGGCGAAGTTCCCTGGTTTGGCAGTGAAATCCAGTCTTACCAATACGATGTCATGTATAAAGAGCGTGATAGCCGGGACGTCATCATCAAGAATATGATCGAAGATCTCGATTTTGCTTATGAACATATTCAGGCAACTTCTTCTGTTAATAGCTCCACACTCACCAAATGGGCTGCAGCAGCGCTTAAATCACGTGTGTGCCTGTTCGAAGCCGCCTATCGCCGTTATCACAAACTGACAGGTTTGGAAATCACTCCGGAAGAACTTTACCGCCATGCTGCCAGTGCAGCCAAGCTGGTAATGGACAACAGCGGACTTTCGCTGAATACGGCAACAGGCACCAAAGGAGCCTACCGTGATTTGTTCTATCTGGAAGCGCCCATCACCTCCGAAGTAATTCTGGCGGTATGTGCCAATAGTGCATCGGGTATCTACGGAACTCAAAATTACTGGTATAACTCGCTTTCGTACGGCAAAGGCTGGAGTCTGGTTCGTCCGTTTGTCAATACTTACTTGAAATTGGACGGTACCCCGTTCACTGCCGAAACAGGCTATGAAACCAAAAATTTTGTAGAAGAAATGAAGAGTCGTGATCTGCGTTTGGCACAGACCATCCGCGGACTGGATTTCAAACGTGACGGAAAAGCCGTAGTAGCCGATATGACAGTTTGCCTGACTGGTTATCATGTGATTAAGTATTCTCTTGACGATACAAAATACGATAACAATGAAAAGAACAACAACAGTATCCCATTGTTGCGTTATGCTGAGGTGTTGCTCAACTATGCCGAAGCACAAGCTGAACTGGGTGGGCTTACTGATGCTGAATGGAACGCTACTATCGGCACCCTGCGTCGACGTGCCGGAATCACAGGTGGAACGGAAAAACTTCCTACAACTGTTGATTTGTATTTGCAGCAGACATTTTATCCGAATATCATTAACCCGGTTTTACTGGAAATCCGTCGGGAACGTGCCATTGAATTGGTAGCTGAAGGAACGAGGTTCAATGATTTGCGTCGTTGGAAATGTGGTGAACTGATAGAGGAACTACCTTGGATAGGCATGCACATCAGCGCATTGAATGTGGATATTGACTTGAATGGTGACGGAACTCCTGATTGCTACTTTACTGATAACGGTACGCAATCATCCAATAAAAACTGTAAAACAGTGAACGTAAAGAATGAAACAGGACTTTATGCCACAGTAAATGCCGCAGGCGGATACGATTTGAGATATAACCCCGGTACGGGAAACCGCATCTGGTACGATGACGACCGTCAATATCTTTATCCTGTTCCGGCACAAGTGATTCGCGATTATGAGAGTGCCGGATATAAACTATCACAGAACGCCAATTGGAATTAAAATATAAAAGATTTAGTATGATGAAATTTAACCAGATATTGCCTGTAATTGCTATCTATGTTGTAGCGTTAGGCGGATGCAGTAATACTACTCCTGATTATTCGGAATTTTATAAAGACCCGGAAACATTAAAAGAGGAAGACCCGTCACTGAATGATAACCAAATTAAAGTCATGTCGTTCAATATCCGGTATTATAATACCAAAGATACGGGAGAAAAGTCATGGGAAGCCCGTACGGCAGCTTTTATACCGATGATCGGAGAACATAAACCGACGGTGATCGGTATGCAGGAAGCGCGGCCGCCACAACTGAAGTGGCTGGAAGAGAACTGGAAAGATTATGGATATGTCGGTAAGGGACGCCGTGCCAACAATGCCAACAATGATGAGTTTGTCCCTATCTTTTATCGGAAAAAGGCTGTTGAACTAATCAAGTGGGATTGTTTCTGGCTTTCTGAAACTCCAGATGTACCGGGTTCTCTAGGATGGGACAGTACCGTTCCCCGTATAGCGACATGGGCTATTTTCAAGCACATTGCTTCCGGTAAGAAATTCTTCTTCGTCAATACTCACATCGATGTAGGCTCTACCATCGCTCCAGGCAAGTCGATGGAAGTGATTGTGAATAAAATGTCCGAACTCAATCCGGAAGGATTGCCGATGTTGCTGACTGCCGACTTTAACAAGCAGATTGACAGTGATATCTTTGACGGAGTTAAAACATTCATGACAAATGTCCGCTTATCGGCTCCGATCACAGACTCGAAATACTCTTATACAGGCTTTGGTACCGCCAATCCTTATATTGTAGATCACATCTTTTGTACAGGCTTTAAAGCTTTGAAGTTCGAGACAATAGATAAAGTTTATCAGAATATCACTTATATCTCTGATCATTATCCCATCATCGGTAAATTGGAATACGTGAAGTAATGAAACGATCATCTAAAATTACAGAAACGCAATGAAAAGAATCATATATGTATTGGTAGCTGTTATCGGTCTGTTGGTTGGGTGTACACCTGATGAAGAGACATGGGTACAAGCTGGATTCACTACAGATAAGGAATCCTATGAGATTGGTGACTTGATTACCCTGACAAACACGTCGACGGCGGAGAATGCCCAGATTGCAGTCTGCAAATGGGAATTTATGGGTAAAGTTTCCTACGAACTGACTGCTCCCGAACCATTTAGCGTGGAAGAGGGTGGAGACTATCTTTTTCGTCTGACTGTCACTTCGGATCGCGGTGCAATGAAATCAGTTTTTGAAAAGACAATTAAAATAATAGATGACGGTGTCCGTCCTACGGCAGACTTCAGCTGGCTGCCCGAACGAATTGTAGCGGGCGAAGAAGTTGTTTTTACGGATCAATCGAAAGCAGCGGAAGGGTCTGAGATTGTCAAAAGAGAATGGACATTCGGTGCTATCCTCTCTACAGAGGAAAACCCGAAAATCACTTTCGGTTCGCATGGAAAAATAAACGTATCACTGACTGTGACGGACAATAAAAAAAGGAAAGACACGAAGACTGTCACAATGGATATAGCCAAGGGAGCCGGTAGTCTTGGCGTGTTATGGTCTCATTCCTACGATGAACAGGGAGTGGTGTACGGCACTTCTCCGGCAACAAGCGCAGATGGTCAGTATGTATATGTTTCTTCCAGCAATTATAACCTGGTTTGCTTCACAAAACTCGGTGAACGGACTTGGGGATTCGACTGTGGGCAGAACAATGAACCGAATCGAGGTTCTGACTATCAACACCCGACTCCTACGGTGGATTCCGACGGAACGGTGTATGTAGCTGTCGGAGACAATACTACCAAGGCGGGAGCAGATGCATCCAAGTCTGCCAGTCTCTATGCTGTAAAAGGCGGTGCAGACGGTGGTACGCAGTTGTGGTTTACAGCGATTGGCGCAAAATCGAGTATGCGTCCTTTCGGTGCTCCGGTTGTCACAGACCAGTATGTGATGATCCTGACGAATTCGGCTCCAAGTACAGATGGAAAACATTTCCGTATTTATGATAAAGTATCCGGGGTACTTAAATATTCGGAAAAAACGTCTTCCGGAAGTTATGGCGGTTGTGTAGGATTGAAAGATGGCAAGATACTTGTTAACACGGGGCAAAGTAGCGGACGGTCGTATGGTACACACATCTTCTTCCCGAAAGGCAATAGTTGGAGCAAGTCGACCAATGAGCAGAATTATGCTCCAAATGACCAGCCTAATGGCAGCCAGATCGCTATTGGTGCAGATGGAAAAGCATATATCCTTTGCCTTAATTTAGGAGCCCGCATATCTACCAATGAGACGAAAGCATTAGTCTATTGCTATGATACCAAGAAGACTACCGAGGGTAAAGTGTCAACACCTGAATGGTATACTGCCGTGAAAGGGGAAAATAAACAAACCGGTTATGGCTTGGTGGTTGATGGAAATGAGGTTGTGTATGTAGCTACTGACAAATATATTACTGCCATATCTTCTACAGGTTCCGTTTTGTGGGCTACGGAAGTAGCGGGCACTGCTTATGGCGTTCCTGCTATAGATAATGAAGGATATATCTACTATAATGATGCAGAAAAAGGTTCTTTGGTGAAACTCGAACCGGTTACAGGAAGAGCTATCGCTTCACTCCAACTTGGAACCGAACTGAAATCATCGCCCACCATATCGGCTGATGGCACAATCTATGTGACTGGTATGCTGGAAGGAAAACCCACTTTGTTTGCTATTGAAGGAGCAGCGACAGGCTATGCAGCCAATGCCTGGTCGCAGATGGGAGGTAATCCGGGTAAGAGCGGATATATGTATTAGTTTTTAGTATAATAAACTTTTAGTTAGCATGTCTCTTTTCTCGTCGGAGCAGGCGTTGCCTTGCTTCGATGAGAAAAGACTGACTGTGCATTTACAAAAGGCTTATAAAATAGAGATAATAATGAGAAAAAGGAACTTTTTAATATTACTGCTGTTGAGCGGTCTATGGCCTGTCATTGGTGTGTCTGCGCAAGATGCTTGGAAAATAACTGCCGAACAGATTGAACCTTCGTCCTATTATGGAATAACGGTAGCCAATGGTATGCTGGGATTAGTCTCTTCCCCCGATCCTTTGAAGATTTCCCGTGTCGTGCTGGGAGGATTTTATGATATCTATGGAAAGGGAAGAGTGAATAATTTCTTGCATGGCATCAATATGCTGGATACGGAATTGCAGATAAACGGAACTAAGGTGAAAGCTTCCCAAATATCCGGTTATAAACAGACTTTGGATATGCGTCAGGGATTGTTTTGCGGAGAATTTGATTATCAATCGCTTGCCCGTATCGAATATCAATATACCGCATTACGTCATTTACCTTATTCGTGTTTACTGCGTGTACGGATCGTTCCGAAAGAAAATATAGAGGTAGCTGTGGCGAATATACTGACGGTGCATGAATCGTTGCGTAGTCCGCAGGAATCTTTCAACCGCATCTTCAATGGAAAGACAGCGATTGATTTCTGCACATCAATCGCAAAATCTCCGACCCGGGAACTTGAAATCGGGGCTTGTTCATCGTTTGTTTTCGACGATTCTTTTCCCCGTCCGGAAGTCTGCCACCGGAGTGCACACGGAGTCGGGGTACATACACAAGAATTTATGGTTCGTTTGCAGGCAGGCCAGCCTTACATTTTTTCGATTATCGGGACGACACTTTCCGCTGCTACTCATGCTGACGTCAAGAATGAAGTGGAACGGTTGACGGCATTTGCAGCAGTAGAGGGCGTCGAACGATTATGGAGCAAGCATATCGCTGCATGGGACAAGCTTTGGGAAAGCGATATTGTGATTGAGGGCGATCTTCAGTCGCAACAAGACATTCGCAGCATGCTTTATCACACGTATGCTTTTGTGCGGGAAGGTTCGGGATTGTCTTGTTCTCCGATGGGGCTTTCGGGTTTCGGTTACAACGGGCACGTATTTTGGGATGCTGACACGTGGATTTTTCCGGCTTTATTATTGCTGCATCCCGAATTGGCGGAATCAATGATAGAATACCGCTATCAGCGTTTGGATGCAGCCAGACATAACGCTTTCATGCATGGCTATAAAGGAGCCATGTACCCGTGGGAAAGTAGTGATAAAGGAAACGAAGATAATACAGTAACCAACATTTACGGTCCTTTTGAAAATCATATTACGGGAGATGTAGCTATGGCAGCTTGGCAATATTATGCGGTGACGCAGGATTTGGAATGGCTTCGTCAAAAGGGATTTCCCATTCTTAGTGCCGCTGCCGAATATTGGGTAAGCCGTTCGGAACCGGATGAAGCGGGAGAGTATGAAATCAGAAATGTGATTGGAGCAGATGAATGGAACCGGAATCCTCAAGGAGGAAAGAACGTGAATAATAATGCTTATACAAACGGTGTTGCGAAATCCACTTTGGAAGCTGCCTGCAAAGCTGCCAAACTATTAAATGTAAAGTCAGACCCTATGTGGACGACTGTGGCGGAGAAACTTTGTTTCCGGAAACTTGCCAATGGAGTAACGGCAGAGCATGATACCTATGACGGAGCTATAACCAAACAGGCTGATGTCTGCCTGTTGGCTTTCCCGTTAAAACTTATAACGGATAAAGAGCAGATTCGGAAGGATTTGGAATATTATCTACAGACTGTTCCGAGAAAGAAGACACCTGCCATGTCGAAGTCTATCTACTCTATTTTATTTACCCGCTTGGGGGAGCGTGAACGTGCATGGCATTACTTCAGAGATTCCTATCTTCCTAATCTGAATCCGCCCTTCCGGGTAATAGCCGAGTTTGATGGTGGTACGAATCCCTATTTCCTGACAGGGGCAGGCGGTGTATTGCAGTCCGTACTGATGGGATTCGGCGGACTGGATATTACGGATAAAGGAATTGTTGCCGGAAAAGGCTCAATCCCTGATGCATGGAAATCTCTGACTCTGAAAGGAATAGGAAAAGAGAAAAAGAATTATATCATTCAATAAATGGACGGGATATGAGATTTCTTGTTTTTCTTTTGGCTATATGGTGTGCGGTAAGTGTGCGCGCTAAAGTTGTATTATCTTCGTTCTTCACTGACAACATGGTTTTGCAACAGCAAACTGATGTGCAAATATGGGGGATGGCGTCTCCCAAGAAAACGGTTGCTATCCGTCCATCCTGGGATCAGAAACTTTATACAGTTCGGGCAGATGAAGCGGGAATGTGGCGTACAAGTTTGAAGACACCCGTTGCGGGAGGACCCTACTCAATAAGTTTAAGTGACGGTGAGGAATTGATGCTTCGTGATGTGCTGATTGGTGAGGTGTGGTTATGTGCCGGTCAGTCGAATATGGAAATGCCTCTGATGGGAAAAGCCAATCAGCCTATTGAGGATGCTGTGGATATGATTGTACACGCCAAACCTTCACGACCCATACGAATTTGTACGATTGGACAGGAAGGAGCTCGAATGCCACAAAAGAATTGCCGGGCACAATGGTTGAAAAACACTCCGGAAGTGGTATCTGAAGCGAGTGCAACTGCTTATTTTTTTGCAGACTATCTCCAAAAAGTACTTGATGTGCCGGTTGGCATTATTGTCTCTTCATGGGGCGGAACCGCCATTCAGGCATGGATGAGCCGTGAGGCGTTAGCTCCGTTTAAGGCATTCGATCTTAGTTTTCTTGACGATACAACGTTTATTGAACGACCGAAGTATAAGCCTTGTATGCTTTACAATGCAATGATTGCTCCTGTTGAGCAATATACCGTCAAGGGATTTCTTTGGTATCAGGGTGAATCCAATCGTAAGAATCCGGATTTATATCGCAGGCTACAGCCGGCTTTTGTCAAGATGTTGCGTGAGGCGTGGGGGCAAGGTGAATTGCCCTTCTATTATGTTCAGATTGCTCCTTTTGCATATGAAGGGACAGAATTGGTAGGGAGTGCTTTATTACGTGAGGCACAATTGCTGAACTTGAAAGAGATTCCAAACAGTAATATGGTTGTGACAATGGATATCGGTGATCGTAATTGTATTCATCCGGCCCGTAAACGTAAAGTCGGCGAACGGTTGGCGTTGTTGGCTCTTTCTGGGAGCTATGGATTAAGAGGCTTTAATCCGGACACGCCTGTCTATCAATCGATGGAGGTGGTTAATGGCAAGGCATACTTGACCTTTGATTGTGGTAGTGAAGGCCTTGCACCTTTGGGAGCTTCCATCTCAGGCGTGGAGGTGGCCGGGAGCGATCATGTGTTTTATCCTGCTACCGCACAGATTGAGAAATATACAGGACGTCTTGAAGTAAGTTGTGAAAAAGTCGCTATTCCAGTAGCCGTCCGCTATTGTTTCCGGAATTATGAGCAAGGGACGCTTTATAGTCGATATGGTATTCCGGTAGCATCTTTTCGAACTGATACTTGGGAGGTGAAGGAATAATCTTTATACCCAAAATGGTTCGATTTCAGTACGGTTTTAAATGAAATATGACTTGCTTAGGATAGATTTTGGAATCATGGTAGGGATAGCTGTGAGGAAGAAGGAACCCACAACCAAACAGGCATATCCCTACTCTCATTACCTACATATTCCTCACAGCCATCATTATGAAATTATTTAGTCAACGAACGAATACAATCCACCTCATCCTCCGAATAAGGGGTTCCATCACTACGGAATATATCGTGGAACCACAATGGAGGTTCAACAACATCAGGCAATGGAGTGTCCCATGCAAAGAACGTATTTGTTTTTCCGGCTACAAGTCCCCAGTTGATTGCACCGATATTTTCTCTCTTCAGCATTGGCATAATATCTTGGAAAGTACTATTTTGAGTACGTGCCATATATTCTGTACAAATCATCGGGCGACCGTATTGCTTCAATGTATCAATAAGTTGCTGATGCGAATTCAAGCCTTCATACGTGTGGTATGTTATCACATCCGAATTTTCCAATTGGAACTTATTCAGATTAGTCAGGCTCATATCCCAAACTCCGGCTGACAAGGGTTGCGACGGATTCACCGTTCGTCCCCACGTAAATATCTTCTGCAATAACGGCAGACTTCTTTCACCGTATTTATATCCACCCGAACCACCGGGTTCGTTATATAAATCCCATAACACAATTCTCTTATCATCCTTAAAGGTAGTCAGGATATCTTTCACATAGCTTTCCAATACCGGAAGTATCACTGCCGTATCGCCTTTATAATACAGATCACCCGGGTCACGTGCCCATCCCGAATTGTGTACTCCCGGCTGTGGTTCCGGCTGTTTTCCAGCCTGATATACAGGATTCCAACAATCATCCAGGAAGACGAAGATGGTAGAGATATGATGCTTGTCGGCAATAGTAAGGTATTCATTAATACGTTTCTTAAAACCTTCCTTATCTGTTTCCCAAACCAGGTGATGCAAATATACGCGCATACAGTTCATACCTATTTCTTCCGCCCAACCCAGTTCACGATCAATAGTCACCGGATCAAAAGTATCTGCCTGCCACATCTCCATTTGGTTGATTGCCGTGCTTGGAATAAAATCGCATCCACGAAGCCATCCCCATTGTTTATACCACTCATTAGCCTGCTCTTTTGTCCAGACTTCACGAACAGGAGTTGTTGTCTGATTACAAGAGCCAAACAATATAACGCCAATAAAAAATGCTACTAATATATTTCTCATAAGATTCTATATTTCAATATTCTACAATATAAAAATACTACTCAAAAACTGCTTTTCTGATACAGGCATTCCATGTGTCTCCAATATACATAACCCCGTTAGCATCCATGCATAATCCCGAAGGAGCACATAATTTTGCATCTTTGCCAATGCCATTTACCGCACCGGAACCATTGCCGCCAATGACAGTTGAAACTCCTATGTCATTCACCATACGAATAGCATGATTGTCCTGGTCAACAATATAAATATTACCTTCATCGTCCGAACACATCTGTTCCCCCCTCAAGAAACGGGCCTCGGCAAATGCACCGTCCCAATACCCAATCTCGGTAGAAGTATTCAACCAAGTAACTTCACCTGTCGTGACATCAATATATGCCAGTTCGGACGTCGACCTGATTTGCACATACAAATGATTCGTACCAGTAGCAACAGCAAGAGCCGTCGAAAACTCCTGGCTACCATGCCGTTCGACCAATCCTATTGTTTTTGCAGTCCATGCCGAAGGATCTATTTCTATAACAGTATTTGTCCATCCCTGCCGGGTATATAATTTACCATCCTTACTAGCAGTCAATCCAACACCCCAATAGCCGTCAATACCTGCTTCGACTGCTTTCACCTCGGTCGACCAGTTATTAGCCGGATCAACTACAATCAGTTGGATTGCCGTACCTCCACATTCAGCTATTGTATAAAACTTCTTGGAAACATTATCATAAACAACACTTGTAAAGCCATATCCTCCCGCCACACGATCATAACCGGCAAGGAAAGATACTTCACCTGTTTCCGACAAACGATAAAGTCCCAGTTCAGCCGGAATCCGGTCATCAGGGAAACGGCGTAAAAAGAGAATGTTCTTTCCGGCGTCGTCAACAGCGATTGCCGAAGGCAATACGTCCACTTTCAGATTTTCTATCCACCAACGTTTCTCATACATAAAATCATCGGTATAGGCTTCCTTCATTTTGTCCAGTTCCACACTTATCTTACAAGTCTCGCTATTCGTTATTTTAGGTACTTTCACCTGCAATTCCGTATCACTTGCTGAAAGGATTTCGGCAACAGTAGTTCCGAAAAAAACACGCAGATTGGCCGCTATATCTCCCAAGTTTTCACCTTTGAGCGTTACTATGTCTCCCTTTCCACCATTTTGCGGCTCAAATCCCGTCAGTCTTATAGGCAAGATGATACCTGACTGAATAACATCAACCTTAACATTCCGATAATCAGGAGCAGTGAGAGTTATAGTCGCTTTTCTTCCTTGCTTTACTGTATTTTCATCCACACTGATAGTCAGAACCGATTCGTCTTCCGTTACGTTCTTCAAACTAAACCGGCACCAAGCTGTCGCTTCCGCAGGAGATATACCAGTGGTAACTTCCAGATTAGAAAACAGGGTTATCTCCTTAGTGCCTGCAGTAGCTGCAAACGACTGGCTTAGCTCATCCTTATCAAGTGCCAAGTAAGGAGAAGCCTGTTCCTTATCTTCGCATCCTGTGAATAATAGCATCTGAGCTATTATACACATTCCATATAGAATTATATACTTCATACTGTATCAGGTTTAATTACTTAATGCCGAGAAAAAATCAATAGACAATTGTCCGTCATTATCAACAATCCGATGTATCGTAAGCCGTTCACTGCCTCCCGGAGTATTAGGAGAATGGTACGAGATGCGTAAAACTCCATCAAAATCTTTAAAAATCATGGCATGCCCCCCATTATCATTCGGGTTCAGAGGCTGAGGGTCTTGTATCCAAGGACCTGTAACAGTACCCGATTGAGAGCGAGCTACACCAATGGCATATTGCCCATTCCCGTCCTTTCCCAGCAAAAAACTAGACCATAGCATCAAAAGTTCACCATTATTCGCCCTGTATAGGAATGGAGCGTCTGATACATAATACGAATTTCTAATAACCCAAGGTGCTGCACTTGCCGCAAACAAGGTCACCGGTTCGTCAGCCGCCTCTTTCAAATCTTTTGTCAATTTCTGTGCAACGATAGTTCCATCGGAGATTTGTGTCCATTCATGGCTGAATACAATCCACGGATCCTTGTTTTCATCAACAAAAAGCGCAGCATCCAAGGCCTGCCATCCATTAGGAGTAACCGGTCTGTTGACCAAAGGAATAAATGGTCCTTCAGGTTTGTCGGACACCAATACGGACGCTCCCCGTACTTCATCCGCTCCGCTAAAAGTAGCAAACATATAATACTTGCCTTCATAATAATAAAGGTCGGGAGCCCAGAAGTCAGTCTTTCCCCAAAAGCTTGCCGGTGCTTCAAAACTGATTCCGGCCTTCCGCCAATCACACAAATTACGGCTAACAGCCACGGCAATCTGATTGGCTGCCGTTGGATAAAGTGCATCGTCTGCATGAACATGCAAATAATATTTTTTAGATACGGGATCCGCAAAAATAAACGGGTCACGCACACGGAATGAATTATACACTATCGGATAATCTTCCTCTACCGGTGGAACAGGCTCCGAGGACTTGCCTTCCTGAGTAATAGAAATATTGACAGGATAATCCTTTCCTGCCAGTTGTACGGCAAGTGATACGGAACGTTCTTCCTCACTTTCATTTTCCTTGACTGTTATCAGAAAACTTCCCGCTCCCTCACTCCTGCGAGGAGAAACTTTAGCCCATGTACCTATCCCTTTATGCACAATTTGCCATGGAGCATTAGCTTCTACTATATATTCCTGCTCTCCTCCTTCTGCTTCCACATGCCATTCTTGTAATCCATCTTCTATCTTAAAGAAAAAAGATTCTTCCACATCTTGCTTACATGATGTAACACACATCAGTGTAGCTAATAAATTTATTATAATAAGCATATGTGTTTTCATATTAATTATTCCATCCATCATTTTGTACTAAATTTGAGTTCTTTTCCATTTCCGAAGCAGGTATTGCCCATTTCCAAAGATAATCACCACCCCACAAATAAGAATAGGTAGTATTTCCCCAGACTTCCATCAACCCGTTGCCTTCATAAAACTTTTTCTCTTTCCATGTTCCCCATCGGAGTTCATCAAAAAACATATATTCTTCAAAAGCCAATTCCCAATATCGCTCCTTACGGACACGTTGGCGCATATCGTCCAAACCTTTTACTGTGGTATAATCGTTTGTATTCAACGCCTGTACTCCTACTCTGCTGCGGACATCATTGACATAGGGTATGGCTTCTTCCCATTTTCCCTGTTCTGTCAGTGCTTCAGCCAGATTCAGGAGCACATCTGCATAACGGATTAATGGAATATCAATCGGAGAACGTTCCATAATCGTATGTTCCGTACCTTCATACACAAACTTTCGGATCAAGTAATAAAACTTATCATTAGTGTCCGTCCGGATATCATAAGGTTCGGCATCGTCAGAGCCCCGATATGGCCAGCGCAATGTATATGAGACTGACGAACCTGTCACACCACCCAGATATGTGGAATAAGGGGTTATCACATTCATAGCCAAACGCGGATCCCTGCCTGCATAAGCAGCCTTAATACGCGCTTCATTTCCATTAGGAAGATATTGCTCCATATCAGCACCATAACTTCCCATTATTTTAATCTCCCCGTCAGTCAGGTTATCCCGCAAGAAAAATACGGAACGTTCTCTCGGAGTCATCGTAGAATAACCGGGAAGATAATCATCCCAGTCAAACGGTTTGCCGTCCGCACACTCATAACTGTCTATAAAGGCAGGATTCGGCAGATAATTGTTCCAACCTGAGCCACTCGTTGTCCGGTTACCAAAAGCCCAATTAAATACAGACC
This sequence comes from uncultured Bacteroides sp., assembly GCA_947574505.1. Lineage (GTDB taxonomy): Bacteria > Bacteroidota > Bacteroidia > Bacteroidales > Bacteroidaceae > Phocaeicola. The sequence continues at coordinate 6,916 of CANPJW010000029.1, read as the reverse complement.
CGTAACCGGAAGGGTTTTCTATACAAGGAATGGTAAATATCATTTCATCACAACGTTCATTAGCTTCCTTAAAAAGAGCTTTGTAATCTCCGAATAACGAATACCCCATCTTAGTGATTGCCCTGAAATCATCTTCCGCCTTATCATATTGTTTCAGCCACAAATAAGTTTTCCCCCGTAATGAATAGGCGGCAGCTTTTGTGATCCGTCCGTAGTCCGAGCTACTGGCAGCATACTTGGCAGGCAGGTTCGGTTCTTCAACACAAGCTGTCAGATCAGCCAGCACTGCATCCCAGATTTCCTGTTCTGTAGAACGCCCTTTTATACATTCCTCGGCTGTCACCGGTTCCAAATAAAGCGGGACTCCTTTCCATAAAATATTCATCCGATAATAATTATACGCCCGAAGAAACTTACACTCTGCAATATATTGCGCTTTCTTCCCGTCACTCATATCGGGTGTCTTTCCTATATTAGCTATTACATCATTAGCTCTGTGAATCAATTCATAGTAACGCTTCCAGGCTGAGAGAAACTCTGTTGATGAAGGAGTGGCTACTCCGAAAAGCGTCGGTGTATGCCAAATCCAGTTGCGATCCATATCCATTATGCTGGAGCGATAATCATAAAAATGCAAATCGCCATCATACCCGCTATTGGTCGCATAATCGGCCCGCAAAGCGTTATATACTCCATTCACAACTTGAACAGCCAGCTCTGCATTATCCCAAACTCCGGCCGTAGATATGACATTAGCCGGTTTCGTATCCAAAAAGTCTGCAGAACAAGCATAGACAAACAACATTAATATGCCGCCAAGTGTAATAATCGAGATAGTCTTTTTCATTGTCGTACAGATTAAAAATTAATATTAATACCTAACGCAAGCTGGCGCATTGTAACATATCCCATACCAGTCTGCATTTCCGGATCCATACCTGAGAATTTGGTTATAGTCAACAAGTTTTCACCTGAAAAATAGACACGTACTTTATTGGCATAAAACTTCCGTGTCCATGTCTGTGGAAGTGTATAACCGATAGTCAGGTTACGCAGTTTCAGGAAATTACCTTTTTCGAGATGCAATGTACTCGCTTCTGTTGCCTGATTGGTTTGATTAAGCGTCAGGCGTGAGTTCTTCGAATGTAAATTGGTACGAAGGTCGTTGGGATTCTCCGGATCATAAAAATAATGGTCTTTTTGAAGTTCTTTCGATAATCCATAGCCCAAAATCGTGGATGTGGAATTTTGTCCTACCGAATACCAATAAATGGAAAAGCCTGCCGCTCCCTGCCAATTCATGGAAACATCAAATCCTTTCCATGACACCGCGCCCTGCAATCCATAATAATATTTTGGAACTGACGATACTTTCTGAAATTTCTTATCGTAGTCGTTTCCATAAAGTCCGTCCCCATTTATATCAGCATAAATATAATCGCCATACCATAAATTAGCCTTCCCTATTTTTTGGTTGGGATAGAACACGTAACCTTGATCTTGCATCGCTTTCAACCACTGCATATCCTGTTCCGTACGAATCATACCGTTTTTAGGACCTCCGGCAGGATTAACCAACCCGTTATTAAAGAAATAAGTGGCATCTCCCTTATAAGGTTCTTTCAGATAATATTCATTGATAATATGTCCTTCGATTATCCTGTTGTCCCCTCCGTCAGAAACATCTCCCAGATTCGACTTGTAGACATAATTGCCGTTCTCGTCATATTCCCAGCTATTCTTTAAAGTTCCTTTAAACTTGCTGACATAATTCTTATTATAAGAGAAATTTCCGGAGAGAGAATAGGACCATTCATTGATACGGTCGTTCCAGTTCAATGTCAACTCAACGCCCTTATTGGTAACTTCGGCATAATTTTGACGGGCAGGTATCTTGTTCCCCATTGTTGCATACACACCCGGACGGTAAAGGATGCCATCGGTAACTTTGTTGTAAATATCAAATTCTCCAACCAGCCTATTATTCAATATAGCGAAATCCAGTCCGAGATTAGCCTGCGTCACACTCTCCCAACGCAATTTTTGATTAGCAATTACGGTCTGCGCCAATCCCGAAGTCAGTTTATCTCCAAAAATATAATTACTTCCGGAATAAGTAGCCTGCCATTCATAGTCTCCAATACTATTATTTCCTAACTTTCCCCACGACAAACGTACTTTCAGATTGTCAAAAGGCGAACCTTGCATGAATGATTCTTCCGAGACACGCCATCCACCGGAAAAAGACGGGAAAAATCCCCAACGGCTTTCTGGCGCAAAACGAGAGGAACCGTCGTAACGGGCGTTTACTTCAAACAGGTATCTGCTTTTATAAGCATAGGTCAGACGACCGAAAAAAGAGCGGGAAGTATTTTCCCAGGTAGCTCCCGTTATATTGCTCAATTCCGTATATGTAGACAAGTCTGTCAAGCTTGCGTCGGCAGCTCCTTGTTTTGCCATATCCGTATTAAATCCCCAGTTACGTATGGCTTCATAGCCTGCAAGTGCTCCCAAATCATGTTTTCCAAAATTTCCAGTCCAATCCAATGTCTGTACGAAGCGCCATTTTTTGGATTCTTCCGAATAAACTGCTTTTGACATATTTTCTAAAGTTGTAGGTTGCTCCACAAGTCTGCCTCTTCTAAAACTATATCTCCCGACTTGCTTGGAAAGCCAGTCGGCATCATGGCGATAGCGCATATAGTCAAACTCAACATGATATACAAAATTCTTGAGGATTGTAGCATCTGCAAACATGGAAGTATTTAACTGTTCATATTTGAAAGAGCCGCCAGAAGATGCTAACAAATGAAGAGGGTTGGAAGATGTCGGATCTTCTTCTACTGCTTCGGGAAGTCCTAATTTTCCATCATATTCAGGATAAATATCCGGTGGAAGCTTTTGCCCATGTATTCCACTAGTAAAAGCATCCACTTCATTCCGATCCTGGTCTGTATGATAACCGTGCGAACGGTTGCCTATCTGCAACCAGTCCTTCACCTTCACGGTTATATTGGAGCGTATGTAATATTTCCGAAGCCCCGTATCTTGTATTAGTCCCGGGTTATCCAGGAAAGAACCGGAAAAATTATAATTCACATTGTCAGAAGCGCCAACAACCGAAATCGTATGTTCGCTCATTATTTTATTCTGAAACAGCTCTTTATACCAATCAGTATTCGGATAAGCGACATAGTTAGGATAACCGGACTCCGCAAGACCATTAGGATTTTTCGTCGCTTCTCTCCATTCTGTTATCGTGTTCTGGCTGAAAATATCACTTTGCCCGATATTCCGGGCTGATTCGTTCATTAATTCGAAATAATCGGCACTATTGCTCACAAGCTGAATCAGATTTGACGGTTGGTTCAAGGAAAACTTCCCTGAATAATTCACAGATGTCTTGCCTTTTTTCCCTTCCTTTGTGGTAATCATTATAACACCATTCGCCCCACGATTTCCATAGATAGCACATGAAGCGGCATCTTTCAAGATGGAAATTGAAGCGACATCATTGGGATTTATATCATTAAACGATAATTCCATTCCGTCAACCAATACTAAAGGGTTGGAATTGTTCAATGTTCCAATACCACGGATACGTATGGTCGCCATATCACTGTTGGGTTTACCGGACGATTGCAATGTCTGCACTCCTGCACTCATCCCGGACAATGCCATTGAAAGATTAGTCAAAGGACGAGAATCCAGTTCTTTTTCAACATTGATGGTTGAAACGGCTCCCGTCAAGTTTATTTTCTTTTGGGTTCCATACCCTACCACAACAACTTCATCCAACTGTTTCGAATCTTCTTTCATCGTCACATTCAACGTCATCGGTCGGGTAATTTTCTGCGTATATGTAGTGTAACCTATTGAAGTAAATTTCAGTGTCGAGCCTTCCGGAACTTGCAACTGGTAATTGCCATCTATACCGGTAATGGTTCCTTGAGTAGCCCCTTCTATCGTCACAGTCACTCCCGGAAGAACCTCGCCGGATTCGTCCACTACCTTTCCAGTCACTTTGACCGGCTGTTTGTTATCCTGTGGTTGAGATGAAACTTTGTTTAATACAATCTGACGTTTTTCAATCGTATAAGATACTCCTTCGCCTTTAAAAAGTTTATCCAGTACCAGAGTCATCCGTTCATTTTTCACAGTAATGCTTACTATACGACTTACATCAACAATGTCTTTGTTGTATAAGAAACGATATTCTGTCTGATTTTCGATACTAGTCAAGACCTCCTCTACAGTCACATTCTTCAGTCGCAATGTAATTTGGGCGGATTGTGCCAGGATAGGTATACTGATAGCTTGCAAAGCTATACAAAACAACCATATAGCACAGATTCTCCCCATTTTTACATTCGCAGGTACAGTAATTCTCTTTTTCATTTTTCTAATTGAAATAAGTTTCATACCTTTACATGTTTGGTTATTGGTTCTACAAATAAGTTGATTAACGAATAACTGAATCTTTGGAAAGGAAGGTGAGTCAGACCTTCCTTTTTTTATCAGTTGCCGGAAGCTGATTTCACTGATTATGTCTTTCTCATGGCTTGTATTATTTAAAGGTTAATAAATGTGTTTTTCTCTCGTTTCTATCAATAAGACGTTTCTAAAAATAAAAGCCACATTGGATATCGCATTATTTTTTCATCTGCATTATTTTTTCTTCAAACTATCGTTTATCCCAAATAATCTTTCTATTTTTACCCCCGACAATAGAACCTTTACTACAATACTATGCCGAATATCCAACAACAGACTTCCGACGACCGTTTTCTGGTAATAGCACTAAAACAGGATGATAAACAGGCTTTTACCCGACTATTCCATGCTTATTATAAAGACCTGGTGTTGTTTGGCGGTACTTACATTCCGGAGAAATCTACCTGTGAAGATATTGTGCAAAATATCTTTCTCAAACTATGGAATGACCGGAAATCATTGGTAATTGAGAACTCACTAAAATCATATTTACTGAAAGCGGTCAGGAATTACTGTCTGGACGAATTACGCCATCGCAGGATTATAGATGAACATATTGCTTACGAACTTAAATCGGATTCTATAGATATAGATACGACAGAAAACTACATACTGTATTCTGATTTATGTCGGCAACTTAAAAATGCATTGGAACAATTACCTCCTCAAGAAAGAGAAGTGTTCGAGATGAGCCGATTAGAAAACATTAAATATCAGGAAATAGCCAATCGCCTGAATATCTCTGTCAGAACGGTAGAAGTACGTATCAGCAAAGCATTAAAGCAGCTCCGCATCTTATTAAAAGATTTTTATTTACTACTTTTTTTATTTCTTTTCCACTAATGAATGTGGGATTTTCTTTCTGAAACGTCTATTATATATAAGGTAAAATGCATATGATAAATAAAGATTCAGACATAGAAATTATAATCTCCAGATATCTCTCGAAAGAGGCTACACCAGAAGAAATAAAGGTACTGGATGATTGGATATCGGCTACTCCCAAAAACTATAGGAGCTTTCTATCACAAAAGAATGTGTGGGAAGTCAGTCACCCGGCTTTTAATCCGGAAGAGATAGATGTGGACAATGCGCACAGAAAAGTAATGGAGAATATTCTCCATCCAAACCAGCCGGTTTCCGTTCGTCCCAAGTTGTCCTTCCTGCACTATTGGCAGCAAGTGGCAGCTATCTTACTTCTTCCTTTACTGATATTATCTGCTTATCTTTATTTTAAACCCGCTTCTCAAATTGCAGAGACTTATCAGGAATTATTCACTCCTTATGGAACTTGGTCGGTAGTTAATCTGCCTGACGGTTCTAAGGTTTGGCTAAATGCCGGAAGTTCTTTAAAGTATCCGACTCAATTCAATGATAAGCAAAGAGTTGTTTCGATGCAGGGTGAAGCCTATTTTGAAGTAGAATCCGATAAAGAGCATCCCTTCATCGTAAAAACCAAACAACTGACTGTAGAAGCTACCGGCACAGCATTCAATGTGAACGCATACGTTCCGGATCATGTAGCAGCAGTGACGTTAGTAAAAGGAAAGGTCGCAGTCACTCTTGACCAGAAAAAGACGATTTCCCTTTCACCGGGAGAGAAAATTGACTATAATCTGGCCACTTCTTTATATAACGTCAATAAAACCAACACTTATAAATGGTGCTCATGGAAAGATGGAATACTCATTTTTAGAGATGACCCGCTGGAATATGTATTCAAGCGTTTGGGACAGACTTATAACGTGGAATTTATTCTGAAAGACGCTGAATTAGGAAAGTACTCCTATAAAGCGACTTTTGAAGGTGAATCTCTGAATGAAATATTACGCTTGCTTGAAATGAGTGCCCCTATTCGTTGCAAAGAAATCAGTAATAGAACCAATAAAGACGGGAAACTTGATAAACAACGTATAGAAGTGAGTAGAATTATGCAATAATAAACTAGAACGTTCCTAAGAGCCTGTTTAAATTCTCTTCAGTCATAATCTTATAGCTGATATTTTAACTTACCCCGGCTCTTCTTGTCGCGTCCGTCTGTAGTTGGCGGAAGGGGTATTAACAGTTGCGCTCTTGGCTATTAATAGAAAACTTCCCGCCCATTAAGTATAAAGTTCCTTCGGACAGGAAGGAAACTTTCTTTTCATTCGATGCAAACTATAAACGCAAGCTTTGATTATATAATTGCAAGCTTCGTTTTTATAATCAAAGCCTTTGTTTTTATAAACGAAGCTTGCGTTTATAGATTACAGTTAATGAAAAATAAGTTTACATGCTGATAATAAGAAGTTTACAATTAATGAAAGAGAACTTTTCTATTAATGAATGAAAAGTGGGTTATTAAGAGCCTGCTCCGAGTTTTGCCCAACACAGTTTTGAGAGTTGCTTTCGAGTATATTTTCTGTTGTTGTGAGGAGCATGA
>CANPJW010000028.1 GCA_947574505.1 uncultured Bacteroides sp. | reverse complement strand
CTTTTGACTTTATTATAACTTGGAGAGAAACACGCACGAGGCCGAATGCTTACAGGAAGCAAATGAGTATTCTTCCTGTCTTGAAAGTTAAGATGGAAAGCAGGTGCAATCTTTTGACCACGATATTGTATGACTCATTCTTGTCCTTTAGCATGATGGTCAAGGATATCGGTCCGGTGCGGGTGTTGCGGCGGCTGAAGGTGCTGACAGCGCACTGAAGGAACTACTGTCAGCCTTATGCGTTGTATATCAGATTTTTATTGTGGCTGAACACACTGAAGGATACTTTGAATTCCAGGGTATTGGTGAAGTGAGAATGATAAACGGGAAGCTGGATAGGGTACTGCATATGTTTGCTTCTCACTGATTTTATAAAAAACGAAACTTCTGCCCGTAAAGATGAATCGGGGCAGAAGTTTCGTTTCTCGAATATGGATTGCCGGAGTATTATCCCAGTAATTCTTTCACTTTAGCCGAGATGGCACGTCCTTCGGCTTTGCCTGCCAACTTTTTGGTGGCGACACCCATGACTTTACCCATATCCTGAGGACCGGCGGCACCCACTTCTGCAATAATTTCTTTCAAAGCGGCTTCCAGTTCTTCGTTACTCATTTGTTTGGGCAGATAGGCTTCAAGCACTGCCACTTGGGCCAGTTCGGCTTCAGCCAAGTCGGCGCGGCCCTGACCTTGGTAAATGGCGGCTGAATCTTTCCCTTGTTTTACCAGTTTCTGCATGATTTTCAATGCAGCGTCATCCGTCAAAGTGTCGTTGGCGCCCGGTGCTGTCTTTGCTTCAAGGAAGAATTTTTTCACATTACGCAAAGTTTCCAGTTTCACTTTGTCCTTGGCTTTCATAGCCTCTTTGATATCGTTGCTGATTACGTCAAATAAATCCATGGTTCTTTTCTATTTTAGTTGTTAAAATGTGATCGTTATTCCGCCGTTTTCGGCATCGTTATTGAATGTTTCCTCTTCTTCGGCTATTGCTTTAGACTGGATACTTTCCAACACAGTTTTGGTACGTTGGAAAGTAGGGGTCGTTTCCACCATACTGATAATGTCATCATTGTCCAGATCCTCCAGGCTGAAGATGTAAATGTTATGGCGTTTCTTCTTGTTGCTGTTCTTGAAGGTGTCTTTGCCGTAGTAATCTCCACGACGTTCATCCTTGCGCTGTTCCTCTTCTTCCAGTTCTTCCAGTTTCTTTTGTTCCTCGATGGTGCGTTTGTTCATCATGTTGTCCATGCCCGGTACATCCTTGATGCCGAAGCCGGTGGCAAGTACGGTGAACTTCACCTGTTCTTCCAGCGACTCGTCGATATAGAGCCCCCATTTGGTTTCCACGTCTTTGCCGAATTTGCTCATGAAGTCATGAACCTCATTCATCTCTTCCATCATCAACTCGCTCTTGGTGCTGAAAGAGATGTTGAACAGGATCTTCTTCGAGTTGAAGATATCGTTGTTGTTCAGCAGCGGGGAATGGAGCGCATCATTGATAGCCTGGCTCACGCGGCTTTCCCCTTTGCCGTATCCCGTACTCATAATGGCTACCCCACCATCTTTTAGTACTGTTTTCACGTCATTGAAGTCCAGGTTGATGGTACCGCGGATAGTGATAATCTCGGCAATACTCTTGGCTGCTATGGATAAAGTGTCATCCGCTTTGCCGAAAGCGTTCATCACGCTGAAGTCCGAATAAATATCACGCAGACGTTCATTGTTGATCACCAGCAGGGCATCTACATGCTGGCTCATTTTCTCCACGCCGTCCAGCGCCTGGTCAATCTTCCGGTTTCCTTCAAAAAGGAACGGAATGGTGACAATACCTACGGTGAGGATATCCATATCTTTGGCTGTCTTGGCAATGATCGGAGCCGCACCGGTTCCGGTACCTCCTCCCATTCCGGCAGTGATAAATACCATTTTACAGCCGTCGTTCAACATTCCTTTTACGTCTTCTATACTTTCTTCGGCTGCTTCACGTGCACGCTCCGGGCGGTTTCCGGCTCCTAATCCTTCTTTTCCCAGTTGCAACTTCACGGGAACGGGGGATTCGGCCAACGCCTGGTTATCTGTGTTGCACACAACAAATGTTACATCGTGTATACCTTCTTTATACATGTGATTTACGGCATTGCCGCCGCCACCTCCCACACCGATTACTTTAATGATAGTCGGGTTTTCTGCCGGGAAATCGAATGGCATTATAGTTTCATCAGACATAATCTTCTATATTATATTAAGGTGATGTAATTCGTTATTATTCTTCCAGAATCCTTCCAAACAAGTCGGTCAGCCGTTTGATCGGATTGTTGGCTTCTTTCAAACTCTTGATTTCTTTTTCCAGGTCGCGTATTTGGTTCAAAGCTTCTGCCACTCCCAGATCGCGTGCTTTGGCCAGTTGCGACAAGGCATTTTTGTATTTGCCTGCCTCTTTCAGCTCTTTTGCGTTTCTTATCAGGCTCTCGCAAGTGGCTTTTCGCAGCTTCTCCTCTTCCTCTGCTTTCTTGGCTGCCGCTGCTATTCTGGCTGCTTCTTCTTTCTCTCTTTTCCTTTTGTCTTCCACATTCTCGCCGCTTTCATCGAAGAGAGGTACTTGGATAGGACGTTCCGGGCGGTAACAGTTCTCTTTCCCGGCTCCTAACAAAGCGATGATTGTATTGCATGTACCATCTTTTTTCAGTTCCATCATGCCACCTTTCAGGCTTAGCTGGCTTTCTTTGGCCATTCTTACCTTTTCTACTTTGGTACGGTTGCTGAATGCTTCCTCCATATTCTTTAGATTGGCGGCACCGCCGGTAATGATAGCTCCTGCCAGCAGTTTGTCTTCATATCCCGAAAGAACAATCTGGTTCCATACATTGGCCAGTATCTCATTGACACGCGCTTCTACGATGTCTTCCAGTAAGTGTGACTCAATACTGCATTTCCCGTCCAGCGAGTAGGTAGGGTTGTCATCTCCGTCTTCCGACTTGTCGGCATAGGCATTGCCGTATTTCTTTTTCAGTTCTTCGGCATCTTCCTCTTCAATCTGCTGGCTGCAAATGTCTTTGGTGATGTTGCTTCCTCCCAGTGGGATGACTGCCAAATGGCGGAGTATGTTGTTTTTGTAGACAGATACAGTAGTCGTATCTGCGCCAAAGTCGATGAACATGCAGCCCGAACGTTTTTCACTGTTGGTCAGTACGGCATTGGCCAGAGCCAACGGTGAGATGATATAGTCGGCTATTTCGATTCCTGCCTGTTTGAAACATTTGTCAATGTTCTGCTTCACGCTGTTGCGGGCGATGATATTAAGGAAACGCCCTTCTATATGATCGCTGGGAACTCCTACAGGATCGGCCAGCAGGTTGATGCCTACTTTATATTCCTGGGGGGCCACTTCCAGTATTTCCTGGTCTATGATGGGGACTTCGCGGTTGCTGTCCATGATGGAGTCAATCAGTTCCTGTGAAATTTTGGTTTCTTCTTCCAGATGACGTACCTCCGTATTACGGATGGTGCGTAGAGATTGTCCTCCGATACCTACATAGACCTTTCCGATAGAAGCCTTTAATGTCGATTCCAGTTTCTTGATAATCGAAGTAAGGCTTTGTGCGGTTTTGTCCAGATTGTAAATCACTCCCTTACGGATAAAATCCGAAGAGTTTTCGCTGGCGAGGGCCAGCACTTGTATGCTTCCGTCCGCATGTTTCTTTCCTGCAATACCTGTGATCTTGGAGGATCCCAGTTCTATTGCTACTATAAAATCTGTTGCTGCCATATCTTACTTCTCTTTTTTAGTACAAATAATCTGATTATTAAATTCCAGACTGATGCGGCTGTACTTGTTCCAGCCTACTTGGTTCAGTCCTTTCTCATAAAAAGTTTTTAGTTTCTCGAACTTTTCCTCATAATTCCCGGGCTTGCCTAAGAATATGATATGTTCGCCAACCCGTGGAACCAGTTCCAGTTCTTTGGCTTGTGTCACGTTGATCTGCTCTATCTGGGCATCCCATAGCGGATGGGCCTGTAGAAAGACTCCTAAGGTATATAGTTCCTTGACGGCAAAATCACGATCCACGTATCCTGTAACAACAGCTACGTGTGCCGAACTGTTGGGTATCGGCATGATTTTTCCTTTATTGTCAATATAATAGTTGTCTCCGTTGTTTGCCATCACTCTGAGGATGGGGAGGCGCTGTGTCACTTCGATACCTATCTTGCATCCCGGTGTACGGTAACATTCCACATTTTCAATCAAGGGATGTTGGCTGAGCTCTTCTTCCAGCAGGCGGGTGTTGATGTCGCCCATCTTCTTACCCACAGGGGAGAGCTTCTTACCGTTCAGTAAGCGGAGTATCCCTTTCTGGCTGATGAAACCATGGTCTATACTGTCCTTGATAATCAATTCCATACCCTTGCAAACCTGGTCGGCAGGCTTGGTGTTGAAAGCGGTAACGGCTACAATAAGGTAGGCGGTTATCAGCAACAGAAACAGGAGTATGAGAATTTTCTTTATCATTTTTTATTCAGTAATCCGCAGATTTGGGGTACATAGTTATCTATGTCGCCCGCACCCAGGGTGATTAATACTTCTATATCTTTCTTGCTCAGTACGTCTAGAATTTCTTCTTTCTTGCACATGCTCTTCTCGATGCCCGGACGCAGATGGTCGTAAATCAGTTTGCTGGTGACGCCGGGGATGGGTTGCTCGCGTGCCGGATAGATATCTACCAGGATGACTTCGTCCAACAAGGAAAGGCTGTCGGCGAAATCTTTGTAGAAATCACGGGTACGTGTGTAGAGGTGCGGCTGGAAAACAGCCGTCAGCTTCTTGTCCCGATAGAGGGCACGCATGGAGAGTATGCTTTGTTTTATCTCGGAAGGATGGTGCGCATAGTCGCTCAGGAAAACCACCTTGTCGTTCTTTATCTTGAAATCGAAACGACGGTCTACTCCGCGGAAACTTGCCATACCTCTCTTTATTTCTTCGTCAGTCAATCCGCTCATCTGCGCCAAAGCCATGGCGGCTACCCCGTTCTCAATGTTGATACTGACGGGGACACCCAACTGTATATTGGGGATATTTCCCAAGGGTGATACGTAATCAAAGAAAATCTCACCGTTCCCAATACGGATATTCTCTGCATGAAAGTCACCCTCTTCTTGGGAATAGGTGTACAGTTTCACACCATTCTGCAAAGCCGGTTGCAGCTCGATGCCTTTACGTACAATCAATGCACCTCCCGGCTGGATGAGTGAGGTGTATTTGCGGAAGCTTTCCAGATAAGCCTCTTTGGTTCCGTAGATATCCAGATGGTCGGGATCGGTTGCGGTAATCACCGATATGTAGGGCGAGAGCCAATGGAAAGAACGGTCGAACTCGTCGGCTTCAATAACCATGTATTCACTGCTGTCAGACAACAGCAGGTTGGTGCCGTAATTCTTTGAGATGCCTCCCAAAAAGGCGTTGCATCCTACATGGGATTGGTGTAACAGATGGGCTGTCATGGTAGAAGTGGTGGTCTTACCGTGAGTGCCGGCTACACAAAGTCCTTTTCCTGCATGGGTAAGCATTCCCAATACCTGCGAACGTTTATGTATCTCGAAACCGTTTTCCCGGAAATAGGTAAACTCTTTATGTGTATCGGGGACAGCCGGAGTATAGACAACCAATGTAGTTGCCGGGTCGCGGAATGCATCCGTTATCAGTTCCGTGCTTTCTTCGTAATGGATGGCTGCTCCTTCTTCTATCAGCTTTTCTGTCAGTTCACTGGGCGTACGGTCATATCCGCCTACCTTCTTGCCTTTTGACAGGAAGTAGCGTACCAATGCGCTCATGCCGATACCTCCGGCACCGATGAAATAAACTGATTTTAATGTGTTAACGTCCATTTTCTTTTCTGTATTTATCAGCCAGTTTGAATACCTCCCGGGCAATAACGTTGGCTGAGTCGGTAAAGGCTAATTTAGCAATATTTGTACTTAAACTTTTCAATGTTTCCGGCTGTTTCACGGTTTCAACCGCTTTGTCCAGCAGAGCTTCTTTGGCAGCGGCGTCCTTGATATAGAGTGCTGCGTTTTTATTGACCAGCGCCAGTGCGTTCTTGGTCTGATGATCTTCGGCCACATTAGGCGACGGAACCAGAATGACGGGTTTCTGCAACAAACAGAACTCGGAGATGGAACCTGCTCCGGCACGGCTGATTATTAAATCGGCAGCACTGTATGCGGCGGCCATATCGCTGATAAAATCGGTTACGTGGAGCATTGGTAACTCACCGGCCTGGGCTACTGCGGCGCGTGCTTCGCCGATATATATTTTCCCGGTTTGCCAGATAAACTGCGCGCCGGATGCTTTAATCTTGTCCAAACCTTCCATCACGCAGTTGTTGATGGTGCGTGCTCCCAAGCTTCCTCCTACAATCAGGATTGTTTTCTTGGATGGGTCCAGCCCGAAGGAGCGGATAGCCTCTTCACGGCTGATGTGATGGTTGCGCAGTCCTTGGCGGACAGGGTTTCCGGTCAGGATAATCTTGTCTTTTTCAAAGAAACGTTCCATGCCGTCGTATGCCACGCATATTTTGCAGGCTTTCTTTGCCAATAGTTTGTTGGTTACTCCGGCATAAGAGTTCTGCTCTTGTATCAGTGTCGGAATACCCATCATCCCGGCCATTTTCAAAGTAGGACCGCTGGCATATCCGCCTACACCTACTGCTGCATGTGGCTTGAAATCCTTGATGATTTTACGTGCCAATAGCTGGCTTTTGACCAATTTGAAAAGAACCGAAACATTTTTCAATAAGTTCTTACGGTCGAATCCGGCAACAGGTAATCCTTTTATAGGGTATCCGGCAGCAGGAACGCGTTGCATCTCCATTCTGCCTTCAGCGCCTACGAACAGGATTTCCGCTTCGGGATGTTGTTCCTTGATGGCGTTGGCAATAGAGACTGCGGGGAAAATGTGTCCCCCGGTTCCTCCTCCGCTGATGATGATTCTTAAATTTTCTTCCATAATTCCTTTTTAGTCGAATTATTCGCAAAAGTATAAATAATACTTTTAAAATGAATGGTTTATATTATATTTCTTCTTCCGGCTCCCGCTTCCCGGCTGCATTCAGCATTGCCTTCAAGTCATCGGGCAGCGAGTTCTCCTCCGGCGGGAGGGAAGTGGTGGCATTGTCACCCGACGGAAGTGTGGTAATGGCTTCCTGCATGGCAGCTACCATTTCCTGATGCCGTTCGGTCTTGGCTGCCAGTTCGGCTTCTTTCTGCGCTTGTTGCTCGGCGGCTTTCTGTTCTTCTTTCTCAGCCACGTAGCGGCTGACACTTAATATCATACCGATGTAGGCGCAGTTGATGAGTGTAGAGGTTCCCCCTTTGCTGATAAGCGGCAGGGGTTGTCCGGTGACGGGGAACAGACCTACGGCCACCATCATGTTAAGCATCGCCTGAGATACCAGCAACAGGGCGATGCCCATCACCAGAAAGGCAGGAAAACTTTTTTCACTTCTTCGGGCTATTTTACCCGCCCGCATCAACAGCCAGATGTAGAGAATCACTACAAAGGCGCCTCCCAGCAACCCCAGCTCTTCTATGATTATAGCAAAGATGAAGTCCGAGAATGCTTGTGACAGGAAATCCCGCTGCACACTGTTACCCGGCATCTTTCCTATGATGTTGCTGGAGGCGATAGCAATATTGGCGTGTGCTATCTGGGCGTCCTTGTCTATATCATATTTGGCGGCGGGAACGGCTTCTTTGTCCTCAAAGAAGCCTTTTATACGGTTCTGCCAGGTTTCTACACGGTGCATCATGGGGACTTTGTTCAGTTTGTGTGTGGGCATAATCATCACTATGCCTACAAAAAAAGCCACCATAACTCCGGCTATTCCCATTAACTTGGCCAATTGCTTCCAGGGTACCCGGCCGATCACCATCATTAAAAAGACTACTCCGAAAAGCAGTGCTGCGGTAGAGCCGTTTTCGGGAGCAATCAGAATGAAAACAATTCCGGTGATCCACATGATATATTTAAATGCTTTCGGATTGGCATTGTCTTCTTCCTGAAACTTGGATAGAATAAATGCGGTGACAATAATCACGGCCATTTTTGCCAGTTCGGAAGGCTGGAACTGGATACCGAAGAAAGTCATCCAACGGGCTGCACCATTGACACGGTCTCCGGTAATCAATCCCATACCCATTACAAATATCAGCAATAATGTCGATAGGGGTAGCAGGAAGACGGGAAACACACGGAAATATTTGTAGGGAATGTTATGTACCAGTACCACAATGCACACACCTACCATCAGGATGACACTGTGCTGGGTGATAGGTCCCCAATGATCCCCACTTTTGTAGGTAAGCGTGCTGGCGGCACTAAATACCTCGACGATAGAGATCAGACAAAGAAACAGGAAAATAATCCAGATTACTTTGTCGCCCTTGAACAAGTCTTTTATCAGATCCATTATCTATATACCTTAATACTATATTACAGGTTTCTTACACATTCCTTGAACTGCTCGCCACGGTCTTCGTAACTTTTGAAAAGGTCGAAGCTGGCGCAGCATGGACTTAATAATACGGTTTCGCCTTTCTTGGCCATCCGGTAAGCAGCGTCTACGGCATCCTTCATGCTTTGTACATCGGCTACAGGCAGGCCGAACTTGTCAAAGAAATCATGCAATTTCTCATTGTGCAATCCCATGTAGATCAATCCGGTACATTTTTCTTTTACCAAGTCGGCAATTTCGTTATAGTCGTTGCCTTTGTCTTTCCCGCCTAATATCAGGATGGTTTTGGTTTTCATGCTTTGCAAAGCATACCAGCAGGAATTCACATTGGTAGCCTTGGAGTCATTGATATAATCTACCCCTCTTACCCGGCAGACTTTTTCAAGGCGGTGTTCCACTCCCTTGAAATCACCCAAGGCCTCGCGGATACACTCTTTGCGGATACCCGCCAGGTTGGCAGAGATACCGGCCGCCATGGAGTTGAACAGATTATGGGTTCCGGTCAGCGCCAGTTCCTCCTGTTCCATGTTGAAAGCGATTGGTTCTGTAAAATAAACCTTGTCCTGTTCCACGTATGCGGCGGTTCCTTCCTCTTTCCTTTCGGCAAAAGGGTAGTAATGGCCATGAATGCCATATTTGTGTAATTCACGCTGGATGATGGGGTCATCGTTCCAGAAGATGAAGGCATCGTCCGGGGTCTGGTTCTGGATAATGCGGAATTTGGCATCCACATAGTTTTGCATCTGGTGGTCGTAACGGTCCAGATGATCCGGCGTGATGTTCATCAATACGGCAATGTTGGCATGGAACTTGTACATATTGTCCAATTGGAAACTGCTTAACTCGATCACATAATAATCATAGTTGCATTCTGCTACCTGATATGCCAGACTTTGGCCGATATTTCCGGCTAGTCCCACATTCATACCTGCTTTCTTGAAGATATGATAAATCAGCGAAGTAGTTGTTGTTTTTCCATTACTTCCTGTAATGCAAATCATTTTGGCATTGGTATAACGTCCCGCAAATTCTATTTCGGAGATGATAGGGGTGCCTTGTGACTTTAACTTAAGAATCATCGGGGCATCATTCGGAATACCCGGACTTTTGATTACTTCATCCGCATTCAGAATGAGAGATTCGGTATGTTTGCCTTCTTCCCATTCGATGCCTCGCTCGTTCAGCATGTTTTTGTATATGTCCTTAATCGTGGACATGTCTGAAACGAAGGTGTCGAAACCTTGTTTCTTTGCCAGAACGGCTGCTCCCGCACCGCTTTCTCCGGCTCCTAGTATGACAATTCTTTTAGCCATAATCTTCGTTTATCTTATCTTATCTTTAATGTAATAATCGTAATTGCAGCGAGTACGATGGTGACAATCCAGAAGCGTACCGTGATTTTTGACTCATGGAATACGCTGTTGGGTTTCATGAACAGATAACTGCAATTGGGGTCTAACTGTGCTAATGTAGTGCGGAAATGGTCGTGGATAGGGGCACGTTTGAATACGCGTTGCAAATGTCCTTTCTTTTTTCCGCTTTTGAAATATCTCACCTGTAGAATGACCGAAAGGTTTTCTACCAAGAAGATTCCACAGAGAATAGGTATAAGCAACTCTTTATGAATGATGATTGCAAATACCGCTATGATACCACCAATGGTCAAGCTGCCGGTATCGCCCATAAATACTTGGGCGGGAAAAGCATTGTACCAAAGGAAACCGATCAGTGCGCCGATGAAGGAGCAGATAAAGATTACCAGTTCTTCACTGCCGGGAATGTACATGATATTAAGGTATCCTGCATATTCGATGTGGCTGGATACGTATGCCAATATGCCTAAGGTAAGACCGATGATAGCAGAATTTCCGGCTGCCATCCCGTCCATCCCGTCATTCAGGTTGGCACCGTTAGATACGGCAGTAACTACGAAGATGGTAACTAATACGAAAATAATCCAACCTACAGCCTGGGCATTGTCTCCCAGAAAACCTACGAAATCAGCATAATCCAAATTGTTGTTCTTGAAGAAAGGAATCGTAGTTTTGGTGGACTTCTGATCTTGTTCCTTGTGCACCACTTCCACAATTTCTCCTCCTCTTTGTATTTCTACGTTCTCACGGATAACCACGCTCGGACTTAAATATAAGGTGAGTCCCACAATGAGTCCCAAACCTACTTGGCCGATGATCTTGAATTTGCCGTGCAACCCTTCTTTGTCTTTACGGAAGACCTTGATATAGTCGTCCAAAAAGCCTAACGTACCCAGCCAAATGGTGGTAATCAACATTAATATCATGTAAATATTATGCAGCTTCCCCAACAAGAGGCAAGGTATGAGAATTGCGACAATAATAATTATACCTCCCATCGTCGGCACACCAACTTTTTTCACATTAAAAGGGTCTATAGATGCGTCACGTTGGGTTTCGGTTATTTGTTTACGTTTGAGCAGGTTGATGAAATATTCACCGAAGATAGCTGAGATCAACAATGATAAAATGATTGCCATCAATGAACGGAATGAAACGTAACCGAACATACCGGCTCCGGGAAAATCGAACTTTTCTAAATATTGAAATAAATAATATAACATCTTTTGGTTGGTTTATTCATTAGCAAAAATATCTCTTAATACTTCTTTATCGTCGAAATGGTGCTTTATACCTTTGATTTCCTGATAATTTTCGTGTCCTTTCCCGGCAACTAAAATGACATCTTTAGCTTGGGCCAGCATACAAGCTGTACGGATCGCTTCTTTACGGTCGGCTATGCTTATCACTTTACGCATATCCTCTTTAGTCAGCCCTGCCAGCATATCATTGATGATTTCCTGCGGCTCTTCAAAACGGGGATTGTCAGAGGTGATAATGACTTTATCGCTTTGCTTTACCGCTTCTTGTGCCATCAAGGGGCGTTTGCCTTTATCGCGGTTGCCGCCGGCGCCTACTACCGTAATTACATGACCTTTGCCATTCAGGACCTCGTGAATGGCATTCAGCACATTTTCCAAGGCATCCGGAGTATGGGCATAGTCCACAATGGCGGTGTATCCCTTGGGTGAGCGCAGTGAGTCAAAACGCCCGGCAACGGGGCGAAGAGTACTCAATGCCAGCAATACCTCTTCTGTCTTTTTCCCAAGCAGGCAGGCTGCTCCATAGACTGCCAGCAGGTTGGAAGCATTGAAACGTCCGATGAACTGTACATTGACTTCCACATTATTTATATCAAGCAGCATTCCTTCGAATCCATCTTCCAGCACTTTTCCTTTAAAATCACTCAAGCTGCGCAGCGAATAGGTGTGTACCTTTGCTTTGGTATTTTGAGTCATGACCAATCCGTTTTTGTCATCCAGATTGGTTAAGGCAAAGGCTGTTTTAGGCAGACCGTCAAAGAATGCTTTTTTGGCTTTCAGATAGTTCTCTACAGTTTTATGGTAGTCCAGATGGTCACGGGTAAGGTTGGTAAATATACCGCCTACGAATTTTAAACCACCGATCCGTTTTTGTGCTACAGAATGTGAGCTTACTTCCATAAAGGCATATTTGCATCCTTCATCTGCCATGCGCCCCAGCAGTTTGTTTAGTGTAATAGGGTCAGGGGTGGTATGGTCAGTTGGAATGGCTTCCTCATCTATATAATTGCATACAGTGGAAATGAGTCCTGTCTTATATCCGAATTTACGGAACATATTATATAATAAGGTGGCAATAGTCGTTTTTCCGTTGGTGCCTGTAACACCGACCAGTTCCAATTTCGAGGTGGGGTCGCCGTAAAACGTAGTTGCCAGTTTCCCGACAACGTCTTCCGTATCGTTCACTTTGATGTAGGTAACATTCTCAATCAATGTCTCAGGAAGATTCTCACATACCACTGTACGGGCTCCTTTTTCTATTGCTTTTTGAATATAAGTGTGTCCGTCAGTCTGCGTTCCTTTTACAGCAACGAAAATATGACCAGGCTCTATCAGGCGCGAGTCCATGTTTATTCCCGAAATTTCTTGGGATGCATCACCTATGATTTCATTGACTGTTATTCCTTTAATAATCTTTTCCAGTTTCATATTCTTCCTGTTACACTGTTAATTTAATCGTAATTGTATGGTTTGTCCTTTGCGCAAAGTGTTGCCGGCCGGGATACTTTGTGACTTCACTTTACCGATGCCGGTAATGCGGGCTTTCAATCCCATGCTTTCAAGCAGATAGACAGCATCCTTTGCGCCCATACCAATAACACTTGGTACAAGTTTATTGTTAATGTCTTTTTTGTTGAATAATACATTGTCCGGATTACTAGTCACATTTCCCCATACCGGTTTGCCTTCGGTTGATTGTTCCGAAACTCCGGATGAATTTACATTTATCCGGTTCAGTACATAATGCGCCGCACTTATATCCCCGTTTTTCACATCCGGAATAAGGATAGAAGTTGAGTCTTTTGCTTCTTTCAAATCTTGTGCCAGATGTTTGGCAAATACGCGTTCGGCAATTTTACTGAACACGCTGCCGGCCATCAGACCACCCGAGGCGGGGAGTCCAGGTTTCTGGATGGCTACAATGCAACTGTATTTAGGCGCTTCTGAAGGAAAATATCCACAGAAACTTACCAAATAACGGCGTGTGCCATTCGTGTACCCGGCTTTCCCTTGTGAAACCTGTGCAGTACCGGTTTTCCCGGATACATGGAATTGCTTGGATCCTGCTTTCTTTCCCAGTCCTTCGCTGACGACTTTTTCCAAAATCGTTTGTATCTCGCTGATAGCCTTGGGGGAAGCGATGGCCGGGTTGAGTATTTCAGGAGCAATATCTTCCACTACCTGCCCGTCTTTGACTATTGATTTCACAAAACGGGGCTTGACCATTACTCCGTTATTGGCTATAGCATTATAAAATGCCAGTGTATTGATGGGGGGAATTTGGGTTTCATAGCCAATAGACATCCATGCCAGTGCAGTACGTGACCAATTGCTCAAGTCTTTGTTGGGGATGCGGATGTTCGGCTTGCCGGCACCGGGAATATCGAGATCTAACGGAGTGGCAATGCCTACTCGATGCAGTCCGCGTACAAACTTTTCCGGATTATCATGATAATGATCATCGATCAACCGTGATACACCGATGTTTGAGGACACCATCAATGATTTTGTTGTGTTGATAGTGCCGTAGCCTCCACGATGCCAGTTATGATCTTTCATATAGCGGCCGTGCATCATATAGACCCCGTTACCGGTTTCCACCACCGTTTCCGGAGTGATGACTCCGTCGTCCAGCGCTACCAGTATGGATGCGGTTTTGAAAGTAGAGCCTGGCTCCATCATGTCTGAGATGGCGTTATTGCGTATTTCTCTGTAAATGCCGTCATTGCATTTGGTCATGTTGACGATAGCTTTAATGTCTCCCGTCTGCACTTCCATCAGAATGGCAACGCCTACAGTAGCGTTGATTTCTTTCAATTCATCCACCAATGCTTTTTCTGCGATGTCTTGCATACCTACATCAATGGTCGTAATGATATCACAGCCATCTACAGGAGGAATATCTACAATGTTCAGGTATTTGTTCATTACCTTTTGACGGTGAGTGATACCGTTTCTGCCTTTTAATATGGAATCGTATGAAAGTTCCAACCCGTTCTTTGCACCTTGTTCTATATCTGGATACATATCTCCTAATGTACGCATTGCCAGTGAGCCAAAAGGCTTTTTCCGTTGATTGAATGCCTGTTCATGGAATCCGCCTTTGTATTTGTTCAGGTTAAATACGGGCAGACGTTTTGCTTCTTTATATTGTATATAAGAAATGCGTTTGGGGTAGAGCAACCAACTGCGGCTCTCTTTTTTTCTTCCGTTTTTGATGTGCTGTTTGAAAAAGGCGGCACTTTTATCAGGGAATATTTCATGTAACCCTTTGCAGATTGTGTCAAGGTTTGCATAAAGAACTGAGTCTTTGATATGTTGTAGCTTCAGCCGTTTCTTTTCCTCTTCTTCGGTTTCGCCCTTCCTTTTATTTATCATGAAGTCCATGTAAATCTTATATTCGGGAAGGCTGCTTGCCATCAGCTGGCCGTCGGATGAGATGATGTTGCCACGGGTAGGACGTACGGTGACGTTTTCTTTTACAAAACGGTCGGCTACGTCTTTCCAGTATTGACGCTCGGCAAACATGATGACGCCGGCTTTGCAGATAATGGCAATGCCTATCAACACCATGACCAGGATGATGAAGGAGAAGCGGAGCATTATGTTTTTTTGGTTGGGCATCATGGGCTTAGTCTTTCTTTATTAAATAAGGACGGTTGGTAGCCGTTTGCAAGGGGCTGTCTTCCGTCGAAATATATTCTTCAATACGTGACTGGCGGCTCTTTTCCATCAGTTCGGAAGAGCGTGTCAATGCATCGTATTTGATATCGATCAAATCTTTTTTCAACTTGTCAATTTCAATGAGTTCCTGTTGGCTGCTATAACGGTTGTCTATGTATAGTACAGTCAGGATCATGATGAGAATCAGCAAACGGGTCTGTCTTTTGAAAAAGTCGTTCGCAAGGATATCTCCTCCTAATATGCTGCGGATAGACATATGCTTGGGCGAAGCAGATTGTCCGTCTTTGGGTTGTTGTGTATTTTGTTTCAGTTCTTCTTCCATCTCGTTATCTCTTTTCTGCAATTCTCAACTTGGCGCTTCGGGAGCGCGGATTGCGTGTCACTTCTTCGTTGCCGGCAACAATAACTTTGTTGTTGACTAGTTTGAAAGGTGTCTGTACATTACCAAAGAAATCTTGTTCGGCCTTGCCTTCTATGTTTCCGGTTTTCATGATATTCTTTACCATGCGGTCTTCTAAAGAGTGATAGGTGATTACTACCAGTCTGCCTCCCGGTTTCAGTGCCTTGGTTGCTGCATAAAGCATTTCTTTCAATGCTTCCATTTCCTGATTTACCTCTATGCGTAAAGCTTGGAACACCTTTGCGAGCTCTTTCTTTTCACGTTCCCGCCCGAAAAGCGGTTTGATGACTTCGAGGAAATCACCGATGGTGACAATTTGTTTTACACCTCGTGCTTTAACGATGGCTGATGCCAGTTTGCGGCTGTTCTTCAATTCACCATATAAATAGAAAATATTAGCCAAACGTTCTTCGTCATAGGTGTTCACTACATCAGCAGCTGTCATACCTGCGCGTTTGTTCATCCGCATGTCTAATTTGCCCTCGAAGCGGAATGAGAATCCACGTTCGGAGTCGTCAAAGTGATGTGAGGAAACGCCCAGATCGGCCAAAATGGCATCCACCCCTTCCACGCCATAATAACGTAGGAAGTTGGGAAGGTAGCGGAAGTTACTACGCACAAAAGTGAAGCGGCTGTCGCTTACAATATTCTTCTCGGCATCTTCATCTTGGTCAAAACTATATAGATGCGCGGTGCTACCCAGCCGGCTTAGAATTTCCTTGGAATGTCCTCCGCCGCCGAAAGTGGCATCTACATAAATACCTCCGGGTTGGATGTTCATTCCGTCTACGCTCTCGTTTAATAATACCGGTACATGATATATCTGTTTTGCTTCACTCATTCTATTTCTACGTTGTTATTAGTTCCCATAATTTCTTCCAATTCTTTTCCAAAGTCCTCCGGTGTGATGAAGGGTTTGTCTGCTATTTCTTTAGACCAGATTTCTATAGTGTCGTCCAATCCGATAAAACGTACATCTTGCTGTATTTTAGCTAATTTCAAATATCGTTTTGGAATCAGAAAGCGCCCGTTTCCATCCAATGTGATAACTTCTACATCCGAAACGAACTGACGGAAAATCATTTGGTGTCTGGAATTCCAGCGATTGAGTTTGCAACGTAGTTCGTTCATTTGTTCGTTCCACACATTTTCAGGGTAAAGTACCAGGCAGTCTTGGTAGGTGTCTTTGCGTAAAATCAGGCACTCCTGGGAGGCAGCTTGTAGCTGCTTCCTGAATACGGCAGGCAGGAACACTCTGCCTTTTGCATCCGTCTTTGCTTCAGAATTCCCAAGAAATCGCATGTTTACACCTTATTATATTGTTCAAGGTGTAAAATTACACAATTCCCCACAATTCCCCACAATATTTTAAGAAAATATTTCGAGAAGTTTTCAACAGGCTGTTAATGTAGCTAGTAGCTTGGTAAACAGGAGGTTTAAAATTAATAATTTTATGATAAAAAATAATGGAAAGGGCAGCTTCTCGGAGGTTGAAAAACGAAACCAAACTATTGCACATTCGTTTTTGTTTTGCGCAAAAATGAAAGAATTTGTATAGTTTCATACACAAAAACTCTTAATTTCTTTAGAGATTAAGAGTTTTTTCTGTCATAAATTGCCAATATAAAAAAAGATAAGTTACTTTTGCATGGAAAAGAACGTTTGCAAAATGACTGACGACTCTATATTTTTAATCGACATAGAAAAGATATTGAAAACGAAAGCCGGGAAAAAATATAAATATATTCCCCGTTTTGTCGTTTCGTACCTGAAGCATATCGTGCATCAGGATGAACTGAATGTCTTTTTAAAAGACTCCAAAAATAAAGTCGGAGTTGACTTTCTGGAAGCTTGTATGGAGTTCCTGGATGCAAAAGTGGAGATAAAAGGTTTGGAAAACTTGCCTGAAAACGGTAAATGCACTTTTGTCAGCAATCACCCGCTGGGGGGACAGGATGGAGTTGCTTTGGGGTATATATTGGGAAAACATTACAATGGTAATGTACGCTATTTGGTCAATGATTTGTTGATGAATTTGCATGGTTTGGCTCCTTTATGTATTCCTATCAATAAAACAGGCTCGCAATCCAGGGATTTCCCGAAGATGGTAGAGGCAGGGTTTGCCTCGGATAATCATATCATTATGTTTCCTGCGGGGTTATGTTCCCGTAGACAGGGTGGGGAAATCAAGGATTTGGAATGGAAAAAGACATTTGTCACTAAAAGTATTGAAACGCATCGTGATGTGGTACCTTTGCACTTTGAGGGCCGGAACTCAGACTTTTTTTATAATTTGGCAAATATATGTAAGGCACTTGGCATTAAGTTTAATATTGCTATGCTTTACTTGGCAGATGAAATGTTGAAAAATCGTCATAAAACCTTTACCTTGACCATTGGAAAACCCATTCCTTGGCAAACTTTCGACAAGACAAAGACCCCGGCTCAGTGGGCGCAGTTTGTAAAAGATGTAGTCTACAAGCTATAATAGACAAAAGAGAGAAAAAAGATATGGAAGAAATTATTGCACCGATTAGCAAAGAGATTCTGAAGGCGGAACTTTCCGAGGATAAACGCCTGAGGTTTACGAATAAAAGTCATAATGAAATTTACGTCATAACGTATCAGGATTCGCCCAATGTGATGAAGGAGATTGGCCGGTTGAGAGAAATAGCCTTTCGTGCTGCAGGTGGCGGAACAGGAAAGGCGATGGATATCGATGAATATGACGTGATGGAAAATCCATATAAGCAATTAGTTGTATGGAATCCTGAAGCGGAGGAGATTTTGGGAGGTTATCGTTATCTTTTGGGGGATGAGGTGCAATTTGATGAACATGGGAAGCCTGTGCTGGCTACTGCTCACATGTTTAATTTCTCGGAAGTTTTTTTGAAAGAATATTTGCCTTACACGGTGGAGTTGGGACGCTCATTTGTTACATTGGAATATCAGTCAACCCGTGCCGGTTCCAAGGGATTGTTTGCTTTGGATAATTTGTGGGATGGTTTGGGCGCATTAACCGTGATTAAGCCTAATGTGAAATATTTTTTTGGTAAGATGACTATGTATCCTAGTTATCATCGTCAGGGGCGTGACATGATATTATACTTCCTGAATAAACATTTCGGTGATAAAGATAAATTGATAACTCCGATGAAACCGCTGGAAATAGAAACAGATAAGAAAATGTTGGAAAATCTTTTCTGTTATGATTCCTTTAAAGAAGATTACAAGATCTTGAATACGGAAGTGCGTAAGCTGGGGTATAATATTCCTCCTTTGGTCAATGCATATATGAGTCTGTCTCCTACAATGCGTATGTTTGGAACAGCGATTAATTATGGATTCGGAGATGTGGAGGAAACCGGAATTCTGATTGCAGTCAATGAAATTCTGGAAGACAAACGGGTACGTCATATCGAATCGTTTGTAAAGCAACATCCTGAAGCTATGAAAATAACTTCAGGCGCTCATCCCATACTGACCAAATAATCGGACTAATAGTAGTATTTGGGGAAACATTGTCAGGTGCAGATAAAATTTACAGGATTCATCGTGCTCGCATCTGACAATGTTTTTATTATACTGCCGGCAGACTGTTGCCTTTGATTTTCCGGTAGAGGTCGAGCGCATATACGTCTGTCATGCCCGATATGTAATCCAGCACGGCTTGAATTTTTCCATATAAAGTAGGTGCGTTGACATTGTACTGTCCGGATATGCGGTTGATAAGTAGTTGTGAATACGCTTTTTCCGGAGAGCGCACTGCATTAATCATCAGGTCAATCAAGGTACTGATAACCCTGAATCCTGCCAATTCTATGTCCAGCACATCGCTGGAACGATATATTCTTTGAAAGGCAATTGCAGAACAATTGTCATAGGCCTCTTTCAATGGACTGCAAATGTGCATTATCAGGGTGCCTTCAAATTCCCCGGTCAATATCTTTTCTTCATTTTCAGTAAATACTCGTGTGCATTCCTTTATCAGTGCGCCTATGACCGAAGAACGTAAATAAGCTATCTGTTCATTGACGTCTGTTACAATCCGGCAAACTTCTTCAATGCGTTTTCTTCTTTTCTCATCAAAGAACTGCATATACAGTCCTTTGGTTTCATCATGTGTCAGCAGTTTTAATTTATGTGCGTCTTCTATGTCCATCATCTGATAACAAATATCATCTGCGGCTTCTACCAGGTAGACCAACGGATGGCGTGCGTAGCGTAAAGGCTCATCCGGTTTGCTGAGCCGGATAATCCCTAATTCTCCGGCTATTTTCTGATAATCAGCCTCTTCGCTTAAGAAGAAGCCGAATTTTGATTTCTTTCCTGCCAATTGTGAGGAAAAAGGGTATTTTACGATGGATGCCAGTGTGGAGTAGGTCATCACGAACCCTCCTTTCCGTCTTCCTTCAAACTGGTGGGTGAGGATGCGGAATGCATTGGCATTTCCTTCGAAGTGGGTTAAATCATCCCATTCCATCGGTGAAAGTTCTTTTTTCAATGCCATTCCTTGTCCTTCCGAGAAGTAAGTTGAAATGGCTTTTTCCCCCGAATGACCGAAAGGAGGATTTCCCAGATCGTGTGCCAGACATGCGGCTGAAACGATGGAACCTATTTCCGATATATGGGAGTCGGCCAAGGCTGGGTGCTTCTTCAGAAGCTGGCTGGCGACATCGTTTCCTAAAGAACGCCCCACACAAGAGACCTCAAGGCTGTGAGTCAACCGGTTGTGTACAAATACGCTACCCGGTAAAGGAAATACTTGAGTTTTGTTTTGCAAACGACGGAAAGGTGCTGAGAAGATGAGACGGTCATAATCGCGTTGGAATTCGGTACGGTCATCTTTACGGGCCTCGTGTAGTTCTTCCATGCCGAAGCGTTTATTTGATATTAATTGTTTCCAGTTCATAATTCAGGCTTTATCTGTTTGCAAAAGTAAGAAACTTCCGTTTAAAAAACTGTAAACGCTTAGATAAATCCATCTAAATGTGTAAATTCGCACCTTATTAATCATGTGGCAATGTGTTGATTCGTCAATATGCCAATGGGCTGTATCATGTCTGGACTGTGTTTGTTGTCTGCAAATTATTAGCACATTGCCATATAAGCATATTGATAAATTATTAAAATTATGAAAATACAGGTAATCAATAAATCAAAACATGCTTTACCCGAGTATGCTACCGGGCAATCGGCAGGGATGGATATCCGTGCTAATCTTGACGAACCGATTGTGCTGAAACCCTTGCAACGTTGTTTGGTTCCTACGGGACTTTATATCGCATTGCCTGAAGGTTTTGAAGCGCAAATCCGTCCACGTAGCGGGCTGGCTATTAAGAAAGGCATCGGAGTCCTGAATTCTCCGGGCACAATTGATGCCGATTATCGTGGTGAAATTTGTATTATCCTGGTCAATTTGTCATCTGAGGATTTTATGATAGAAGATGGGGAGCGCATTGCGCAAATGGTTGTAGCCCGTCACGAACATGCCGAATGGCAGGAAGTGGAGGTGTTGGACGAAACGGAACGTGGTGCAGGTGGCTTTGGACATACCGGAAAAAAGTAAAAGGAAACAATGAATAGAAGATTGAAATATGTGCCCATGCTATGTGTATGTCTGATAGGCATGCTTGTTTCATGCGGTACGGTGAAGAGAGCTTCCGGCTTGTCCGGAAATAAAGCTGTTGTGGAGGAAAAGGATCCGCTTACTCCGGAGCAGCGCCGTAAATACGACTATTTCTTTTTGGAAGCGCTTCGGATGAAGGAAAAAGGTGACTTGGATGCGGCTTTCGAAATGTATAGTCACTGTTTGGACATTTATCCGCAAGGAGCCGCTACTTTGTTCGAAATTTCCCGCTTCCATATGTTTCTCAATCAGCCGGAAAAAGGGGAGGAAGCTTTGAAGAAGGCAGTGGATGCCGATCCTAAGAGTTTTTGGTATAAGCAAACTTTGGCAGCCTATTATCAAGGTAAGGGAAATTACCCGAAAGCCATTTATGTTTATGAGGATATGGCGAGCCAGTTCCCCTCACGTCTGGAACCGTTGATGGCTTTGATTGATCTCTATACCCGTACCAAGGACTATCAGCAGGTAGTTAATACATTGAACCGCCTTGAAGCCTTGGATGGGAAGTCTGAACAAATCAGCATGGAGAAATTCCGTATGTATCTGGCCATGAACAATGACCAGCAGGCATTTACGGAGATTGAGAATTTGGCGAAAGAATATCCATATGACATGCGTTATCTTACCATTTTGGGAGATGTCTATCTGAACAACGGTAAGGAAGAAGAAGCATACGAAACTTATCAGAAAGTATTGAAGGAAGAACCGGGCTATGCGCCGGCGTTGCTTTCCATGGCTTCTTATTACGAGAAAAAAGGGCAGGATAGTTTGTATCAGGTACAGTTGGATACTATTTTGCTGAATGATAATGTGGATAGCGATACAAAGATGAACATTATGCGCCAGCTTATTCTGCGTTCCGAGCAAACGAACAAGGACAGTACGAAAATAGCAGGCCTGTTTACTTCTATATTGAAGGAAAAACAAGAGAATGCAGATATTGCTATGTTGGCGGCCCAATATCTTCTGACGAAAAAGATGGATAAAGAGGCAACCCCTGTTTTGCACCAAGTGCTTGAAATTGATCCGGAAAATACGCCGGCACGCTTGCAGCTATTGAGTTTTGCCATTCGTGAGCAGAATATGGATGAAGTAATCAAATTGTGTGCTCCAGCTTTAGAATATACTCCGGATGTATTGGAATTCTATTATTATATGGGATTGGCCTATCATCAGAAAGAGAAAACAGACGAGGCATTGGAGGTTTTTAAAAAAGGAGTGAATCAAGTAACAGATAAAAGCAATAAGGATATCGTTTCTGATTTCTATGCCATTATGGGGGATCTTTATCATATAAAGAAGATGAATGTGGAGGCATATGCCGCATACGATTCCGCTTTGGTTTATAAGGAAAACAATATAGGGGCCTTGAATAATTATGCCTATTACCTGTCTGTAGAGCGTAAAAACCTAGATAAAGCGGAAGAAATGAGTTACCGTACCGTAAAGGCCGAACCTACCAATGGTACGTATCTGGATACCTATGCCTGGATACTTTTTGAGAAAGGTAAATATGTAGAAGCAAAAATTTACATTGACCAGGCTATGCAGAATGATGGAAGTAAAAGTTCCGTTGTTGTAGAGCATTGTGGAGATATTTACTATATGAATGGAGATCGTGAAAAGGCTTTGGAATATTGGCAACAAGCGGAAAAATTATCCAAGGAGCCTCCTCAAGAAGGTAGTGAAGAACGTAGTGAAAAGGAATTGAACTTATTGAGAAAGAAAATTGTACAAAAGAAATACTTTGCAGAATGATGAAACGTGTCTGTTTTTATTTGTTTAGCGCTTTGCTGATTATATTTATTTCTTCATGTTCATCTACCCGGAGTATGAAGAAAGGGGTATCTATTGGCAATTTATCCGAGTCGGAATATATGGAAGAGCTGATTAGCCGTTCTCCGGGATGGGATGCAATTACTGCGAAAATGTCATTGGCCGTTGACTTGAACGGTAAAGGACCGACTAAAGTAAATGGTACGTTGCGCATGAAACGTGATGAAGTAATCCAGCTTTCTATCGCTCCATTTTTGGGTATTGAAGTGGCACGTGCTGAAATATCTCCGGACGGAGTTTTAGTGATGGATCGCATGAACAAACGTTATGTACAAGTTCCTTTTGATGAATTGAAGAATCTGGCAAAGGCTGATTTGGATTTTCATACTTTGCAGGCCTTGTTTATGAATGAAATTTTTCTTCCGGGAAAAAAGGTGCTGACTGTCCGTGATATTTCGTCCTTTGCTGTGCGTCCTGAAAACGAAAATGCATTAATAGAAGTTAAGAACGGCAAACATTTCGCCTACCGTTTTCGTACCAATACAAATGATGGGCTGCTGAAAGAAAGTCATATCGGCTTGTCCGGTACCCGGTACGGGATAAATTGGCGTTATGATAAGTTTCGTCCGTTGGAGCAGAGACAGTTTCCGGGAACTATGACGGTTTCTTTTGAAGGGGCTGCCAAACCGGTTACGGCTGTATTTGAACTTTCCCGCCTTTCTACCAATAAGGATTGGGAAGCTCATACCGAAGTGCCCGGAAAATACGAAAGAATAGAATTGCAAGATTTGCTAAAACAGCTTATTAAATAATGAAACGTATCTTCTTACTACTCATAGCCTGCTGCTTTTTAAGTACTATTTCAGCGCAAAGTACTCGGAAAATAAGGGAGCTTGAAGCCAAACGGAAGGAACTTCACCAGCAGATTGCCGAGTCTGAAACTTTGTTGCAATCTACCAAAAAGGATGTGAAAAGCCAGTTGGACAACCTTGCTTTGCTGACAGGTCAGATTGAGGAGAGAAGAAAATATATCAATACCATAGAGAGTGATGTTCATACATTGACAAGTGAGATCGCTTCTTTACAGAAACAACTGAATAAACTTCAGCGTGATTTGAAAGACAAGAAGCGGAAGTATGAAACTTCGGTGCAATACATGTATCGTAACAAGTCTGTTCAAGAGAAATTAATGTTTATTTTTTCTGCCGAGAATTTGAGTCAGACTTACCGTCGTATGCGTTATGTGCAGGAATATGCAAACTTCCAGCGCCTTCAAGGAATGGAGATAGAACGTAAGCAGAAGCAAATTGCCGCTAAAAAAAGAGAAGTGGAACAAACTAAGCATGCCAAACAGAATCTTTTAAAACAGGGTGAGGTTGAAAAGGCCAAACTGGAGATTCAGGAAAAGGAGCGCCAGACTCTTTTGGCGAATTTGCAAAAGAAGCAGAAAGGTATACAAAGCGAGATAAGGAAGAAAAAACGTTCGGCTGAGCAATTGAATGCCCAGATTGACCGTTTGATTGAAATTGAAATAGAGAAAGCTAGAAAGCGTGCAGAGGAGGAAGCTCGTAGGAAAGCCGCTGCTGAGGCTGCCGCAAAGGCGGCAGCAGCTAAGAAAGCGGAGCGTGAAACTACGGGAGGGGCGTCCCGTTCTAAATCTACGGAAAAAAATGAGTCTACAAAGAAGGTCGCTCCGGTGGAGAAGTTCAGTCTGAATAATGAGGACCGCCAGCTGTCGGGCAGTTTTGAACGTAACCGGGGTATTTTGCCGGTTCCCATTACTGGTCCATACGTGATTGTCAGCCATTACGGACAGTATGCCGTAGATGGTTTGCGTAATGTGAAACTGGATAATAAAGGGATTGATATCAAGGGCAAACCGGGAGCGCAGGCACGTGCCGTTTTCAATGGAGAAGTTTCGGCTATTTTCCAGTATAATGGTTTGAACAATATACTGGTGCGTCATGGTAATTACATCTCTGTCTATTGCAACCTTTCTTCCGTATCGGTTTCTAAAGGCAGCAAAGTCAATACACGTACCGTTCTTGGTACTATCCATACAGATAGTTCGGGTAATACGGTCTTGCATTTTCAACTTCGTAAGGAAACGGCTAAACTTAATCCGGAATTATGGTTGGGAAGATGAAAAAGATAAGTTCTCTTTCTGTATTTTATTACTTTGCGGTTTCTCGCAGTTTGTTTGGAAACTGAAGAATTTTCTGTAGTTCCTGTTCCTGAAATTTCTTCCATAATAATTCCTTCTACGGAAAGTATCTGGCCTGTTGCTATAAAGAATGCTGATCTGGCTGGAGATTGGTTATCTTTTTGATATGTAGTACAGGATAACTTTCTGTATAATAGCTTTTAAAGTATAAATATGTATTTGAGGAACAGTTATTTCCGTTCTAAAACTTGTCTGTTCTTTCAAAGAGAACGAAAAAACATTTATTATTAAAAATAAATCTCCAATTAGTTTTGAGTTCAAGTCTAATTGCGTACATTTGTCCCCTGCATTAAGTATCCTCATAGAAGTACATTAATACTTTTCCAACTTATTCTTTAGTGATGATGGTAGAATCGTTTGTCTCTCTGTAAGATTCCTAATAGCAAAACGCACTTATTTTTTTATTAAAACATTTATTTTAAAATGAACATTTTTATTGCAGGGCTTAACTATAATATGAGTGAAGCCGAACTTGGAGAATTATTTGCAGAGTATGGTGAAGTTGTTTCTGTTAAGATTATAATGGACAGAGAGACCGGTCGTTCTAAGGGATATGGTTTTGTTGAAATGGCTGATGATGAAGCTGGAGATAAAGCGATTGCAGCTCTTAATGAAGTTGATATGGATGGAAAAACTCTTTCTGTGTCAGTAGCTCGTCCTAGAGAAGAACGTCCGCGTCGTAGCTATGGCAACAATGGCGGTGGTGGTTATCGTGGCGGTAACAACAGTCGTGGTGGTGGCTATGGTGGTAGTCGCGGAGATAATGGCTATGGCGGTGGCAGAAACAGATATTGATCTGTATCTCTATAAAATATAAGGGAACCTGTCTTGGACATTTGAAATGCTGAGGCAGGTTTTTAAGTGCCTGTTCAGGATATCTTCAAAAGACTTTGGCTGTCGGTTATTTCTTTTATTTATGGCAAACAGAAGATGTTCCATTGAGGGTAAAAACGGTTATTTATTAAGCATGGTCAATAATTTCTACATAAATTCCAGGTACTTCTCTCTTTTATAGAAAGGCTATAAGTATTATGCGTGTTATATTCAACTTCATTCTGGATTATTCCAACAAGAAAGAAGATGATTGAGTATGGAGAGATACTTGTTTCCTAGAAAATAGATTCCTGTGTCTGTGTTGTCAATAGTTCCAGCGCCTTGATTCCCATAACGGAATTTCCTTTTGGATTCAATCTCGGGCTCCACACTGCAACTGAATATCGTAGTGGGTAAACTGCGGCTATACCGCCTCCCACACCACTTTTCCCCGGAAGACCTACCAAATAAGAAAATTCTCCTGCTTCGTCATAGAATCCACATGTTTGCATGATGGCATTGATACGTTTCACTTGAGAGGCGGTCAGCGTGATTCCTTCGAATGTAAAAGTCTGTTTATGGTTGGCAAACGGCAAAAAGGCTTTGGATAAATCATAACAACTCATTTCTATGGAGCATTGCAGGAAATAGAAATGAAGTACACGTTCTATGTCATTGTCGATGTTATGATAATATTTCAACAGGTTGGTGATTGCCGCATTCAGATAACCGTTTTCACGTTCGGACAGGGCAACTTCTTCATTATAATGAATTTGGTTATTTCCGCTGATTGAGCGGACGAAACGAAGATATTCTTCTTCGGGGTGTTTCAGATGGTTCAGCAGGATATCTGTCATTACAATGGCTCCGGCGTTAATAAAGGGATTCCGAGGAATTCCTTTTTCTACCTCCAGTTGTACTAGTGAGTTGAAAGCTGTTCCCGAAGGTTCTTTACCTACTCTTTTCCATAGATTATCTCCTTCAAGACTCAAACACATGGCAAGTGAAAAAACTTTCGAAATACTTTGGATGGAGAAGCCGGTGGTGGCTTCTCCATGCATGAAAGTTTTGTTTTGTATCGTATGGATACACATTCCGAATTGATCTGGGTTGATTTTGGCAAGTGCCGGAATGTAATCAGCCTGTTTGCCAATAGAGGCGTAGGGCTGGATTTCTTGATAGATGTCTTTTAGAATCTGTTGATAATCCATAATTTGGACGTTTTTATTTTTCTGTATAGTCACCATTGGCTTTGATGAGCTCGATCAACTTCTCAACAGCCTGATCTTCGGGAATGTTTTTTTCTATGCATTCTTTCTTTTTATAGAGGCTGATTTTTCCACGACCGGCACCTACATAGCCATAGTCGGCATCCGCCATTTCGCCGGGACCATTGACAATACAGCCCATAATGCCGATCTTCAGACCTTTCAAGTGCGAGGTAGCTGTTTTGATACGGGCGATGGTAGACTCCAAATCATATAAGGTACGACCACATCCCGGACATGAAATGTATTCCGTTTTGCTGGTTCGGATTCTGCCGGCTTGCAGGATACCAAATGCAGTGGTATCTACCACTATATGACTCAAGGGGCCTTGGTTGTACAAGAAGATTCCGTCACAGAGTCCGTCAAAAATTAGTGCACCCATATCAGCTGCCGCTTTGATTTG
Organism: uncultured Bacteroides sp.; assembly: GCA_947574505.1. Lineage (GTDB taxonomy): Bacteria > Bacteroidota > Bacteroidia > Bacteroidales > Bacteroidaceae > Phocaeicola. Next base: position 8,741 of record CANPJW010000028.1, on the reverse strand, counting down.
CAGGTCTTCAGCTTTCGTTTCCTGATAGTATTGGAAGAATACGACCGGATTCTCTAACCCTTCATTCATCAGTTCGTGTGTCATGGCACGATATTCGCCGAGGCGGTTGGGATGATTGCTTTGGGCGATGATTACCACTTCGGGATGTAGTTTAAGGGCTGCGATTACTTCGTCATTCATAGCCATATAGGGCAGAAACAGGAATTTCAGATCGGAAACCGTGTGATGTAATTCTATCATCTGCTGGTAGTTAAATGCCGGATAGACATTTTTGTCTTCTGGATTCCATGCATTGGCATCTACTAGATAGGCTATATTGTTATCTCGTGATTGGGGCACACTTCCACCGCAATAAATATAGTCAGGTTTGAACTGAGGATTAGTTTCGAAAGACCCTTCCAGACGTTCGGCTATTACTACGGGAAGATTATCTCCTCCAATGTTTCGGACAGCCTTAGTCTTCCGGCGCCCCGGAGATAGGTAGTTGAACTGCGGAGCTTCTTTTCCAGGAATAAAAGGATGTCCTTCCCGAGTTAGTATATAATCAACCAGTTTGCGGGCTACCGGAATTTCGTTTTCAGGAGCCTCGCTCAATGAAACACGAATGGTATCTCCCAAGCCATCTGCAAGGAGTGCGCCTATTCCTAATGCGGATTTTATTCTTCCGTCCTCGCCGTCCCCTGCTTCGGTAACCCCCAAATGAAGCGGGAAAGCCATGCCTTCCTTTTCCATTTCCTGTACCAGCAGACGGACCGTCCTGACCATTACTACGGTATTGGATGCTTTGATGGAAATAACCACATCGTTGAAATGTTCCGCAACACAGATACGCAGAAATTCCATGCACGATTCCACCATACCTTCAGGGGTGTCACCATAATGAGACATGATGCGGTCTGACAGAGAACCGTGGTTTACCCCGATGCGGATGGCGGTGTGGTTTTCCTTGCAGATATTTAGAAAAGGAATGAAGCGGGCACGTATCTTTTCTATTTCTTGCGCATATTCTTCGTCAGTGTATTCCAGTTTCCGGAAAGTACGTCCCGGGTCTACGTAATTTCCCGGATTGATGCGTACCTTTTCTGCATATTGTGCCGCTACATCGGCTACTTTGGGGTTAAAATGTACATCGGCCACCAATGGAGTATCATATCCTTGAGAGCGTAATCCGATATTGATATTCTTCAAGTTTTCGGCTTCACGGACACCTTGTGTGGTGAGGCGAACGTATTCACCGCCGGCATCTATAATGCGTTTGGCTTGTTCCACACAGGCTTCGGTATCCATAGTGACGGTATTTGTCATGCTCTGAATACGGATGGGGTTGTTGCCACCCAAGGGAGTGGCTCCGATATTCACTTCGGAAGATTCGCGGCGGGAGTAATTGAATAAATCCATAGTTAGTGATTAGTGGTGAGTGGTTAGTGATTAGTGGGCTGCGCTGAAATATTAACCACTTACCACTAATCACTAACCACTAGTTAATTTGTTTTATATTCAAACTTGACTTCTTTCAGTTCTTCGTTGGCTTTCACGATTTTCTTTTTCAAGCCGGTCTTGTAGTCTGCAAACTTGGTGGCTAGTTCTGTATCACTCAATGCTAGCATTTGTACGGCCAGAATAGCTGCATTCATGGCTCCATTGATTGCTACGGTAGCTACAGGAATTCCGGGAGGCATTTGGATGATAGAATAAAGTGCGTCTACGCCATCAAGAACAGAACCTTTAACGGGGACACCGATAACAGGCAATGTGGTATTTGCAGCAATGACACCGGGAAGTGCGGCAGCCATGCCGGCAGCGGCAATGATGACTTTAATTCCACGGCCTGCAGCATTTTTCGCAAATTCCTCCACAGCTTCGGGAGTGCGGTGTGCCGAAAGGGCGTTCATTTCGAAAGGTACGTGCATCTCGTCCAGTAATTTGGCAGCTTTTTCCATTACGGGAAGATCGGAAGTGCTACCCATGATAATGCTTACGATAGGTTTCATTGTTTTTTGTTATTGTTTGGTTTATATATTTACTTCAAGCACGGGTTATACGGATGAACGCGGATAGAAAAATCCGTGAGGTCCGCGTAATCCGCGCTTGAACAATTCCTAATGGGAATCTATATTATTCGTTGACTAATGCTTTATATCCTTCAGCATCCAGCAAATCGTTAACGTCATTAGAGTCATTGGGCTTAATCTTAATCAGCCACCCTTTACCATACGGGTCTTGGTTTACTAATTCGGGATTGTCGGCCAATGCTTCATTCTGTTCCAAAACTTCTCCTGAAACGGGAAGGAACAAGTCCGAAATCGTTTTTACTACTTCAATAGTACCGAAAACTTCATCTTTTTCTAAAGTTTCTCCTTCAGTTGTGATATCTACGAATACGATGTCACCCAGTTGCTCTTGTGCATAATCAGTGATGCCTACATAAGCTATATCACCTTCTACTCGTATCCATTCGTGTTCTTTGGTATACTTTACATTGCTTGGAAATTCCATAATGCTTTCAATTTATAAGGTTAATACTAATTTTTTTCAAATAAACAAAATTCCAATGACACCACAAAACAATCCGACAATAAATCCGGCTAAAACTTCTAATAAGGTATGCTGTTTTACAATGATACGGGCTGTGCCAAGCATCCCGGATAGCAAAATGAAAAAACAGAGCCACCATACAGGATTGAAATTGAATATAAAGCTGTAGGATAATAATCCGCCTACCATCATGCCGCTGCTTGCCACGTGTGTGCTGATTTTCCACTTGAAATTGATCAGCGTGCAAAGGATCATGCAGATGAGGGCGGCTACGATAATACCTGACATATAGCGGGGCAGGTGTATCTTATACATGGTGATGAGACAAGTGACATAGCTGATGATAGTCAACGCATATGGTACGAAACGTTTTTCGCGGTGTCCCAATTCATGAATACCCCAACCGTTTATTTTTTGGAACAGGTAGATGGCGAGCATCGGCATCAGAATGGTGAAACAGTAGACTATGCCCAATACTATCAGTTTGTACTGGATGGGCATGATACGAAGATAAGTGAAGAAAAAAAGCAGGAAAAATGCCACAAAAGGAATCATAAAAGGCGTGAATATGCCTGATATGATACGTGAACTGACTTCAAGCGGACTGTTTTTCTTGCCTACTGCTATTGTTTCGGTTATTTCGTTAGCTTCCATATAATTTATATTACCTTCTTAATCGTGCGACGGGTATGTTAAGCTGTTGGCGGTATTTGGCTACAGTACGGCGGGCTATGGGGTAGCCTTTCGTTTTTAGTGTTTCGGCCAGTTCATCATCAGTGTACGGTTTTTCCTTGTCTTCGGTGTCTACACATTCTTTCAGAATACGCTTGATTTCGCGGACTGAGAGTTCTTCACCGTCTTCGGTAGTGTAACCGTCGCTGAAAAAGAATTTCAACGAATAGATACCATAGTTTGTTTGTACATATTTGCTGTTGCTTACCCGTGATATGGTGGAAATATCCAATCCCGAGCGTTCGGCTACATCTTTTAGGATCATGGGCTTTAGCAGGGATTCGTCTCCTTCCAAAAAGAAGGGGCGCTGAATATCTATAATGGCTTGCATGGTGGTGAGCAACGTATGTTGTCGCTGTTTTACGGCGTTGATAAAACCTTGTGCGGCATCTACTTTTTGTTTTAGGAACATCAGTGCGTCCTTTGAGGCTTTGCTCTGATTATCTTTGTTGCGGGTGTGTTCATCCAGTAGTTCGGTGAACTGGCGGCTCAGACGCAACTCAGGAACATTACGATTGTTTAAACTTAGAGTAATGGTGTCATCCTCATACGTTTCTACAATGAAGTCGGGAATGATCTGCTGCATATTTTTGCCCATTGCTTCACCCAGTGAACTGCCCGGACGAGGATTCAGTTTGGTGAGATCGCTCACCGCCTCATTATATTGTTCTTCGGTAATACCTAGTTTTTGGATAATCCTTTCTTTGTTTTTGCGGGTAAACTCATCACAGCATTTACCGATGATGTCCAGTTCTATTTGTTTTAACGGTGAATCGGCTTTTCTTTGTATTTGTAGCAGAAGACATTCTTGTAAACTGCGGGCACCGATACCTGCCGGATCAAAGTCTTGGATTATTTCCAAGATTTTATTTAATTCCTCCTCAGTGGTATAGATGCCTCGATAGATGGCAAGTTCATCCATGATAGACTCCATATTTTTGCGTAACAGGCCGTCATCGTCCAATGAACCGATCAAGTATTCTGCTATATCTCGTTGTTCTGGGGTAAGTTCCTGCATCTGCAACTGGTCTTTCAATATTTCATAAAAAGATACGGCATCCGAGAAAGGGATTTCTTCGGCTACTCCTTCTTTGGAACGATTATGTTCCTGTAGTTTATAATCGGGAATATCATCTTCGTTGCTGTAATCGCCTAATGAAAAATCTTCGTTCGAGTCTGTATTTCCGTCTTCGTTCTCAACGTATTCTGTGTTGTCATCTTCATTTTCGGGCATTTCTTTCCCTTCCTCCAGGGCCGGATTATCCAGTATTTCGGAATGGATACGTTCTTCCAGCTCCACAGTGGGCAGTTCCAGCAATTTCACTACCAGTATCTGTTGTGGAGATAAGGTTTGTATTTGTTGCTGGGCTTGTGTTTGTACTTGACGTGAGCCTTGTGCCATAATATTTTTATTTCCTTGTTTATTGCGACAAAAATAGGAAATTGTATTGTAATAATCTTCCTTTTTGGGGGGATTATTTTAAGGGGATGGCTATCTTTACCTGTCATCTATATAAAAAACATAAGATTATGTTTGCAAAAGAAACTTATACAACCCGTCGTAACAGTTTGAAAAAACGTGGGGATAGGTTTCTTGCTATTTTAGATAACGGGGAGAGTGGCGACTATGCGGATAATACTTATCATTTCCGCCAAGGTTCTACTTCTCTTTATTTTTGGGACTTGCCCTATGCCGGATTGGCGATATGGATATCATATTGTATGGATGGGATCCAGCCTGCCTTGTGTGAGAAAGCGTAGAGGGTGGGAGTGACAGAAACTGGTTCTGCCGCGGATTTGAAGAAGTGTTTGGAAAAAGCAGTTGCTAAAAGACAGGTGATTCATTAGAAAAGTACTTAGGTCAGCCGTAAATTATTAAGGCTGGTCGGATCTTTGGAACCGGAATTTGAACTTACTATAGAACCGGGTATCTATATTAATAGATTGTTGGAAAGCGGAGAAATGCTTTAAGGATTTTATCGATTATGATAAGTTGGAGAGTTATCGTGAGTTTACAGAGTTGCGTAATGAGGAAGATTATTTGATAACGGAGGACGGGGCACGTTTTTGGGGTACGAAGGTCCTTTTACTACAGAACGATGATATATAATTATCCACCTATGGTTGCTTTTAAACCGTAATCAGTCAAGATTTGTATGCACTGCTGTTGTACTTCCTCGGATGGCGTTTGCATTTTATATCCTTTAGGGTTATAGATACTGCCTAGCTTTGCATGCTTTCCCTTTCCTATATCATGGTAAGGTAATAGGTTAATGATCTCAGGATGCCGTGGAAGACTGGCCAAAAATTCGGCAGACAGCTTTATGTTCTTTTCATCTGCATTCACTCCTTCAATCAATGGAATACGGATATAATAAGGAAAGTCAGCTTCTGCTACTCTGCGGATGTTCTCCAAAATTAATTCATTGGGAACATCACAAAATGTCTGGTGTACGGTACTGTCCATTGATTTTAAGTCGATAAGCAATAGTTCACAATTCCGCATCACTTCATCCACTGTTTCTTTGCGGGCAAGCAGGGTGGTATCTACCACCCGATGAATTCCCTGTTGTCCGCAACGTTTCAGTATATCAATCAAGAATTCGGGATGAAGCAACGGTTCTCCACCACAAAAAGTAACTCCACCGCCCGATTGATCCATAAATGGAATTTCCTTTTCTATTTCATGCATCAGGTATTCGGCGGTATATTCCGTTCCTGATATCTCGATAGCCATTGCCGGACATTCTTCGGCACAGCGTCCGCATAACACGCATTTTTGTTTGTCGGTGATAATACCCTCGGGAGCCAGTGTCAGTGCCCCGTTGGGACATGCTTTCAGACAAGTTCCACAGCCGAGGCATTTCTTGGCTGTGTATAGTTTGTCTTTTCCGTTACGAATGCCTTCGGGATTATGGCACCATATGCACGAGAGCGGGCATCCTTTCATGAAAAGTGTGATGCGGATGCCCGGTCCGTCATTGATGGCATAGCGTTTGATGTCGAAAATCAGACTCATCTTGTCAGAAGGTTTCTTGTGCCGTGCGGGCTATTACGTCATATTGTAAATCTGTATTCATGTCATTGAAGTAATCACTGTATCCAGCTACGCGTACCAATAGGTCCCGGTATTCTTCCGGATGTTTTTGGGCGGCATGCAGGGTAGCGGTATCTACTATGTTGAACTGAATGTGATGTCCTCCTAAAGCAAAATAGCTGCGGATGAGGCTTACCAGTTTGGCTATGTCTTCATCGTGTTTAAGAAGTGAAGGCAGGAAGCGCTGATTCAATAGAGTGCCTCCGCTTTTCACCTGGTCCAGTTTTCCTAATGATTTTATAACGGCGGATGGCCCGTGGGTATCTGCTCCGTGTGAGGGTGAGGTACCGTCACTGATGGCACGTCCGGCTAGACGGCCGTTGGGGGTGGCATTCATCATTTTGCCGAAGTAAACGTGACAGGTGGTAGACAACATGTTCAGATGGAAACATTCGCCTTTGGTGTTCGGCTTTCCCTCGATGGCATCGTAAAGGTCGTTAAAGATCTGGATGGCGATGCGGTCTGCATATTCGTCATCGTTACCGAAGAAAGGGGTACGGTTCAGTATGAACTGTCTCATGGCTTCCTGTCCTTCGAAGTTGGTATCGGTAGCATGGATGATTTGCTCCATATTGAATTTACGTTCTTCGAATACATGTTTTTTCAGAACGGAGAGGCTGTCGGTAATAGTACCCAAACCGGTGCATTGAATATAGCTTGTGTTATAACGCGGTCCGCAGTTATAATAATCTTTTCCTTTGGCGATACAGTCATCAATGAACAAAGACAGGAAAGTGGCGGGAGCGTATTTGGCGAACATACGGTCAATGTAGTTGCTGACGCGTACTTTCATATCTACAAAATAATGGATTTGTTTAAGAAATGCGTCATAAAGTGCTTCATAACTCCGGAAGGTACAGGGATCTCCTGTTACCAAGCCTACTTTCTTGCCTGATACAGGATCTGTTCCGTTGTGCAAGGTGACTTCCAATATCTTGGGTACGTTAAGGTAACCGGTCAGTATGTAAGCTTCTTTTCCGAAAGCGCCTACTTCTATGCATCCGCTACATCCGCCTTCACGAGCGTCCTCCGGTGTTTTTCCCTGTCGCATCAGTTCCATGACGTATGTGTCGGGATTGAATACAGATGGGTAGCCATAGCCCTTACGGATTACTTTGCAGCCTTCGCGCAGGAAACGCTCCGGGGTGCATACACTGATGTGCAGGGCGCTTCCGGGTTGTAACAGGTGAAGATCATCTACTGTTTCGAGCATGATATAGGATACTTCGCTGACTCCGTTGCTACCATCACGTTTGATGCCACCGATATTCAGATTGGTAAAGTCATTGTAGGTACCGCTTTCTTTGGCGGTGATGCCAACTTTGGGTGGGGCTGTCTGATTATTTATTTTGATAAAGAAACATGACATCAGTTCTTTGGCCTCTGCACGGGTCAGTATTCCTTCTTCCAGGTCTTTTTCATAGAAAGGAGCGAGGTGCTGGTCAAAATGTCCTGGATTCATGGCGTCCCATCCGTTCAGCTCTGTAATGGTGCCGAGATGGACAAACCAGTACATTTGTATGGCCTCCCAATAAGTACGGGGGGCATGTGCAGGAACCCATCGGCAGATTTCCGCTATTTTTTTCAGTTCCTCTTTGCGTTTCGGATCGGTTTCTTGTCCAGCCATCTTTTCGGCCAGTTCGGCATGGCGTTCGGCAAAAATGATAGCGGCATCACAGGAGATGGACATGGCGGTCAGTTCTTCTTGTTTGTCGGTTGCTTCTGGATCATTCATAAAATCCAGATTTTTCAACTCATGTGCAATACGTTCTTTCAAATCCAGCATGCCATGTTGATAAACCTTTCCGTCCAGAGAAGTATGGCCGGGGGCTCGTTGTTCCATGAATTCAGTGAACATTCCTACTTCGTAAGCTTCTTTCCATTCTTTGGGAACGTGATTGAAGATGCGTTCGCGTTGGGTGCGCCCTTTCCAATAAGGAATTACCTCGCGCTCATAGGTGTCTATATCTTCCTGGCTGATGGTGTAACGCTGCAATTCGCGGGTGTTCAATACATGAAGGTCTTCCACGCTGTGACAGGTCAGTTCAGGGAAAGTCGATACGGCTTTGGGGCGTGGTCCACGTTCACCTACAATCAGTTCGTCTTCACCTATGTATATAGTTTTCCGTTTACAGATTTCAAGGAAGTTCAGTGCTCTTAGAATAGGAATTGGATACTTTCCTTCGTTTTCTTTGTAAAATTCGGTTTCTATCAGAGCACGTTCTATGGACAAAGAAGGTTGTGTATCAAAAGATTCTTGACGTAGGCGTCGGATACGGTCTGTCATACCGTTGATTGTTGTTTTCATAAGAGTTATAATAAGGGCTCACCCGATAAACCTGGGGGATTAAGCATACAGCTTTGTAAGTCTGAAAAG
>CANPJW010000027.1 GCA_947574505.1 uncultured Bacteroides sp. | reverse complement strand
CAGGTCGGTAAAGCCTATCTAACATAATCTCAGGAAAATTTAAACAGGCTCTAAGTTTGCAACTATAAAATTGAACTTAACCAAAATGAATATGACTGAATGGGATAAAATGCAGGAGTATCAAATCTATAATGATTTTGATGCTGATTTGTTTGACCTAAGAGTTGAAGCAAAAAAACTATTTAAGGAATTTAACCGCACTGAAGACGAAGAAATTGAACGGCGTCAGGAAATTATGCAGAAACTTTTCAAGAAAGTAGGTGAGCGCGTCTGGATGGAGCCGAACTTTACTTGCGAATTCGGCAAAAACATCACCATTGGGGATGATGTCTATATCAATTTCGGATGTACACTCCTTGATTGCGGGCAGATAACAATAGGCAATAATACGTTGTTGGGGCCTAATGTAAGCGCATATTCGGCCAACCATTCGCTCGACTCCGCAGAGCGGATAGCCGGTGCCTTAATTCCTGAGCCCATTACCATAGGAAACCGGGTTTGGATTGGAGGTGGCAGCACCATTCTCGGCGGAGTTACCATAGGTGATGATACAGTCATCGGCGCCGGAAGTGTCGTAACTCATGACATTCCTTCAGGTGTCGTGGCAGCTGGAAACCCCTGCCGTGTATTAAGAAAAATCACAGATAAAGACAAAGTTGGCTTTCCCGTATAGCAAACTGTCTTTTCAGCATAAAGTCCCATTAATTACAAACAATTACAGAGAGGATAAAGATAACAAGCGTCCCCTCTTCTTAGCGTTCAAAACGTTGTTTTATCTTGCATACCTACACAATTGGCAGTTATCAGACTGATAAAGAAAGAGATAAGTATGTGTGTAAGATAGTGTGGCAGATGTGTGCAAGATACTTTTATTTTGCACACCCTGTAGGAGAAAAAATGTTTGATACGATTGAACGACTTATTCCCTTCCTTGCAACGAAATGTTCTATTACTTGTAGCAAGATGTCCGCCATAGTAAAACAACCTGTTACAAGCTATCGAAACAACTTATTACAAGCCATCAAAACAACTTGAAACTACCGTTGAACAATAAACCGCCCGTATTCCTTACCCACACGGAAAGATATCATTATCTTTGCCGTCGTTAAATAACATCATCATGAAAAAACGAATCACACAGGACGATTACATTAAAGCGAATCGTAAAGCAAGCCGCGAGGCGGAAATTGAGATGTATGGGCACCCGATTTGCCACACAAGGGTGCATCAGTCAAAGAAAGTATATAACCGCAAGAAGATAAAGGCAACTGATAAAAAGTTGCCTTTATCTTCTTGTACTTCACGACAGAATGTCATACAATCCGTTCCAGTTCTCCGGTTGTTGAATCAATAATAAATCCGTAAACTTTTACATCCGAAGGAATCAACGGATGATGTATGATAAAATCTACCGTTCCCTTTACCGATTTTTCCGTATCTTCAAATCCGTCGAGCCAAGCTTTGAAGTCCACCCCGCAGAAACGCATCATGTCAATATAATCCGGATTGATTCCCCGCGCCTTCATCTTTGCAATCATTTCTTCACTATGCATGTGACAAGCTCCACAGTCGGAATGCGCTATCACCATAATTTCCTTTACCCCCAATTCAAATATAGCCACAAGCAGACTGCGAATCACACTGCCGAAAGGATGGGAAATGACACCTCCGGCATTCTTTATCATTTTCACGTCGCCATTCTTAATGCCCAGCGCAGCCGGAAGCAAAGCCGTCAGACGCGTGTCCATACAGGAGAGAATAGCAATCTTCTTGTCGGGATATTTATTGGTAATATACGATTCATATCCCTTGCTCTCTACGAACTTTTTATTGTACGCAAGTAGTTCTTCTAACATAATATTAGTCCATTTTAGGTGTTTGCCAATACGCAAAAATAACGAAACCGAAGGGAATAAAGAAATATTCAGCAAGAAAAATGCACTCTTGACTTTTAGAAGCGGCAACAAAATCTCTATTTTATTGTTGAATGAAAAATAAAAAGTGTAAATTTGTGCCACATGCCGCTTAAACTAACTACATACTATCACGGAAAGGATATTCCCGATCTGCCGGGAAATAATACATTTCATTCCAAAGAGTTGTTTCAGATTTATGAAGCAACCCCGGGTTATTCACCTTTACTCATCGTTGCGACAGAAGACGGCAGACCTGTGGCACGCCTGCTTGCCGCCATCCGCAAGGCGAAGAAATGGCTTCCTTCCTGTCTCGCGAAGCAATGTGTGGTATATGGAGAAGGAGAATTTCTGGAAAAGTCATCTCAAATCGATAAGGCGGATTCACTTCCTGCCATCAGAGAAAGAGAGGAAGAAGTTTTCGGCGAGATGCTCGAACATCTCACACAAGAGGCATCGCGTAGCTGTGTCTTGATCGAATTCCGGAACCTCAACAATTCGATGTTCGGTTACCGGGTTTTCCGTGCCAATGATTATTTCCCTGTCAATTGGTTACGGGTACACAATTCGCTGCACAGTATGAAAAATACGGAAGACCGGTTCAGCCCGTCACGCATCCGTCAGATAAAAAAAGGACTCAAGAATGGAGCTAAAGTAGAGGAAGCACATACCGTGGAAGAGATACATGACTTCTCACGGATGCTGCACAAGGTTTATTCTTCCCGCATACGCAGATACTTCCCTGCCAACGACTTTTTCCATCACATGAACAACATATTAATCAAAGGACAACAGGCAAAAATATTCGTAGTAAAATACAAAGAGAAAATCATCGGCGGTTCCGTCTGTATTTATTCGGGAGACGATGCATACCTTTGGTTTTCGGGAGGAATGAAAAAGACATACGCACTTCAGTATCCGGGGGTACTGGCTGTATGGAAAGCCTTGGAAGATGCGCGCCAGCGGGGATTCCGCCACATGGAATTTATGGATGTAGGACTTCCGTTCCGGAAACACGGTTATCGTGATTTTGTTCTCCGCTTTGGCGGAAAGCAGAGCAGTACCCGCCGCTGGTTTCGTGTCAATTGGAATTGGCTGAACAAACTCTTAATCAAATTTTACGTCTAAATGTAATCTCAAGATTACAAAACAACCCTTCATACCCCTTCTCTACCATTCTTTCTGTTCAATAATCCAATAATTAAATGCAGAAATATTTCTTTATTAGGTAAGAAATGTCTTTCTTTGTACTGTTTTATGCCATATAAGCACATGATTAAAACCAAATAAAAAAGTATAGTTATGAAGATTTCACACATTGAACATCTGGGCATTGCTGTAAAAAGCATCGAAGAAGCCCTTCCCTACTACGAAAACGTATTAGGTCTGAAGTGTTACAACATTGAAACAGTGGAAGATCAGAAAGTAAGAACCGCTTTTTTAAAAGTAGGCGAAACAAAAATTGAATTGTTGGAGCCGACTTGCCCGGAGAGTACTATTGCCAAATTCATTGAAAACAAAGGTGCAGGCGTTCATCACGTTGCATTTGCTGTAGAAGATGGCGTAGCCAATGCTTTGGCAGAAGCAGAAGGCAAAGAAATCCGTCTTATCGACAAAGCTCCCCGCAAGGGTGCTGAAGGTTTGAATATTGCTTTCCTTCACCCGAAATCAACTTTGGGCGTGCTGACAGAACTCTGCGAACATTAATCATAAACTCTAAAACCAACAAGAACTCATGAGTAATCAACTTGAAAAAATTAAAGAGCTTATTGAACGCCGTGCCGTAGCACGTATCGGAGGCGGTGAAAAAGCAATTGCGAAGCAACACGAAAAAGGAAAATACACAGCACGCGAGCGTCTGGCTATGCTGCTTGACGAGGGTAGCTTCGAAGAAATGGACATGTTCGTTGAGCACAGATGCACGAACTTCGGTATGGAAAAAAAACATTATCCGGGAGACGGTGTAGTAACCGGCTGCGGTACAATCGAAGGACGTCTGGTATATGTGTTCGCACAAGACTTCACTGTTTCTGCCGGCTCACTGTCAGAAACAATGTCATTGAAGATTTGTAAAATTATGGATCAGGCCATGAAGATGGGTGCTCCTTGTATCGGTATCAACGACTCGGGTGGTGCACGTATCCAGGAAGGTATCAACGCTTTGGCAGGTTATGCAGAAATCTTCCAACGCAACATCCTTGCTTCAGGTGTTATTCCGCAGATTTCCGGTATCTTCGGTCCTTGTGCCGGTGGTGCTGTTTATTCTCCGGCTCTGACCGACTTCACACTGATGATGGAAGGCACTTCTTATATGTTCCTCACCGGACCGAAAGTGGTGAAGACCGTTACAGGTGAAGACGTCAGCCAGGAAAACCTCGGTGGCGCAAGCGTTCACTCCACTAAATCGGGTGTGACTCATTTCACCGCCCAAACAGAAGAAGAAGGTTTCGAACTGATTCGCAAACTGTTGAGCTATATTCCTCAAAACAACCTTGAAGAAGCTCCTTATGTAGATTGCACAGACCCAATCGACCGCCTGGAAGATTCTTTGAACGATATTATCCCCGACAGCCCTACTAAACCGTATGACATGTACGAAGTGATCGGCGCTATTGTGGACAACGGTGAATTCCTTGAAATCCAGAAAGATTATGCTAAGAATATCATCATCGGTTTCGCCCGTTTCAACGGCCAGTCGGTAGGTATCGTTGCTAATCAGCCTAAATATCTGGCTGGCGTGCTCGATAGCAACGCATCTCGTAAAGGTGCACGCTTCGTTCGTTTCTGCGATGCATTCAATATTCCTATCGTATCGTTGGTAGACGTACCGGGATTCCTTCCGGGAACAGGTCAGGAATACAATGGTGTTATCCTTCATGGTGCTAAGTTGTTGTATGCTTACGGTGAAGCTACTGTGCCTAAGGTTACTATCACATTGCGTAAATCTTACGGCGGTTCTCACATCGTGATGAGCTGTAAACAACTTCGCGGTGATATGAACTACGCATGGCCTACTGCCGAAATCGCAGTAATGGGTGGTGCAGGAGCAGTAGAAGTATTGTACGCACGCGAAGCCAAAGATCAGGAAAACCCGGCTCAATTCCTTGCAGAGAAAGAAGCAGAATACACGAAACTGTTTGCCAATCCTTACAATGCAGCTAAATACGGCTACATCGACGATGTGATTGAACCGCGCAACACACGTTTCCGCGTCATCCGTGCTTTGCAGCAGTTGCAGACTAAGAAATTGAGCAATCCGGCTAAGAAGCATGGTAATATTCCGTTGTAATCCTACTTTTCACATTAAAACAAGAACGATTATGAACAAAACCAAAATCGGAATATTCCTTTCTTTGCTGTTGCTGATTGGTCTGACTTCTTGTGGAGAGCAAAAGTCGAACAGTAAGCTGGTGCTAAACGAAATCCTGATAAACAATCAGAGTAATTTCCAGGACGATTACGGATTGCACAGCGCATGGATTGAAATATTCAATAAATCATTCGGTAGCACCGACTTGGCAGCTTGCTTGCTGAAAGTAAGCAACCAACCGGGCGATACAGTTACTTACTTTATCCCGAAAGGTGATATACTTACATCAGTGAAACCACGCCAACATGCGCTATTCTGGGCAGATGGCGAACCTAACCGCGGTACGTTCCACACCAGCTTCAAGCTGAATCCGAAAACCGCCAACTGGATTGGTCTGTTCGACTCCGGCAAAAAGTTGCTCGACCAGATTGTAGTGCCCGCAGGCACTCTCGGTCCCAACCAATCATACGCTCGTGTAAGCGACGGAGCAACTGAATGGGAAGTAAAAAGTGGAAGTGGTGACAAATACGTGACTCCAAGCACTAACAACAAAACCCTTGACAGCAATGCCAAGAAGGAAAAGTTTGAAGAACACGATGCTAATGGTATTGGAATGGCCATTTCTGCCATGAGTGTAGTATTCTGCGGATTGATTCTTCTTTTTATAGCCTTCAAGATTGTAGGAAAAGCAGCCGTTAATTTGAGCAAGCGCAACGCTATGAAATCTAAAGGCATCGACAAGCATGAAGCTAAGGAACTGTCACAAGCTCCGGGCGAAGTGTATGCTGCTATTTCTATGGCACTACACGAAATGCAAGATGAAGTGCATGACGTAGAAGAAACAGTGCTGACCATCACTCGTGTAAAACGCAGCTACTCACCATGGAGTTCGAAGATTTACACGTTGCGTGAAACTCCTTCCAGAAAGTAAGTCACCTTTTAAAAAGTAAAAACGATGAAAGAATATAAATATAAAATCAACGGTAACTTATATAAAGTAACCATCGGAGATATTGAAGACAACATCGCTCATGTAGAAGTGAACGGTACACACTATAAAGTAGAAATGGAGAAACAGCCGAAGCCTGTTGCAAAACCTGTGACAGTACGCCCGATGCCTAATGCTCCTGCTGCTCCTGCTCAAGTAGTGAAACCGGCCGCTCCATCTACCGGAAAATCAGGAGTGAAATCTCCGCTGCCGGGTGTGATCCTCGACATCAAAGTGAATGTAGGCGATACTGTAAAGAAAGGACAGACCATTATCATATTGGAAGCCATGAAGATGGAAAACAATATCAATGCGGATAAAGACGGTAAGGTTACTGCCATCAACGTAAATAAGGGAGATTCTGTTCTTGAAGGTAATGACCTCGTAATTATTGAATAATATGGGAGATTTTATAAACTTTTTAGGAAACAACCTCGCCGACTTCTGGACCTACACAGGCTTTGCCAATGCTACGGTAGGGCATGTAGTCATGATTCTCGTTGGCTTGG
Organism: uncultured Bacteroides sp.; assembly: GCA_947574505.1. Lineage (GTDB taxonomy): Bacteria > Bacteroidota > Bacteroidia > Bacteroidales > Bacteroidaceae > Phocaeicola. The sequence goes on along the minus strand of CANPJW010000027.1, from coordinate 30,017 downwards.
TATTCATCTATTTGGCAGTAGCCAAAGAATTCGAACCGATGCTTCTGATTCCTATCGGTTTCGGTATATTGATTGGTAATATACCTTTTAATATGGATGCCGGGCTGAAAGTCGGTATTTATGAAGAAGGTTCAGTATTGAATATATTGTATCAGGGAGTGACCTCCGGCTGGTATCCGCCGCTCATCTTTTTGGGCATCGGCGCCATGACGGACTTCTCGGCACTTATCTCTAATCCGAAATTGATGTTGATCGGTGCGGCAGCACAGTTTGGTATCTTCGGTGCATACATGATCGCCTTAGCAATGGGATTTGATCCTATGCAAGCCGGTGCAATCGGTATTATCGGTGGTGCAGACGGTCCGACGGCAATCTTCCTGTCCTCGAAGCTGGCACCTAACCTGATGGGAGCCATTGCAGTGTCCGCCTATTCCTATATGGCGTTGGTTCCGGTGATACAGCCGCCTATCATGCGTTTGCTCACCACAAAGAACGAACGTATCATACGTATGAAACCGCCACGTGCTGTTTCTCACACAGAGAAAGTGATTTTTCCGATTATCGGTTTGTTGCTGACTTGCTTCCTGGTTCCTTCCGGTCTGCCTTTGTTGGGTATGCTGTTCTTTGGTAACCTGCTGAAAGAAAGTGGCGTAACCCGTCGTCTTGCCAATACGGCAAGTGGTCCGTTGATTGACACCATTACTATTCTGTTAGGTTTGACAGTAGGTGCTTCTACTCAGGCTTCCGAGTTCCTCACTTTCGACTCTATCAAGATTTTCGCCCTCGGTGCATTGTCATTCGTCATTGCAACTACATCAGGCGTAATCTTCGTGAAGATATTCAACCTCTTCTTGAAGAAGGATAACAAGATCAATCCATTAATCGGCAACGCAGGCGTATCTGCTGTTCCCGACTCGGCACGTATCTCACAAGTAATTGGTTTGGAATACGATTCGACCAATTATTTGCTGATGCACGCTATGGGTCCGAACGTTGCCGGAGTGATCGGTTCAGCTGTTGCTGCCGGTATTCTGCTTGGATTCTTGATGTAAGAAACATTAATAATAGATAAGAACACCCGTGTTACAACTGAATGTAACACGGGTGTTTTTCATTACAGCCATAGTGTTATCTTCCCTCCGCTCTGAAACGATTAAACATCATAAAAGAGGCTGCTACCGATGTTCAAACCGGAGCAGCCTCTTTCTTTTATTTATGGAATAATCCGGAGATTATTACTGTGCCAATTTATTGTCAGAACCGAGCACGTTGATGATTTTGTGCTTGTACAGTTTTTCCATGTTGTCACGAGCCGGACCAAGATACTTACGTGGGTCGAATTCTGCCGGTTTTTCAGCGAACACCTGACGTACAGCAGCAGTCATAGCCAGACGAGAGTCTGAGTCGATGTTGATTTTGCAAACTGCAGAAGTAGCTGCCTTACGCAACCATTCTTCAGGAATACCGATAGCAGCTTTCAGATTACCACCGAACTTATTGATAGTCGCAACTTCTTCCTGAGGAACTGAAGATGAACCGTGAAGAACAATAGGGAATCCAGGAAGTTTTTCCATTACAGCATCCAATACTTCGAATGCCAATGGAGGAGGAACCATTACGCCTGTAACCGGATCGATGTGGCATTGTTCCGGAGTAAACTTGTAAGCACCGTGAGAAGTACCGATTGAGATAGCCAAAGAGTCGCAACCAGTGCGAGTAGCGAAATCGATTACTTCTTCAGGGTCAGTATATGTGTGGTGGTCAGCAGAAACTTCATCTTCTACACCAGCCAATACGCCAAGTTCACCTTCTACAGTTACGTCGAACTGGTGAGCGTATTCAACAACTTTCTTAGTCAATGCTACGTTTTCTTCGTAAGGAAGGTGAGAACCGTCGATCATTACTGAAGAGAAACCTGAATCGATACAAGATTTGCAAGTTTCGAATGTATCTCCGTGGTCAAGGTGAAGAACGATTTCCGGATGTGCGCAGCCTAATTCTTTAGCATATTCTACAGCACCCTGTGCCATGTAACGCAACAAAGTAGCGTTAGCATACTGACGAGCACCTTTAGAAACCTGAAGAATCACAGGAGATTTAGTTTCAACAGCAGCCTTGATGATAGCCTGCATTTGTTCCATATTGTTGAAGTTGAATGCTGGGATAGCATATCCACCTTTGATAGCCTTAGCAAACATTTCTCTTGTGTTTACCAATCCTAAATCTTTGTAATTTACCATTTTGTTTAAAGTTTATTGTTAGTGAATAAAAATTCTACGCAAAAGTAAGCATTATCCACCGAATAACGAACACCGGAAAGGAAAATATAGTAGAAAAAGGTTTAAATCAGACTGCAAAATTTAGCAGGAATACGAGCGTGACATTAGATTGTAATGTCTACCTTGCAAACTTTGAGATTTCTGATTTCTGATTGATGGTTGATGCCTTCGGATTTATATCTCCTTATTTATACCTTAATTTATACCTCATTTTTCAATTCATTTAATCACCAAAATCTGCATAGCAAATTAGAAATTAGAAATCAGAAATTTTAGAAAATCTTTTTCTATTTCACAGAAAAGCATTATCTTTGCGCTCTGAAAAATGACCATTACACTATTTCTTACCAAAATAGTAACAGAATATAAATTAAAAAAACAGATACTGAAATGAAAAAAGGCCTTCATCCAGAATCATACCGTCCGGTAGTATTTAAAGATATGTCAAATGGTGACATGTTTTTGTCTAGATCAACTGTAGCAACTAAAGAAACCATCGAATTCGAAGGTGAAACTTATCCGTTGCTGAAGATTGAAATCTCAAACACTTCTCACCCGTTCTATACAGGTAAATCTACATTGGTAGATACTGCTGGTCGTGTTGATAAGTTCATGAGCCGTTACGGTGACCGTAAGAAGAAATAATTCGATCTTTCGTGAAAGATGAAAAAGAGGAGATTCTCGCAGAGAATTTCCTCTTTTTCGTTTTCTATATTCCTTAGCGCCAAGCATCATCCAATAAGGAATCGACTATATGACGATGCCTGACACTCTTCACATTATCCTACCACAAGCTGTCCATGCTAACTTCCCCTTACACTAGAACTCCCGTTTCCTGGATGGAAAGAGAGTTCCCACGTAGGGAAATCGACAATTTCACCACAGAGGACCCGTAAAGTTCCCGTTTTTTTTTGTGTTCCATATAAAGGTTAACAGGCAGGATATGAAAAGACAGGAATATTGAACAGAAATAAACAGGAGTTGTTTTAGTATATTATTCGCTATTTATCAACGCAAAACCTCTAAACATCAACGTGGTATATGAAAAAGGAATTTGGATTCGTCTTGGCAGCCGCAATCTTGCTGGCCGGCTGCGGACAGAAAAAAGAAACGACAACGACAACTGCACGTCCCGTAAAGACTACGATTGTCGAGTCAAGATCGATTATCAGAAAAGATTTCTCGGGAATCGTGGAAGCGGTGGAATATGTGAAGCTGGCTTTCCGGGTCAACGGGCAAATCATCCAGCTTCCTGTCATCGAAGGACAGAAAGTGAAAAAAGGACAACTCATCGCGGCTATCGACCCCAGAGACATCGCGTTGCAATATGCCGCTACGAAATCGGCATACGAAACGGCTTCGGCACAAGTGGAACGCAACAAACGGCTCCTCTCCCGGCAAGCGATCTCCGTACAGGAATATGAAATCAGCCTCGCCAACTTCCAGAAGGCGAAGTCTGAATACGAACTGTCTGCCAACAATATGCGCGACACCAAGCTGACAGCTCCTTTCGACGGTTCTATCGAAAAACGACTGGTGGAAAACTATCAGCGTGTCAACTCCGGTGAGGGTATCGTGCAGCTTGTCAATACGCACAATCTGCGTATCAAATTCACCATTCCGGATGCGTATCTTTATTTGTTGCGTGCCAAAGAGCCGCGTTTCCTGGTAGAGTTCGACACATTTAAAGGACACGTGTTTCAAGCGAAACTGGAAGAATATCTTGATATTTCTACAGATGGCACAGGAATTCCGGTCAGCATCACGATTGACGATCCGTCATTCGACCGCGACCTGTATGCTGTGAAACCCGGTTTCACGTGCAGCATCCGTTTCACGGCAGATGTAGGTCCGTTGGTGCAGGATAGCTGGACGATCGTACCGCTTAGTGCCGTATTCGGCGAAAGCGAAGGGAATAAAATGTATGTCTGGGTGGTAGAAGACAATAAAGTCCACAAACGGGAAGTAACCGTCAACGCCCCGACCGGAGAAGCACAGGCGCTCATCTCGGAAGGTTTGAAACCCGGTGAAGAAATCGTCATAGCAGGCGTATACCAACTAGTAGAAGGAGAATCTATCACAACTGTTGACAGGGAGGCTATCTGAAAAGTCGTTAGTAACTCCAACTCCCCTACGGGGACTCACAGCCTCTTTATCCACTTTCATTCATCAATTATCAACGATCATTTATTATGAGTTTAGCCAAATATTCATTAGATAATACGAAAATCATCTATTTCTTTCTTGCTGTATTGCTGATTGGGGGAATCACTTCCTTCGGCAAGCTGGGTAAGAAAGAGGATGCTCCTTTCGTCATAAAGTCGGCGGTTATTATGACCCGCTATCCGGGCGCCGAGCCGGCAGAAGTGGAGCGGTTGATTACCGAGCCTATCTCTCGCGAGATCCAAAGTATGAGCGGTGCGTACAAAATTAAATCAGAATCGATGTACGGGCTCTCGAAAATCACATTCGAGTTGCAACCTTCCTTGTCGGCAAGCTCCATTCCGCAGAAGTGGGATGAGTTGCGACGGAAGGTACTTAATATACAGCCACAATTGCCGAGCGGTGCTTCTGCACCGACGGTTTCCGATGATTTCGGCGACGTGTTCGGTATCTATTACGGTCTGACGGCGGATGACGGTTACACATACGAAGAGATGCGCAACTGGGCGGAACGGATCAAAACGCAGGTAGTGACGGCGGACGGAGTGATGAAAGTCGCCCTGTTCGGGACGCAGACGGAGGTGGTTAATATTTTTATTTCCACCAATAAGCTCGTAGGTATGGGCATCGACCCGAAACAGCTTGCCAGTCTGTTGCAATCGCAGAACCAGATTATCAATACCGGAGAAATCCGTGCCGGCGAGCAACAACTCCGAGTGACCGCCAACGGTATGTATACCACCGTAGACGATATCCGCAACCAGGTGATTACCACCAAAGCCGGACAAGTGAAACTGGGCGATATCGCCGTCATCGAAAAAGGGTACATGAACCCTCCATCCAACATCATGCACGTGAACGGCAAACGTGCCATCGGCATCGGCGTCTCCACCGACCCGCAACGGGACGTGGTGCAGACGGGCAAGAATGTGAAAGCCAAACTGGACGAATTGTTGCCACTAATGCCTGTGGGACTGGAACTGCAAAGCCTGTATCTGGAGAACGAAATTGCCAACGAAGCCAACAACGGATTTATCATCAACCTGATCGAATCGATTCTGATTGTTATTGTAATCATCATGTTGGTGATGGGTTTGCGCGCAGGTATGCTGATCGGCTCGTCACTGATTTTCTCTATTGGCGGCACATTGCTTATCATGTCTTTCTTCGGTGTCGGGCTGAACCGTACTTCGTTGGCGGGATTTATCATTGCCATGGGGATGCTGGTGGATAACGCCATCGTGGTAACGGACAATGCACAGATTGCCATCGCCCGCGGAGTAGACCGACGGAAAGCGCTGATAGACGGAGCAACCGGTCCGCAATGGGGATTGCTTGGGGCTACGTTCATCGCTATCTGTTCGTTCCTCCCGCTCTACCTTGCTCCTTCTGCCGTGGCGGAAATCGTGAAACCGCTTTTTGTGGTGCTTGCCATCTCGCTGGGATTGAGCTGGATACTCGCGCTGACGCAGACCACTGTTTTCGGTAACTTCATCCTGAAAGCGAAAGCAAAAGATGGCACGAAAGACCCGTATGACAAACCGTTCTACCATAAATTCGCCTCCATCCTCCACACGATGATTCGCAGGAAAACATTGACACTGGGTTCGATGGCAGTGCTCTTTGTTGCTTCGCTGGTTATTATGGGAATGATGCCGCAAAACTTCTTTCCTTCTCTCGATAAGCCTTATTTCCGGGCGGACGTGTTTTATCCCGACGGGTATAGCATCAATGATGTAGTGAAAGAGATGAAATCTGTAGAAGAACATCTGGCAAAGCAGCCGGAAGTGAAGAAAGTGTCGATCACCTTCGGCAGCACGCCGCTAAGGTATTACCTGGCTTCTACTTCGGTGGGTCCGAAACCGAATTTTGCCAATGTATTGGTTGAGTTGACGGACAGTAAATATTCGAAAGAGTATGAGGAAGATTTCGACGCGTATATGAAGGCAAATTATCCGAATGCGATTACCCGTACCAGTCTGTTCAAACTGTCGCCTGCGGTGGATGCCGCTATCGAAATCGGGTTTATCGGTCCGAATGTGGACACGCTTGTGGCGCTCACCAACCAGGCTTTGGAAATTATGCACCGGAATCCGGATTTAATCAATATACGCAATTCGTGGGGAAATAAAGTTCCTGTATGGAAGCCTGTATATAGTCCCGAACGGGCGCAACCGTTAGGGGTATCGCGTCAGGGAATGGCACAAAGTATCCAGATCGGAACCACAGGCATGACGCTTGGAGAGTATCGACAGGGCGATCAGGTACTTCCTATCTTATTGAAGGATAACACGGTGGATTCGTTCCGCATCAATGACCTGCGCACGTTGCCCGTGTTCGGCACAGGCAATGAAACGACCAGTCTGGAACAGGTGGTATCGGAATTTGATTTCCAATATCGTTTCTCGAATGTGAAGGATTACAACCGGCAAATGGTGATGATGGCGCAATGCGATCCGCGTCGCGGAGTAAATGCGATTGCTGCTTTCAATGAGGTTTGGCCGCTGATGCAGAAAGAGATTAAAGTGCCGGAGGGGTATACGATGAAGTATTTCGGGGAGCAGGAAAGTCAGGTGGAGTCTAACGAGGCGTTGGCCAAGAATTTACCGTTGACGTTCTTCCTGATGTTCGTCACCCTATTGTTCCTCTTCCGCACCTATCGCAAACCTATCGTGATTCTGTTGATGTTGCCGTTGATTTTTATCGGCATCGTGCTGGGGCTAGTGGTGTTGGGCAAATCGTTCGACTTCTTCTCCATCCTCGGACTGTTGGGGTTGATAGGAATGAATATCAAGAACGCAATTGTATTAGTGGATCAAATTGATACTGAGACGACTATGGGCAAAAAGCCGTTGGATGCAGTGGTCAGTGCCACCACCAGTCGTATTGTCCCCGTAGCAATGGCGTCCGGCACTACTATTTTGGGGATGTTGCCCCTGTTGTTCGACGCAATGTTCGGTGGTATGGCGGCAACGATTATGGGAGGTTTGTTAGTGGCTTCGGCACTGACATTGTTTGTGCTGCCTGTGGCTTATTGTGCCATTCTGAGAATCAAAGGATAAATGGCATTTTTCAGACACGGATTTCACGATGCGGATGCGCCCGGTCAGCAATTACATTGCATTCATTCTAAAACTCGAATTTATTATTTACAATTAGCGAAATGAAAACTCAACTTATCACTCTGTCTCTGCTGCTCCTCGGCCTCACAGCCGAGGCACAGCAACCATCTCTCAGCCGGGAAACTTACCGGAATAAAGTGGAAGCTTACAGTCAAATCCTGAAGCAACAGAAACTAAAGACGATGGCAAGTACGGAAGCACGGAAGATTGCTCACACGGGATTCTTGCCTAAAATTGATATCAATGCGGACGGAACCCTCAACATGAGCGACCTTAATGCCTGGAACGAACCGGTAGGCGAATACCGCAACCACACCTATCAAGGTGTACTTATCGTCTCGCAACCGTTGTACATGGGCGGGGCACTCAACGCGCAGCACAAGATTGCCCAAGCGGATGAAAGGCTAAATCAACTAAATGAAGAGCTCACTATCGACCAGATTCATTATCAGAGTGATGCGGTCTACTGGAATGCTTCCGCTTCACAGGCTATGTTGCAGGCGGCGGACAAGTATCAAAATATCGTGAAGCAACAGTATGACATCATTCAGGATCGTTTTAACGACGGTATGATTAGCCGAACGGACTTATTAATGATTTCCACCCGGCTGAAAGAAGCGGAATTGCAATACATCAAGGCGCGTCAGAACTATACGCTGGCGCTGCAAAAGCTGAATATCCTGATGGGAGAAGAGCCGAACAATCCCGTAGACAGTCTGTACACAATTGACGCAGCTTCCGCTCCGGTGCAGATCCTTTCTCTGGAGAATGTACTGCAACGTCGTGCAGATTATGAAAGTACGGAGGTGAATATCATGAAAAGTCAGGCGCAACGCAAAGCGGCTCTTAGCCAGTTCAATCCGCAATTGAATATGTATTTCAGCGGCGGATGGGCTACAGCAACACCTAACCTCGGTTATGATGTTTCTTTCAATCCCATCGTCGGCATTAACCTGAATATACCGATCTTCCGTTGGGGAGCCCGGTTCAAAACCAACCGTCAGCAGAAAGCGTATATCAGCATACAGAAACTGCAACAAAGTTATGTGGCGGATAATATCAACGAGGAACTTTCTGCCGCCCTGACCAAACTGACGGAAACGGAATATCAAGTGAAAACCGCCAAAGAGACTATGAATCTGGCCAATGAGAATCTCGACTTGGTTTCTTTCTCTTATAATGAGGGAAAGGCAAATATGGTGGATGTACTCTCCGCACAATTGTCATGGACACAAGCGTACACCAATCTGATTAACGCGTATCTGTCGGAAAAGATGGCGGTAGCGGAATACAGAAAGGTGATTAGTGAATAAAAAAAAGAGGCTTTGAAAAGCCTCTTTTTTTTATAATATCAGTTACATTCAGCGTTACGCAAGGAAGGAGATCAACACACCCGCAGCTACGGCAGAACCGATTACTCCGGAGATGTTGCTTGCCATGCAATATTGCAATACGTGATTCTTCGGATCGTATTTCAAAGCAATCTCATTGGCTACACGGCTCGCCATCGGAACGGCACTCAAACCAGTGGCGCCGATAAGCGGATTGATTTTCTTCTTCGAGAAGAGATTTACCAGTTTCACAAAGAAAATGCCACCGGTTATAGAAAGTGCAAATGCAAGGAATCCACCGATTACAATACCGATTGTTGTCCAATTGAGGAATGCTTCGGCTGTCATCGTTGCTCCTACGGACAGCCCGAGGAAGATGGTAGCAGCATTCATGATGCTATTGGAAGCAGCATCGAACAAACGGAATGTATTGGTTCCGATTTCTTTCACCAGGTTACCAAACATCAACATACCCACCAAAGGCACTGCACTTGGCACGAAGAGGGCAACAACGGTAGTTACCACAATCGGGAAGATAATCTTCAATACACGCAGATTCTTGATTTCAGTCTTCGAAGGATACATCTTTTCCTGTTCTTTCATGTTGATGCACAACTCTTTCTTCGTGCAGAACAGTTTCACTACCAGCGGAATAATCACCGGAACGAGCGCCATATACGAATAAGCGGCAATAGCAATCGGTCCCAGCAAATGCGGCGCCAATTTGATAGTGGTAAAGATGGCTGTCGGACCATCCGCCCCACCGATAATACCTAGAGACGCGGCTTCTTGTGGAGTGAATCCCATCAGGATAGCCACCAGCAATACGGTAAAGATACCCAACTGTGCGGCTGCACCGAATATAGAAAGATGCAAGTTACGCAACATCGGCCCGAAGTCCGTCAACGCACCAACCCCCATAAAGATGATCGGTGGCAGAAAACCTGTTTTAATCAACATATAGTAGATGAAGTTCATCAGCCCCAACTCGTGGGCAATGTCATGCAAAGGCATTTCCCAGATGTTCTTCAGCACTCCGTTTACCATCACCATACCATTTTCGTCCGCCTGAATCACGCCCATATCTCCTCCGGGGAAGTTGGCTAACAACACACCGAAAGCAATAGGAATAAGCAACAGCGGCTCGTACTGTTTCTTAATACCCAGATAGAGCAGAACGAACGCAATAGCATACATTATCAGGAACTGCGGTTCGGCAATGATATTGCTGAACGCAGTCATGTCATATAAGTTCTCAAATATTTCGTTCATTATCCTATCTTCATTAATATGTCATCTTCTGATACAGCATCTCCCGGGTTGACACAAATAGCAGTCACCGTACCGCCAAACTCCGCACGAATAGCATTGTAGGTTTTCATCGCTTCTACATAGCAGATTACATCACCCTCTTTCACCGCATCGCCTACTTTCAAAGCGGTTTCCTGCGCATTCTTCACCAAGAAGAACTTGCCTTCCAGTGGTGAAAGCACCTCTTTGCCCTCTCCTGCCGGAGCAGCAGCACCCGCAGGCGCAACAGGCAGTTCGGCATCACCGTATGCCACCGTCACGCGATAAGCCTGTCCGTCCACTTGTACAGTCAGCATCTTCGGTTTGGCATCTTCTGTCGGCGACTTATCTTTCTCGGCACGGCGTTTGGCCACGTCTGCCAAGAAATCTTCTTTCGCCTTGCCGCTCTTATAAGCCTCATATTGAGCCGGGTGCATCGCATATTCAAAGAGTTCTTCGTCGTCCTGTCCCACTTCCCATTTGTTCTCTTTCATCAGTTTGCGATATTTGTCGAGAGCATCGGGATAGTTATTCTGCGGATCACCTTCGAAGAACTTACGACCTTCACGTTCAGCCTTTTCAACGATTTCGGGAGCAAGTTTGCCCGGCAGACGTCCGGCTTTACCCAGAATCATATCCCAGATATCATCGGCAATCATTCCCCAACGTTCCTTGCCTTTCTCCATAGCCATCACGTTCATCATAGCGAGGTTCTTCACATACTGACTGAACGGAGTCACCAACGGAGGATAACCGACACGAGGCCATACGTATGCTACTTCATCAAAGAGCTTAATGAGCAACTGGTCCTGCGTCATAAACGGCAAATTGCGTTTTGCCTTATATTTATTGATTGATTCCAGATTGGATTCGAGATCGGCCATCAAACTACCCATCATACCGCCGGGAAGTCCGGGAGCAATCAGCAAAGAGTTCATCAGACGGTTTTTCGGGCTGATATACAAGCCGAGGAAGTCGTCCATAAATTCCTGAATCATGCCACGTACTTTCATGTAGGCTTCCATATTGATTTCGGGCACTTGATATCCGGCGTCTTTCAGCATCGCCTGCACACTAAGCAAGTCTGCGTGACCTGTTCCCCATGATAGTGGTTCCATACCTACGTCGATGTAGTCGCAACCAGCTTCGCATACTTCGAGGATGCTTGCCATATTGAATCCGGGACCTGCATGGCTGTGATACTGGATAGGGATTTCGGGATGCGCCGCCTTGATATTTGCTACGATCTTACCTAACGATACAGGGCGGCCGATTCCTGCCATGTCTTTGATACAGATTTCGTCTGCTCCCAGTTTGATAAGTTCCAGCGCCATATTGGTGTAGTACTCCACGGTATGGATAGGCGAATGAGTGATGCAAAGCGAGCATTGCGAAATCATGCCGGCTTCCTTTGCGTATGTGATGGAAGGAGCAATGTTACGCACGTCGTTCAATCCGCAGAACGTACGGGTAATGTCTGTTCCTTGCGCTTTCTTTACTTTGTAGAATAATTTGCGGACGTCTGCCGGAACGGGGCTCATACGGAGTCCGTTCAGTGCGCGGTCGAGCATGTGGGTTTGAATACCGGCTTCGTGGAACGGTTTCGTCCATTCGCGTACCGCTTTATTCGGGTTTTCACCAAACAATAAATTTACCTGTTCAAAACCTCCGCCGTTTGTTTCTACGCGGGCAAAACAGCCCATTTCAATGATGGCAGGAGCTACCTTTACGAGTTGGTCTACACGAGGTACGTATTTTCCGGCAGATTGCCACATATCTCGGAAAACCAAACTAAATTTTACTTCTCTTTTCATGTCTTTCAGTGATATGCTTTATAGATTTATAATTTTTCTACTTTAGTGATTTTTCCTTTACCGTGTGTCACCACATTTACAGCAGCTGTAATGGCGGCTAAGATGTTTCCCGGAATAGGAGCAGGACCTTGCGATGCTTCCCGCTTCACAGAAACCACTTCTTCAGGGGCATACTTGTTGACTAATGTAATCAGCAACTTACCTAAACAAATCACAATCAGCAGAATAACAAATACAGTAGCCATTCCGACCACCATCAGCAGGATCGCTGTTTCGATATTTTCCATATAAATAAATTATTAGTAATTGAAGCCGTTTATTCAAAAAGCGTCCGAATTTACCATTTTTTTATAAGAAAATTCATCAGAAAAGAGATAATAAAGATTAAATGATAGGTTTTACAAAACCGGATTTTTCATCTTCCGTTGCGAAACTCCAACGGTGAAACCCCGGTCATGCGCCGAAAGAAACGGCACATGTAAGAAACGTCCTTGAAGTTCAGCCGCTCTGCTATTTCGGTCACAGAGAGATGAGTGTCGGAAAGAAAAACCTTCATTTCGACAAGCAGTTGTTGGTCTATCAATGCCTTGGGCGCCACCCCATAAGCCCGACGACATACTTTATTCAAATAGTCGGGAGTAATGTGCAAAGCATCTGCATAAAATTTTACGGCACGCTCACGCGCGGAATACTTTGTCAGCAACGACCAAAAACGGCAAGTTATAGCCCAAGCCTGGTCTTTACGCTCCGCCGGCATTTGGTCTGCACTGTCCGAAAGTTCAACATCGATAGCCACAAAGAGATTATAGACATTGTTGTTGAGCATGGTAGCGCGATTGAAACCTGCGATGTGACCCAATATCCATCGCGTCTGCCGCAACCAGTCCGACAGGAGTATCTGTTGCTCTGACGACAGACGTAATATGGGGACATTATGAAGATAATCCCACAAAAACATACTGGGCACTTTATAATAAGCTGTCTTGACAATCTCTTCCGACAAAGACACGTAATGTACGGAAAAGCATGCGGAAACGGAAGAAACAAACAAATATACATCAGAGGTAAGAATCAGCAAATCGCCTTTCCGGAAAACCATTTTCTGACGATTTGTCAACACAACCGCCCATCCGGCAGTGCAGTAGAAAAGCATACACCCTTCTGTCTGAATAACCCGCCCGAGGCTTTCGCACCAATTAGTCACACCTACCGATTCATTTGCATACATGAGAACTGCCATATATGCAAATGTAGGAAATTCTTTGTATGAATCAACAAAATGTATTGAAAAGTTCCATTACCAACCGGAAAATCACCACAAATCTTCTGTTAAAGCTCCTTACATTTGCAACCGATTTTTTAAAAGTATTCAAATATGAAAAAGAGAAACCTTGACAGAGACAAACTTAATTTTGCAGACGGAAAGATCGGTGTGCTGTTTCGCGCTTTGTTCTTCCCTACACTTATTGAGATGATATTCAATTCGGCTTTGACCATGATAGACGGCATTTTTGTGGGTAAAGGCGTAGGGGCAGACGGAATAGCGGCAGTCAACATTGTGGCACCACTCTTCATGATCTGCACAGGCATCGGTCTGATGTTCGGCATTGGCGCTTCGGTAGTGGCAAGCATTCGTTTATCGGAAAATAATATCAAAGCTGCCCGTATCATTATGACTCAAGCCCTTGCAGTGGGTGTACTGTTCGTCGGAATGATTTGCGCCGGATGTCTGCTATTCTCCCGGCAGTTTGTCTATGCATTGGGATGCAGTCCGCTGCTTGAAGGGAAAGCCATCAGCTATTTGATTTGGTTACTGCCCGGAATGATTTTTCTGTTCATCCAGTGTGTAGGTATGATGCTTATCCGGCTGGACGGTTCGCCGAAATATGCCATGACGATACAAATCGTGGCGGCCATTGTCAATATCGGGCTCGACTGGTATATGATATTCCCTATGGGTTGGGGAGTGATGGGAGCGGCACTTGCCACCTCCATAGCATGTGTGATAGCTGGCATGATGGCATTGGTCTACTTCCTCCGCTTCTCCTTCCGGTTAAAGTTTTATTGGTTGAAGCTATCGGCTACTTCGTTACTACTCACTTTGCGCAATGCAGGATATATGATAAAAATAGGATTCGCTACTTTCTTGACCGAAGTGGCAATGGGAGTCATGATGATTACCGGCAACTATATGTTCATCTCCCTGCTCGGAGAAGAAGGGGTAGCAGCTTTTGCCATCGCCTGCTATCTCTTTCCGGTGGTGTTCTCCATCAGCAATGCCGTAGCACAGTCGGCACAGCCCATCATCAGTTACAATTATGGAGCACACCGCCCCGAACGAGTGAACAGTACGTTGCATCTTTCTCTCTTTACAGCCATCGCATGCGGTCTGTCAATCACCGCCTGTCTGTGCTTAGGAGCTACAGAGATTGCCCGCCTGTTTCTCCACCCGCAAGAGAACGCATACGGCTTGGCAGTGAAAGGACTACCGCTTTTCTCGCTTTGTGCCATGTTCTTTGCTGTCAATATTGTCTTTATCGGATATTATCAAAGCATTGAGAAAGCCAAAGCCTCCACTGCATATACCCTGCTGAGGGGTGTTTTGTTTCTTGTGCCATGTTTCCTGCTTCTGCCACGCACAATAGGTATCCCCGGACTATGGCTTGCCATTCCGGCTGCCGAACTGTGTGCTTGCACTGTTATTTGCGTCCGTTATATCCAGAGCAACTCCACCCAAAAGAAAAAGACGGTTTGAAACCGTCTTTTTCTTTTTACCTCTTAAAACTCGCTCGTAAAGTGGAAGCGGATATTCTTGAAATCCATCTGCGCCATTTGCAGCACATACCCGGAGTCGGCAAGGAACACATCACGTCCTTCCCTATCCTTCGCCATATACTGATATTTGCGTTTCTTGAAGGCTTCCAATTCAGCCGGGTCGTCACTCTCTACCCAACACGCTTTGTAAAGGCTGACCGGCTCCCAGCGACACGATGCATTGTACTCGTTCAGCAAACGGTATTGGATGACCTCAAACTGCAACTGCCCCACCGTACCGATAATCTTGCGGCCGTTGAACTGGTTGACAAACAGCTGTGCCACCCCTTCGTCCATCAACTGATCGATACCTTTTGCCAACTGTTTCTGCTTCATCGGGTCGGCATTCTCGATATACTTGAACATCTCCGGCGAGAAACTAGGCAAACCACGGAAATGAAGCATCTCGCCTTCGGTCAGCGTATCGCCGATTTTGAACGTGCCGTTATCAGGCAAACCGATAATATCTCCTGCGTATGCTTCGTCAATCGTTGTCTTGCGTTGTGCCATAAACTGCGTGGGCGAGGAGAAACGCATTGTCTTGCCGTGGCGCACGTGCATATACGGAGCGTTACGGACAAACTTACCGGAGCAAATCTTGCAAAACGCCACACACGAACGATGGTTCGGGTCGATATTGGCGGTAATCTTAAAGATAAACCCAGTGAATTTCGGTTCGTCAGGTTTCACTTCACGCTCTTCTGCCTGTACAGGACGAGGACTGGGAGCTATCTCTACAAAACAGTTCAGCAACTCTTGCACACCGAAGTTGTTCAACGCCGATCCGAAGAATACAGGCGCACAGTCCCCCGCCAAATAGGATTCCGAATCAAATTCCGGATAAACACCCTCAATCAGTTCCAAATCGCCACGCAACTTGTCTGCCAACGACTTGCCAATCTGTTGGTCCAGTTCTTCCGAATGAATATCGACTGCCACTTTCTCTGTTACCACCTGTTTGGATGGCTGATACAAGTCCAGTTTCTGTTCGTAGATATTGTATACTCCTTTAAAACGTGCTCCCTGCTCAATCGGCCATGACAACGGACGGACCTGAATCATCAGTTCCTCTTCAAGTTCGTCGAGCAAGTCGAACGGATCTTTTCCTTCACGGTCCATTTTGTTGACGAAGATAATTACCGGTGTCTTTCTCATACGGCACACCTCCATCAGTTTACGCGTCTGCGTTTCCACACCTTTCGCACCGTCTACCACGATGATAACACTGTCTACAGCTGTCAATGTGCGATATGTATCTTCGGCAAAGTCCTGGTGACCGGGAGTATCGAGAATGTTAATCTTATAGTCCCGATAGTCGAATTCCATCACGGAAGTCGTTACCGAAATACCACGTTGTTTCTCAATCTCCATCCAGTCGGACGTAGCCGTTTTTTTAATTTTATTACTTTTTACCGCACCTGCCACCTGTATCTGACCTCCGAAAAGCAACAGCTTTTCCGTCAGCGATGTCTTACCAGCATCCGGATGCGCAATAATGGCGAACGTCCGCCGTCTCAAAATTTCTGTATTATCTGCCATAGTTTTTTAGTTAGAATGATGAATTATAAAACATGAATAAGCTATGCTGGAATAACATAGCCTACATCCATTATTCATCTTTCATAATTTTATCAATGCATTGTTTGAGGCTCTCCTCCCAATGAGGAATCTCTATATCGAACGTTGTTTTTATTTTTGTTTTATCAAGCACGGAATATGCCGGACGGTTTGCTTTCGCTGGATATTCGGCTGTATGCAAAGGTTTCACTTTGCAGGTGGTTATCCCTGCCAGGCGATGAATAGCTACTGTGAAATCATACCAGGAACAAACTCCCTCATTGCTGAAATGGTAAATACCGCGAACTATACCTTTATTTATAATAGTATAGATAGCACGTGCCAAGTCATTGGCATACGTCGGAGTCCCTATTTGGTCGAAAACAACTCCCAGGCTGTCACGCTCTTTTCCGAGACGAATCATCGTCTTTACGAAATTATTACCGAAAGTGGAATAGAGCCATGCAGTACGAATCACGGCTGTTTTCTCACAGCAATTCATTACCTCCTTTTCTCCTTCCAGTTTAGTGGTACCATATACTGAATCCGGGCTGGGATTGCACTCTTCCGTGTATGGAGAATGCGCAGTACCGTCAAATACATAGTCAGTAGATACTTGTATCATGGCAGCACCATTGGCTTGTGCCGCACTTGCCAGTTGTTTCGGTGCTTCACAATTCAATTTGTATGCTAATTCTTGATTATCTTCTGCTTTATCTACAGCTGTATAAGCAGCACAATTCACAATAAGCTCAATCTGCTTCTCTGCCATATAAGCCCAAACAGCTTGCTTGTCGCAGATATCGAGTTCCTGCACATCTGTGAAATAATACGTATGTTGCGGATTCTCTTTTGCAAGCACCTGCATCTCATTGCCAAGCTGACCGTTGGCACCTGTTACTAAAATTCTCATTTATTCATCCAGTTTTAATTCACCTTTACGGTCTTTATCATAATAATTTGCCAACATCGAAAGGAAATTAGTGATAGCTTCCACTGCCTTGGCTGTTCCTTCGCTGATAGGCTTCTTTTGAAGGCGAAGCAGGAGTATTCCATACAACGCTTCAAAACAGGTTTCCAGTTCGGGTTCGTCTTTCTTACCGTTGTTATTCCGTAATTCTACAATAAACGGTAATGCTTTGAAATAAGCAGCACTGTAAAAAGGAAATTTAGGAGAAGAGGACAATGCATTATGCAATTCTGTCAGATTGATAATCACGTTCTTATTAATCTGCAGATGCCCTTTTTCCCGTACTCCTTCCTCACCCATCATCGTAATCAAATTGCCGTACCATTCTCGCATGGCAGGCTGCTGTTCTTCCGGATAGCGTGCAATCACATTTGCCTCCATCTCTTCCGGTTCACAATGATTGGCGCGGATCAAGTCTTCCTCTTGCCACATATATATAAGGTATTCGGCAATATTTTTCTCTTTCAGTTGTTGTGCTATCTGATTCATTATGTTATCCCTTAATAAAGTGACTCTCCCAACAAAGTATAAACCAGCCCTACCATAGATACCAGCATTACAATACTTCCAATGATACGGTTCAGCATCCAAATACCACGCAGATTGAACTTGGTACGCACTTTATTCACAAAATAAGTGATGCCCAACCACCAAGTCAACGCCCCGGCAGCAATCGCAAAATATCCCGTTATCTCTTCAAAAACCAAAACGCCCTGCTGCACAAAGGCAAAACGGGCGAAAAGTCCGATAAACAGGAAGATTATCAACGGATTGGATAGAGTAACAAAAAAAGCGGTAATAAAATTATGGAAATAAGAACCTTTGTTGGACGAAGCCGGACGAATGGATTGCACCGGATTGCTACGGAAAGTATATATACCGAAAAGTAGCAACATGATGCTTCCCAACAGTTGCAAATAGAAAATGTTTTTATTGATATAATCGAAAACGAAACTCATCCCATAACCGGTGAGCAAAGCGTAGGCTATATCGCTCAACGAGGCTCCCAGTCCCGTTACAAAGCCATACCAACGCCCTTTGTTCAATGTCCGCTGTATGCACAATACGCCCACCGGCCCCAAAGGTGCGGACACTACAACGCCAATAATAAAGCCTTTAACTAATATATCGAATATTGTCTCTATCTGAATCATTCTGCAAATATCGCACTTTTTTATGATATAAGGATAGGATATTAACGTTTTTTCCAACGAATTGCCCCTATTTCATGGAGTAAAGGACACTTAAAATGACACTTGGAAAACACAGGCAATACGAATGATTCTTTTTATTACTATATTTAAGATTTTTCAGTGCTATGAATAAGGACTTTCAGTGCGCAGGAGTAAGATTTTCCATGCAGTCAGGAAGTAGTCACCTTATAACGTGATAATAGTCATCTTACAAGGTAATATTTGTCCGATTATAAGGTGATATTTATCATTATCCAAGGTGCCCACTTGTCAGGGAAACGGGAAACATAAAGATACGAGATTAAATTGGTAAAAAGCAAGAGAAGGATAGAAACTAATCGTGCATTTATCGTACGGAAATAAATCAATCCATAAAAAGGGAAGACGGAAAAAAGATTTATTTCTGTTTTATTTCTCACCACCAATGAAATTACTTATCTTTGCACCACAGAAAAAGAGAAGAGTTTCTCCTGTAGGAACTTCAATCGTAAATCGTAAATCGTAAATCGTAAAATCGTAAATATACAACATGATTCTTTTTTTCAGAACCCCTTCCAAGAGCGTGATTGCCGTAGAGAGCAACCATCAGCTCACCACTGACGAAAGTAATAAACTCTGCTGGCTTTTTGGCGAAGCCGTGATGGAAAGTGAAGAAAACCTGAAAGGCTGTTTCGTTGGTCCACGCCGCGAGATGATCACTCCTTGGAGTACAAACGCAGTAGAAATCACCCAAAACATGGGGCTCGAAGGCATCAGCCGCATCGAGGAGTACTTCCCTGTTAAGGATGAAAACGCTGACTACGACCCGATGCTCCAACGCATGTACAAAGGACTCGACCAAAACATATTCACGACCAACCGCCAGCCGGATCCGATTATCTACATCGAAGATCTCGAAGCGTACAACGAAAAAGAAGGTCTGGCACTTTCTAAAGAAGAAATGGACTATCTGAAGAAAGTGGAAAATGACCTCGGTCGTAAACTGACTGACTCCGAAGTTTTCGGTTTCGCACAAATCAACTCCGAACACTGCCGCCACAAAATCTTCGGCGGAACATTCATCATCGACGGTGTAGAACAGGAGTCTTCCCTGTTCCAGATGATTAAAAAGACGACACAGGAAAATCCGAATAAAATCATCTCTGCTTATAAAGATAATGTAGCCTTCGCCGAAGGTCCGGTGGTGGAACAGTTTGCTCCGGCAGACCACTCCAAGCCCGATTACTTCCAGGTGAAAGACATCAAGAGCGTTATCTCACTGAAAGCAGAAACACATAATTTCCCTACTACGGTAGAACCGTTCAACGGTGCTTCTACCGGCACAGGCGGTGAAATCCGCGACCGTATGGGCGGTGGTAAAGGTTCATGGCCTATTGCAGGTACTGCTGTCTACATGACTTCTTACCCCCGCACGGATGAAGGACGCGAGTGGGAAGAAATACTTCCGGTACGCAAATGGTTGTACCAGACTCCGGAGCAGATACTTATCAAAGCATCCAACGGTGCTTCCGACTTCGGTAACAAGTTCGGTCAACCGCTGATCTGCGGTTCGGTACTGACTTTCGAACACACGGAAAACAAAGAAGTTTATGGTTACGATAAAGTAATCATGCTTGCCGGCGGTGTAGGTTACGGCACACAACGCGACTGCCTGAAAGGTGCACCGGAAGCAGGAAACAAAGTGGTAGTAATCGGTGGTGACAACTACCGTATCGGACTAGGTGGTGGTTCCGTATCTTCTGTAGATACCGGTCGTTACAGCAGCGGTATCGAACTGAACGCAGTTCAACGTGCTAATGCTGAAATGCAGAAACGTGCCAACAACGTAGTACGTGCTCTTTGCGAAGAAGAGGTGAACCCCGTTGTTTCTATCCACGACCACGGCTCTGCCGGACACGTCAACTGTCTGTCCGAGTTAGTGGAAGAATGTGGCGGTTTAATCGATATGAGCAAATTGCCTATCGGCGACAAGACCTTGTCGGCAAAAGAAATCATCGCCAACGAGAGTCAGGAACGTATGGGGCTATTGATTAAAGAAGAAGCCATCGAGCATGTACGTAAGATTGCCGAACGCGAACGCGCTCCAATGTATGTAGTTGGCGAAACAACCGGCGATCATCGTTTCGCCTTCCAACAGGCTGACGGGGTACGTCCGTTTGATCTTGCCGTAGAACAGATGTTCGGTTCTTCTCCCAAGACATATATGGTAGACAAAACCGTGGAACGTCATTACGAAATGCCGAAATATGAATTGTCGAAACTCCATGAATATCTGACGAATGTATTGCAGCTTGAAGCAGTAGCCTGCAAGGATTGGTTGACAAATAAGGTAGACCGCTCCGTGACAGGTAAAGTAGCACGCCAGCAATGCCAGGGCGAACTTCAGTTGCCGTTGAGCGACTGCGGTGTCGTAGCGCTCGACTACCGTGGAGAAAAAGGAATCGCTACTTCTATCGGACATGCTCCTCAAGCAGCATTGGCTGATCCGGCTGCCGGTTCCATCCTCGCCGTATCCGAAGCGCTGACCAATCTTGTTTGGGCTCCGATGGCGGAAGGCATGGACAGCATTTCTCTGTCTGCCAACTGGATGTGGCCTTGCCGCTCTCAAGAAGGTGAAGATGCCCGCCTTTACACAGCCGTTAAAGCATTGAGCGACTTCTGCTGCGCACTGCAAATCAATGTTCCTACCGGAAAAGACTCTCTGTCTATGACACAGAAGTATCCGAACGGTGAAAAAGTGATTTCTCCGGGAACTGTGATTGTTTCTGCCGGCGGTGAAGTTTCCGACGTGAAGAAAGTGGTATCTCCGGTATTGGTTAACAATGAAAAGACTACGCTTTATCATATTGACTTCAGCTTCGACGAACTGAAACTAGGTGGTTCGGCTTTCGCACAATCTTTGGGTAAAGTGGGTGACGAGGTACCTTGCGTACAGGACGCCGAATATTTCCGTGACGCTTTCCTTGCCGTACAGGAACTTGTAAACAAAGGATTGATTCTTGCAGGACACGATATATCTGCCGGTGGTCTGATCACTACATTGCTCGAAATGTGCTTCTCTAATGTAGAAGGCGGTTTGGAAATCAGCCTCGACAAGATGAAGGAAGAGGACATCGTCAAGATTCTGTTTGCAGAAAACCCGGGTATCGTTATCCAGATCAGCGACAAGCACAAGGATGAAGTGAAGAAGATTTTGGAAGACGCCGGCGTAGGCTACATAAAGCTGGGTAAACCGACTGACGAACGCCACATTTTGGTATCTAAAGACGGTGCAACTTACCAATTCGGCATTGATTATATGCGTGATGTATGGTATTCTTCTTCTTACCTGCTCGACCGCAAACAGTCTATGAACGGCTGCGCCAAGAAACGTTTTGAAAACTACAAGATGCAACCCGTAGAATTCGCTTTCATGCCGGAATTCAAAGGTAAGCTTTCTCAATACGGTATCACTCCGGACCGTCGCACTCCAAGTGGTATCCGTGCGGCTATCATCCGCGAAAAGGGAACGAACGGCGAGCGCGAAATGGCATACTCACTCTATCTGGCAGGCTTTGACGTAAAAGACGTTACGATGACCGACCTTATCAGCGGACGCGAGACACTGGAAGACGTAAACATGATTGTTTACTGCGGTGGTTTCTCCAACTCCGACGTATTGGGTTCTGCCAAAGGATGGGCAGGCGGATTCCTGTTCAACCCGAAAGCGAAAGAGGCACTCGACAAGTTCTATGCTCGTGAAGATACGCTCTCACTGGGTATTTGCAACGGTTGCCAGTTGATGATGGAACTTGGTCTTATCAATCCGGAACATAAGAAAAAAGGCAAGATGCTACACAATGACTCCCATAAATTCGAGTCTACTTTCGTCGGCCTGACTATCCCGACAAACCGCAGTGTGATGTTCGGTTCACTAAGCGGAAGCAAACTGGGTATCTGGGTAGCACACGGAGAAGGTAAATTCTCACTGCCGTACGATGAAGACAAATACAATGTAGTGGCGAAATACAGCTACGATGAGTACCCGGGCAACCCGAACGGCTCAGACTACTCCATTGCAGGACTTGCCAGTGCAGACGGACGTCATTTGGCGATGATGCCTCACTTGGAACGTGCCATCTTCCCATGGCAAAACGGTTGTTATCCGACAGACCGCAAGAACAGCGATCAGGTTACTCCATGGATAGAAGCGTTTGTCAACGCTCGCAAATGGGTGGAAGCTAAAATGAAATAAATCATTCCTATATTTACAGAGGCTGGTACATTTTAAAGTGCCGGCCTCTTATTTTACACAACATTTCGTTCTACCATTAACATGACAGATAACATTGACAACCCGGCTCTCACAGTAGATGTAATGTAAATCCCAGTCAATATGGCAAAGAGAAAAAACAGTTAGTCAGGAAGGAGGAGAAAAGAAAGAATGAACATTTATCTCGAAGCATTTGGAATCTTTTTTAAAATTGGCGCTTTCACCATTGGAGGAGGGTATGCAATGGTGCCACTGATTGAAAATGAAATTGTCACCAAACGGAAGTGGATTGCGCAGGACGATTTTATCGATCTGCTGGCTATCTCCCAATCCGCTCCGGGAATTTTGGCAGTCAATATTTCTATCTTTATAGGATATAAGCTGCGCGGCATCCGGGGAAGTATTGTCACGGCATTGGGAACAATCTTGCCCTCTTTCCTTATCATATTGGCTATTGCCCTGTTCTTTCATAGTTTCAAAGACAATCCGATAGTGGAACGCATCTTCAGAGGAATCCGACCGGCAGTAGTGGCACTTATCGCCGCACCGACCTTTACCATGGGGCGATCTGCCAAAATCAACCGCTACAATCTGTGGATTCCGGTTGTTTCAGCACTGCTTATCTGGTTGTTGGGCTTCTCTCCTATTTGGATTATCATCGCTGCGGGTGTAGGCGGTTTTCTTTGGGGAAAGGTTAAAAAAGTAGAGAGTTGAGAGCAGAGAGTTGAGGCGGCATAGATTACACGGATTAACGTTGTTGTTTTACAGATTCCTAATTCTAAACAGCCATGAAAGCCATGAAAGCCATGAAATCCGTGTAATCCATGCAATCCACGTGATCCGTGCCTAAAATTATTATATAATAAACTATTAATCATATGATTTACCTACAGTTATTCTATACATTTTTCAAGATCGGGCTCTTTGGCTTCGGCGGCGGTTATGCCATGCTTTCCATGATTCAAGGCGAAGTGGTGACCCGCTATGGATGGGTAAGTTCGCAGGAGTTCACGGATATTGTCGCAATCAGCCAGATGACACCAGGACCTATTGGTATTAATGCAGCTACTTATGTAGGGTTTACTTCGACAGGTAGCGTATGGGGTTCCATCATTGCGACTTTCGCTGTAGTTCTCCCCTCTTTTATCTTGATGCTGACTATCAGCAAATTCTTCCTGAAATACCAGAAACACCCCGTAGTGGAATCTATTTTCAGTGGATTACGCCCGGCAGTAGTCGGATTACTCGCCTCTGCTGCGTTGGTATTAATGAATGTAGAAAACTTCGGTTCGCCTATTGAAGATACCTATTCATTCGTTATCAGCGTCATTATATTCCTGATTGCTTTCATCGGAACAAGAAAATATAAAGCCAATCCGATTCTGATGATTATTGCCTGCGGCATTGCAGGGTTGCTGCTTTATTAATAGCAAGCGACTGAATAACGACAAACAAAAAAACAGTGAACAAAAAACGATATATCCAAAACGGTGAACAAAAAACGATATATCCAAAACAGTGAACAAAAAACGATATATCCAAAACGGTGAACAAAAAACGATATACCCAAAACGGTGAACAAAAAAAACGGTGAACAAACTGCGTTATCATTCTGCAGAGTGTCCACCGTTTTATCGTTGTTTATTCTATACCTTTACAGTTTCAACTTCTTACTTACGGATTTCGATTCATTATGAAGACGGTCCAAAGCAGTCACTACATAACGGTATTTTGTTTTTCCTGTTTCGTATGGGAGTTTGTAGAACGGATTGCGGGTGATAGCTACAATATGTGAAGGATCGTCAAGGTTCACTTTTTCTTTTCCGCTAAAGCGATAGACTACATATTGAACTGCCTTATCCATTTCTGTTTCTGCTTTCGGAGCAGTCCAGAAAAGGATATAGCCGTCTTCTGTCCATACCTTTTTCATCTTGCGCACTTTGCCCGGAGCCTTGTTATCCATAAAGTCAAAGACAGGAATCAATGCAGGATATTTATGATATTCACTCACTAAAGCATCGCGGTATCTTCCCTGATTTTCGACAACCGCTGCCGCATACCATTGGCAACTGCCTCCGATTGTTTGATAAGCACGCTGCAAAGCCATCTTTCGTGGAAGCTGGTTGATGGAAGGATTCTGCGGGTCGGCATGCTGGATAGTGTTCGGCACAGACTGACCGATAAACAACGGACGGTTTCCCGAATGGGTAGCCCACCATTTCACCAATGTCTCATAGTCGGCAGCCTTATGGCCGATTTGCCAGTAAATCTGCGGAATATTATAATCAATCCATCCCTCACGTGCCCAATGCAGGACATCGGCATACAAGTCATCGTAATTCTGCAAACCATTCGTATTACTTCCCAACGGGTCGCTCTTCTGATTACGATAGATACCAAACGGACTGATACCGAACTTCACCCATGGCTTGATGCCACGGATAGTCTCGTGAAGTTTCTTTATCAACACATTGACATTACTACGACGCCAGTCTGCCTTACTTGTAAAACCTCCACCATAACGGGCAAAGCTCGCATCATCCGGGAAGTCCAGTCCTTTCACCGGATAAGGATAGAAATAATCATCCATGTGGATAGCGTCCACATCATAGCGGGACACGATATCGGTCACGATCTTACAGATGTATTCCCGGCTTTCGGGAAGTGCCGGGTCGAAGTATAGCTGATCGCCATAAGTAATGAACCATTCCGGATGCTGGTGGTAAATATGTTCCGGAGCCAATTCATTTTTTAATGAAGTCTTCACACGGTAAGGATTGATCCAGGCATGAAACTCCATATTCCGTTTCTGACACTCTTCAATCATAAACTGCATCGGGTCCCACATAGGAGAAGGCGTCTGTCCTTGCGTACCGGTCAGGAAGCGGCTCCACGGTTCATATTGGGAAGCGTATAATGCATCCGCTTCGGGACGTACCTGAAAGATAATCGCATTAATGCCGGCTCCTTGAAGAGAGTTCAACTGGCTAATCAATATTTGCTTCAGTCGCTCTGTGGGAATGCCACGAAACTGGCTATTGACAGCCTGTATCCATGCTCCACGGAATTCACGTTTGGGATATTTATTGCCTGATGGCACCTGTGCCCTTACTCCCACAGCCAGAAGAAGAGCCAAAAGTAAAAGATAGTTTTTCAGCTTCATAATATTCTTAAATCGTAATAATGTGACGCAAAGATAATACAAACTCCCGATAAATTCGCTAACTTTGCCGACTACCATAAAACAAGGAGTATTTTATGTCAGAAAACAACTATATTTCGATCAAAGGTGCACGAGTAAACAACCTGAAAAACATCGATGTAGATATACCACGCAACAAACTTGTTGTAATCACCGGATTGTCGGGTTCCGGCAAATCATCACTTGCTTTTGATACCCTTTATGCAGAGGGACAACGCCGCTACGTAGAAAGCTTGAGCAGCTATGCGCGTCAGTTTCTGGGGAGAATGAGCAAGCCGGAATGTGACTTTATCAAAGGGATTCCGCCCGCCATTGCCATCGAACAGAAAGTGAATAGCCGCAATCCGCGTTCTACAGTGGGGACTTCGACCGAGATTTACGAATATCTACGCCTGCTGTACTCCCGGGTGGGAAAAACGTATAGTCCCATCAGCGGGCAGGAAGTGAAGAAACACTCCACGGAAGACATCGTCAACTGTATGCTCTCCTATCCGGAAGGTACGAGATATACGGTGCTGACCCCCATCCGCCTGCGTGAAGGCCGCACCTTGCAACAGCAATTGGAAATAGACCTGAAACAAGGATTCAACCGTATCGAAGTGAACGGTGAAATGAAACGAATCGATGAATACACGCCCGTGGCAGGTGATGAAGTCTACCTGTTGGTAGACCGCATGGCGGTGGCAAACACCAAAGACGCCATCAGCCGGCTGACAGATTCTGCCGAAACAGCCATGTACGAAGGTGACGGAACCTGTATGCTACGTTTTTATCTATCGGATGGCACCACCAAACTTCATACTTTCAGCACGAAATTCGAAGCGGACGGCATCGTCTTTGAAGAACCGAACGACCAGATGTTCTCGTTCAATTCGCCTATCGGTGCTTGTCCGGAGTGCGAAGGATTCGGTAAAGTGGTCGGTATTGACGAGCACTTAGTCGTTCCGGATCGTTCATTATCGGTGTATGAAGGAGCTATCGTATGCTGGCGCGGCGAAAAGATGGGTGAATGGAAAGACGAACTGATTCACAATGCGGAAAAATTCGACTTCCCCATTTTCACTCCTTATTATGAGTTGACAGACGCTCAACGCCGGTTGCTTTGGGAAGGCAACCCATATTTCCATGGCATCAATGATTTCTTCAAAATGCTGGAAGAGAACCAATATAAGATACAATACCGTGTGATGCTCGCACGCTACCGTGGAAAGACGCTTTGCCCGAAATGCCACGGCACCCGCCTGAAACCGGAAGCCGGATATGTACGGGTGGGCGGTAAGAATATCTCCGAACTGGTAGATTTACCTATTACGGAATTAAAGCAGTTCTTTGACCATCTGGAGCTGGACGAGCACGACAGCAATGTGTCCCGACGTATCCTGGTTGAAATCAATAGCCGGATTCGCTTTCTGATTGATGTAGGATTGGGATATCTGACGCTGAACCGGCTCAGCAATTCCTTATCGGGGGGAGAAAGCCAGCGTATCAATCTGGCAACCTCGCTGGGAAGTAGTCTTGTTGGCAGCCTTTATATTCTCGACGAGCCAAGTATCGGACTGCATAGCCGTGATACAGACCGTCTGCTCCATGTGTTGCGTCAACTGCAACAATTAGGTAATACGGTAGTGGTGGTAGAGCACGACGAAGAGATTATCCGTGCCGCAGATTACATTATCGACATAGGTCCTAATGCCGGACGTCTGGGCGGAGAGGTTGTTTACCAAGGCGATATGAAGGATTTGAAGAAGGGAAGCAACAGCTATACGGTACGTTATCTTTTAGGAGAAGATGAAATACCCGTTCCGGAGCATCGCCGGCCGTGGAATAACTATATCGAATTGAAAGGCGCACGCGAGAATAATCTGAAAGGAGTAAACGTACGCTTCCCGCTCAATGTAATGACAGTCGTTACGGGTGTTTCCGGTTCCGGAAAGAGTACATTGGTGAGAGACATTTTCTTCCGGGCATTGAAACGTGAATTGGACGAATGCAGTGACCGGCCGGGAGAATTCTCTTCGATCGGAGGAAGTTTGCGCGACCTGCGGAATGTAGAATTTGTAGACCAGAACCCGATTGGCAAATCATCGCGCTCAAATCCGGTGACTTACATCAAGGCTTACGACGAAATCCGCAAACTATGGTCTGAACAACCTTTGGCGAAGCAAATGGGATATACTCCCGGATTCTTCAGTTTCAATAGCGAAGGCGGACGTTGCGAAGAGTGTAAAGGAGAAGGAACCATTACTGTAGAAATGCAATTTATGGCAGATTTGGTATTGGAGTGTGAGTCTTGTCGCGGGAAACGTTTCAAATCCGACACGCTGGAAGTGAAATTCAACGATAAAAGCATCTACGATGTATTGGAGATGACCGTGAACCAAGCGATTGAGTTCTTCAACGAACATGGACAGAAGAAAATTGTGAAGAAATTGCTTCCTCTGCAGGACGTGGGACTGGGATACATTAAATTAGGACAGGCTTCTTCTACCCTTTCCGGTGGTGAAAACCAGCGTGTCAAACTCGCATTTTATTTAAGTCAGGAGAAAGCCGACCCAACGATGTTTATCTTTGACGAGCCGACTACGGGATTGCATTTCCATGACATCCGCAAACTTCTGGATGCTTTCGACGCACTCATCCGCCGGGGACACAGCATCGTTATCATCGAGCATAACATGGACGTTATCAAATGTGCCGATTATGTAATCGACCTCGGACCGGAAGGCGGAGATAAGGGTGGAAACATCGTAGCAGCGGGTACTCCGGAAGAAGTTGCCGCCTGCGGAGCAAGCTATACGGGACGGTTTTTGAAAGAAAAGCTGGGATAAGCACAATAAAACAGCCTATACAAATTGAGAAAATAGAATTCAGATACCTCTTCCTAGGTCTGGATTCTATTTTCTCACTCATATAAAATCAGAACAGCCCCCTGAGATAAGTTTAATCATTCACTACAGTTTATAAAGCCTTTTAAAATACTCACTAGAGATATTATTACGGATGCATTTCTCATCCTACCGCCTTTGTCGATCGTGTACTGAAACAATATCGTATCCGCATAGCACTTCAAGACTGACGAAATCTAAATCTTGCCATGTATCCACTGCGCCAGCTTATCTCTGCTATCGAAAGGACCTGAAGTTATATCCGCCAGTCGCAGCGAAGTATGCAGAGTAATCCCGTGAAACCGTACTAACGAATCTCCCAGAATATACTGGCAGAAATCAATCAACATATATTTATTATTGCTGTCCGATAAAACTTGAAAAAGTAGAAAACATATGTCTCGACCGTTGATTCCACGGTGGTCGATTCTGTTTTTGCGTTTTCCAAGCCCCTCATTCAAACAGCGAAGGTTCAGGTGGTGCACCGGATGCCTCCAGTAGCAGGCTTTCCCAGTCTTTTTCGGGGTTATTGAACAGACTGTAGAAGTCAACGTATAACTCCGTAACCAACCAGATGCCTGCGGACATGAAATGGAAGCAGGGCGGATGGACAGGAAGGGAAAAGATAAAATCAATCTATAGCAAAACAGATTTTTATCTTTCAATCTTTCACCTTCTTCTTGAAACTATTTATTCATAGGTGTTTCATGACGATGAAAGATGAAAATGCAAACAATCGGCATCTGTCATCTTTCACCGTATGCGGCGTTCATCTAAGTCATTCTTTTCCCGGCTTGATTCGTACTCGTCCGGTCGTGTAAATCGCATTCATATCTTTACGGAATGTCCTCCGGAACCCATAGGGTCTTGGAACATACTACTTTCCCCGCAGTCTATTAATAGATAACTTCCTTTCTATTAAATGTAAAGTTGCTTTTGATTAATAGCAAAGTTGTTCTTTACTGATTAGAAACTATAAATGAAGGCTTTGATTATAAAATTGCAAGCTTTATTTTTATAATCAAAGCTTGCGTTTATAAAAACGGAACTTGCATTTAAAGTTTGTGATTAATAGAAAGAAAGTTTATAATTAATAACACTTCGTTAATTTTGTAACTAATCCGTTGATCACAAATAAGTTAATT
>CANPJW010000026.1 GCA_947574505.1 uncultured Bacteroides sp. | reverse complement strand
TGGTGAAAATCAGGCATCCTTATTTTGGAACTCAAAAAAGTGACGAAGTCAGGTGGATTTGGATACCGACAAGATGCTGCATATCGGACAGATAGTAGCTTTGGTGTCTTTGGCATTTTTCGTCATTGCGACGTATCCTTATTATATAAGAAAGAAAGTGAGATAAGGGTGCTAAAATCCCTCTTGAAAATGGCGTCACTATACCGTCCGGATAGTGACGCTATACTATAAAAATAGTGACGCTATCACATGCGGATGGCGTCACTATTTTATTATATGAATTTGTTGTTAATTCCGGTTTACCTGTTTCACTCCTTTCACCGTCCTCAGCTTCTTGATAAGCGCTTCCAGCCTTCCCGTATCACCGACCATAATCGTCAGTGTTCCTGAGAATAATCCGTCATGCGAATCAATGCCGATAGAGCGCAGTGTGATTCCGTTTTCCTTGGATATAATCGAAGTGATATTCGTCACAATACCGATATCGTCATGTCCCACAACGCGCAACGTGATAGGATACTGCGTTCCTTCCGACTTGCCCGCCCATCGTGCCTTTACAATCCGGTAACCGAAGCGTTCGCGCATCTGATTCGCATTGGGGCAGTCTCTCCTGTGAATCTTGATTCCTCCGCTTACCGTCACAAAACCGAATACATCGTCACCATAAATAGGATTACAACATTTGGCAAGCTTGAATTCCAACCCTTTCAGGTTTTGGTCAATCACAAGCACATCTTCTTTTGATGTCGTCTCTTCCTGTGGCACCTGCATGTTGTATCCCTCGGCGCTCCGGTACACAATCTCGTCATGCGTATCATTATCGCGTTTCTGCTGCTCGATGTATTTGTCCAGAACCTCATTGACATCTAGTGCTTCATCAGCTATTTTCTGATAAAACTCCGTCACGTTCTTGAATCCCAAACGCTTGATAAGGCGCATCATTGTCGCCTCGTCATACTCCAGCTTGCGGTTCTTGAACTTCCGTTCTAATGTCTCCTTCGCAAAATCGTGCTGACGCGCTACCATCTCCTTAAGTGCCTGCCGAATCTTCGTACGGGCTTTGGAAGTGGTCACGATATTCAGCCAGTCCTGTTTCGGAGTCTGGGTGTTTGAAGTCATAATCTCCACCTGGTCGCCGCTGTTCAACTTCTGTTTGAGTTGGGCATTCTTGCCGTTCACCTTGGCGCCGATACATTTGCATCCCAGTTTGCTATGGATATGGAAAGCGAAATCGAGCACCGTAGCGCCTTTCGCCAGTTTGAACAAGTCCCCTTTGGGAGTAAATACGAAAACCTCATCTTCGTAAAGGTCCATTTTGAACTGGTCCATCACTTTCATCGAGTCGTTGTCCGCATTTTCCAATGCTTCGCGAACCGAAGTCAGCCATTCGTCCAAACCAGTTTCGCCTTTGATGCCTTTGTATCTCCAGTGAGCAGCCAGTCCGCGCTCAGCGATTTCGTCCATGCGGCGGGTACGTATCTGTACTTCCACCCATTTTCCTTCCGGTCCCATCACAGTGATGTGCAACGACTCGTAACCATTGCTTTTCGGGATAGAAAGCCAGTCACGCAGACGCTTCGGGTTAGGCTGGTACATATCGGTCACAATGGAATATACCTGCCAACATTCCTGCTTCTCCTTTGCCGGTTCCGGTTCCGAATCCAGAATAATACGGATGGCAAACAAGTCGTAAATCCCTTCGAACGGTGTTTTCTGTTTCTGAATCTTGTTCCATATCGAATGTATGGACTTGGTACGTCCCTTGATGTCGAATTTCAATCCCGCAGCCGCCACCTTTTTCTGTATAGGTTCAATAAAAGCGGCGATATACTTGTCGCGTGACGCCTTCGTCTCGTTCAACTTATCCTTTATATAATAGTAGGTTTCCCGCTGTGTATATTTCAGCGACAAGTCCTCAAGTTCCGATTTCAACTTATAGAGCCCCAGCTTATGCGCTAATGGGGCATACAGATAAGCGGCTTCGTTCGCCACCTTGTTCCGGTCTTCTTCATTGCCCGAATCCTTGATTTGGCGCATCACGTTCACGCGGTCGGCAATCATAATCAGTATGACACGCATATCCTCGGCAAACGAGAGCAGGAGATTGCGGAAATTCTCCGATTCTATCGCCGGACTCTTCGCATACAGCTCGTTTGTTTTTACCAATCCCTTGATGATGCTTGCCACATCTTCTCCGTATTCGGTGTTTACTTCTTCGATAGACAGTATATGCGCCTTTACAATTTCGTGCAGCATGATACCAATGAGGCACGAGCCTTTCATACCGATTTCTTCAGCTACGATGACTGCCGTTTGTAAATCTCTGATGACGGGATTCATCCCGAAGTTATTGTGTTGCAATCCGTTACACTGGGCTGCTTTGATTAGATGTTTTTTTAATTTTTGGCAATCCTGCCAGGAAATGCTGTCTCCGGCAGATAACATCAAATGCCGGTAGAGTGAAAAAAGCTCCTTTTTTTCCTCTGATGTAAAAAAGTCGTCCATATTCAATCTTGTTAATTCGATGTAAAATTACTTTTTTTCCTGGTTATTCGGCAAGAAGTAAATAACATTTTGTATTTTTGGGCATCAATTAATAAAATTAGATATTATGATAACGACACAGGACAAAGAGTTGCTTGCCAAGAAAGGCATCACGGAAGCGCAAATAGCAGAGCAACTGGCTTGCTTCCAAACTGGTTTTCCTTTTTTGAAACTGGACGCGGCCGCTTCCATCGAAAAAGGTATATTGGCTCCCAATACTGAGGAGCAGAAAGCATATCTGGCAGCGTGGGACGCATATACAAACACAGATAAGACCATTGTGAAGTTTGTACCGGCTTCGGGCGCTGCAAGCCGTATGTTCAAGAACCTGTTCGAGTTTCTATCTGCCGACTATGATAAACCGACTACAAAGTTCGAACTGGCATTTTTTGACGGTATCAGGGATTTTGCTTTCTATGACGACCTCAATGTAGCTTGTCAGCGTACAGCCAAAAAGGACATTCCCGGATTAATCGAAGAAGGCAACTATAAAACTGTTGTATCGGCATTGCTCGAAACTGCCGGGCTGAATTATGGCGCACTGCCGAAAGGCCTGCTCAAATTCCATAAATATCCCGAAGGTGCACGCACTCCGTTGGAAGAGCATCTTGCAGAAGGAGCCATGTATGCAGCCGGCAAGAGTGGCAAAGTCAACGTACACTTCACCGTATCTACCGAACATCGCGAACTCTTCAAGAAACTGGTGGACGAAAAGGCCGGCGAATTTGCCAAACGTTACGGTGTTGATTATTACATCACTTTCTCCGAACAGAAGCCGAGCACTGACACCATTGCCGCTGACATGGACAACCAACCGTTCCGCGACAACGGCAAACTGCTGTTCCGTCCGGGTGGACACGGCGCACTGATTGAGAACCTGAACGATCTTGACGCCGATATTATTTTTATCAAGAATATCGACAACGTAGTCCCTGACAAACTGAAAGAGGATACCGTTACGTATAAGAAACTGATTGCCGGCGTACTTGTCTCCTTGCAAAAACAAGCATTTGAATATCTCGAACTACTTGACAGCGGCAAATATACGCATGACCAAATGATGGAAATGCTCCAGTTCCTGCAAAAGAAACTTTTCTGCAAGAATCCGGAAACGAAAGACCTCGAAGATTCCGTACTCGCCATTTATCTGAAAAACAAACTGAATCGTCCGATGCGTGTCTGTGGAATGGTGAAGAACGTAGGCGAACCGGGTGGTGGTCCGTTCCTTGCATACAACAGCGACGGAACTATCTCCTTGCAAATCCTCGAAAGCTCGCAAATCGACATGAACGACCCCGAAAAGAAGGAAATGTTCGAAAACGGTACACACTTCAACCCGGTAGATCTGGTATGTGCAGTACGTGACTATAAAGGTCATAAGTTCGATTTGGTGAAGTACGTGGATAAGGCAACAGGCTTCATTTCCTATAAATCAAAGAACGGCAAAGATTTGAAAGCTCTCGAACTTCCCGGTTTGTGGAACGGTGCTATGAGCGATTGGAATACCGTATTTGTAGAAGTTCCCCTCGCTACCTTCAATCCGGTGAAGACTGTGAACGATCTGCTGCGCGAGCAACATCAATAATTGTTTTTTTACCACAGATTACACTGATTATTGAATTGATACAGATTGTTTATACGAACAATATATATCTTATTCAATCTGTGTAATCTGTGGTGAACTTAAAAAAAGAGTGTTTAGAATGAATCAGATTGAGAAAATCATTGATATTGCTACCTGGAATAGAAAAGAACATTTCGAGCACTTCAGTGCTTTTGACGATCCGTTTTTCGGAGTGACGGTCAACGTAGACTGCACCCGTACGTATCAGGAAGCCAAAGACAAAAGTGTGTCTTTCTCCCTCTTGGTCTTGCATCGGATTGTTACCGCTGCCGCCAAAGTCGAAGAGTTCCGTTATCGTATCCAAGGAGACAGGGTAGTGTGTTATGACAGTCTTCTGCCCGAATCCACTGTAGGTCGTGCCGATCATACTTTTTCTTTCGCAGCCTTCGAATATGACCCGGACGAACTTGTCTTCATCCGTAAAGCGAAAGTAGAAATGGAACGTCTGCAAGCTACTACCGGACTGAACAAAGGGGGGACATTCCATCCCAACGCTATCCATTATTCGGCTGTTCCGTGGCTCACTTTCACAGATATGAAGCACCCCACCAATATACGTTCGGGTGATAGCGTCCCCAAAATTTCTACCGGAAAGTACTTCCGCGAAGGAGAGAAGTTGATGCTGCCTGTTTCCGTCACTTGCCATCATGGGCTGATGGATGGTTATCACGTCGCCAAGTTTATTGAAATCCTCGATTTATAAACTTCGCTCTAAAAAGACAAACCGGCAGGGACATTTCCCGGAATAGGGGAGTATGTCCAGACCCTTAATTACCTGATGCTTGGACTTGGTTTCCGCTTTCATAATAAATATCCGAAAGTACGTCACTAAAAAAAGCCGTATTTCATCGAAATATACTAATTTTGCGTCACTAATATAAAAACACTCAAAATGATGAAGAAAATACTGTTACTCGGTTCAGGAGAACTTGGAAAAGAGTTTGTAATCTCAGCCCAACGTAAAGGTCAGCATATTATTGCCTGTGACTCTTATGCAGGAGCTCCGGCTATGCAAGTAGCCGATGAATTTGAAGTATTCGACATGCTGAACGGCGAAGAGTTGGAACGTGTCGTAAAGAAACATCAGCCGGACATCATCGTGCCGGAAATTGAAGCTATCCGCACAGAACGCTTGTACGACTTCGAGAAAGAAGGAATCCAGGTCGTGCCCAGTGCCCGTGCCGTCAACTTCACGATGAATCGCAAGGCCATCCGCGACCTTGCAGCCAAAGAACTCGGACTGAAAACTGCTAAATATTTCTACGCCAAGACACTGGAAGAACTGAAAGATGCTGCCGCTAAAATAGGTTTTCCTTGTGTGGTGAAACCTTTGATGTCCTCATCCGGCAAAGGACAATCTCTTGTGAAGAGTGCCGACGAACTCGAACATGCCTGGGAATATGGATGTAGTGGAAGCCGTGGTGATATCCGCGAACTTATCATCGAAGAATTTATCAAGTTTGACAGCGAAATCACCTTATTGACTGTTACCCAAAAGAATGGCCCCACCTTGTTCTGCCCGCCCATCGGACATGTACAGAAAGGTGGCGACTACCGTGAAAGTTTCCAACCCGCACATATCGACCCTGCTCACTTGAAAGAAGCGGAAGAGATGGCGGAAAAAGTGACCCGTGCCCTGACAGGCGCAGGATTGTGGGGAGTGGAGTTTTTCCTGAGTCACGAAAACGGAGTTTATTTCTCCGAACTTTCTCCACGTCCGCATGATACGGGCATGGTGACACTGGCCGGAACACAAAACCTGAACGAATTTGAACTTCATCTCCGTGCGGTACTTGGTCTGCCTATTCCCGGTATCAAGCAGGAGCGGATAGGAGCAAGCGCTGTTATCCTTTCTCCGATTGCCAGCCAGGAACGTCCTCAATACCGTGGACTGGAAGAGGTGACAAAGGAAGAGGATACCTATCTCCGCATATTCGGCAAACCGTTTACTCGTGTCAACCGTCGTATGGGAGTAGTGCTCTGCTACGCTCCGTCGAATTCCGACCTCGACGCGTTGCGTGATAAGGCCAAGAAAATCGCTGAAAAAGTAGAAGTGTACTAAAAAAAGACTATTAAGGAAATCATATCAAAAGGCGGCTCATGTCCAAATAACATGAGCCGCCTTTATGTGTATGAACACCCTCGATTGAGTGGTTGGGTAAAGATTCGAGTAGCCTAACTGGTATTGACATTAAAAACTCATTTAATCTTTATTAAACAATGAAGAGATTTAGGAATATAGCATTGTGTTCGAACATAAAACTAGTTGTCGTTGCTACTATTTTAGGCATTTGTTAATGCGTTGATTTTAAATGGATATATAGAAAACTCCGGGTGATTGTTTAGTTTATTGTTATTTTATTAGTATAGGCTGTTTCTTTTAGTCTATTTGTAACTGAAATATTTCAAAACTGTTCTTTTTGTAGCATTTCTTGGGCTAATAAGTGTTATCGAACGACAAATAATGACAAAGGAAGAATAACCTCCTGAATTTGTTTCTACATTTGCACCGTTGTTTATTTAACTATTTCTTTTGATGATAGTTTATTAGAAATAGAAAATAGATGAACAAAAGCTGAACTTAGCTGTTTATTTATAGTAGTAAAACAGATAAAGCGCGAAATATTCGTTCTTTGCCATACTATTAAGATTCAATAGGAATAGAGAAAGAATTATATAAATAAAAAGATTGCTTATGTCACAGATTATCGGACATATCTCTCAGGTTATCGGCCCAGTGGTCGATGTGTACTTTGAAGGTACGGATGCAGAACTGGTACTACCGAGTATCCATGATGCATTGGAGATAAAAAGGCCAAACGGCAAAATACTGGTTGTAGAAGTGCAGCAACACATCGGTGAGAATACGGTACGTACCGTAGCAATGGACAGCACCGACGGACTTCAACGCGGCATGAAGGTGTATCCCACAGGTGGTCCCATTACAATGCCCATCGGCGAACAGATTAAAGGTCGGTTGATGAACGTAGTCGGTGATTCTATCGACGGTATGAAAGACCTCGACCGCAAAGGCGCGTATTCCATCCACCGCAATCCCCCTAAATTTGAGGACTTGACAACTGTGCAAGAGGTACTCTTCACAGGTATCAAAGTTATCGACCTGCTCGAGCCGTATGCCAAAGGTGGTAAAATCGGTTTGTTCGGTGGTGCCGGAGTGGGAAAGACTGTATTGATTCAGGAACTTATCAACAATATTGCCAAGAAACATAACGGATTCTCTGTATTTGCCGGCGTAGGTGAGCGTACTCGTGAAGGTAACGACTTGCTGCGCGAAATGATTGAATCGGGCGTCATCCGTTATGGCGAAGCATTCAAGGAAAGTATGGAGAAAGGACACTGGGACCTTTCGAAAGTAGATTATAACGAACTTGAGAAATCGCAAGTATCATTGATATTCGGTCAGATGAACGAACCCCCGGGAGCACGTGCTTCCGTAGCATTGTCCGGACTGACGGTAGCGGAATCTTTCCGTGACGCCGGAAGCGAAGGCGAGAAGCGGGATATTCTGTTCTTTATTGATAATATTTTCCGTTTCACACAGGCAGGTTCGGAAGTGTCCGCCCTTTTGGGACGTATGCCTTCCGCTGTTGGTTACCAACCGACACTGGCTACGGAAATGGGTGCGATGCAGGAACGTATCACGTCTACCCGCAAAGGTTCTATCACCTCTGTACAGGCTGTGTATGTGCCGGCTGACGACTTGACGGACCCGGCTCCTGCAACAACTTTCAGCCACTTGGACGCTACTACCGTGCTTGACCGTAAGATTACGGAACTCGGTATCTATCCGGCTGTCGACCCCTTGGCTTCAACTTCCCGTATTCTCGACCCTCACATCGTCGGCCAGGAACATTATGACGTAGCGCAGAGGGTGAAACAGATTTTGCAACGCAACAAGGAATTGCAGGATATTATTTCCATTCTTGGTATGGAAGAACTTTCAGAGGAAGACAAGACGGTAGTGAACCGCGCCCGCCGTGTGCAGCGTTTTCTTTCGCAGCCGTTTGCCGTAGCCGAACAGTTTACGGGTGTACCGGGTGTGATGGTGTCTATTGAAGATACGATTAAGGGATTCAGGATGATTCTGGACGGTGAAGTGGATTATCTCCCCGAACAGGCTTTCCTGAATGTCGGAACAATCGAAGAAGCGATAGAGAAAGGTAAGAAATTGCTGGAACAGGCAAAGAAATAAAAACATAGAGTGATGAAAGAACTGCATTTGAGTATAGTATCGCCCGAGAAGAGCATATTCGACGGAGATGTGAAGATTGTCACATTGCCGGGCACGATCGGTTCGTTTTCCATTCTTCCGGGGCATGCGCCTATCGTCTCGTCATTGAAAGCGGGAACGCTGAGTTACACGACGATGGAAGGAGAGGAGTATACAATGGATATTCAGGGTGGTTTTGTCGAACTGAGTGACGGGACGGTTTCCGCTTGCATTTCCTAAAGAAAAACACAGTGACATGGTGAACATTACTAAAACGAAACGGAATTTTATCGGTTTGCATACTTTGTTTGCAATCTTAAGCGCGACGCTTGGGGCGGTTATTTTACACTTTGCTCTGCCGGGGCATTATTTTGGAGGATATCCGTTCATTCCGGTTTATTTCTATTTATTCGGGTTGTTTAGTATCTATATGTTCGATGCGTGCCGGCTGCATGCCCCGCAGAAATTGTTACTGTTGTATCTGGCGATAAAGATGGTAAAGATGATTCTTTCTATTATTCTGGTCTTGATTTATTGCCTTGCCGTACGCGAAGAAGCCAAGGCATTTTTGCTGAC
This sequence comes from uncultured Bacteroides sp., assembly GCA_947574505.1. Lineage (GTDB taxonomy): Bacteria > Bacteroidota > Bacteroidia > Bacteroidales > Bacteroidaceae > Phocaeicola. Next base: position 27,908 of record CANPJW010000026.1, on the reverse strand, counting down.
GTTTATCTCGTTCTATTTGATATATCTGATATTCGAAACTTGGTTCTTTTTCTCATTTGAAGTGAACCGGAAACTGAAGAAGAAAAATAAGAATAAAAATGAAACAGTTGCATAACATAGTAGCTCCGTTGGTTCTGTTCTGCCTGATGATGGTAGCCTGCCTGCCGGTTCTTGCACAGGAACAGGCGGGAGAAGTGCCTTCACAGACGCAGGATGCGATTACTCCCCAAGAGGAGGAAGAGCATACGGTGGACGTGAAGGAAATCGTGTTCGGACATATCGGCGACTCATATGAATGGCACATTACGACATGGGGCAAAACGCACATTACTATACCATTACCTATCATCGTTTATAGTGGTAATACAGGTTGGCATGTGTTCCTTTCTTCACGTCTCGAAGAGAATGGCGGCACGTATGAAGGGCTCTCCATCGCTCCCGAAGGAAGTAAGTATGAAGGCAAATTGGTTGAATATAATGCGGCAGGCGAGCAAGTTCGCCCTTGGGATATTTCTATTACGAAAGTGACATTCGCTTTACTGTTCAACAGCGTATTGCTGCTGGTTATTGTGTTGAGCGTAGCGCATTGGTACAGGAAACGTCCGCAAGGAGCCAAGGCGCCGGGGGGATTTGTCGGATTCATGGAAATGTTCATCATGATGGTGAACGACGACATCATCAAGAGTTGTGTCGGACCGAACTACCGGAAGTTTGCCCCGTATCTGCTGACGGCATTTTTCTTTATCTTTATCAATAATATGATGGGATTGATTCCATTTTTCCCCGGTGGTGCGAACGTGACAGGAAATATTGCCGTCACAATGGTGCTTGCAATATGCACATTCCTGGCAGTCAATATCTTCGGAACAAAGCATTATTGGAAAGATATTTTCTGGCCGGATGTTCCTTGGTGGTTGAAAGTGCCTGTGCCGATGATGCCGTTCATTGAGTTCTTCGGAATCTTTACGAAACCGTTTGCCTTGATGATTCGTCTTTTCGCCAATATGCTGGCGGGACACATGGCGATGCTGGTGCTCACTTGTCTGATATTCATCTCGGCAAGTATGGGACCCGCGCTGAATGGCACGCTGACAGTGGCTTCCGTGTTATTCAATATCTTTATGAATGCGCTTGAACTGTTGGTCGCTTTCATCCAGGCTTATGTATTCACCATGCTTTCGGCAGTGTTTATCGGACTGGCACAGGAAGGAGCCAAGGTAAAGGCGGCAGACAAATAGTGAAATAAAAAGAGAGTAAATAAGAAATATAAACCATTTTTAAAACTGAAAATTATGATACTATCAGTATTGTTACAAGCCACTGCAGCAGCAGTAGGAGTAAGTAAATTAGGTGCAGCTATCGGTGCAGGTCTTGCAGTAATCGGAGCAGGTTTGGGTATTGGTAAAATTGGTGGTTCGGCTATGGAAGCTATTGCGCGCCAGCCGGAAGCATCAGGTGACATTCGTATGAATATGATTATCGCAGCCGCCTTGATTGAAGGTGTGGCATTATTGGCGGTAGTAGTTTGTCTGTTGGTATTCTTCCTCTAAGCCTATGTCATTATTATTACCTGATAGTGGCCTGTTGTTCTGGATGTTCCTCTCATTCGGGATTGTGTTCGTGATATTGGCGAAGTACGGTTTTCCCGTCATCATCAAGATGGTGGAAGGCCGTAAGACCTATATTGACCAGTCTTTGGAGGTGGCGAGGGAAGCCAACGCTCAGTTGTCCAAACTGAAAGAGGAAGGCGAGGCGTTGGTAGCTGCCGCCAACAAGGAACAAGGACGCATCTTGAGGGAGGCAATGGAAGAACGTGACAAGATTGTTCACGAGGCCCGTAAGCAAGCTGAGATAGCCGCGCAGAAAGAACTGGATGCGGTGAAACAACAAATTCAGATTGAAAAGGACGAAGCTATCCGCGACATCCGTCGCCAGGTAGCTGTTCTTTCGGTCGACATCGCCGAGAAAGTGCTCCGCAAGAATCTTGCGGATAAAGAGGCTCAGATGGGCATGATTGACCGGATGCTGGATGAAATATTAACCCCGAATAAGAACTAAGGAAGATGGAAGTCGGAATACTCTCAATGCGTTATGCGAAAGCGATGATTGAATACGCGCAGGAAAAAGGTGTGGAAGACAGGGTATATCAGGAATTCCTGATGTTGTCTTACAGTTTCTGTGCCCAGCCCGGTCTGCGCGAAGCACTTGAAAATCCTGTCATCACAATGAAGGAGAAATTGGCACTGGCCTGTACGGCTGCCGATGGTGACGGTAAGTCGACGAGGGAGTTTGTCCGTTTCATCACTTTGGTACTGAGAAACAGGCGTGAGGGCTATCTGCAGTTTATCAGCCTGATGTATCTGGACCTTTACCGGAAACTGAAACATATCGGAACCGGCAAGTTGATTACCGCTGTGCCTGTCGATAAGGAGACGGAAGACCGGATTCGTTCCGCAGCCGCGCATATCCTACATGCCCAAATGGAACTGGAAACGGTGGTAGACCCGTCTATCGAAGGCGGATTTATCTTCGATATAAACGACTACCGGCTGGATGCAAGTGTTGCCACGCAGTTAAAGCGAGTGAAACAACAATTTATTGATAAGAATAGGAGAATTGTATAATGTCTGAAAATATAAGAGTAAGCGAAGTATCCGATATATTGCGCAAGCAGCTCGAAGGAATCAATGCCAATGTGCAACTTGACGAAATCGGTACGGTGCTCCAGGTGAGCGACGGCGTAGTCCGTATCTACGGCTTACGGAATGCCGAAGCGAATGAATTGCTGGAGTTTGACAATGGTATCAAAGCAATCGTGATGAACCTCGAAGAGGACAACGTGGGTGCTGTGTTGCTGGGTCCGACGGACAGAATCAAAGAGGGATTTATCGTGAAGCGTACCAATCGTATCGCCTCTATCCGCGTGGGAGAGGGGATGCTGGGACGTGTCATCGATCCGCTGGGAGAACCGTTGGACGGCAAGGGACTGGTCGGTGGCGACTTGTATGATATGCCGTTGGAACGGAAAGCTCCGGGAGTTATCTTCCGTCAGCCGGTTAACCAACCGCTGCAGACCGGATTGAAGGCTGTTGATGCCATGATTCCTATTGGTCGCGGACAGCGTGAGTTGATTATCGGCGACCGTCAGACAGGAAAGACTTCCATTGCGATTGATACGATTATCAACCAGCGTAGTAATTTTCTGGCAGGCGACCCTGTATATTGTATCTATGTGGCTATTGGTCAGAAGGGGTCTACCATTGCTTCCATTGTAAATACACTTCGTGAGTACGGGGCGCTGGAATATACGATTGTAGTAGCCGCTACGGCGGGTGACCCCGCAGCATTGCAGTATTATGCACCGTTTGCAGGGGCTGCTATTGGTGAGTACTTCCGTGATACCGGTCGCCATGCATTGGTTGTTTATGATGACCTTTCCAAGCAGGCAGTAGCTTATCGTGAAGTTTCCCTGATTCTTCGTCGTCCGTCGGGACGTGAAGCATATCCGGGTGATATTTTCTATCTGCACTCTCGCTTGTTGGAGCGTGCGGCAAAGATTATCAGTCAGGAAGAAGTGGCACGCGAAATGAATGACCTGCCGGACAGTCTGAAAGACATCGTCAAAGGTGGCGGTTCTCTGACCGCACTGCCTATCATCGAAACACAAGCGGGTGACGTTTCGGCTTATATCCCTACGAACGTGATTTCCATCACGGACGGACAGATATTCCTCGAAACGGATTTGTTCAACCAAGGTGTCCGTCCGGCTATTAATGTCGGTATATCCGTATCACGTGTAGGCGGTAACGCTCAGATTAAGGCGATGAAGAAGGTTGCCGGAACGCTGAAGATTGACCAAGCGCAGTATCGCGAACTGGAAGCTTTCTCCAAGTTCAGTAGTGACATGGATTCGATTACGGCTTTGACCATTGACAAGGGACGTAAGAATGCCCGACTGTTGATTCAGCCTCAATACAGCCCGATGTCTGTAGAGCAGCAGATTGCTATTCTCTATTGCGGTACGCACGGTCTTCTTCATGATGTTCCCTTGGATAAAGTGCAGGACTTTGAACGTAGCTTCATCGAATCTCTGCAACTGAACCACCAAGAGGATGTATTGGATGTATTGAGAACCGGTGTTATTGATGATAACGTGACTAAAGCTATCGAAGAGACTGCTGCTATGGTTGCCAAACAATATTTGTAGGAATGGGGAATGAAGAATTGTTGCAGTCTTTATTCGCACTGCACGACAATTCTTCATTTTTCATCTTTAATTCTTAAATTAAAAAGTTATGGCTTCACTGAAAGAAGTAAAAACCAGAATAAATTCGGTAAAAAGTACCCGAAAAATCACTTCAGCAATGAAGATGGTGGCTTCTGCCAAATTACACAAGGCACAAGGAGCCATTGAGAATATGCTTCCTTATCAGAGGAAGTTGAACAAGATTCTGACTAATTTCCTAAGCGCTGACCTTCCTGTCGAGTCTCCTTATGTGAAGGAACGCGAAGTGAAGCGTGTTGCCATTGTCGCTTTTTCCTCGAACACCTCTCTGTGTGGTGCTTTCAACGCCAACGTCATCAAAATGTTATTGCAAACGGTTGGCGAATACCGTACCCTGGGACAGGACAACATCTTGATTTTCCCGGTAGGCAAGAAAGTGGATGAGGCCGTGAAGCGCATGGGGTTCCAACCACAGGAAACTTCTCCCACGCTCTCCGACAAACCGACTTATCAGGAAGCCGCCGAATTGGCGCACCACCTGATGGAAATGTATGTATCCGGTGAGGTGGATCGTGTAGAGATTATCTATCATCACTTTAAATCTATGGGCTTGCAGATTCTTCTCCGTGAAACGTATCTCCCCATCGACCTGACCCATGTCATAAATGAAGAGGAAGAACCGAACAAAGAGGAAGTGGAAGGGCATGAAATAGCAAACGATTATATCATCGAACCCAATGCCGAAGAACTGATAGCCAACTTGATTCCAACGGTATTGAGCCAAAAACTGTTTACTGCTGCCGTTGACTCAAATACTTCGGAACATGCCGCGCGTACGTTAGCTATGCAGGTAGCTACGGACAATGCAAACGAGCTGATTCAAGATTTGACGAAGCAGTATAACAAGAGTCGGCAGCAGGCGATTACCAATGAGTTGCTGGATATCGTAGGCGGTTCCATGAAATGATGTTCTTTTTCTTTCGTATCAAGACGAAAGAAAAAGAATATTAGCTACCTTTGTTGAAAATTTGAAGCACATGGAAAATAACCCTGAACTGCAACTCGCTTGGCAGTTCATAGAAAATACAGGCACACATCTATTTCTTACCGGTAAAGCCGGAACTGGAAAAACTACATTTTTAAGACGATTGAGAGAACAAAGTCCTAAACGCATGGTTGTTTTGGCGCCTACGGGTATTGCGGCTATCAATGCGGGCGGAGTAACAATCCATTCCTTCTTTCAGTTGTCTTTTGCGCCGTTCGTGCCCGATACCACTCTTAACTCGGCACAGATACACTACCGTATTAATAAAGAGAAACGTAACATCATTCGGAGCATGGATTTGCTTGTGATTGATGAAATCAGTATGGTACGTGCGGATTTGCTGGATGCGGTGGATGCGACTTTGCGGCGTTATCGTGACCGTGAGAAACCATTCGGCGGGGTACAGTTGTTGATGATTGGGGATTTGCAGCAGTTGGCGCCCGTTGTGAAAGACAGCGAGTGGGAGATGTTGCGGCATTATTATGAAACACCCTATTTCTTTGCCAGCCGTGCGCTGAGGGAAACTACTTATATGACGATTGAACTGGAAAAGGTATATCGTCAGAGTGATACTTTTTTTCTTTCCCTGTTGAATAAGATACGGGAGAATAAAGCGGATGATGAAGTCTTGAATGAGTTGAACAAACGGTATCAGCGAGATTTTCAACCCCCAAAAGAAGAAGGTTATATCCGTCTGACGACACATAATAATCAGGCACAGCGGATCAATGACCGTGAGCTGGCTTCTTTGCCCGGGAAGGCTTACAGTTTCCGTGCTGAAGTGAAGGATGATTTCCCCGAATATTCCTATCCTGCGGATGAGGTTCTCACTATTAAGGAGGGGGCGCAAATCATGTTCCTCAAGAATGATGTTTCTTCGGAAAAACGGTATTATAACGGTATGATTGGAGAAGTGGTGACTGTCAACGAAACGGGTATGTTTGTACGTGGAAAGGATAGCGAACATGAGTTTCAACTGTTGCAGGAAGAATGGGGGAATTATAAATACGTATTGAACGAGGAGACGAAAGAAATTACAGAAGAAATAGCGGGAGTATTTCGACAGTATCCTATTCGGCTGGCTTGGGCTATTACGATTCATAAAAGTCAGGGATTGACGTTTGAACGTGCCATTATTGATGCGCGTAATTCCTTTGCGCATGGACAGACGTATGTAGCTTTGAGCCGATGCAAGACTTTGGACGGAATGGTGCTGGAATCTCCTTTGCGCCGGGAGGCTATCATTAGCGACAGTGTGGTCGATAACTTCACAAAAGCAGTGGAGCGGAATAAGCCGGGAAACAAACAGTTGAATGATATGCAGAAGGCCTATTTCTTTGACTTGTTAAGTGATTTGTTTAACTTCTATTCTATTGAGCAGGCTTATAAGCGGCTGCTCCGCATGATGGATGAAAACCTTTACAGGCTCTTTCCGAAGCAGCTTGCCGAATACAAGGCTTTGGAACCCCACATGAAGGAAAGGATTGTGGAAGTTGCCCGTCGTTTTCGCAACCAATATACCCGGTTGATAAATGAAAGTGAAGATTATGCCGGAAATCAGGAGTTGCAGGAACGTATCCGTTCCGGTGCCGGATATTTTCGTAAAGAGTTGGAACCGGTTCGTGCCTTGTTCGATAAGACCAATATGCCTCTTGACAATAGGGAATTAAGGAAACAATTGAATGAACGTCTGCAAACACTGGATGATGCGTTGTGCATTAAAGAATCTTTATTGGACACCGTATGTACGTCAACTTTCACCGTTTCGGATTATCTGAAGCAGAAAGCGAAAGTTATGTTAAGTCTCGAAGAAGATTCTTCAACTTCTGCCTCGTCTTCCAGAGTTCCGGGAGAGAAAAGAGAACGGAAAGAACGTGCGGCAAGCAGTCGTTCCGGGAAAGTGAAAGTAGATGTTCCTACGGATATTCTGCATCCGGAGCTTTATCGTGCTTTGGCGGAATGGAGAACAGAAAAGACGCGTGAAGCCAATGTGCCTGCTTATGTCATTATGCAGCAGAAAGCATTGATGGGAATTGTCAATCTGTTGCCGGACACTCCGGCGGCTTTGGAAGCCATACCGTATTTCGGGGCGAAAGGAGTGGAGAAATATGGGCTTGAAATTCTGGGGATTGTTCGTAAGTATATGAAAGAAAATCAAGTGGAACGGCCGGAAGTCAAGGAGATATTTATTTCAGCGAAGGAGCATAAGAAAGATAAGAAAAAGGAAGAGAAAAAAGAGCTGAAGAAAGATACAAAAATTGTTAGCTATGAAATGTTCTGTCAAGGGATGAGCATAGAGGAAATTGCTAAAGCGCGTGATTTGGTGACTGGGACGATTGCAGGACATTTGGAACAGTATGTTCGTTCGGGTAAGATTAAGGTGGAACAGGTGGTGAAAGCTGAAAATCTGGCGAAGATACGGAAGTATTTGGAAGAACATGAATATATGGGGATGTTTGCTATTAAAGCAGCATTAGGAGACGATGTCTCCTATGCTGATATTAAGTTTGCCCTCGTTGCTTCTGGATTAGTTCGTCCGTCTTAGAGATTACAGAAAAAAGAGACGAAAACCGGAACGCTGATATCAATCAGGATACCGTGCAGGATGGCAATGGGAATCATTTCCTTTCCCGAATATCTGCTGATAGACGGTAACAATACATCCATTGAATTGACTCCGGCTACTGAGATAGGGGCTAGCTTCCCAAAATATTTCTTGATAACCGGAGTGCCCAGTAGAGCCATCATTTCACGGAAGATATTGGTCAGCAGGGCGATAGTTCCCAGTTCCGTAGCCAGTTGAAGGCCGATAGATGGTTCCTTGAATTGGGTGATGAGGATAGAAGAAAGCGAGTAATATGCAAATCCGCTTCCCACTGCCATACAGTCGAATACACTCCATTGACGCAGGAACAGGCTTGCCAGGGCCGAGAATAACAGTGTGCCGATAATTGTCCCCAAAGGAATCAATAACATTTTGGGATGCAGATGTGAAACAATAGCTTTCAGACTCTTGTTAGAACCAATACTGATTCCCACCTGCAGCATCAATGCGTAGAGTATATACATAGAAACGGTATGTGTATCGAATTCGAACTTATTGAAAAGTCCCATGACACAGCCTATGCAAAAGAATAATATAACAATCAGACTTCCTTTCATTGTTTACCTCCTTGCTTGAAAAATAGTTGTAGTACCAAGCGGGCAGCAATCAGGCTTCCCAATACACCGGATGAAGCAAGAATGACAGCTTGCCATCCGAACTTTCCGAGATTGTTCACAATCAGGCTATTAGAGCCGATAGACACACCGAGAATAAAGAGTAACAAGAATATTGTAAGAGAAATTGTCTTTTCTGTCTTTTGCAAAATACTCCAGTTACGCAATACATAACCGATGCCGATTCCTAAGAACATAGTAGATATAATAGAGAACATATTGTATATATTTTTGGTTAGGTTAAACGAATGATTGGATTACACACTGCACATTTTCAAAAAAGATGATACATCTTATTGAAAATCAAGTAGGAATACTGCTTATGAGTAACAAAATAAGTCGATAGGCAGTTCCTTTAAAAAAAAGATGGGTGAATTTAGATGAATCCGCTGAACCAATGCACATGCACGCAACTAGAGTTGCAGAAAGAGAATATCCCTGCAAGAGTCGGAGAAGCGTTATGTAATTGTAATATTTGATTCATCACTGACCTTTTTAGATTTTGGTGCAAAGATATGGCTTTATTGCATATTTTCAAAATAAATATGCAATAAAGATAGATTCTTGAAAGGTTGAAGCTGGAAAATACTGTTGTAATAAGTTGGTAATGTGTCCTTTCCCTTATAGAATCTCCCAATCTGAAAGGATCTTTTTTAGCTTTCGTGGTTCGTATCCAAGCATCGTTTTAGCTTTTTCAATACTCATTCCGCTGAAACGGGGACGGGGAGTGGCTTCTTTCATCTCTTCCGTAGTGGCAGGATGGATAAGCGAACGGTCGAGATTCAGACAGTCTGCTACCTGGTAAGCAATCTCGGCGATGGTCATACATTCATCCCCACAGATATGAAATATTCCGTTGGTCGTATTTTCTATCAGGAGTTGTATTCCGTTCGATACGTCTCCGACATAAGTCGGGGTTCGCCATTGATTGGATACAACGCGAATCTCTTGTCCGGCTTTCAAACGGTTCATCACTAATTGGACGATATTTCCATGCTGACCTGCCAATGCTTTGCCATAAACAATTTCCACCCGAACTATTGCGTAGTTGCTGCAAATCCCGGCAACCTTTTCTTCGCCTTTCCATTTGGTAAATCCGTAATAATTCACGGGAGCGGGAACGTCTTCTTCTGTATATAATTGTCCGGTATGCTCATCCATCTTTCCGTCAAAGACGAAATCGGTGGATAGATGGATGAAACGGCTTTTGTATCCCTCACAGAGATGTGCCAGTTGCTCTACTGCCGTAACATTGGTAAGATAAGCTTCTTCGTGGTGCGTCTCGCAATAATCGGGGACGGACAGAGCGGAACAGTTGACGACTACATTGGGATGAACTCTTTTGAAAAGGTCTTTCACAGCCGCCGCGTCCCGTATATCAGTTTCAATGAAATGATAGCTTCCGGCCTTGTCCGGAGTTGGAAGAATATCCGGGTGCAGGGAGCATCCGGTGACGTTATATTGTTTATGAGCCAACAAATCATTCAATAGTTGGCGTCCGGTAAATCCGTTAGCGCCGATAATCAGTATTCTTTTCATTGTTTCTTTTTAAGCAGTTTGAGTATGGACATAAAAAAAGGAGCAACGCCTTGCTCCAACCTTTGTTAACCTTAAATCTAATACTATGAAAAACACATTGCAAAGGTACGTACTTTTGTGATATCTGCAAATAATCCAAGAAAAAAAGTATGTTTCATAACATAGATTAAGAATTTGAACTTCCAATTCTATTCTTATTAAACACTTTTTTTAATTAGGCATCCTAAAATCATTCGGTGAACACCCGGTAATTTTCTTGAATAGCCTGCTGAAATATTGCGGATTCTGAAACCCAAGCTCCTGTGTTATCTGACTAAGTGGCTTATCGGTATTTGTCAGCCACTCTTTCGCTTTCTCGAAGCGTTTGAACTGGACATACTCTTTAAATGATTTCCCTGTTTCATATTTCAATAAATCATTGAAATATTCAGAAGATAAATGAAGGAGTCCGGCATATGTCTCATTCGAAAGCATATCGAAAGTCTGGGCAGGCTTCGTTTCAAAATGACTATCGAGGATTTTATCGAACCGTTCGATAATCTGTTTATTCACTTCGTTGCGTGTAATAAACTGGCGTTCGTAGAAACGCATACAGTAATCAAGCAATAACTCGATGTTACGGACGATAAGCTGCTTGCTATGCTTGTCGATAGGATGCTCCAGTTCCAGTTTTATCTTATGGATACAATCGGTTACGATTTCTTTTTCCTGGTCGGAGAGATGAAGTGCTTCGTTCACCTCATAAGAGAAAAAGTATAGTTTTTAATCGTCTGCCCCAATGACGTTCCCCGGATTAAATCAGGATGGAATAAAATGCCGATAGAATTTGTCCGTGGAGTTGTCGTATTTCGTTTGTCCACTCCGGTGACCTGTCCGGGAGCCATGCAGACCACTGTCCCTTCCTGATAATCGTAATACTTGCGGCCATATCTGAGGTCACCGCAGTTCGCTTCCTTTAGAAATAAACAATAGAACCCGATATTCATGCGGATGTATTCGACCGTCCTTGTGGACTTTGCGAATTCAACCACATTAACTAACGGGTGCAACGTTTCCAGACCAAACAGTTGGTCGTATTGGTCAATAGTCTCAATTTTAGTTATTTCATCCATAGTGCCTTGTTATTTATCTTCTGCCACAAAGATAAAACATTTCGATATATCTTTCTCATTCTGATATTCAAATCAGTAATAAGGGTACAAGAATCTGTAATTTGTATACTACAGCAAATTAATACCAACGATTGGCGGAAATGAACCATAGAATTGATATATTTGTTCCACAGAATTTAAAGACCTATTTTTATGAAAGTATTATTCATTGGTGGAACAGGTACAATCAGTACCGATGTCGTTGCATTGGCACAACAAAGAGGGTGGGAGATTACCCTTCTCAACCGCGGTTCGAAAAAGATGCCGGAAGGAATCCGCGGCATCCTTGCAGATATAAACGATGAAGACGCTGTGGCAAAAGCCATCGCAAATGAAAGTTACGACGTAGTTGCCCAATTCATAGCCTATACGGCAGAAGATGTGAAGCGTGACATTCGTCTGTTTCATAATAAGACCAGGCAATATATCTTTATCAGCAGTGCTTCCGCCTATCAGAAACCATTGGCTGATTACCGCATAACAGAGAGCACCCCTTTGTCAAATCCCTATTGGCAATATTCGCGAAATAAGATAGAAGCGGAAGAAGTACTGATGGCAGCTTATCGGTCGGATAGATTCCCGGTAACCATTGTCCGCCCCAGTCACACCTATAATGGCACGAAACCGCCTGTCAGCGTACATGGAAACAAAGGCAACTGGCAGATTTTAAAACGTATTCTCGACGGAAAACCTGTGATTATCCCCGGTGACGGGACATCTCTGTGGACATTGACACATTCCAAGGACTTTGCCGAAGGATATGTAGGACTGATGTTAAATCCCCATGCCATAGGGAATGCCTTTCATATCACTACCGATGAAAGCATGACCTGGAATCAGATTTACCAAACGATTGCCGATGCTTTAGGAAAACCTTTGAACGCATTACACGTTCCTTCCGATTTCCTTGCCAGTCATGGAGAAAATTATGATTTCAGAGGTGAACTGCTGGGAGACAAAGCAGCTACCGTTGTCTTTGATAATTCGAAGATAAAACGTCTCGTGCCTGATTTTATTTGCCATATTTCCATGGCGGACGGTCTGAGACAATCTGTACACTATATGCTTACCCATCCTGAATCTCAAACACCCGACCCGGAATTTGATTCATGGTGTGACCGTATAGCCGGTTCGATGAGGGCTGCGGACGAAGCTTTTCTAAGGGACTCCCGTTAATTTTTTCCAGTAACCGATTCCCTTAGGATTGTCGATTCCTTTTGGGTTTTAGTAGGGGACATTGCGCCCCTGCTGCACTTCAATCCGTATGCCGAAATTACCATTGGCGGATTTTAGCTCGAATGCACCCCGGAAATTATTTTTTTCCCAAGGCATAGCGCTCCGGTTGGGTATTCTCCAACCGTCTTTATCATAATCTCCATACGTATTGATTCTCATTCCATTTTTCAGCTTGAAAGAGCCCATCTGCATAAATTGCGGAGAAGAAGACAATCCCCAACCATATCTATATCCGAAACCGGAAAAAGAAGAGGAAGAAAAAGCATTCGTAAATCCCTGTGTATAGGTAGCATCCGTATTGAAACGGAATATCTGATTGTAGTCTTTACTCAAATCAGGCATACTCAAATCAAACTTAGGCAGTTGGGGAGCAGTGACATTCATCAATCCCATATCCAGTAAGAAACCGCCGAACTCTTTTACATTGACTGACGGGGCACGACGAATACTATCGGAAGGAATTTCCGACTGTGCGGATGCAAAACCGACTGATAATGCCAGCGAAAGAAATAGAATCAGTTTTTTCATCTTCGTAAAGGTTGATTTACGACAAAGATAGAAATTTTCAGCCTGACTACCCACCTTCGTTATATTTTCTTAGAGAAAAACTCCTTAAAACATGCTGACATTATTTAGATGCCAGTTTAAGTAGCAATCAATTTATATCCGATTCCCCGTACATTTACGATACGAATCTGTTCGTCTGACGAGAGCTTATGACGTAATTTCGTGATAAACACATGCAGGCTCCGGGAATTGAAGAAGCTGTCATCTCCCCAAAATTCGAGCAATACATCCTGCGTGTTAACTACCTGGTTACGATTCTCACACAACCGTTTCAAAATCTCCGATTCACGATGAGAGAGTTCCTGTTTCACTCCGGCATGCAGCAATGTCTGTGCTATGGGATCGAACAGATAACTCCCAATCTCAAAACGGTTGGAAGTTTTATTTTCAGAGAAAAGGAATGCTTTCCCCATAAGCGCCTTGATACGGATAATCAACTCCTGCATGCTGAAAGGCTTCTTCAGATAATCATTGGCACCGAGCTCAAAGCCTTCCACCACATCATTGATGCCCGAACGGGCAGTCAGGAACAGGACAGGGGTCTGCTTGTCCGTCTGACGAATTCTACGCACCATTTCGAAACCATCCATTTTGGGCATCATAACATCTGCCACCAATACATCCGGCCGGAGTTCGAAGAAAAGGCGTAGCCCTTCCTCTCCATCGGCGGCTGTATGGATAATGAATCCACTATCTTCAAGCGTATCTTTGATAATCATGGCGAGAGTCAGCTCGTCTTCTACCAGCAGTACTGTTATTTCGTTTTTGCTCATGATCCAAGTGTTTTATAGAGTTCAAGTGTATTTTATAGAGTGATGGTAAATATACTTCCTTTTCCCGGTTCGCTTTTTACGGTAATCGTTCCGCCGTGTTTCTCCACCATGCTTTTCACATAGAAAAGTCCCAGTCCATACCCTTTAGCATTGTGAAGATTGCCTGTCGGAACCCGGTAAAACTTATCGAATATATGCTTCTGTTTATCCAAAGGAATCCCGATTCCCCGGTCGGCGATACTGATTGTAACCGTCTGCTCCGTCTGCCGGCAACGAATGGTAATATCGGCTCTCTCTTTCGAATACTTCACGGCATTGTCTATCAGGTTACTGATAATATTACTGAAATGTGTCCGGTCTACTACGATAGTCAGTGTCTTTGGTTCAATCTCCAAAGTTATCTGCGCCGGCTTGTCCGCCTTCAGTTGGTGCTGTTCCACCAATGAAACGATCAACTCTTTCAGATTGACCTCTTCGGGATGCAGGCGGAAAGTCTTGCGGCGTTCCATACTCATAGATAAAATCTGTTCTACCAAACTACTCAAACGTTGCAACTGTTCCTGGCAGATACGCAGATATTGATCCCGTTTCGTCTTTTCTTCCGCCTGATTAAAATTGAGTAACGCATCATTCGCCGCGTAAGCCACCGCAATCGGCGTTTTCAGTTCATGCGTGATATTATTGGTAAAATCACTTTTTATTTCTTCCAATGTCTTTTGCCGGAGTAGCGTCCGGATAAGAAACCAAAAGGAGAATCCTAAAATAAGTAGAATAATGAAAGAAGTAGTCAGAATTCCCGTCATATGTTTCCATACCAGTGAATCGACAGGTTCAAAGACAAGCTGGTAACGCTGACTGCGACTCATGTTAAAGTCGTAATCGTAACGAACCGCCCGTGGAGTAGGGATGTAACTGCTGTCTCCCGCCATACCGACAGTATCAATATACATAACGGTGGAATCCGCATTCCTTCCGGTATGAATCAATAAAGTATGATGCGGAATTTCAAGTTCATGTTCCTTCAGCACATTGTTCAGCAGACTGTCATATCGTTGCAGGTTAATGTCGATATACGTATCTACTCCCGCATGGATACCTTGCTGAATACTAAGCAGCAGTTCCTTCAAAGAATCCTGCTTCTTCAATAAAACGTCCAGTCCGCTTTCACTGGACGCAACTGCCCGTGCTTCGTCACTTCCTGTATCCGTCCTTACCGTGTCGGCTATTGTCTCCGTCCGTGAATGTAGCGTATCCTTATAAGTACTGTCCGTATAAGAAATCGTCTGACTTGTCACTAATGAATTACCGTCCGCGCCATATCCGGCAGACACCGTCACCGAGCCATGCTCCACATTATCCTTCTGAAGTTCATTCACCCGGAGCACTATCTCGTTGAAGTCACTCGTACGCATGGCATCCCTGATGGTATTTTCCATATCCTGCTTCATAGTCCGGTAAAGCCCTGTCAACCAATAAGCCTGATAGACAAAGATACCCGCTAACGAGCAAATGACTAGAATAACGATATGTTTCAATGGTAATTTCATACCCGCAAAGATAAGAGGAAACAATTATATCCCTTCTCTTTGATAAGACTAAATAACACTAGATAAGCGGGCGATAACGCAAAGTCTCGCTTTTTCTGCCGTATTTTGCAGAGTACCAAAATTAATGAAATACGAAATGAAACGAATCAGTTTACTACTTCCGCTTTGCGTCTGCGCATGGATGCCGGTAGCGGCACAGCAGGAACAGCAAATGCAAGCCCCTGCGGATAGCGTGAAAAATATAGCTTACATCGACAGCATATTCAAAGAACTGCCCGAAGTAATGATAACCGGCGAACGCCCCATCGTTAAGGCGGAACAGGGAAAACTGGTCTATGACCTTCCGAGACTGCTAGGCAACCTGCCCGTAGACAATGCCTATGACGCCGTGAAAAACCTTCCGGGAGTCATGGACTTGGGGGAAGGACTGATGCTGGGCGGTCAGGAAGTAACCGTCGTTATCAATGGAAAAGTGACCACCCTGTCTACCGGACAATTAAACGCATTATTGAAATCAATCCCCGTCAGCCGGATCGAAAAGGCGGAAGTGATGTACTCCGCTCCGGCACGTTACCAAGTCCGGGGTGCTATGATAAACCTGGTACTGGCTTCAGGCACAGGACACGAACCTTCCCTTCAGGGAGAACTCTATACCGCTTTTAATCAAAACCATTTCGAATCCTTGGCAGAGCGTGGAAGCCTTCTTTATTCCGGCCGTAAATTCTCTGCTGACCTTCTTTACTCTTACTCTTACGACCGCGACCGGAGAGAGACGGACAAAGAAGCGCTTCACACGCTTGCCGACGGTTCAACACATCAGATGGATATGTATGAAAACACAATCTCCCGTAACAACAGCCATCAGATACGTCTCGGAATGGATTATGCCTTTACAGACCAACATCTGCTCAGCCTTGTATATACAACAGCCTTTACAGACTCCAAACATAATGCCACAGTGACCGGTGCACAAAACTCATTGACAAACTCGCACGCGGACAATCAGCTCCATAACACGAAACTCGACTATCAAACCCCGTTCGGCCTGAAAGCCGGCGTGGAATTTACCTATTACCGTTCTCCCGGCAGTCAACTTCTATACAGTACGCTGGGAAATGAAACCATGAACTTCCTAAGCCGGGATAACCAGCGAATCAACCAATGGCGTTTCTATGCCGGACAAGAACATACCTTGGGCAAGGACTGGGGGTTGAACTATGGTATGGCATACACGACCGCCTTAGACCATAGCTTCCAAAGATACTACGAACCCGGAACTGAAACCCTGCTGCCTGACAATAACATGCAGTCCCGCCGCCGTGAACAAACCCTCAACTTCTACGCCGGCCTAAGCAAAAACTTCGGGCAGAAATTCTCGGCGGATATCTCTTTAGCGGCCGAACAATATCATACGGACATTTGGAATGAATGGAGCTTCTACCCGGTTGCCAACCTTACTTATACTCCCGCCGCCGGACACATGCTGCAACTCTCATTAAGCAGCGATAAGGAATACCCCGAATATTGGAGCGTACAGAATGCCACCTCTTATATGGGCGCTTATTCCGAAATCCAGGGCAATCCCCTGCTCAAACCCGCCGCGAATTATGAAACGACACTTAGCTATATCTTAAAAGGCAAATACGTCTTTTCCGCCTATTGCAGCTATACGAAAAATAATGAGATGCAGACCCTTTACCAATCTCCCGACCGCCTGGTAGAAATCTATAAATTTTTCAACTTCGACTTTTCAGAACAGGCAGGAATTATGATGGCCGTTCCGTTTAAAATAAAGAATTGGCTGGATTCCCGCCTGACGGCAGTCGGACTTCGTTACCACCAAAAGGACAGCGATTTTTGGGATATTTCGTTCGACCGCAAACTCTATACATTTGTGCTGACCATGAACAATACCTTCACCCTCTCCACCAAACCGGATTTGAAGCTGACCCTGACCGGCTTTTATCAAAACAAAATGATACAGGGAACATTCGACCTTCCCCGTTCGGGAAACCTGAATACAGCACTGCGTTATACTTTCGCCAAGGGCAAGGCGCAACTCACACTGAAATGCGATGACATATTCAATACCTCTACCATTTCCACACGCATCCGTTTCGGCAATCAGAACGTGAAGAACCATTATATGAGAACAACACGTGAGTTCGGCATTTCTTTCAACTATAAATTCGGCGGATATAAAGAGAAAAAACGGGAAGAAATTGATACTTCCCGTTTTAAATAAACTTATGATACGGATGCTTTCCAAGTTTCGGCATACTCTTCCAGTACCCGCTTGATACTCTGCCCGATTTTTACATAATCGGCTTCATTCAGATTGGCAAGCGATACGCGGACACTCCATTTCGGGCCAGCGAAACCACCACCGTCTGCGCAAGTACAGGAACATTGATACCTGCACGCTTGATGCTGCGGATGCTGACACCATGCATGAATTTCTGTGCCCAGATCGTCGCAATCTTTTCTCCCGCGAAAGTCCGGTGAGTAACCATGACCGGCAACGTCTCCGCCGGAAAATCGAGTAACTGTGCATCCACCACTTCCGGCCCGATCCAATCTTCTTCACCGATAACGAACTCTCGTCGTCCGCTCAATACTACTTCATCGCCCGGTTGGAGAATCATGTCAAGACTGACTTCCTTTACAACTCCCTGCTGGCGAACCCGTTCCACCACGGGACGAAGGGCAGGAGAGAATCCCGGTTCATCTACTTCCGAAGTCCCCATTTGTGCTTCCAATGCTTTGCAATCCGCCTTTACCTTGTCCAGTCCACCCAGCATCTTCGGGCCTAGGGAAGCCAAGAGCCATGCCGAGCCTGCCGTACCGAAAATATAAGTCACGGCGTAAGCCACCGGAATGGCATTGATATACGTAGCCTTCTGCGCTTCGCTGATACCCAACTGATTGATTGTGTCGCTTGCCACACCGATAACGGCTGAAATAGTCTGTGAACCCGCCAGTAATCCGGCAGCTTCCCCCACATGATACCCCATGATACCCCATGATTTTGGCCAGTATCCACGGGGCTATCAGGCTGACAATACACATCAGCACGGCGAATCCCACTTGTGGTAACCCATCTTTTTTCAGCCCGCGAAAGAATTGCGGGCCTACCTTATAGCCTACGGCAAATAAAAAGAGCAGAAAAAATACTGCTTTCATCGGGCCGTCTACGGTAATATTCAGTTGTCCCGCCAATACTCTTACAAAAAGTACGCTGGTTACCGTTCTTGAAGAAAACTTCCTTATTCTGATCCTGCCCAACCGAAATCCAACAGTTATTGTGCGGAAAGAGTTTGTTACTCGACGCAGATTTGTTACTTTTGCATTTTCAAAATAAAACCAACCATATTCTGTATGAAATCAGACATAGAAATAGCTCGTGGCATTGAGCTGAAGAAAATAAAGCAGGTTGCCGAAAGCGTCGGAATCCCTCGCGAGGAAGTGGAAAATTATGGTCGCTATATCGCAAAGATTCCCGAACAATTGATTGATGAAGAGAAAGTAAAGAAAAGTAATCTCATCCTGGTCACTGCCATTACGGCAACCAAAGCGGGTATCGGCAAAACTACCGTATCTATCGGTCTTGCTTTGGGATTGAATAAAATAGGAAAGAAGGCGATTGTTGCGCTTCGCGAACCGTCTCTCGGTCCTTGTTTCGGTATGAAGGGAGGAGCGGCCGGTGGCGGATATGCGCAAGTGCTTCCGATGGACAAGATTAACCTCCACTTCACAGGGGATTTTCATGCCATCACCTCTGCCCATAACATGATTTCTGCCTTGCTTGACAATTATCTCTATCAGAACCAGGCAAAAGGTTTCGGATTGAAAGAAATCCTTTGGCGGAGAGTGCTTGATGTGAATGACCGTTCGTTGCGTAGTATCGTTGTCGGTCTCGGACCTAAATCCAACGGGATTACCCAAGAGTCCGGTTTCGATATAACTCCTGCTTCGGAGATTATGGCGATTCTTTGCCTTTCTAAAGACGTGAACGACCTCCGTCGCCGTATTGAAAACATCCTGTTGGGCTTCACTTATGACGACCAGCCTTTTACCGTAAAAGATCTGGGAGTGGCAGGAGCTATCACTGTGTTGCTGAAAGATGCCATCCATCCTAATCTGGTGCAGACTACCGAAGGAACTGCAGCTTTTGTGCATGGCGGTCCGTTTGCTAATATCGCACATGGTTGTAACTCTATTCTGGCCACTAAATTGGCAATGTCTTTCGGCGATTATGTAATTACAGAAGCCGGATTCGGTGCCGATCTTGGTGCAGAGAAGTTCTACAATATCAAATGTCGCAAGAGTGGGCTCCAACCGCGTCTCACTGTGATTGTCGCTACGGCACAAGGATTGAAGATGCACGGAGGTGTCAGTCTCGACCGCATCAAGGAACCGAACATGGAAGGGCTGAAAGAAGGATTGCGCAACCTCGACAAGCACGTCCGTAATCTTCGTTCATTCGGGCAGACGGTTATCGTAGCTTTCAATAAGTTTGCATCCGACACCGATGAAGAAATGGAATTACTGCGTGAACATTGCGAACAGTTGGGAGTCGGTTTTACCATCAACAATGCGTTCACTGAAGGAGGAGAGGGGGCAGTAGACATGGCCCGTCTGGTAGTAGATACAATCGAAAATCAACCGTCCGAACCTTTGCGTTATACATATAAGGAAGAAGATAATATACAGCAGAAGATTGAAAAGGTGGCTACTAATCTTTACGGAGCCAGCGTAATTACTTACAGCAGTATTGCACGCAACCGTATCAAACAGATCGAGAAAATGGGCATCACTCATTACCCGGTTTGTATTGCTAAGACACAGTATTCATTCTCTGCCGATCCTAAGATTTATGGCGCAGTGAACAACTTCGAGTTCCATATTAAAGATATTGTAATCAATAACGGAGCTGAAATGATTGTAGCCATTGCCGGAGAAATTCTTCGTATGCCGGGATTGCCTAAAGAACCGCAAGCATTGCATATCGATATTGTGGATGGAGAAATAGAAGGATTGAGTTGATTATACTTAAGTATACGCTTAAAGAACATTTGTCCTGGCGCTACGCTGGTAAAAATAAATCCCCGTCTTTCCCTATAAAATGAATGTGGAAAGACGGGGATGACTGTATATAGAGTCCAGTGCGCTTCTGTTTTCTCTTCTTGCACACTGTACGGTTGAATTCGTACTTGTGTGGGTGATATATGGCATCATATATTTCTTTTATAGTAAGAAAAACGAAATACCGGACAGATGGTTCGAACGGGAACGTTAATAAATAAAAAAAAGGCCTGCTCCTTTCGTAAAAGAGCAGACCTTAAATGGGAATTAGGCTAATAACAGTTTACAATTACTAGCTTTAAAATTGTGTTTTAGTAAGCAAAAAGAGGATATTTTTTCATTGTCTCATTGACGCGTGCACGTACCTGTGCAATAACTTCCTCATTTTCTACGTTAGACAATACAGTCTCAATCATTTCAGCGATTTCGAGCATCAAGTCTTCCTTAGCTCCACGAGTCGTGATGGCAGGAGTACCCAGACGGATACCGGAAGTCTGGAAAGCCGAACGGCTGTCAAACGGAACCATATTCTTGTTAACGGTAATATCAGCAGAAACCAATGCTTTTTCCGCTACCTTACCTGTCAAATCAGGATATTTGCTACGCAGGTCTACCAGCATGGAGTGGTTGTCTGTACCGCCGGAAACGATGGTAAATCCACGGTCGATCAAAGCCTGTGCAAGTACGGCAGCATTTTTCTGTACTTGTTTAGCATATTCCTTGAATTCAGGTTGCAGGATTTCACCGAAAGCAACTGCTTTAGCGGCAATTACATGTTCCAACGGTCCGCCTTGGATACCCGGGAAAACGGCAGAATCCAGTAATTGAGACATCATCTTGATCTCACCTTTCGGAGTTTTCTTACCCCACGGATTGGGGAAGTCCTTACCCATCATGATGACACCGCCACGAGGTCCGCGAAGTGTTTTATGTGTAGTAGAAGTGACGATATGTGCATATTTTACCGGGTTTTCAAGTACTCCGGCAGCAATCAGGCCGGCAGGGTGAGCCATGTCAATCATCAGGATAGCGCCTACTTTGTCAGCGATTTCACGCATACGTTTGTAATCCCATTCACGAGAGTATGCAGAACCGCCACCGATAATCAATTTTGGTTTCTCACGAAGAGCGACTTCTTCCATTTGATCGTAGTCAACGCGTCCTGTTTCCTGATTCAGGTTATATTCGCAAGGAGTATAGATGATGCCCGAAGTGTTCACCAATGAACCGTGGGAAAGGTGTCCGCCGTGTGCAAGGTTCAATCCCATGAATTTGTCGCCCGGATTCAGGACGGCCAGGAAAACCGCTGCGTTAGCTTGCGCTCCCGAGTGCGGCTGTACGTTTGCCCATTCGGCTCCGAAAATTTCTTTCAGGCGGTCGATAGCGATTTGTTCGCTTTGGTCCACAACCTCACAACCACCATAGTAGCGTTTGCCCGGATAACCTTCTGCGTACTTGTTGGTCAGGCAAGAACCCATTGCCTGCATTACCTGGTCACTCACAAAGTTTTCTGATGCAATCAGCTCGATACCTTTCAGCTGACGTTGATGCTCTTTTTCGATGATGTCGAAAATGATGTCGTCTCTTTTCATTCTTTTATAAGTAAGATTAAATTTCTAATTCGAGATACCTGTTTCAAGCGTACAAAGTTAATGAAAATAAATAAAGAATGAAGGAAGTGCAAGAAAAATGTTAGCGAAAAGCGGGATTTAATGATATTTTATTTCTAAAGGAAGAATCCCAACGAAAAACTTAACGCGCTGTCGCGACGGTGGAAAGTGATATGGCTGACTCCCGTACTACCGTCGGAATTGATATTGTCATACACGATGGACTTGGAAATATTTCCCACTCCTTGTTCATAGCGGAAATCGAAGAAGATACGGGAAATATTGACGCCGATGCCAATCACCGCACTGATATTAAATGGATACAACTTCTCATGAATACCTTTCTGGTCGAAGTTCTTGAAAGTAATTTCGTTCTGCTTCCCCCATAAATAGCGGAGTTTCGGCCCTGCGAAGATAGACATCCCATATGGCCCTTTCTTCACCACATTATACCCGTACAAGATAGGGAAGTCGATACTATGCAGTACGGACTGCACCGAGGCATAATCCGGCTCGATGTCGGGATGCTGCGAGCCCAGCTTGTCAAAAGTAATCTCGCATTTAGTCACATTATACGATACTTCCGGCTGAATGAAGTGCTTCTTCATATTGATGCGCATAAAAAGGGCTCCGAAATAACCGATTTTATAGTTATTCTGCACCTCGTCAATCGTCACATCCTTAATCTTCAATTCAGATACCATGAACATGGACGAGTTGAATCCCGCCTTGATACCGAAATTTATTTTCTTCGTATTGGGGCGGTCTACCCTATCTGTGTTAAAGTTCTGCCCGAAAGCCATGCAGGCTACAGATAACGAACCGAAAAGAAAGATTTTGCGCAGCATATTCATGGCTATATCGTCCTTAGTTTATGTCTTTTTCTTTTCTACACTCCATCCGAACTTTCCGATTTTCTCTCCCAACTCATAATACCCGCCATGTACGTATACCAACGGATTGGCTTCCGCCAGTTCGAGTTTTCCGGTTTCGGGATTCAGGTTCCGGTCGTCGGCGCGTACATTCACCACATCTGCTATGAACATATCATGCGAACCGAGAGAGACAATTTCCTTCACACGGCATTCGATGCAAAGGGGAGACTCCTCGATGAGCGGTGCATTGACCACAGTACACCGTCCCGGAGTGAGTTTCATCTCTTCGAATTTATGATAATCGCGTCCCAAACGAACCCCGCACCAGTCGGTGGCAAAAGCCATGTCTTTCGTTGTCAGGTTGATAACGAATTCCATATTCCGTTTGATAATCTCATAAGAATGCCGTTCCGGTCGTACGGATATATAGCACATGGGCGGGTTTGTGCAAATCGTACCCGTCCATGCCACAGTGATAATGTTATATTCACTTTCTTCTTTTCCACAGCTGACTAGTACAGCCGGCAGCGGATAAATCATCGTTCCTGGTTTCCAGTCCTGTTTCAATTTCGATAAAGATTTAAAAATGAGGAATCAAAGAATTCAGAAGATGGTAATTTCTTCACGTTTCTGTTCTTTTTCGCAATAATGGCATTTCACGATGCAATTATCCTTGTCTATCACGTGGAATAACGTAGCCATCGGCTCATTGTTCGTGATACATTTCGGATTGGCGCATTTCACGATTCCGCGAAGCTCGTCCGGCATCTGCACTTCCTTCTTTTCCACTACCTCGTAATCACGGATGATATTCAGTTTGACATGAGGCGCAACCACTGAAATACGGTTGATCTCCTCATCGCAGAAAAACTTGTCCGCAATCTTGATGATGCCTTTCTTGCCCAGCTTCTTGCTTTCGAGATTGAATCCGATAGTGATATTGCTTTTCATTTGTTCTACGCCAAGCAGTTGCACTACGGTGAAGAGCTTTTCAGATGGAATATGGTCAATCACCGTCCCGTTCTTAAGGGCGGCCACTTGTAGTTCTTGTTTATTTTCGCTCATAATAAAATATCATTTTTAACGTCATCTAATGTGATACCTAACACATCGCAAAGAATTGCTTCGCGGGCATACAAGCCGTTTTGTGCCTGTTGGAAGTAGTATGCTTTCGGATTATCGTCCACGTCATATGCAATCTCGTTGACACGTGGCAGCGGGTGCAGAATGCGCAGGTTCGGACGGGTATTTTCCAGCATCTTGTTGCGGAGAATATACACGTTCTTCACCCGTTCATATTCCATCAGGTCGGTGAAACGTTCGCGTTGTACACGGGTCATATACAGGATATCGGCATCAGCGATAATCTCTTCGGAGAAGTCCGTATGTTCAACATATTTTATTTGGTGAGTCTTGCAATAGAGTTTGTACTCTTCCGGCATTTTCAGCTCTTCGGGAGCGATGAAATGGAAAGTGGGATTAAAGTGGCGCATTGCCATCAAGAGTGAATGTACGGTACGTCCGTATTTCAAATCGCCTACCAGGAAAATATTCAGGTTCTCCAGCGTACCCTGCGTCTTGTAGATAGAGTAGAGGTCGAGCATGGTTTGCGACGGGTGCTGGTTGGCTCCGTCTCCTGCATTGACAATAGGCACCGGAGCCACTTCGCTGGCATATCGTGCCGCTCCTTCGAGATAATGGCGCATGACGATAATGTCCGCATAGTTGCTCACCATCATAATCGTGTCTTTGAGTGTTTCCCCCTTGGAAGAACTGGTTGCTTTGGGGTCAGTGAATCCGATAACCCGTGCGCCGAGACGGTTGGCAGCTGTTTCAAAACTCAGGCGGGTGCGGGTGGAAGGCTCGAAGAACAGGGTTGCTACAACCTTTCCTTGCAATAACCGGCGGTTGGGGTTCATTTCAAACTGCTTCGCCATTTCGAGCATGTAGAGGATTTTTTCTTTAGAATGTTCGGCAATGGTTACTAAACTACTGTTTTCCATTTTGTTATATTTTATGTGGATAGAACTTGTTTTACCGGAGTGTAAAGGTACGAAGAATTTGTGAAAAGCACAGATTTTTCGTACCTTTTTTATCAGCTTTTTATCATCCGGCTTGTTTCCGTCCGCCGGCTAACGCCGCAATGATATATTTCCCCGGCGCTCCGATTTTGCTCCAGGACGTATTGGAAAGCAGTTTCCACACCTGAGTACCTTTCCTGCCATAATCCGACATCCGGAGAATCGTCTGTCTCTCTTTCGGATTCGTCACTTTGTGGCATTTCAGGCTTTCTATCAGCCCGGCTATGTTGTGCGTAGCCTGATTGTAGGCATACTCCGGAATTTCAAACGAAGCATCGTTTCTTTCTTCTTCCTCAGGATTTAGTTTAGTTTGCTTTAGTTTAGTTTGTCCGTAAATGTCCTCATTTTCCGGATTCACGCCCTCTTGAGTCGAAGAAATGTCTGCATTTTCATTGTTCGTCACCTCCTTTTGTTTCCCTTTTCTCCTTTTTGTCTCTAATATATAAGGTAATTGGGAAAAGTCTATTTTCCGCCGTATAGTCGCTTCGAACCATACTTCCTGAATCCGTTCCGAGGTCAGTACACCATATTGCTCGTAAGTCTCCTTATGGAAAAATCCCTTTTCCAATAGCAGTTCCATAATCTTTACCATCATTTCCTCATTAATCCCGCCACCCACTTTACGGACGAAAATCAGGCTTTGTTCTTTTCCCCAGGAGATGTAATATCCCTCTTTATAGATTTTGCAAAGTAATCGCAGAACGACATAAGAGGCTAAAACGCCAAATTTTGCTTCCAGCAATTCTATAGTTTCTTCATCGAAAAAGTTGGCCGGGGTAGGAAAATAGGAGATTCCTTTGTTTATTATACTCATGGTTTAATGTTTTTTTACTATAAATTAAACGATTGCTTTCCAATCCATCAGGTTACTGATTCTGAATCTTCTCCATCCTTGTTGTTCCTCACTCCAGTAGACAACAGACTCCTGCTTTACTGTTAACTTGAACTCCCGATGAAAGAATTTTTCGTATCCCACCAGCGTGCCTTTTTCCAGGCAGAATGTTCCGTCCTGTTTCTGGAAAGCTATCATTACATTTCCATATAGCATGCGCTTTACCAGTCCCATACACTTCAGTACGATTCTTTCCGCACATATTTCCGAAATTCCTTTTTCGGCGGCAATACGTTTTTTCCATACTGACATGTAGTCCTCAGACTTTTTTTTCTTACAATTTCTTCTCATTGTCTAAATTTTTTTAATTTGATCACTCGTGTTTATTGCATAAACTTCTCCCTCTCGGGATAGTGACGGTATGCTGCAGATATAGCGTCACTATCCTCGTCTCATAGTGACGCCATCGCGACCGGATAGCGTCACTATTTTTCTGGTAAAAGTTTACTGTTTTTCAGCCGGCGGAAAACGATGGCAAAAGTAGAGTTTGCATCTCAATCGCACAATTATTTTTGTAAAAACTTATTAGAACCTTTCTCTTTAGCCTGTCTTTCCTTCTCTTCCCGCTGCTCCCGGAGAACTCCTCTGATTACGGATAACTCTGTTTCTATACTGCTGACTTCCATTAACTTATACCCACCTTGCTTTGGGACGTACAAGTGCTCTTTTTCATGGATGTGTTTGGCTAAATCTTTTAGCTTTTTGGAGTATTTCATATGGACATCTCCCTTGTCAAATTTTTGCAGATATACCGTGAAAAGTGCCGTTTCATCTCCGGTCAGCCCACCTCTTTTTTCCAGTTCATCTCTGCTGATGATTTCCGTTTTCTTACATCTGTCGCCACTCTTTTTCCGATTTTGGACATTGTTTTTTACTCGAGTTTTCGCTTCTCTTTTGGGTGTCTTTTTACTAGTCATAATTTGCTAATTTTTACTTTAGTTAAAAATATTAAATATTGAAACATACTTTGGCAAGTGTGCGATAAAGCTGCGAAAAGATTTGTTTTTTTGCCGCTTGCCAAATGGTATATATATAAAATAACTAGTGATGCAAATGACAAGTAAAAATGGATTTAGCCGGTGTGGAGAGCTCTACATCGGTCGTTTGCGAGAGGAGGGGCGCCATTCCACGGCGCATGTTTATAAAAACGCCCTCTTTTCTTTCAGCAAATTCTGCGGCATGTCCAATGTGTCGTTCAGACAAGTCACCCGTGGACGTTTACGATGCTACGGGCAGTATCTTTATGAGTGTGGCTTGAAGCCCAATACGATTTCTACGTATATGCGTATGCTCCGTAGCATTTACAATCGGGGAGTGGAAGCTGGGAATACCCCTTACGTGCCGCGACTGTTCGGTGATGTCTATACGGGGGTCGATGTCCGTCAGAAAAAAGCGTTGCCGATTGACGAACTGCACAAACTTCTGTATGAAGACCCGAAGTCGGAACGTTTACGTCGTACGCAAGCCATTGCCGCCCTGATGTTTCAGTTTTGCGGAATGTCGTTCGCCGACTTGGCTCACCTGGAGAAGTCGTCTTTGGACAGCAATGTGCTGCGTTATAACCGTGTCAAGACCAAGACTCCCATGAGCGTGGAGGTGTTGGACAGCGCAAGGGAGATGATTGAGCAACTACGGAACAAGCAGGATTCTTTGCCCGATTGCCCGGATTATCTGTTTGATATTCTCCGTGGCGACAAGAGACGGAAAGATGAGCGTGCTTTCCGGGAATATCAGTCCGCTCTCCGCCGGTTTAATAGTAATTTAAAGGATTTGGCAAGAGCGTTGCATCTGAAATCTCCGGTTTCTTCCTATACGCTCCGGCATTCCTGGGCTACTACCGCCAAATACCGGGGAGTCTCAATTGAAATGATTAGTGAATCATTGGGGCATAAATCTATAAAAACCACACAAATCTACTTGAAAGGCTTCGGACTTGAAGAACGTACAAAGGTAAATAAAGGGAATTTATCTTACGTAAGGAACTACTGCGCAGGCAGATAATTTTAGTGTAATGTATTGGTAACCAGCGGTAATAAACGCCTGTTACTTCTTAGGTAACGGAT